>NZ_CP018022.1:0-600000 GCF_001886495.1 Spiroplasma sp. NBRC 100390 | reverse complement strand
AAAGAAATCTTATTATTAGATCATTATGCTTTTTTCTTAATTAAACCTCAATTTGAAAGTACAAGAGCAACAGTTAATAAGGGCAAAATAAATAGTAAAGAAGCCCATCAAATTGTCATCAAAAAAGTAATTAATTTAGCACTTACTAATGGTTTTAGTATTATTAATCTAGATTATTCACCAATTTTAGGTAATAAAAAGAAAAATATTGAATTTATTTGTTTATTACAACGAACAATAACACCAATTAATCATTTGTCTGATTTAAAAATCATTGAAATTATTGAAAATGCTTGAAATTCCTTGCTATCTTAATTAACTTTTAGTATATAATATTATCGAAATGAGAAGGGGGGGTCAGAATTTATGGCTAAAGGAACAATGAGCGGCGATGTCGCGACACTAATTCCAACAAATCATATTAAAATTGGTGATACTTTAACATTTAAAGCAGATACTGTTAAATGAGCAGATTTTGAATTAGCAAATGTTAGTAAAGAATATAAAGTTATTTCTGCTGTTCCTAGTATTGATACTAGTGTTTGTTTGTTACAAACAAAACAATTTAACGAAACAATTATTAACAAATATCCCGCTGTCCAATTAATAACAATTTCACGAGATTTACCATTTGCCTTGCAACGTGCTTGTGAATCATTTATTAATCCCGAACATATTTTATTATCAGATACAAACTATCGTGAGTTTGGTCACAAAACAAAATTATTCTTTGAATTCAATAATTTATTAGCACGTAGTGTTATGGTTCTTGATCAAAATAATCAAGTTATTTATCTACAAATAGTATCACCGGTTAGTTCGGAACCAAATTATCAAGATATTTATCTTTTTTTAGATAATTTGGTAAAATAAATAGATACCCCTAAAATAAGGGGTATCTATTTATTTTAAATTAGAAATTACCAAAGTATTTCATTAGGAAATTAATTATCATTATTATTAAAAAATTAACATTGTTAATTTTTTGTAAAAAATATATACTATTTTTTGTATTAACCCTATTTATAATTTTATCCTCCGTTCATATATGGAAATTTTATCCATTGGTAGATATTTTTTAATAAGAAAGGTGTTTATTACAAGTATTTTATGAAAGGAGAACACAAAAACCATGGCTTTCGAAAATAACAATACAGCTGAAACAAAAAAAAGATTAGCAATGCCAGACAGTGTCTTCATTGGTTGTGAACAACATGCTAATGAATGTCCAAAATGTGCGGCAATGCAAGAATCACAAAAGTCAATTTTAACATGTCAAATGTGTGAACAACCGGTGTTTTTCTGTCGCTCAAAACCTTGTGAGTATAAATTGCATTGTACCAATCCAGAGTGTATTAAATCAAAACATAACTTTGTTTTTATTGGTAAAAACAATGCTAAAACAAAAAGGTATCAAGATCAATCGTTTCAAAAATAAAGTTTTAAAAACAAATAATTAATGACTAAATAATATCAAAATTACAACCTTCTTTTTATAAAAAGAAGGTTTTTAATTGGAAAATATAATAAAAAAATGGAAATATATTTTAGAAAAAATTAAAAAAAAAAAAAAAAACTTTTTTATGATAAGATAAAAATAGATAGTTAAAATAGAAAGCACACCCAAAATGAATATTATATTACTATTACAACATTATACTTTATTAAGTAATACTAACAATCTAGAAAAATTAGATAACTATACTCAAACTTTAATTTGAGGGGGCGTAATTATAGTTAGTATTCTTTTTATTGTTGTTTTTTTATCAATTCATTTTTTTTACTGACGAAATAAGAATAATCAACGCCATTCACAACGGTTTGGGGTAAATCGTGAGCGTGGTGTTTTATTTGAAATTAGACGAAATATTTTCTTAATTCTAACTTCATTATTTGCCATTTCCTTAGCTGTCGGTATTATTACGATTATTAAACTAAATGTGTAATTTTTAACTATTTATAAAACATAAAATTACTATTTAAATAGAAAGAAGGGAATAGCAATGCAATATTTGCAAAAATTAGGAAAAGCTCTACAATTTCCAATTGTTGTCTTGCCTGTTGCCGCCTTGTTACTGAGGTTGGGGGGGGTTATGAACGATGCATCAATCAACCCTGATTTATCACAAACAGGACCATTATCTGCAATTTGATATATTGGTTCAATTTTTCAGGCAGTTGGAAACGCAGCAATTAGTAATTTAGCCCCATTATTTGCAATCGGGTTAGGATTTGGAATGGCCAAGGACTTTCGTGGGGAAGCTGCTTTGGTTGCATTCTTTGGATGAGCTGTAATTGAAGGGTTAATGGGAATTGTGCCCCAATGATATTACAATAATGTTTTATTAGGACATACACCAATTGGTAATTTTCAAGATAACCAATTTTGAACAACACCACATTCACAAATTTTATACGTTTTTGATTTTAGTAAAGGAAATGCCACTGAAGGTTATGGCGCCAAATATAACATTAGTATGGGAGTATTTGGCGGAATTTTAGCGGGATGTCTTGTTGCTTTAATCTACAATAAATATTCAAATGTAAAATTACCAGCAGCATTAGGGTTCTTTTCGGGACGTCGTTTTGTCCCAATGATGACTGCTGCTTACTTTTTACTTGGAACATTTGCTTTAGCAGCAATTTGGCCTTGGTTCCAATTAGGATTACAATATCTGGGATATGGATTAGGAGCAATCCCACCATTAGGAGCATTTTTCTATGGTATTTTTAACCGGTTATTGTTACCATTTGGTTTACACCAAGTATTAAACACTTATTTATGGTTCCAACAACCAATTATTGGTCATTTAATGAACTACCAAGGAACAAACTTATGACAAATTGTTAATGGAGTTTTACAATGGGCTGATTATTCAATTAATAAGGACGGTATCTTAACAATTCATGGTTGAACTTCAAACGGAGTTATTACAACTATGAATGGAGATATTACAGCCTTTTTAGGGAAACTATATGCTGATGCTAAATTTGGTTTAGCAGGAGGAAGTGGAATGTTCCAAGCGGGATTCTTCCCAATGATGATGTTTGGATTACCGGCTGCCTGTGCCGCAATGATTTTATCAATTAAAGATAAAACTCGTCGTGCTGAATATGCTGGAATTTTAGGATCTGCTGCAGGAGTATCATTCTTAACAGGAATTACTGAACCAATTGAATTCTCATTTGTGTTCTTAGCACCAATTTTACTAGGCTTACATGCTATCCTAACTGGAGTGTTTGCTGCATTAACAGTTGGATTTGGAATCCGTGTTGGATTTGGATTTTCAGCTGGATTCATTGATTGAGCTGTCTCAATGAAAACATCATGAGATATGGCAACAATTTCGTCTAGTTTACAATCAGGAGTTTATAAAGTCTTAGGAAATCCATTAATGATTCTCCCAATTGGAGTACTGGAAGGGGCTGCTTACTTCTTTAGTTTTAAATACATTATTAAAAAAATGAATTTATCAACACCTGGCCGCGAAGATGAAGCAGCAATGATTGCAAAATCATTAGGAAAAAGTATTGAAAAACATGCAAAGAAAAAAGTATTAAAAGAACAGCAAACAGCAAATGTTACCGTTGCAACAACAGCCGGAAATGTTAGTGTTCCGTTCCAAACCAACGGTGTTAATAAACGAATTGATATTCAAAAAGATCCAGAAGGACCATTAAAATTAGCACAAGTTATTTATGATGCCATTGGCCATGATAACTTAGTTAAAGTTGATAACTGTATGACAAGATTACGTTTGACAGTTGAAGACAATACTAAAATTGACCAGCAGACAATTAAAGATGCTGGTGTTGCCGGAATGGTTTTGGTTTCAAAAACTAAAGGAATTCAAATTATTATTGGGTTAAATGTTGAAGCTGTTGCAACAAAATTATCAGAAATTTCTGGTAAATAACTTTAATTTAATATTTATTTAATAAAAATGTTTATCTTTGATAAACATTTTTTAGTTACAAAAAAAAAAAAAAAAATAGTTGTCATCATTTGATTTTAGATTTTTAAGATATAATATAAATTTATTTAGAATAAAATGTTTTAAATTAGGTTGAATCTTCAACAAGAAAAAACATAATATCGCTTTAACAATTATCACTAAAATAAGATGTAATAATATTTTAATTATAATTCTTACTTTTATTTATCAAATAATATGAAATTTGGTGGGGTGGTTGGGTTGTTAAGAAGAGAGGCCTTATATTATGAAAAAACTATTAAGTACTTTAGGAGTAATAGCAATCTTGGGCAGTACTATTTCAAATGTTATTGCTAATGATTTCTATCACAAAACATTAGAACAAAATAATAGGAGTATTAAATTATGAGTTATTCGTAGAATTCAAGAAACCAATTGGTTTTGTGTCCCAACTGATATTCAAATGATTTTTGGATATTTTAATATTGCACGGAGACAAACTCAAATTTATAATGATTTAGGCGGAGTTGGTGAAAACGGATTACTTATTAATCAAAATTTAGTTAACTATTTAAATAATAATATTAGACCAGTAAATCAAAACATCAATTATGGTCTTGTCCAAATTCATACTAATTTTGGACATACTAGATCTGAACAACTATTATTTGAAAATTATGTATACGAATCATTATTTAATAATCATCCCGTTCTTTTTGGTTATAGCATTGAAAACGATGGGCATGCTATTCTGATTACAGGAATCAATATTAATGAAAACAACCCTGGCGAAACCCAATATACTTATCTTGAACCAGCAGATGGGGCACAAATGACATTTTTAGGCAATGAAATTAGTAATTATATTCAAACTGATGGTGAATTAGTTGGTTTTGGTGAAGAGTCTGACTTTAATAAAGATGCTTTGCAAATTGCTATTGAAAATGAAAAAATTGATAAAAATGACATTAGTGATAATGAAAATCATGAGGTAGTGCGAATACAACTAGATTTAACCGCAACAACATCAGCAACAACAACAAGTCAAATCCGTGATACATATCAAAAACTAACATTGAATGAATTTAATGGTGAAATATATTTATTTACTTGAAAAAAAATTGTTACTGATTTTTCGTTTAATTTTGACCATCTACCAAACGATATTGATAAATGAGTTAGTCCACTCATTGAAATTGAAAGTGCAATTGAAGAAATTGGTGGGGCTCATATTGATGGTCACATTTCGGCACAAGTCATATTTTCTCATTCTAGTATAAATCATCTAATTTTAACTTTAATAATTTATGTTGGTGGGCAATGTTGATTAACTGGGAATTGACCACATATTTGATTTATGACTGGTCAAATTTTAAGTTTTTATAAAAAGTAAAAGCAAGTAAAGGAGAAACAATAATGAAAAAAATACTACTGTTTTTATCAAGTGGTTTATTAGCAACTACGACTGCTAGTTATTTAATTAAAGAAAATATTGTTACCAAACAAAATAATATTGTAATTAACATTCCGCCGACTGAAAAATACAACGATAATTTAGCAAGTGAAAGTGGGGAAATTAAATGATTAATTTCAACAAAATGAATGGATTTAACAGCTTATACAGGAATAAAATCATTAGCAGTCTTTAAATATCTTTACAAAGCCATTGAATTACCTAATCTGACAGTGGGAATTGGGATGTTTACTCATGCTAAAGGTGAACATAGTCTACAGTATATGACCAATAACTGACAAGAAAATTGATTATCAAATTATTTTAATATTGTTGAAGAAAGAGAAACAATCGGTTCAGCTGAATTATATGCTTGAATTGGTGCAAAAGTTGAAACAATGACAAACAAAAAATTAAGACATTTAATGTTACGAATTCACTTTTATGGTTCTGGTAATTATGCTGCTACTGGTAGTAGGCCTTGGGGAAGAATATTTTCTGGTGATATTTTTAATATAATATGAAGATAAAAAAATAAAAAATTCGAAGTTAACTTCGAATTTTTTATTTTCGTTTTTTTTGATAATTATAAACTGATGTTAAAACACAACTTTGTGGTGCTCATTTTGTTAAGGTTTTTACCATCTTATTAACGGCTCCTGTTATAATATAATTTTTTCTTTTTGTCTTTAAACCTAGCATTAAACTTTTTCGAGCATATGTTGCTGTTTTCATCACTTTCACTGTTGAATGATATTTTGCATCTTTTTGATTACTACTTCGATTTCAGAAATCTGTTTTTAATGGACCAGGACATAAAGTAATTACCCGAACAAGTGATTTTGTTTTCTTTAATTCCGTATTAATTGCGACTCCCAAACTTCAAACATAAGCTTTTGAAGCATAATAACTAGCAAAAACAGGAGCAGGGGTAAAGGCTGCTAAACTACCAATATTTAAAACACGCCCTTTATTTTGATCAATAAAACGTTGAACAAATAATTTAGTTAAGATATGTAAAGCTTTAATGTTTAAATCAACCATATTCATTTCTTGTTCTAAACTTGATTCATTAAAATAACCTCACACCCCATAACCAGCATTATTTATTAAAAGGGTTACATTTTCTGTTTTTACATCAGCAAACAACTGATAAACATTAACTGAATTACTTAAGTCATAATTTAATGTTTTAATTGCTTGGTTTGGATATTTTTCATGCAAAACAGTAAGCGATGTTGTATCACGAGCAACGGCAATAACATTATAACCAAGTTTTAATAGTTCTTCACAATAACAATAACCTAAACCTTTACTAGCTCCCGTTACAACTGCTCATTCTGAATTATTTATTATTTTTTTAGCCATTTTATTTTTCTTCGCTTTCTAATTTTGGCTTTTTAATCACGGTCATATCAAATAATGCTTTTCGATTTAAATAAATATAATTTCCAGCAGCTACCAATGATAAAATTGTTGCTAAATACATTGGAATCATAATAATTTGATTAACTCAACCAAATTCATCTCATTGCCCAGTTTTTAAGCTTTCCCCACCAAACATACGAAAACCAATAAAAAATAAAATTGTCATTCCAAACATTTCAACTGCTGCTCGAACACGACCCAATTGATTAGCTGCCATTATTACTTTTTGTGACGCTAAAATTTGACGAACAACATCAATTACAAAGTCACGAGCAATTAGCACAACTGTCATTCAAACCGGAATAATATTAGCACAAGCAAAAACAATTAAAACCGTGTTTGTTAATAATTTATCTGCAATTGAATCAAAAAATTTTCCAAAAGTAGTAACTTGATTATAACTACGGGCAATATAGCCATCTAGTAAATCAGTTAAACTAGCAATAATAAATAATAATCCAGCAATCAAATAACTAATCGGTAACGAGTAGGTCACATTAGGTCCTTTAATTGTTAACCATTGATCTCAGCCATGATATAGTGATGTCCCCGGAAATGGAACAATTACCATGAGAACAATAATAATTGGTATTAAAAAAATTCGAATTAATGTAATACGGTTAGCTCAATTCATTTTAATTCCTCTTTTCTAAAAATATTCTTTTTCTGACAATTTAATATTACTTACATATTATATTATATAAATGTATAATATTAAAGAAAGTTTTTGAGGTGAACAACGAAAATGACACAAGAATTAATCCAATTATTACAACAAAAACAATTAACAATAGCAGCCTATGAATCAATCACTGGTGGTCTTTTTAGTCATCTTTTAACAAATATTCCTAATGCTAGTCAAGTTTTTTTAGGAAGTATTGTTACTTATACCAATGATGTTAAAGTTAACATTGGTCATGTACCAGCAAGTATAATTACACAATATGGTGTTGTTTCAAAACAAACTGCAGAAGCAATGGCGATTGCTTGTCAAAATCAATTTAACAGTAATCTTGCCGTTAGTTTTACTGGTAATGCTGGTCCTGGCAAATTAGATCAATTGTCAATTGGAACAATCTTTGCTACTATTGTTCATCAAAACCAATCAAGCACATTTGAATTATCCTTAAATCCAACTTGATCACGCGAAAAAATAAAACTTATTGCAGTTCAAACAATAATTAACCATCTTTTACAAATTATTTCAAAATAAGAAAAGGAATAATCAATTAAAATAGATAAAACTAATTAGAAAGGAGTGTTGCAAATGGAAAAAGATAATAAAACAAATTCTGATAACATCAAAACTATCGACGAAGATGAAATTCTAAAAAATGTGATGAAAGAAATTGAAAAAGCATATGGTAAAGGTGCCATTATGAAATTAGGAGATAAAAGTAACTTAACCATTGAAGCGATTTCAACAGGTAGTTTATTGCTTGATGAAGCAATTGGGATTGGTGGATATCCAAAAGGACGCATCATTGAAATTTTTGGTCCAGAATCATCTGGAAAAACAACATTGTCATTACATGCCATTGCTGAAACACAAAAAAGGGGAGGAAGAGGTGCTTTTATTGATGCTGAACATGCTTTAGACCCAAATTATGCCAGAAAATTAGGTGTTAACATTGATGAATTAATTATTGCTCAACCTGATTCTGGTGAACAAGCATTAGATATTTTAGAAACACTAGTTAAATCAAATGCGATTGATTTAGTTGTTATTGATTCAGTTGCTGCATTAGTACCAAAAGTAGAATTAGATGGTGAAATGAGCGATGTTACCATTGGTGCCCAAGCACGATTAATGAGTAAAGCATTACGAAAATTAAATGGCGCTATTAATAAAACAAATTCCATTGTTATTTTTATTAATCAAATTCGTGAAAAAGTTGGCGTTTTCTTTGGTAATCCCGAAACAACGGCGGGTGGGCGTGCCTTACGATTTTATGCTTCTGTGCGGTTAGACGTTCGACGAACTGAAACAGTAACCACCGCTGGCATTGCTACTGCTAATAAGGTTAAAATTAAAGTTGTTAAAAATAAAGTTTCACCACCTTTCAAAACAGCAATTGTTGATATTAATTACAATGAAGGAATTGATAAATATTATGAATTAATTGACTTAGCAGTGAAATATGATATTTTAGAAAAAACCGGGGTATGATATGCTTATCAAAATGATAAATTAGGGCAAGGACGAGAACGCGTAAAAGAATATCTTAAAATGAATCCACCAGTTTTCGAAGAAATTTATCATCAAATTATTACTAATTTCAAAATTAATTCTTAACAATGAAATAATTTCTGCAGATTATTTTTATCTTGTTTTTAACTTAATTGTAAATATTTAAAAAATTTAAAATATTAATTAAAAACTACTAATTACAAATGTTAATTTAAACAAAGTAAAAAACAAACTATTTAGAATAGTTTGTTTTTTACTTTTAATAATTTTCAACAATTGTAAAACGATGTTGTAAATATTGTGGTTTAATAATCTCGCTTGCTAAGGCTTTTGCACCACTAATATAACTTGCGAAACTGTCACCACTAGCATTATACAAAGCATTATCACTGCTTATGGTTTGATATAAACCTCGCGGCGGGTTATCTTCAAAATTCAAAGCTGGTGATAAATATGATCATACCACATTACTACTTTGTAATAATTTTAAAACTTCATAATGCCCATAAACAGCCGGTTTTCAAGCTGCTAATTCTGCAGGAAAATCCTTCATTGGAATATCAATTAATCTCGTATGTTCATTTGTTCACAGTGAACCCGCACCACCACTTCAGACAATTCGTTGCTGATTCTCACTGGCAATTGTAATCATATTTTTGGCAATCAGAACTAATTCTTCAATGCTATGTGCTCCGACAGTTGACACTAAAACATCTTGACCAACCGCTTGGGTTTTAAGATTATTCAATTCACTAGCATTTCCTGTTAATTCAGTAATGATAATGTTGTTATTATTAATAAGCTCATTAATAAGTTTCTGACCCAGTTTTCCCTGAGCACCAAGTAATAAAATTTTCATAATATTCCTCCTTAGAAAATATCTTAACATATTTTATTATTATAAAAGCAAGAAATCAATAAATAAAAAAGTGAATATTGATACCTACTTGTAATAATATTGTTAAGTTATATGATATTATTATCAGTAAAATATTATCAATTAGAAAGGAAACAACTATGAATCCAAAATTTAAAGCCTTATTTCAACCATTTACCTTTCCAAACGGAGTGACAATTAATAACCGAATTGTTATGAGCCCAATGACCACTTTTTCTGGTTTTGAAAATGGAAAATATACCCTTGATGAATTAAATTATTATCAAGCACGCGCTAAAAATTTAGGAATGATAATTGTTGGGTGTAGTTATGTTAATCGAAATGGGAAAGCTTTTATTGGTCAACCAGCAATTGACGATGATAAATATATTCCAAGTTTAGCAAAATTAGCCAATATTATTCATCAAGAAAATAGTCTTGCCATTATGCAAATTCATCACGGCGGACGTCAATGTACAGCTGCAACATTACTTCATAAACAACCATTATCTGCTAGTGCTGTTAAATCTTTACGACCAACAGCAATTGAACCACGTGCAATGACTAATGAAGAAATTAATACCATTATTGAGGATTTTGGTAATGCTACTTTACGAGCAATTAAAGCTGGGTTTGATGGAGTAGAAATTCATGGAGCCAATACTTATCTTATTCAGCAATTTTTTTCACCACATTCAAATCAACGAACAGATCAATGAGGTGGTAACTTAACAAAACGAATGGCATTTCCGTTGGCAATCGTTAAAAAAGTTAGTGCTATTATTAAAACACATGCGACAAAACCATTTATTCTAGGCTATCGAATTTCACCAGAAGAGATTGAAGAACCAGGAATTACCTTAGAAGACACTTATGAACTAATGGATGAATTAATTAAATTTCCGTTAGATTATATTCATATTTCATTATCATATTTATGGCGAAAAAGTATGCGTAATAAAACTAATCCAACCCCAACAATCAGCAGTATTTTACAGCGTTATCAAGGGAAGATTCCTTTAATTGGTGTTGGTGGTATTTGTACACCAGAAGATGCTTTAAAAGGACTAGAAAACGGGTTATCATTGATTGCTATTGGTCGACAACTAATTATTGATCCCCAATGACTAACAAAAGTGGCAATTGGAGCAGAGCAAACAATTAATACCGCTCTTAACTTAGCAAACATTAATGAATTGGTCATTCCCCAACCTTTAATTGATCTTTTTGTCGAAGATGGTCAAAATTGAAAAATCAATATTATTGATATGCCAAAATAGTTCAACAAAAATTAAAAATTATCATTTTTTTATGTAACATAAAACTTTTTGATTTATTTTTTACATAAAATAATTTGTTAAATTAAAAAATACTTGCAAAATTTTTGCAAATAAAATATAATACTTATGTAGTTAAACAAGTTACATAAAGACTAATTAGTTATTAATATGGTCCAATCTTAATAATTAATTATGTTTTTAATTATATGTTTCCCTTGTAAAAGACTAC
This sequence comes from Spiroplasma sp. NBRC 100390, assembly GCF_001886495.1. Classification (NCBI taxonomy): domain Bacteria; kingdom Bacillati; phylum Mycoplasmatota; class Mollicutes; order Entomoplasmatales; family Spiroplasmataceae; genus Spiroplasma; species Spiroplasma sp. NBRC 100390. The sequence goes on along the minus strand of NZ_CP018022.1, from coordinate 588,607 downwards.
AAAACTATGTTGTAATTTCAATTCAATACACTTTATAATTGTATAATCATTTAACGGTCCAAAATGTTGCTTTTATTATTAATAAAAGTAGTTTGTTTATAAAATTATTAAAATAATAAAATATAATTGAAATTACTACAAAAAATCTATATGTTGCCTTTGAGCGCTTTACTTTAGTTAAAGCGCTTTTTTTATAGTAAAATTAAACAGATAAGTTTATAATTATTTTAAAGAACATTAATTAAGAGGGGAATTCATAAATGCAAGATGGATTAGAAAAACAATTAGAGCACAATTTAAAAGGGTCAGAACAAGCAATGTTTGATGCTTTACTAAAAAGCTATTATTTAGATGATGACCAATTAGATTATTTGCACAAATATTACCGCCCAATTTTTACCTTTGCTGATAATGAAGATTGTATTTGTTTAAGCAAACAAAAGTATGAAACTTGTTGTAAATCAAAAGTATTAAATTCAGAAAAAAAACGAGAAGAATATATTTCAATTTTACAGGCAGTAGGGGATCCAACCTTAAAAGAACCATATCTTCAACAAGAAACAGCCCATTATCAACGTGTTTTACAAGAATGTTCAAATCAAACATGTATCTTACAAGATTGCAACAATAAAGTAGCACAGCATAACCTTTATCCACTTAGTACAAGTAAAAATTGTTATTATTTAAATCGTTATCATTCAAAACATTTTTTTAAAAATATTAAAACACCGTTTTTAGATGTAACAGACGAAAAACAGGTTCCTTATTCATTTAATGTTTTTTGTCAAAATCATCTTAATGAATATTTAACCCAAGAACGAGAACTTTCGCCTCAATTAGCAGCTCTTTTAATAAATATCAATGATAACTTAATTGATCATCAAGTACTTTATCAAACTTATTTAGACTTTTATCATCATTTAACTGTTGCTGAACAAGTAATTTTAACCTTTAAATTACGTCGAATTATGAAATTACATTTAATTTATGAATTAGAACTATATCGTTTAATTAATAATCTTGATAATAAAAATCGTAATTATGTCATTAAAAAGATTATTTTACCAAAAGAAATCCATTCTATTACTTGAAATGATATTTTATTAGCGCAATTAACACCAATTACATTCCAAGCTATTAACTCACCTAATAATCCATTTTTACCGAATAAAATTTTATATAGTCGGTTGGTTAATCATAAAAAAAATGGAGAAGTTCATTTTATCTATCATAAAAATAATCGAATTTTTAATACTTACTTTACTGAATGAGAAGAAAAAATCAAAAATGAAAAGCAATGACAAAACTTTATTTCTAGTCTTATTATTAATCAAGGAACGCATTCTTTAATTGATAAAAAATACTATGATAAATTAAACCAAAAAACAAAAGAATTAATTAATATTTATTACTATAATCGGTTTGAACAACCACGAAATTCAGCTGAAGAATTGATGCTACAAACCTTTATTAATAATTTTAATAATGGAATTAATATTTTAAAATAGAAAGTGGATGACAATGACAACATTAGGATGAATTATAATTGCTATTTTTCTTGCTTTATTAATTATTTTTATTAGCTTTTTTATATGGTTTTATCATAAAAAGCAACATTTATTCTATGAAATTTATAAACAATTAGAAGTAGACAATCAAGAATACATTAATAATAAATTTTCAATGTTATCATTACAAGAAATTAGTGTTAAATTCAAATTACAACCTGGTGAAAAAGTTTTTGGTAATACACCCGTTACGATTTACCTTCATCGTCAAACACCAAAAGTTCCTTATCAGCCTCAATCAAAATATCATATTCCTTTTGATAACGGTATTAGTGTTGGCTATGGTGATGGTAAAAAGATTAAATTAATTGAACAAGTGCCATTCCAAACGGGTCATCTTTTTATTACCAACCAACGAATGTTAATTATCAATAACGACATTACAACAATATGAGATTTAAAAAAAATTGATAATCTTGAATTAAGCATTTTTCGCATAAATAATACTTTACTACAAGGGTTTTATTTATACATTGAACAAAAACGTTTTATGATTATTGTAAAAGGTTTTGAAATTCCATATTTAATCTATAAGGTGTGAAAAAATAATGGCTAGTTATTGAATTGGAATTATTTTATTTGTAAGTATTTTGGGGTTAGCAATTATTATTGTTTTAATTTTAGCATTATTTCAACAACAAAAAATTAAGCAATTTAAACAAAAGAACCAAGCATTACAAACTGACATTGATCATAATCTTTCATTTTTAAATAGTTCATTAACTGAAATTACAATTAGATATGAATTGCCTAAAAACGAAAGATGTTATTATCATGATAAAGTTAATGGTTATGAAATTGTAAAGAAAAAAGAACTTGATCAAAACGGATATTATTTAAGACCACCAATTAATCTGCAATATCATATTGAGAATCTCCCTGGTTATCTAAATCTTACTTCTGTTTCAGGAAGTGAAACGATTAGTGGCGACATTTATGTCACTAATCATCGTTTAGTAATTACTGCAAAGCAACAAAATTTGATAATTTGATTACAGGATATTAATTTTGCTTTACCCAGTGTTTTTAATCTTAATGGCTTATATCAAATTGGTTTTTTTATTAGTACAAATGAAAAAATTTACCGTTTTATTACAAATGATGTTAAAATATCAATGACAATTTTTAAAGTATGACAACAGAAAGGGATATAACAAATGACAATGCATATTATTTTAATTTTTAGTTTAATTCTAATGCTTGCATTATATACCTTTCATATTTTATTTTTTTTACATTATCAAAGACAAAAAGAAAACATCCATTTTACTAGCGAATACCGATGAAAACAAATGTTAATTTTCATCTTTGTGACAATTTATTTTATCTTAACACCAATCAATGTGTTTATTATTGTTGGTTATATCTTATTAATGACCTTAACAAATATTCCTAACATTCTAGTTTATTTATATGTTATTATTGCAATTTGTAATTATGTTTTAATTCTCAGCTACTTAATTATTCAAACTCTAGTTAATAATAGCTTATGAATTAAAGTTAATGATCACACAATCTTCTTTCTAGACGAAGAAATTGCCTTAACTCAAATTATTGGGATTGATATAAATGGTTTTTTTAACAAAGTTCTTTATACTCTTGATGGTGAAACAGAAAAAAAAGTAATTATTGGAAAAAAAACATTTCAATTTCTTGAACAAATTAATGTTACAAATTAAAAGAGATTACTTGTCGGGAAAACAAATAATCTCTTTTTTTCTGTTTGGAAAACAAGAATAATTATTTTGGCGAAAATAAGGGTTTATTTAAAATTATTTTATGGTAACTTATATAAAAAGAAAAGATAAGAGATAACCTAAAGGGGAGAGATAGTAGTGTAATTATAAACCCTTAAAAATATAATTATTCTGTTTACTTTAGAGATTTAGGAAAAATATTTTTCCTTACTCATAGTATACTATTAAACTAAAAATAATACAATATTTTTTTATTTTTTAATAAAATAAAATATTTTTCCAAAGTAGATTTTTATTTTTACCTGCTTTAATAAAGCAAAAACTAATAAAAGGGCAATATAATACTAATTATGATATTTTTATTAAAAAAACTTAGAGCTTATTTTTTCAATTGAAAAGTAACTACCGATTGTATTTGTAACAATTCCTCAATCACTCAAAGAATTTGCAACGTATTTTTCATTTATTTTTTTAAAATTATCGAATATAACTTTAATTAAAATATCAATATCACTTTCACTAATATTTCCGTTTCAGCCGCTATGACCTTCTTTATAAAAATTAATGATTTCTTTTTTGATTATATATAAAAATTTTTGATAATTATTAAAGAATTGTTGATAGGTTTGACTTATCTTTTTTCATTTGAAGGAATCAATTCTTATTTTTAATTGATCATGAGCTAAAAAATTATAATATTTTTTAATTTTATTATATTGGATATGTGATTTTTCTTTAATTGATTGTGAACCATTATTTAATCATCAAATTACCGAGGTAGTCCCAGTAATAACTAATCCTATTAAAGCTGATAACCCAAATGTTTCAGGAGCTAATGCTGTACTGGCTGTTGCTTCAGCCCCAATTACTGTTCCTACCCCGGCAGCAGGTAAAACTTCTGGTGCACTTGATGATAGTAATGGTATTAGTTCTACTGTTTCGGGGGTCTCTGCTGCTGTCCCAACTTGCGATGAAGATAAATTATATCTAAAATAATTACCAACTGTTTTTAACACTTTGGTTAATGTTATCCCCGTTATTTTGGAAACGGCAGTTAATCCAATAATTGAAATTAAATTTGAAGCAATAACTTCTTTTCACCCAAGTTTTTGATTAGTATTTATGGGTGGTGTTATATCAACATTTATTTTTGGAATTTGTACATAATTTACAATTAAATTATGACAAATTTTAAAATGAACTTGAACCATTGATCTATAGTTAGAATTTTCAGTAGGGGCAATTGTTCAAACAAAAGATCCACTATTATCAATTCTTGCAAAATGAGCAACCACTTGTGTTATATCTAAGGTAGGATTTAATTCAACAATTCGTTGCAAAATAGTTGCTTCATCATTATTTGGCAGTTCTCCTAAATCAGTATTTTGAAGAACCGTACACAAAGGAATTAATAAAATATTGTCTAAATCTTGTTGTGACAAAAAATCACATGAACTAAGTTCAACATAAAAACGAACACTCCGTGTCCCAACATAAATAGGACTATTTTTTCTAGGTCTAATTCTTCACGACTGACTACCATCCTGATTAAAATTATTAAACACAATTTCAACTTGTGTTACATCTAAGTTAGGATTTAATTCTGCAATTCGTTGCAAAATAGTTCTTTTTTCATTATTTGGTAACTTTCCTAAATCAGTATTTTGAAGAACCGTACACAAAGGAATTAATAAAATATTGTCTAAATCTTGTTGTGACAAAAAATCACATGAACTAAGTTCAACATAAAAACGAACACTCCGTGTCCCAACATAAATTTGACTTTTTCCTTTAGCTCTAATTATTCACGACTGACTACCATCCTGATTAATATTACTAAACACAATTTCAACTTGTGTTACATCTAAGTTAGGATTTAATTCTGCAATTCGTTGCAAAATAGTTCTTTTTTCATTATTTGGTAACTCTCCTAAATCAGTATTAAGAACAATATTGACAATATGAAGATGAGCAAAATTCGAATGTGGCATGACATAAAAACGAGCACTTCGTGCCCCAAAATAAATAGGACTATTTTTTCTAGCTCTAATTCTTCACGACTGACTACCATCCTGATGAAAATTATTAAACACAATTTCAACTTGTGTTACATCTAAGTTAGGATTTAATTCTGCAATTCGTTGCAAAATAGTTCTTTTTTCATTATTTGGCAGTTCTCCTAAATCAGTATTTTGAAGAACCGTACACAAAGGAATTAATAAAATATTGTTTAAATCTTGTTGTGACAAAAAATCACATGAACTAAGTTTGACATAAAAACGAACATTCCGTGCCCCAACATAAATTTGACTTTTTCTTCTAGCTCTAATTCTTCACGACTGACTACCATCCTTATTAAAATTATTAAACACAATTTGGATTTGTGTTACATCTAAGTTAGGATTTAATTCAGCAATTCGTTGCAAAATAGTTGCTTCATCATTATTTGGCAGTTCTCCTAAATCAGTATTTTGAAGAACCGTACACAAAGAAGTTAATGAAATATTGTCTCGATCTTGTTGTGACAAAAAATTACATGAGCTAGGTTTAACATGAAAACGAACATTCCGTGCCCCAACATAAATTTGACTATTTTCTCTAGCTCTGATGGTTCATGATTGACTACCATCTTGATTAAAATTATCAAATGTAAGTCAAATTTGTGTTACATCTAAGTTAGGATTTAATTCAGCAATTCGTTGCAAAATAGTTCTTTTTTCATTATTTGGTAACTCTCCTAAATTAGCGTTTACAACAACACTGAAAATCCTAGCACGTGAAGGACCTGGAAGGGGATTGGGTGTTGTTTGCCTCTTCACCCGCTTTGTTTTTTCTAACTTATCTTTTTTAAAATTTATTTCATTATTTTTTAAAATTTTAATTTGTTCTTTTTTATCAAAGTTTACTGTAGCACCAGTTAACATTGAATTTCCTACAATTATTATTCCTAAAATATTAAGTATTTTTTTCATAATGTTTTCTCCTTTACTTTCATTGTATTATTAATAATTTTTTATTTTTGTAAAAATAAAAAAAATGAAAATAAATATTATATTTTCATTAATACAGGTTATTAATTTTGATATAATTACATTTTTTTAAAATTTATTTATATCATGAAATAACCTAAATCTATTTTGATTTAGTAAACATATTTTACCATAAGTTTAATATTTTATTATTCATTATATAAACATTAAAGAAATTAAAAGACTGGTCTATCTTAAATTAAGTCATGCTGAATAAATACTGATAAAATTCTATTATGATTATGAAATATTCTGTTTCTTTTCAAAACTAATACGATCAAATCAATTTCCTAATCCTAGTCTTTGTTCTGATGTATAAAAGATACCGGCTGGTGTCATCTTCTGACCTGGTGGTTGTAATGCCAAAATTTTAATCATACCAGTTCCCGTTTGGACATAAATTCCTTCTTCATCACTATTAATAACTTCTCCGGGAAAAAAGATTTTCATAACCATCACAAATGTTTCATCTGGTAATAGTACTCGTGCTTTACCAATATATCACTTTTCATCATTTAAAAAAGTATATGCTTTTGTTGATGTATTAATAAATGCTACTATTTCCTGATCTGTTTTAGTTCAATCAATTCTGTTGGTTTTCATTTTAAGATGTCTCCTATTTTTAAGTTATTATACAACTTTATGTAATATTAACAAAATTCTTTTTCCTATTTTAAATGCTACCATTTTAAGTTATAATAAGAATAAATATAAAAAGAGTAGGGGAGTTTTACAATGGGAGTACCAACATTTTGTCCAGTTCATATGAAAATTCATGAATGTCCAGAAAACAGTAATAAAGCCATTTCAAGTGCAAATGAAACAAAAATTAAAGCTAAAATGGCACGTATGCTAAACCCAACGGCTACTACTGAACCAGAAAAAACACAACAGGCGGAAAAAGGAACAATTCAATATATTTTAGAAAATGCGAAAAAAAATAATAGTACAATTAAAAATAAATTGGGACTGGAAAACGAAGAGGGGAGAAGTGTTGGTGTTGATGAAAATGATATTAAAGCTAAAATGGCACGTTTGCGAGCATCGGTTAATGGGACCCAAAGTAATCCAAATTCTGACTCAGGTTCCCCTACTTCTAATCAACAAGGATCTGGATTACAAGAAATAATTGACCATGCTTATCGAATTAATCGTGGTATTGAGCGAATTAAAAGTCCAGAAGAAAAACAATTAACAGCAACAACAATTAATTTTGACGATACTGACTTAGAACAATTAAATAAAGTAATGGAAGAAACCAAAACAAAAAAAAGTGTCTCAGACAAATCGAAACCAAAAATCGCAACCAATAGTAGGACAAAAACAGTTAAAAATGGTTCTAATAAGACTATTTCTGCTACCAAAAAGCCGAAACCAAAAACAACTAGTGCTAATAATTCCACAACTAAAACAAAAACAAATAATAAAACCGTTGTCTTAACAACTGATGAAATTGAAGATTTAATTGAAAAAGCAGTTACTAAAGCAATGGCAAAAGAGAAATATAATAAAAAGAAAAGGGGTTCTTAACAGATTAAATTACTGTACTCCCCTTTTCTTTTTATTATTTATTTTATAACTTTTATTTTTCTGATTTAATTATTTCAGTTAAAATTTGTTCTACTTCTCAGTTTCATCATTCTAAAGCCAACATAGTTGCAATCTTATTGGCACTAAAGCGATACTTAATTATTTTGGCCGGATTACCACCAACAATGGCATAAGGTGGAATATCTCTTGTTACAATGCTACCAGCACCAATTACAGCACCAACGCCAATGTTAACACCAGGTAAAATAATAGCATTATAGCCAATTCAAACATCATGACCAATAACTGTATTTCCTTTTTGTGGGGTATCGTCACGAAGCGTTGTAATTAAATTTTGATCATCCGTTAAAAATGCTAATGGATAACTTAAAAAATTCTGATAATTATGATTAGCACCATTCATTAAAAATTTAACATTTTTAGCAATTGAACAAAACTTTCCAATAATAATTTGATCATTTAAATAAGGAAAATGATATAAAATATTTTTATTTTGAAATTCAATTGCTTCTTGCTCTTGATCACAATGATAATAAGTATAATCACCAATTTCAATATTTGGATTAGTAATATAATTTTTAATTAAATAGAAACCACTAATTTTAGAGTTTTTCTTATTAGTTGGTGGAATTATCATAACTTTCTTACTCATTATCCTTGCTCCTTAGCTTTGTTTCATCTAAAATTCGTTGATCTGCTTGAATATATTTTGTTTGTGCCTGTAAAACATATTTTAATTCCTCTAATTTTTGACCAGTTAATAAAATATCTTTGCGATATTTCTTATTAATTTCTTTAATTAACTTAACTGTTGAACCTTCAACTTGAAAGTTAGGTAATGAATCAAAAGAAACTTGCTCTTTAATATCATATTTACTAATAATTCCTCGTAACCCAACACCAATTAATCGAATTGGTTCACCTGTTCAAAATTGGTCAAATAAGCTAACAGCAGTTGAATAAATCTCATCTAGCAAATTAGTAAATTTTTGGATTGTTTTTTGTTTGGTAAAACGTTTCCGATTACTATTTTTTAAAGTAACATAAATAACATTACCAACCATTGTTCTTTTTTGCGCTCGTTGACTTACATGTTTTGCTAATAAATAAATTTTATTTTTAATTTCTTCAAAATCAATTAAATCATATTCTAATGTTGTTTCATTTCCAATTTGTTTTAATTGATTATGTTCAAATAATAATTCGTCACTTCCTCCACCATTTGCTCGTTCCACAAAACTAATTGCTGGTTTACCCAATATTGTCTCTAATAAAGGCAAATCAGGAAACTCTGCTAAATCTTTAATTGTCATAATTCCAAGCGCATTTAACCGTTTTGTTGTTTGTTGACCAATCCCAAATAGTTTATTAACCGGTAACGGATGAACAAGATTTGGAACATCTTCTGGACGAATTAACGTAATTCCCATTGGTTTTTTTAAATCACTAGCAATTTTTGCTAAAGATTTATTATACGAGATACCAATACTATTTGGTAATCCTAACTGTTGAAAAACATTTTGTTGCATGTTAACTGCTAACTGCATTGCTGAACCATATTTTAGATAAATATCTGTTACATCAATATAACATTCATCAATCGAAGCAACCTCAATTTGATTGGTATAATGCGTACTAATAAAATCAAATAATTTTTGAGCAAATTCAACATATAACCCAAAATCATGATTAACAACTTCTAAATTAGGATAAATTTCTTTTGCCTTATATAATGGCATTGGACTATTAATTCCTAATTTTCGTGCTGCATAATTTGATGTTGTAACAATTGCTCTTCGTGACGGTGAAGAAACCACTAATGGTTTTGTTTCCCATTGTGGATCTAATGCTTGATGACAACTAGCAAAAAAACTATTCATATCGATATGAAAAATAACCTTCATAACAAAACTCCCCTACCCTATTCTTATAAACCAAATGGACCAGTATATTTATAAAGCCGTTTAAAAATAAAATTATAACCAAATAAATAGGTAAATTGTACCCCACGAGAATAACTACGAGCAATAATTCAATCATCATATAATTCAGGAAATTCTTTTTTAACAAATGGCCGCATTTCTGTTTCATACAAATTTTCTAAGTTTTGTTTAAAATGACCATTAAAGCTTAATAAAATTAAATATGCCCCAATGATAAAAATTAAGATTAAATTTAAAATGCCATAATGTTCAATGAAATAAAAAAAATTAAAATCTAATAAGTTTGGATTTACTTTCGTTAAAACATAAAAAACAATAATAAGGATTGATAGTATGAAAAATAAAAATAATAATAACGGTGGTGCTAAATACAATAAAAAATTCATTGTTCGTACATGACGATTTTTCAAATGTAATTGAGTGGCAAAAAAAGTACGTCCTAAAACATAATCTAATCCCATCCCTGATAAAAAATAAGACTGACTATATAATTGTAAATCATTAATATAAAATGTTTTCTTTTTATAAGAATTAGTAATTAACACTTGATGTGGTTTTCGTACTACTTTTAACCCACTAATTTTCTTTTTGGTTAAATAACGATCAATCACTTCTAAAGATGTCATTGTTTGACTAGGAGTATTATTTAAATTTGGAATTGGTACTAAAATATTTCGGTAAGAAATAACTAAAAAAATTAACACAATAATATTAATTACAACAAAAAATCCAATTAAAATAAAGGCAATTTCACTATTTCCTAATATCATTTCAATCATCCTTTGCTTGTACTTATTTATCATATTATAACTTGAAAATAACAACATTAATAGAGTCTATTAATAAAAATTAGTTTTTTTCACAAAACAAAAACTGATGTTTCTAGGCGATTAAAAGTTATTTTGCCCACCAGCTTTATTTTGAGTTATTTCTTCTGTTAATTCAATTTCACCCGCATTGATTTTTTGCAATCGTTTCTTAACAATTTCTGATAATGAACTCAAGCTACCATTGTTTAACTTCATTTGTAACAATTTTTTTCGTTCTTCATTATTTGGATCAGCGGCTAATTTTAACAATCGTAATCGTTGTTCATAACTTAAATGGTCAGGGTCTAAAACGTCATTCTCGTTAATAAAAATTGCTTCTTCTTTACTGATTGCAATATTTTTCTTTGCATTTTTCAAGATATCACTCATCACAGGATTTTGATCCATTGAATTTTCATCAGGAATGGTTGTTATGTTTTCTTCTGTAAAAGTTAAATTCTCCTGATTTTGATCAGTTGCTAAATCATTAACTTCTGGTTTCCCAACAACTTTTCCTTGCACTTTTAACAGTAAATCAGCATTATTAAAGTATTTCTTTTCCGGATAAATTTCATCACCACCAGCACGAGGTGTTGCATCCAATACAACTTTTGCTGGTTTATTAAGTAATTCTTCTAATGTTTCAGGAACAAGAAAACTATATTTTCGGCGACCTTCAACACGAGGTTCTTGTACTCGATTACGAAGAACATCTAATTTCCGTGTAATTAAATTAGTTTTTGATTTTTGTCAACGATCATAAATTTGATTAACATCCAAAACTGGTTCAAGGGTATCATTTTCATCAAGTGGAACAAAGCGATTTTCATTGTTTAAATTTAATTCATCTAAATCATTTAACTCTTCTGATTGATCAACTTCAACTATTTTTTCTGATCGATTTGATAAACTTTCAAGTTTATCATCGGTTGCTAATTTATCATAACTATCATTAAAAACTTCATTATCCTGGTTTTGATTAACATTAAATTTATTATTATAATATGAAAATGTTTCATAGTCATCCGTGGTTTCAACATTGTTAACAATGTTTCGTTCCAAACGAATTTCATCATCATTTGTTTTAACAATTGAAGTTGGACGTTTTGCTGGATCAAATTCATTTGGATCATAATCATCTCAATAATCAATGACTTTTTTCATATCCCCCATTATTAAAACCCCCATATGTTTTTACTTATATATTATACTACAATTTTAACTTGAAAAAAAGACCCCATAATTAAAACTATTTTTATCATTTAAAAAGACTGGGTTCTAATCAGTCTTTTTAAAAAAATGCATTTATATTCATTTTGTTAAGCATTTATACTAAACATTTATTTTATTTAATATCAAACTACACTTATTACTCTATATAATAAATTGTAAACAATAAACCTAAGTAAACTAAATCTTTTTAAACTTGACACAAAACAGACATTATTCCAAATACTTCACTTAAAACATCTCCAAAATGAGGAATATATTTAGTTATTTGACTAGCAACTTTTGTTGTAGTACTGCAGTATTTATCAGAAGGGCTTAAAATTGAATCAATCTTTTCATTTATTCTATTAATTTCTCGTTTAAGATTGTCAATATCTTTTTTTAAATTATTTATTGAATTATTTAATTTTTCTATTTTTAAATCAATTTCTATTAGATTTAAAATATAGTCTCAATCTCTAATATAGCTTTTCATTTGTTCTGCAACGTTATCTTTTCATATATTCTTTTGAGCCTCAGAAAGTTTAGGAACATCTTCTATAATTTCACGTTTTATTCGCTTTTTTCAATCTTTTAAATTATATAATCATAATTGTACTTTTGGATCATTAACAAGAATATCATTGATTTTTTTCAAATTAACTTTAGTATTAAAAATAAAATCATTTTTTATATTTCCTATTGAATAAATTTTAGAATTATCTTTTATTTTTAATTTTAATAAAAAACCTTCACTAAGACTCAAAAGTTCTTCTTTTTTTATAATTTCAACATCATTAATATTTAAATTAGGATATTGAACTTTAATTCTATCAAAAATATAATTATTATTGTTATCTTCAATGATTCCTAGACCAACTTTTTCTCACTTTATTAAATCACTTTTAAAATCATCATTTAATTTTTTAACATATGAATTTGAATATAATATTGTGTCATTAGGGACAATGGAAGCATTAAAATGATCAATATTCATAGAAATCACAGAAGTATATAATCTATAATTAATTTTTATTCTTTTGTCTTTAGAACTGTTTTTATATACCTCAATAATTTCATTTCAATGATCTCATATAGCTTCCCCAAGAGCATAGTCAGGCGAATTCCCATATATTCCTGTTATATTTTTTTTAGCAAATTCTAGAAAAGTGTTACTAAATAACCGTTTATCGTTCTTATTTGAATAATAAATGTGTGCTAAATTTTCAAAAGTTTCTGGTTTTAACAAAAGCTCAAAATAACTAAAATTATCGTCTTTATCAGTTTCAATACGTTCATCATTACCATTAATAGTATAATTTTTTGTATTAGTACCATTATTTTGTTTTTCATATTTGCTAACGGTAATGAACGTTGGCATACTTGTCCCACTAATTATTAATACACTTACTAAACTTAAAATTTTTTTCATAACTATTCCTTTCTCTCCTGTTGTTTTGTTTAATCCCTAACCATCAACTATTATAATTATTATATACCTTTTCTTGTAAAAATTATTTTTACAATAACCTTCGCAAAATTAAAAAACATCAACTAATAAAATTTATAATCTCTTATTAAAAAGACTTATTTTATTAATTGACGTTTAAAACTAAATTTACAAAACATTAACAAAGTTCTTCAGCAAAACTATTTAGCTCGTTTCATTGAATTCATTACTTTTTTAATGTCTGCTTCAGAAGGCTTTCTCCCCATTTGCATATACATTGCCCGAATTTGTTTTTCAGTAATTGGAGGATTATCACGTAATTGTTTTTGAACAATTTTTTTTGTAATTAAAAACCCTAATACCCCACCAATAACTAAACTACCAATTCCTATAATAAGTCCTGCTCATCAAGGCATTTAAAATTCCTCCTTTTATAATTCTATTAACTACCCTATAATTTCTATAATATTTTAACATATTTTAAGATATTAATTAAGTATTATCCTGATATTTCACCTCAAAAAGCAAAAGAATTACGAAATTATACTCATATATCAATGATATTAAAGTTATTTTCTAATTTATGGACACTAATATTATTATCTTGTGTGATAAAAAAGAAAATATTGCTTTCCAAATTATCTTCTGTTTGTTGTCCAGTAATAAGAAGATTGTTTTCCCAAAAATTAATTGATTGAACAGTTAAAACAACATTATCATTACTCGTAAGCTTTGTTATTAATATTAAATCATTAGTTAAAATATTATTACGATATAAACTACCATCATTCAAAAGCAAATAAAAATAACGGCTATCGTCTCATGCCGGACTAGCAGTTAAGCCAATAATGCTTTTATTTTCAAAAATAGTTTCAACAACTAATGTTGGTTTTAAAGAGTTTGTCATTCGATATAAAACCAAATCTATTGCAATATATAAATAGTTATTAATAACCATCATTAGAACATTTTTAGTTTCATCATCTCGAAAAGAAGCAATAATATCTCATTGATAATTATGAAAACGAATTAATTTTTTAGTATTATCTTCTGGAAAAGTAACCACTAAATATTCCCTTTCAAGGAATGAACAACTAGCAAAAATTTCGTTAAGTTGCAATTTATCATCAAAAATAACGGTTTGTTCATTTTTTAATAAATTATAATAGGTTAAATAAATCCCTGTTTGGCCGTGTTTCTGATACAAATAATATACAAGAAGTTCTCCTGTTCCTGACTGTGAAAAATTAATACATTTTATCACTAATGATTGAGGTAATAATATTTGTTTAATTTTTGTAATTGTCAAACCATCTATTTTATAACAAATAATATTTTGATTAAAATACTCAAAAAAATAAAGTTCTTCTTTAAACTTAATTTTTTTACGATAACTATTATTTGTTAAATCACCAAGTTTAGTGATCATATTTGGTGCAAAATGATATATTCCATTATTTGTTACTAACAACATTTTCTCATCCGTTGACATTTTGTTTCCTTCTTTATCTTAATTATTTCTATTTTAATTTAATTCCTAATTCATCTAATTGCTTTGAATCAACTGAACTTGGGGCCTCGGTCATTGGATCACTTCCGGAAGCATTTTTCGGAAAAGCAATTACATCACGAATTGAATCACTATTTGTTAAAATCATTGCTAATCGATCAAGACCGAAGGCAATACCTCCGTGTGGTGGCACACCATAATTGAAAGCATTTAGAAATCAACCAAATTTACTTTCAATTTCTTTGGAACTTAATTGTAATGATTCAAACATTTTTTGTTGAATCTCACTTTCATGAATTCGAATACTTCCCCCACCAATTTCATAACCATTTAATACTAAGTCATAAGCATTGGCACGTGCCGTTGCTAAATTTTGTTCAAAATTATTTAAGTATTCTGTTGTTGGCGCAGTAAAAGGATGATGGGCTGCTTCATAACGGTTTGTTTCATCTGATCATTCATATAATGGTCAATTAACAATTCATAAGAAATGATATTCATTAGGTGGAATTAAGGCAAACATCTTTGCTAATTCAACTCGAACTGCTCCTAATGCTTGGCAAGTAACAGTCTTTTCATCACTAACAAAAAAGAACGTTCCAGTTTGATTATTACTAATTTTTAATAATGCCATTTTTTCAGCATCACTAATAAATTTTGCAATTGACCCTTCTCATTCATTATTTTCTTGTTTAACTCACGCTAATCCTTTTGCTTTATTTTGTTGTGCAATTCGAGTTAATTCCTCAACTTGTTTTTTTGTTACTAAATGCGGAATAAAAATTCCTTTTAAACTAAGATCATTTTGTAAGGCACTAGCAAAAATACTAAAAGTTGTTTGAGCAAAAATAGTTCTTGCATCAAACAATTGTAAATCATATCGTGTATCTGGTTTATCTGTTCCATATTTTTCAATTGCATCATCATAATTCATTTGCAGAAATGGTGTTTTGATTTTAACTTTCATTACTTCAGCCATAATAACCCGAAACAATGCTTCGACTAACGCAAAAATATCTTCTCGCTCAACAAAACTCATTTCTAAATCTAATTGCGTAAATTCTGGTTGCCGGTCACTTCGTAAATCTTCATCACGAAAACACTTTGCAATTTGAAAATACTTATCAAATCCAGCTAACATTAGTAATTGCTTAAATAACTGCGGTGATTGTGGTAATGCATAAAAATTATGTAAACTTTGCCGTGATGGGACTAAAAAATCACGAGCTCCTTCTGGCGTTGATTTATTTAAAATTGGTGTTTCAATATCAATAAATTTTTGTTCTTGTAAAAATTGACGAATTGTATTAATTAAATGATTCCGTAACATAATTTTTTGTTGCATTACTGATCGTCGTAAATCTAAGTAACGATACTTCATTCGCACATCTTCTAACGCATCAGTAACATCATTGATTATTAAAGGCGTTGTCTGTGCTTTTGATAAAATTGTTACTGCTGTTACACTAATTTCAATTTCCCCTGTTTTTAACTCTAAGTTTTTATTTTTTCGTTCAACAACATTCCCTTCAACACGAACAACAAATTCATTACGAATACTGTTTATCATTTCATACTGAGGATGCTCGGGTTGAACAACAATCTGCGTAATACCCTCACGATCACGTAAATCTAAGAAAATAATGCCCCCCATTCGGCGATTTTTAGCCACTCATCCTTCTAAAACAACTTTTGCTTGAACATTTTTTAATGTTAATTCCCCACAAGTGTGTGTTCTCTTCATTATTTATTCTCCTTACTTAAAAATGTAATAATTTTTTCAAATTTAACTTCTTGCTCTTTTCCAGTTGTTTGATTTTTAATTTTAACAACATTTTTCTTCAATTCCTCATCACCAATAATAATCGCATTCTTCGCTTTTAATCGTTCTAATGATTTAAACTGTGCTTTAACACTTCTCGATAAATAATCACAATCAGCACGAAAACCGCTTCCACGCAATAGTAATAATAGTGATGATGCAAAATAACGGGCATGATCAGATAAACAAATTAAATAAACATCTAAATAAGGTTCATCAGCCAACTTAATTTCATTTTCTGCTAAAGTTAATAATAATCGTTCTAATCCTAAGGCAAAACCAACTGCCGGGTAATCTAAACTTGGTTCAAAACTACTTACCAATTGGTCATATCTTCCCCCACCTAATAAAGTCAATTCTCGTTCTTGCTTATTAACTACAACTTCAAACACAAGAGAAGTATAATAATCTAATCCTCGTACTAATTTATGATCTAATACAAATGGAATTGCTAATTTTGTTAAAATATTTTGTAAATTATTAAATTCCGTTTGATCACTTTCTGTTAAATAATCATAAATTTTTGGTGCTTGATCAAATTTTTTATTATCAATTTTACAATCTAATACTCGCAATGGATTTTTTTCCACCCGAATAGCACAATCAGCACATAAATCTTGTGTTTTTAAAAACGTTTTTAAAACTGTAATGTATTTTGACCGTTCTGTCCCAACTGCTAAATAATTTAATTTTAAAGTAAGATTTGACAAACCAAGCGCTTTTAAAAGATTATAACCAAGTAAAATCACTTCAACATCTAATAAATAATTTTTAACTCCAACAACTTCAACACCAAACTGATTAAATTGTCGTAATCGTCCGTGTTGTGGTCGTTCATAACGAAACATACTACCAAAATAGAACAATTTTAATGGTAATTCATATTTCCCATATAATTTTTCTTCCAAAATACTACGAATGACAGGTGCTGTTGCTTCTGGACGTAACACAAATTCACGTTCTTTTTTATCTAATAATTCAAACATTTCTTTAGTCACAATATCAGTTTCATTTCCAACAGCACGAACAAATAAATCCTTTGCTTCAAAGATTGGTGTTCTAATTTCATGGTAATTATACTGCATCACAATATCTCGTAAAATTAATTCTAATGCACTTAATTCACTAGCTTTTTCATAATAGATGTCTTCGGTTCCCCGTGGTTTTTGAATATTCATAACTTTCTTTCCTCTCTAAATAAAAAACTAAAAGATTTCTTAGGAACGAAAAATCGCGGTGCCATCCTATTTCATTATCTTTTAGTTAATGCGCTTTATTTTGTCAAAATCTATTAAATTTTTATAATGAAGTTGTCAACACTGTTTAAAAGGGTAATAGTTTCCACCGACCACTATTTCTCTGAGCAATTATTTTTATCAATAATTTCTTTCAATTAAAATTATACCTATTTTTTAAAAAAAGTAAATTAATTAAAAGCAAAGATTCAAATAAAAGTTTAGGTGCCTATAAACCTGTTCTAAAGATAGATTTTAAGGTAAAATCTAATATTATTTAGAATATTCGTTAAATAAAAAAAGCAATAAAATTGCTCTTTTTCAATATCTTTTTATGTACCTATACTAAAGAGATAAAATCTATCATTTTCGAATTTTTTCAATCGTTATATAATCTAAGACCATGTCCAAAGCCCATTCAGATTCCACCCCCGCCTTGGTACGTTCCTTTTGTTAAAACATTATATCCAATTGAAAATTGTAAATAATAATTTCCATTTTCAAAATAATAACTTAAAATAATAAATTGTTTTCCTCAAATTTTATTTCCTCATAACGAATAATTAAGATTAAAATTTTGAATTTCAAGACATTTTTTTAACTTGTCATTGTTTAAAACAATAAAATTATTAGAAGATAACTTTCTATTTAAAATTTTGTCTTTTAATAATGACCCATTAAATTCATTCGGTTTTCTCCCTGTAAAGGGATCATTCCCTCAACTTATTTTTGAATAAAATTCAGAATTATTTCCTATAAATTCAAATTTTTCATAATTTAATGGATTAACTGTGCCAAGATTAAAAGTATATAATACTTTTAATGTTATTTTTTGATTCTTATAAGTTTTATATATAGCAGAATTATAATTAGATAATCTTGAATATGCAGAAGTTCAATCATTATTAAAAGGTTTGTTATTGTTATTAGAAAAATTTAATGATAATTCATTTTCATTATAATGACTAGGGTTTGGCAATTCTACAACGTTCTCTGTTCCCGCAACTAATTTATAAACACCATTTTCAGCAGCAATATATAGATCACCATTTTGATTAGCTGATATCGTATTAACTCAACCTTCAAAAATATTTGTCATTCTGTTTGTTACTTGATTTAAATAATACACACTATATTTTGTTCCAACATAAATATTATTATTTTTATCAAACGCAAGAGAACTAACTGTCTGATTCATTTCTTTAATTTTAGTTATTGTTTTAAAAATAGCACTTAGTTTATATATCCCAGTTTCTGTTCCAAAATAAACATTGTTAGCACTATCTGCTGTTATTATTTTAACTTTTGATGTAATTTGTTTAAGTTTTACTGGTCAAGATAATCAATCCCGTTTCAACATATAAATACTATTTTCTTCCTCATAAAAAACATTCCCCAGGCGATCCTTAAAATATATAATATTTTCACGATTTACATCCAGTTTTATTTTCAAATTTGACAAAAACTGTACTTTTTCAAGCATCGACGGTACCTCTGATGTTGGATTTTTATTAACTGCTAATGTATTCATTTCTATTTTTTTTGATTTGAATTCAAATTAGTAGCAATGTTAGGTAAAATTGTAGAACCCGCCATTGCAAGGGTTCCTAATATCACTAATGTTTTACGCATTTTTATCTCCTCTCTGTTTCTTAATTAAATTGCAAAAAAAATATTATTAGTTTTAAAATAATATTTAAAACACTAGCAAACATCACTGATAAGTAAAATAAAACATGACCTGTTAAATAAATATATTTATATTGTGTAATGCGGGCTAACAAGATATTTAAGAGCATTGCACAAATCATAATTAATGATCCAGCTAAAACAATTCTTGGTAATGCATTTAAAAATAACCCCGGAATAACATCATTATTAGCAATAATTCCATTAATCCCAAATAATAAATTAAAAGCATTACCTAGTTTACCAACTGCTCCCGCTAAAATCCCAGCACCACCACCAATAATTAAAAATCCAATTGTTGTTTTAATTGTTGCTGAAATCGTTTCAGTAAATTTCTTTCGTTGCAATAAACAACCAACAAGCGCAAATAATCCAATCAATATTGCTGGAGTTCCAATAAATTCTTTAAAAAAATTTAAAATATAATCTCCTGTACTTAAAGATAAAAAGTTATTCATTTTATCCCTCCTTGCTAATTATTGTTGTTTCATAACTTTATCGTTTGAATTACAAGTATTTAATAAAAATTAATTAAACCTTGTTAAAACCTTAAATCAACTTAACATATTTTTAATATGTTATAATTTCATTTTATTTCTTTGTTAAAACTTTGCAATTTCTTTCCACATTTTGCAAATTTATGTTAGATTTGCAAATTTTCTGCAAATTTAATATCTTTAAAAAAGGTAGTTTATCATAACAAATGCAACTAAATGTTGCTATTATGATAAAAAATTAGAATTAATGCTGTGTAAATTTTCCTCTCTAATTTGTATTAATTATTAAAAAAAGAAAAACTATTTAAAATAGTTTTTCTTTTTGTTTAAATTAACATTTATAATATTATGTTTTTAACTAACATTTTAAATTCACCATCTAAACCATATACTTTTAAAACGACATAAAAGTAATCTTTAAGAACTAAGTGCATGTCTTCATAATCATCACCAGGTTCAAATGTAACTTTACCATCAGTGTGTATTGCGGCTTGGATTTTTTCAACATACAAATCATCATTTTCTAATTTAAGCGTTTTATTCAGATATTTTAATGCATCATAATAATATCCGCTACCATCTTTATCTAATTTAAAACTAAATGCTGTTTTAACTTGATGAGCATATCAATAAAAACCATAATTTTTTATTTCAATTCCTGAATTATATTCTGAATCAATATGATTAATATTGGTTACTAATGACTCATAACCTAAAGTAATAATATTACTATATCCACCTAAAAGTTGATGTGCACTATATGTTTGTAAATCTTGATAAGTTGATAAATCAATCTTATGGGTAAGATTTCCATGCGAATCAGTTATTTCTCCTTTTAATTTCATAAAATAAGAATGAAACCCAGCATCAATAATGTCCAATTTCAGATGCATTTTTACATCTGGATTACTTATTGCAAAGATGAAAGCGGCATTAATATCTTGAATTTGTTTATTTTTAACATCATCAAGATAAATTATTGGTCTAATATTTAATAACTTAAATGCTGATTGGAATGACGTAATTTTAATACCAATAGCATTATTTTCTAAAACAAATGCTTTCATTTCCTCAATTACAGAAACTAACGATTCAGTTACATCAAATGAACCAATCTTAGGTTTACTATTATCTGTTTCATCTACCGGAATAGAAAACTCATGAGTAAATACTTCAGTTTCTTGTGCTTGATAAGAATGATTTGATACAATCGTACTATTACTATTAACTACATTAACTGTTGTTGCTGACGATAATGCAATTATTGCTGGGCCCAAAATGCTTAGTAATTTGTTCATATTTGTCCTCCTCTGCAGTGTTTTAACTGCTAATTTTATTAAATAATATTTTAGAAGAAAAAACAACATTTTTATTTAAAAATTAGAAAATTTTTTATTAAACATAATTATTTTGCAAGGTTTAATAACAAAAACAGGTTTAAATTAACTTAAACCTGTTCTTGATATTAAACATCTTCTTTATAATATTTATTTCATGAAGCAATATCATCACTATCTGTTTTTCTAGATTCCTCTCCTGATGGTTCAGTTTCACCCTCCGAATTTTTATCTTCAATCGTTTCTTTTGTACGATCAACAATAAAATCATTTTCTGGTGCAGTTCGATTTTGTAATGATGAAATTTGCATTCTCATTCGTGACATTGTCAAATTATTATCTTTAAATTCAATTATTCATTGAATTGGTAATGTTAGCGAATCAATTTTCTCCGAATTACGAATTAACATTAATAACATATTAATGAATTTTCCAAAACCTTCTTCCCCTACTCAATGATTCATTTCCAATGGATCATGGACTAATTGGTTTTTAACTAAATCATAATTTGAAGCATGTGCTTCAGTAATTCTTTCAGCTCACTCTGATTCAGAAATTAAATAAAAATTTGTTGATAAACTACAATTAAACAAGTGTTGTTGATTTTTAAATAATGAAAAATTAAACTTATCAACAATAATAGCACTAATGCTAATTGTTAAACCTGTTAAATCAGTTACATCATTCATTCAACGAAAAATTGCTTGCACATAACGCAAAATAAATTTTAATTTTCCCGATGAATAAAGAACTGTTTTTCAACTTTCATAATCAAATTGATATTCTGCATCATGACGTACTTTGCGAATATTTTCATCAGGCTCTAAATCCAAGAAGTCCTCAGCTGATAAAATTATCATATCTTTTTTCATACGCTTACTCCCCTATAAATATAACCTAGTTATTTAATTTAACTTACTGATGAATTATACCATAAATTTCAAAATAAAACTACCCTCTAAAATATAAAGTTTTGAATAGTTAAAATAAAGGAAATGCCCTATCTTGTGTTAAATTCGAAATGGTGGAGAATATTTTAAGGTTCCTGTAGTATTAGATAAACTATTCAAATATAATTCTTTAACCATAAAATATTTATCTTCAATTTCAAAAGGAGCTTTAATTGCATAATTAATAGCCGGAACATAGTTAAATTTTGAATAATAATTTGGATCTCCTAAAATAAAAATTGCTTGATACCCTTTTGTTGTTGCTTTGTCTTCTAAAAATTTAATTAATTTTGTACCAATCTTTTGTCCTTGATATTCTTTTTGAACAGCAATTGGTGCTAATGCCAATAATTTATGATTATCATTGATTGTAACAGTGCTTAAAAAAGCATGGCCAACAATCTGATTGTTAATAATAGCAACAACATCAAAGGTAGGATCATACTCTGGCAATAATCTTAAATTATCAACCAAAATATGTTCAATAACATCTTTCTTGTCGTTAGTATTAAATGCTTTAAAAATAATTTTTCTTGTTTCTGCTTTTTCTTCTTCTTTAATTGTTCTAATTTCCATTGTTTTTCATCCTTTGAATTAATAATCACTTTTATATCTTGGTCTTTTTCTGTTGTTGCTGATAAATCGACTTCTGCATATTCTGCTCCAGTATTATTTTTGAAAATATCATATGTATAATCTGTTGATAACACTGTAGTAACAATTTTTTTTAAAACATTTAAGACCCAATAAAATGCTTGTAAAATATGTGTTTTTGAACAACCACTTACTTTATTCAATCTCTATACTTAATTCTGTTGAATATACAAATAAATTATTACGACAGTAATTTCCAAAACATAGTAATTTAAATGAATATGATAATAAAGAAATTGAATTAGCAACTATCTCATTAAATAACAGACCAAGAAAAAAATAGGATTCAAATTTCCTAATTTTATATTTAAAGATTTATAAGTGTTGCACTTCATTTGACAAAGTAACCTTTATTAAGAATAAAAGATATCTTTTAATTTTTTAGAATTGCCTTTTACATCACCAGTAATTTTAACACCAAGTCCGGCTCAATACAAATTATGTTTTTCTCCATTTGTGCCATCAACTAAATGATTAGAAGTAATATAATCAAAAAAGTCTAATTTCACATTTGTCATTTTTTCAAAATATTTTTCCAGTTCTTGTAAAGGATTATTATCTCCAGTATTTATTACAGCTTTAAAATTATCAATTGAAGTAATATCATTTTTATCTGTGAAAAAAAATAATCGATTATTATTTTTCATGTTTAGGTCTGATACAGTTAGAATTGGCATCACCATTAAAAATAAATCATCTTTTATAATACCCAAATCAGGATTTTTAGGACCTAACCATAATTCTAAAATCTCAATCTGTGATTTTACAGATCCATCTCCTTCTTTAAACACAAACCCCTTTGAAGAAACATCATATTTGACCTTATCTAAAAGATTGTTAACTGATGCAGCAATTGCTTTTTCTGGTGATGCTTCTTCTTCATTTGTTTGTTGTCTACATCCAACAATATTACTAACTGGCATTGATGTTAGTGTAAGTATACTAAAAAAGTTAATAATTTCTTCATTTATAGACCCTCTTTCATAATTAGATTATTTTATAATCTATGTTTTTAATCTTAACAGAAAAGGAAAAAAGCATGGGTAAAAAATTTAATAGGCATATTTTATCAAGTAATTTGCAAACTATTTGATAAAATATGCAAAAAATTATTTATTTATAAATTGTAAATACAAGTAAAAACAAATCTCTTAATTTAATAACAGTTTTTGAATTTAGTGAAGATTAAACCGACAAAATTTGTTTCTTTTTCGGTTCATTTAACTTTTACCAATTAATTCTTGCTGTTAAATAAAAAAGAGAATATCATATCACTGATATTCTCATAAATAATTACTTGAATTATTTGTTATCTTAAAATTTAAATTTCTTCTTGAACAATTGGATTCTCTTCTGTTGATGGATCAACAATGTTATTTCAAATTTCTTTTGTTAAAGGTTTTAAATCTTTAATTATATTTAAAGTATCATCAGTTACTCATAATCCTCATTTTGTAAAGAATGGTGCTAAATTATAACCTGTTACTTGTGAAGTTAATTTAATAAATCCTTGTACTTTTTTATCATCATTATCAAAGCGAGGATCTGCATCAGGATCTTGACCATTATTTATTTTACGATATTTTTGATTTACTATAGTATAAAAATTATTACCAAATGCCATATTTAATTGTCAAAACATTGACACTTTAGTTCATGTATTATCTCCATAATCTTCTTTCATATCTAAGAAATGTTTATCCTGATCAGGTTGATTCAAATATTTTGTTACAACATCTCGAAATTCAAAAACTTTTGGTTTAACTCTTAAAGATTGTTGAACATAAACTTTACTAACTTCAGCTCGAGTTTCACCAGTATTTGAAAAGGTATATTGTGCCGCTGTATAAGTGTGAGCACTTTCGTGTCATAATGCTCCTTGGTCTCTGGTTTGATGAAATAAATCATCACCAGCATTAGTGCTATTAGGAAACATAACACGTCCATCTGTGGCATTAGCATAACCAGCACCATCATCAGCATTGGCAATATGAATGTATTGAGAATATTTATGATTAATATCTGTAGCTTCTTCACTTAAACCTCAAAATTTATTTGTCATATTTCATCCATGATCCCAGTTGTTTAAAAATGCATCTCATCAACCCGATTCTTTAGGACCATTAATTATTTTTTTTATTATATCTGTTTGCATTGTTGCAAAATAATGTTTTGAAACAAACTCCACAAAAGGAGAATTTGTTGTTTTAGTTTCTTTTTCAAATTCTTTTTCATTTGTTTCATTTACTTTAAAAGTTGGGATTTTGATAACATCCTCTGGATTATCTCCTGCTACATTAACTATTTGTAAATTAGTTTGATTGTTATCAGCAACATAAAGAACCCCAGAATTTTTGGTTATAAATGAAATTTCTTGACTATTAGATGATATTTGATATTCTGAGAAAGTATTATCATCTTGTTGTAACATAGCATTTGCATATTTTCCTCATTGACCAATTGATAATTTAACATTTTTTGCTTCATCATCAGTAACTCTACGATTTAAAATAATTTTGTATCTTGAATCTTTCTTTAAAAAATATCCGGTTGGTTTAAATTCAGAATGTCGTAAATTTCGATTTTCACGCTTTCTAATTTCATCACTTGTTAATAATTCATTTTTTTGTTTTATTATTGTTGATTGTTTATAACTTGCTTCATTATTAGTGTCAAATATTTTGCAACTAACTAAACTTGGCATACTAGTTCCTGTTATTGTTAAGGCGCTTAATAAACTGAATAATTTTTTCATTATTTTTTCTTCCTTTCTGAAATTATTATTATTGTCATAATTTGTAATTTAATAAAGTGTTAGTTAGCAATATATGGTGCTATCATAACAAAGATAAAATATCTTTGTAGAAGCATTATAACATAATTTCTTATTTTATTTCATTAATGTAAAACTAATTCCAGGGTGAACCATATGGTTTAAACTTTACCCTCAAAAACGAACTTTTTAATATTCTGCTTTGCAAAAACAAATTAAATAAAAAAATTATAAAAGATTTAAAAACATTTTATAATTAATGTAAGTTAAAAAAGGATTGGTCACAAATTATGATTAAATTTATTCACTTGAAAAATAAAACATCACATTATCTAAAACTTAAAAAATGATTAAATGAACCTGAAATTTTAAAATTTTATGAGGGCGAAGATACAAATTTTACATATCATAAAATTAAAACTAAATTTAAAGCAAAAATAGTAGATAAAAATATTACTGCATTATGTATTGCTTTAGAAAATAAAAAAATTGGATACTTACAATTTTATCAATTAGATCAAAAGACCAAAAATATTCTAAATTATAATAGAGCATCATTAGTAATTGGTTTTGATTTATTTTTATCAAAAAAATATCAAAACCAAGGATTAGGGAAAAAAGTAATTCTCTCATTTATTGAATATTTATTCCTTAATAATATAGTTTATAACAAACTAATTGTTGATCCGCTCTCGAAAAATATAATAGCAATTAAATGTTATAAAGCTTGTAATTTTGCCCCCATAAAGTTGATTAAAAATTATCAACTACATAATGGCATTCTTGAAGACACTCTCTTTTTGGAATTGCAAAAATAACTTCAATTATAAATTACTCATACTATTATTAAAATCTTTTCTTTTTAAAAAATTGCTTAATTTTATTTAACATTTTCTATTAATTCTTACTAAATAAACATTAAACAAAATAAAAAATGTTTATTTAAAAACATTTTTAACCTGCGGTAAAAACTCAGCAATTTGATCCTTTGTTAAAACTTCGGTAAAAAGATGTTCTCTAACACCATTATCATCAACAGAAACTGTTGTTGCATTAGCAATTTTTTTTAATTCTAAGATACTATTCCCCATTGCCACTGTATAACCAACACTTTTAGCAAGTTCAAGGTCATTATAATTATCACCATAAAAGATAAATTGATGTGGATCATACCCTTTTAATTCACATAATTTCTTAAAAGAATTTCCTTTATTAATATCTAAAGATTGAATATCAAATAAGTCCTTTTGTGAAAATACTCCTTCAACTTGATCTTTAAATGGTTCATTAATAGCTTGAACACGGTCTAATTCAGCCTGCGAAGTAAAGGGAAACAAAATCTTTAAAGCTTGAATATCATTATTTTTTAATAATGTCAGATAATTTGTTTCAGTATCTAATGGAATTCGATAACTCTCATCAATTAATTGTTCATTATATTTCATCATCAAAGCAATTCGTTTTGAATGCGGATGACCATAAATCATATTTGCAGTATAAACAATATGATCAATATCATGTTCTAATGCTTTCATAATAATTTCAATTGCTAAATCTTGTGGTAAGGTTTGTTGGTATAAGACTTCATTACTAATAGGGTCTCGAATTAAAGCACCATTACAAGAAATAATTGGTGTCTTGACTTTTAACTTTGCAAAATACTCTTTAGCCATTAAATCTAACCGTCCTGATGCCAAAAACAAATGATAATCACTCACTAACTGATATGTTTGTAAAGCTTCATAAGTTTCGTCGTTAATTGCATAACCTTCATTGGCTATTGTTCCATCTAAATCAGTAATAACATAAGGATATTTTTTAAAAAGATTCATATAACCTTCTTCCTTTCTAACTATCTACCTTTAATTATAAAACTAAATAAACCGTTTTCGTAAATTAATTTTAATGTTTTGATTTGTTCCAACCATTATTTCTTGTCCTGGGCTACCTTTAAAAGTAATTCACCCTAATCCGGCAATCAATAACGAATAGTCCCCGGGTTCTTCAATAATGATTGTTTGTTCTCTTCACAGATGATAATCTTTTAATCTTAAAGAGGCTTGCATTAAATGCTGATTAAAATAATGGTCTTTATTTATTAATTTTGTGCGATGTAACTTAATATTATTATTTTTATAAAAATGAAAACTTGTTTTTAATCCTTTTAAAAAAGAAAAACTTGCTAAGCCTTCATAAAAAATTGTTTGCTCAGAATCTAATTGAAATGTAATCGGTTTTATTAATTTATTAGTAATCATTTTTTTGTCATTATGGTCTAAATAAGAAATAATGGTATGGTTATTAACAATTCCTGGAGTATCATAAATTTTATGTCTTGTTCCTAATTTAACCTCAATATTACCAAGCGTTGTTGAAACATTATTCGAAACTGTTATTTTTTGTTGGTAATTGGTTAATTTAATTAAACTATTTAGTAAAGTACTCTTCCCCGTATTTGAACTACCAACAAAAACAATATCCTCACTTTGATGTTTTATATAGCGATATAATTCATCTAATGAATAATTTTTTAAAGCACTAACTAAAATAATATTTTCAATCCTTGGCAATAAAACCGAATTAGTAAAAAGTTCTTCAACAAAAGTAAGAATTTTATTATTACTAATTAACTTTTGAATTAAATCAATTTTGTTAATAATTAATGTTACCTTATTATTTTGTAAGATTTGCTCTAATTCTAAATTTCGTGAACCATCTAAATCATAGACATCTAAAACATAGAAATAATGGTATGTTAAATCATAGTTATTATTAAGATTTGCTAAAAAATCAGTTTCATTTAAATCATAATCAATTAATTCATTATAATGCGTTAAACGAAAACAACGATAGCAATAATCCTGTGTTAAATTTTCAACATAACCAATTTGTCCTTGCTTAGTATTTTGCAAAATAGCACCACAACCCTGACATTTCTTATAAGATATCATAATCTAACCCATATTCTCCTTCATCAAAGAATCCTTTATGTAAAATGTTTTTTTGTGCTAATCGTTTGTAAACTAAACTTTCTAATAAACGAATAAAGCGATTTGACTCATCAACACCAGTTACAGGAACAACCAAAATACTTTCCATATGCGCACGGTTTGCAAACAAAACATCAGTAATTAACTGATCACCAACCATAATCATTTCGTGAGGATTAACATTAAATTGTCGTGAAATAATTCGAAAATATTTTAATAATGGTTTTTTAGCATTCCAATAATAATGTTCAATTCCTGCTTTTAACGCAAATCGTTCTACTCGTTTACGGGCATTATTTGAAACTAGCACAAATGTCATTCCCAAGTCTTGTACCTTTTGAATTAAATTTAAATTATCTGCATTTGGAATACCACGATAAAATGGTGTTAAGGTGTTATCCAAATCACAAATAAAAACTTTAATCCCATGTTTTTTTAATGATTCAAGATTAATCTTATTAACATTTTGAACATAAATTGACGGTTTAAAATAATTTAATAATAAGTTACGATTCTTTTTTTTTCCAAAAATTTTTTTAGCCATTATTAAAAACCCTCACTTCTTTCTTTTATCATTATACCAAATTCAATAAAAAAGTTATTCTTTTCCTTTAAAGAATAACTTTTTAAATGTTTTAATTCATTGTAATTTCATTGATAAGATACTTATCATGTTGCAATTTAACAACAATCTTAATAATCTTATTATTAATTTCATATTCAAAAACATTGTCAACTGTTTGTGATAATACCCCTACTTGTAAAGCATCAAATGTTTGTTGGATTATTGCTGCTAATTTTTGTTGATTAACATTAAAATCATCAATATATTTATTTATTACTTTAAATGCTTCTTTAATTCCCATAATGTTTTCTAAAATACCTTTTAAATAAGATAATGGTGTTTTATCAACAATTACGTTGTTCTTAAATCCTAAAATGGCAAAAAACTCATCTGGATTTAACAAGGCATCTTTTAAGAGATAGGAATTATTGGTTGTTGGGGTTAAAAAACTATCAAATAGCTGATAAACATCTTGAGCATTAATAAAGGTTGGTGTGGTAATTGTTTGATTTAAATCTGTCACAACCTCAACTATACTTTTTTCGCCAATAATATTTGTAAACTGATTTGCTGGCATTCAGTTTTGCAACGGGTCATTTAACATTGCTTTTAAGTTTTTAACATTAGTTAACGGTGAATCTGGTAATAACATTTTGAAAATATCACCTAAAATGTCACCTTGATATAATGCTGTAAATAAATCTTTAATTACAACAGGATCAGTTTTGATTTTGTCAATCACTGGTTTAATACTCTCTGGAAGATTGTCGGCTATTAACTTATTGTTTAAAAACGCCACCATATCATCTAACGTTTCTTTTGCTGAAATAGTATTGATCAAATCTCATACGACATTACCAAGATAAACTTTAATAGAACCAAGTATTTCAAGCGGCATATATTTATTAATTAAAACTTTTCCAATTGCTGATAGTCCCGATGGAGTCAAATCTTCCTTTGATAAAAAACCAAGATTAGCGAAAGGATTTGATTTAATCTGATGATGTTCAGAACTTTGAAATAAAATTGCAATTAAACTACGTAATCCTTCACCATTAGTACTAGTTAATCTAACTAATAAATCATTAAGAATTTTTTTAAAATCAATTTTTGAATTTAACTTATAAGTTGTTGTTCGAACAGTATTGATTTCTGCTCAAGTTGGACTTTTTGCTGAATCAAATTGATCAAGATAAGTTAAGACAATCCGAACAAACCGAATAACTTCACTAATTGCTGTTAAATTATTAAATATATTAAATTTAAAACCAATTTTACAATTCATTACATCAACAATTGTTGTTCCAAATTGATTTAACGCATCAAGATAATTTGTAGCATCTGCTTGCAGATTTTCTTTATCTTTATAATCAAATCGATCTTTTTGACCGGTTAATTCATTAACAGCATTAATAAGACCAATCACCCCTGAAGTTAAAACCTCTTGATAATTCATATTTTTATAAATTGAATCATCGAAAGCATCACGAAAGGCAAGTAACGTATTTTGATTTAATAAATCATTTGCAAATCTTAAGATTGTTGGTGATAAAAACTCTGACAATAAGTTTCCATCAACAACTAATGATAAAACCCCCGCTAAACCTTGTTTCGCAATCATATCTAAAACTGTTGATCCCAATGATGCAATTTGATTGATTGTGCTATTTGCACTCTCAGGTTTAACAGTATTTGTTAAAACTAAGTTAGTTGTTAAATCATTTTTTAAATAACTTTCATCATAATAACGGTTAAACAATTCAGCATAACGATTATAGTCATGGAGATTTTCAATTTCATCAGGTTGTTGTGGTAAATCTTTTAAATACATTGGTTGAACAAAATTATTCATTAAGTAATTAAGATCATACTTATTTTCATTACTAATATAAGCAACTTTAGCAATTTGACTATTTAAAGCTAACAAACTAGTTTGTGAATGATAAACATTTGAATTAATAATTTCATCATTTGTACAAGCAACAACTGGCACCGTTGAAGTTGTTAATAACGAAATGGTCCCTAAATATGCTAATAACTTCTTCATCTTATGTTCACACCTTTACCATCGCATAATAATGTTCCATTGCTAACTGGTGAACTTCACGAGTTGGATGAACATCATCAAAAAAGAAATAATTATTAATATTTGCATCCGCGGGGATATTAACATTTCGTTTCGCATTCAAAAGACCTGTTGCTAAAATATTCATAAAATCCATATCTAAGGTATTAAAATTAACCTTAAGTTCTGCTTGTGCCTGCTTAGCTTTAAATTCTTCCATTAAAACTGGTAAATTATCATAAAATCCTCATTCACGAACAGCATGATCATAATAGCGATTAGCTACTTCAATCACATTCTTAACCCGGAAATGAAATTCTGTTGAAAGATCATTTGCCCGTTGTTTTAGTTTAGGAGCACTATTAACATATCGTGGTACTAAACTAACGTTTGGCGCATCAGAAAAAATAATTTTTCGAATCCCATTATTTAATAAAGTAAATAAGGCTTCTTGAACTCGTTCAACACTTTGTTCCATTAATGCTAACTCTGTTTGGGGATCAGTAGTATCAACTAATTGAAATAAATCATTCCCACCAATTTCCATAAAAACTAAGTCAGTTCCACGTAATTTATGTTGACTAACTAGAGCTTGAGCCTGTTTTTCAATCGTAACTTTATTTAATAATATGCCTCCTGCTCCACCAACATCAGCCGCAGTAGCTCCACCAATCGCATAATTACGACCAAAGATAGAACTATTATTATTAGGAATTCCTGGTGTAATGTTTTTAAAACCTAATTTATCATTTAGTAAAACAGCAGCAGTTTTACCATTGCTAAAACTACCATATTGATAATCCTCCAAGTTGGTTTCATCATCTGTTCCTAGTTTAAAATCAACATTAAAGTTGTTTTTTACCAGTTTTTCAATGCCATGAGAATCACTCAAACTATCTCCTAAAACATAATAATTTGTAAATTGTAAATTATTTTCTGCATCATCAACCGCTTTGGATGTATCAATATTTTTGCCAATCAATAATAATGCATCATCTGGATCAAGATGACGATCTTGGACAATTGTACAACTAATTACGGTAACTGTACTGACTGTTGTTAAAGTAAAAACAGTTAACAATGTAAAAATTTTTTTCATTTATATTTTCTCCTTTTTTAATTTAATAATGATAATCACAAGTACTGGTAATATTGCAGCTAGTAAAAATGGTCACATTAAAATAAAAACAGTTCCGGTTCTTGTTGTATCTAAAGCACTAACAAAATTTGGATGATACAAATCATTAACCGTAATCGGAGCAATAATATCTTTTTCTGTTAATGCAGTATTAACAAAAATAGTATCACCTCCCAGTGCTGTCATTCCATATGCTAAATTTTTTAATTGCATATTTAAAAATCACACTTTATTATTAACAAGATATGTTCCAATTGATTTATGAACAACTAGACCATTAATATCAGGTCCCGTACTATCAATCATTTGATTATAATTATTTTGATTATTAATTGTTTGTTGAACAAGCGCGTGGTGTTGTAAAGCAGAACTAAACATTTGGTTAATTCCTCCGCTTTTAAACATTCACTGAATTCCTGTATTAACATAACCATAAGAATGAAACTTAACAGCTACACTCTTATCAAATTCAATTAAATCAAGTCCAACATCATATAAGTCAATATTTTCTCGATTATTGATTGTTGTTCCCCACTGATTATTAAATCAATTATCAGCAAAAGCTAAATACTCTTTTTTAATTGCTTCATTTTGGTTTGAATTTTCATAAAAATTTAACGACGATAAAATATCCGCTTCATAAGATGATTTTAAAACGGTATTAACAAGTGTATTATAAATTTGAATTTTACTATTTATAACAAACTTTCCTTGGGGAAAGGCACGTTGAATTTGTGTTTTTAAACTATTAATAAATTTTAAAGATTCTAATCCCATTCCTGGAACTGTTAAACCAATTCCTAATATTAAAAAAATGCTAAGAATTCCAGTTAAAATTCCTAGTCAGATAAATTTTATTTTCTTTGAAAGATTACTTAACATTTTACTTTTCCTTCTCATTTTATATAATTATTTTTTAAAAATAAAATAGACCCATTAAATTTAGTTATCATAATTATAACCAAATAATTATCAAAAGAAAGTAGTTTCGAAAATAAAATTATGTCAATTTAATTCCTTTACGAAAATAGCCCATTGCCACACCAACAAAAGCACATGAAACACTATCAAAACAAACGGAAGTTATTGTTGCTCATCATGATGTATATTCATTTAAACAACTTGGAAATAATGTTATAAAACTAGTAATCCCAAAAATTAATCCAACAATCCCAAACATAAAA
This sequence comes from Spiroplasma sp. NBRC 100390, assembly GCF_001886495.1. NCBI lineage: Bacteria > Bacillati > Mycoplasmatota > Mollicutes > Entomoplasmatales > Spiroplasmataceae > Spiroplasma > Spiroplasma sp. NBRC 100390. The sequence goes on along the minus strand of NZ_CP018022.1, from coordinate 554,942 downwards.
CTTCAAAAATCGCAATAAAACGAATAACGCTCACATTTTAATACTTCTGGTTTATCATCACGATCTTCATTTTTGGTCCTTTTATATAATTTTACCCCATAATAATAAGCAAACATTGCACTTGAAACACTTAAAATATCACAACAAATTGTTGTGGCAGTTAAAGCGAATGACTGACGATCACGAACAGTACTATCCATACTTCAAAATGTTTCCAACGCTAAAACACTTAATATTCCAAAAGTAACACCTAAGAATCCAAAGATAAAACTTAAAATATCTGCTAATATAATTGATTTCTTTAATTGCTGTAGCATCATAGTCCTCATATATTTTTCTATCTAATTTGATAAATACAAAATATATTTTACTCTTTTTTTAGAAAAAGTAAATTGTAAAAACCATACTAATGAAAAAACCTTATAGTATGATTACTAATTAATAATATTGGTCAGTCTGTTTAAAAGGCTTATTTTAATGATCATCATTGTCGTTATTAACCACTTCTTTTATTTAGACTTCATCCCATCTTTAAGTTTTAGATTAAAAAATAGGATTAATATTAATCCTATTTTACAAAAGTTTTAATTTATTAATTTTATTAATAACAGTTTGATATTCTTCTTCATCAAATAATAAAGAACCTACAACAATTAAATCAACATCATTTAGAATTAGTTGCTGAATATTATTTCATCGTACTCCCCCATCGATTTGAAATAATAAATGCGGATGTTGTTGTTTTAACATTTTAATTTTACTAATCTTTTTTCATGTTATTGGTTCAAACCTCTGACCAGTAAAACCCGGCTTGATTGCCATTATGGTAATTAAATCAATTATTGGTAACAAATCATTAATTTCAAAAATATCATTTTGTAAATCTAAGGCAATCCCTACTTTGTTTTGTTGTTGCTTAATAATAGTAATTAATTCATTAGCTTCTTGTTTATTTTTAACACTTTTTCAATGAAAAGTAATATAATCAGCTTCCACAAACAAAGAAATTTTATTAACTAAATTAATACCCATAAGATGAACATCAATCGTTAAATTTGAATAATGTTTTTTAATATCACTAAGTATTTTTGGTCCTAAAGCATAATTTTGCACAAAAATACCATCCATAACATCAAAATGAATTCAATTAATCCCAACAGTTTGCAATTTTTTAATTTCTGTTTGAAGATTAGCTGTATCTGCACAATAGATTGAAGGTGTTAATAAAAACTTTCTATTCATAATCTTCCAAAAATTTAATTAACTTAGATTTTAATTCATCTTTATTCAATAAATTATCTAAAACAATTTTAGGTTCATAATGAACGGAATCAACTAAATCTGAACCACAAATAACAGCAAGAATTTTTTGATCATTTGAATCAAAAGAATTAACATTTGTATGATTAACTTCAATATTGTCCAATTTTAATTCTTCAATAATATTTTTAATATTTATTTCAATTAAAAGCGATGAACCTAAACCTTGCCCACAAACAGCAACAAGTTTATTTCGTTCTGACACATTAACTGTTTTATTTAAAAATAACAAACCATTTGGAATGCTTTCTGTTGTTTCTTCGTTGATTTTTATTACAGATAAACTTTTGTTAATGTTATTTTTTTACGAGATAAAAAAGTAACTAAATTAATAATTGGAAATAATATCCAAAGCAGAACAGCAATTAATGGTAACAATCATAAACTAATTTTTCGTCCAACTAATTGTCCTAACGCCGCAATTGGCAATCCTAATAAGAAATCACTGTCTCCTCATGTTAAAACATTTAAACTACCAATAGAATTTGTTAATGTTTGCATATATTTTAGTCCAAAGAATAAGAATGGAATAAAACTCATTAAAATACCATTAATGAATGGTCCAAAAATAGCACCTAAAATCCCACCATGGGCATTACCAAAAACTTCCGCGGTTGCTCCCACAAAAAAATGGGGAATGATACTTGGAATTACAATCGCCCAACCAATAATACTTTGATCTTGAATCCCAATACTGTGAACAATCCCAATCGTAATTATCATCCCGACAATTCCACCAATAAATGATGAAATAAAGCCAATTAAGACAGCATTTTGCGCATAAGGAAACATTGTTGGACAATCCAACACTGCTTTGGCATTAGGAACTAATTTCTGTGAGATTCCTTTAAAAGAAGGAACAATTTCAGCAATAAACATTCTAACTCCAATTAGTAATACTTCAACTCCAGCGGCAAAAGTAAATGATTGTAATAGTCCTTGCACAAAAACATCTTGTCCACCACTAATGACATTGGCATTAACTAAGGCATCATAGCCTTTCGCACCCCAAGCAGTAAAGTAAATAATTAAGTATAAGAAGAACATTGTAATCGCAATGGCAATTTTAACCCCGCCAAATTTAAAACACCAGCAAACATCACTGATAAGTAAAATAAAACATGACCTGTTAAATAAATATATTTATATTGTGTAATTCGGGCTAATAAGATATTTAAGAGCATTGCACAAATCATAATTAATGACCCAGCTAAAACAATTCTTGGTAATGCATTTAAGAATAACCCCGGAATAACATCATTATTAGCAATAATTCCATTAATCCCAAATAATAAATTAAAAGCATTTCCTAGTTTGCCAACTGCTCCTGCCAAAATACCAGCACCACCACCAATAATTAAAAATCCAATTGTTGTTTTAATTGTTGCTGTAATCGTTTCAGTAAATTTTTTTCGTTGTAATAAACAACCAACAAGCGCAAATAATCCAATCAATATTGCTGGAGTTCCAATAAATTCTTTAAAAAAATTTAAAACATAATCTCCTGTACTTAAAGATAAAACATTATTCATTTTATCCCTCCTTGCTAATTATCATATTTTTGCAGTACTTTCATCAGTTCATTATTTGAATTACAAGTTTGTAGTTCGTGTAAGAATTCTTGTTGTGAAAACAATTGTGCAACAGCTTGTAGAATATTTATGTGACTAAAATTATCTTTTGCTACTAAAGCTAAACAAAAATTTACATGATAACGATCTTCTGGTTTAAAAATAATTGGATTTTTAAAATAAGTAAAACTAATGGCATTTTGCCGCATTTTTTCATTGGGAGCAGTATGCAATAGTGCTATTTTGGGTGCTATTACATAATATTGTCCAAGCTCATTTGTAATAGTAATAATTTTATTAATATATTCCTCATTAACATAACCATTATTAATTAACATTTGCGAGGCAACTTTAACCCCCTCTTCTCAGTTCTGAACAATTTGGTCGGTATATGCAACCATCTTATGGTCTGCAAATAATTTCATAAATTTCAAACCTTTCTAAAACCTTAAATCAACTTAACATATTTTTGATATGTCATAATTTAATTTATTTTTTTGTCAAAACATGGCAATTCTTTCCATCTTTTTGTAAGTTCATGTACTTTACAAATTTTTTGTAAATTAATATTAAATTTATGCAAGCGGAATTATCACTCATGTTTCGTATAATCATCTTAGGTGATTTTATGAAAAAATAATTTTAATAATGAGAAAAAATATAAAACAAAAAAACAAGTTATTTTAATAACTTGTTAATATAATTATTTTCTTCAGTAATTTAATGTTAAATTATTAAGTTTCCAATCTAATGATAAATTTTTTAAGAAAAAAGCATTTCCCTTTTTCCTTTAACTAAACTTTATTCAAAAACTTATTATCTCATCCGCGAACTAATTTGCTAATTTGTTTTCCAACTGTTTGATTATATAAATATCCAATTCCACTTCAAAAAATAAAGCCAACTGGAATTAAAATTAATCCAACAATATTTCGAATCGCAAATGATCCTGTTCAATACTGTGCTAATCAATAAATTTGTAATTTATGTAATAAATAAGTTACTAATGTTGTTTCTGCGACAACATCAATAAAATGACATTTAAATGGTACAGCAGCAAACAAACCAAATAATGCAATTGAAAATAACGTTGTTCAAACAAGACTAAATGCTGCACAGATTTTTTCAAAATCACTTTTACCTGTTGTAAAACTATAATGTGATAAAACATAACAAATTGGGATTAATAATAAGTAAACACTTAATTTTCACCATTTATAATTAGTGTAATCTGTTAAATTATAAATTTTTAACATCGCCCCAATTTGAAATCAAATAAATAATTTAACAAAACTCATATCGGTAAAATAACCAGCATAACTCATTTTTGGCATAAAACTTAAGTTAAAACTATTATTGATTTTAGTTAAAACGTTAGTTAAAACAATAATTGTTGTAAAAACAATAAATAATGTTGTTACTCAATACTTACCATTCTTATTTGTTTGGTAAAAATGAGCAATAAAAGGGGCAAACACATAAACAATAATAATTGAATAATAATATCAACTATCATCAAATGTTGTCTGAATAAAATTTTGAAAAGCCAAACTTGGGGGTAAGGAATAATTCATTCCTCCTAAACCATGGATTAATAATAATGGTAAACCATAAAGTAAAATTTGCAAATACTTGCTTCGTAAAGTATTTCCGTTAATTAAGAAATAACCAGTTAATAAGGCAAATAATGTATTATTGTTAAATAAAATTGGATAAATTGCTGCCGTAAAAACAGTATTTTTATATCAAAATGATGAAATTGTATGTTGACCAATTACAAATATAATAGCGACAAGTTTTAATAAATTTAAATTTGAATATTGTCTCATGTTTTCTCCTTTTAGGTTATTGCTAAGGGGAATTTAACTGGTAAGTAATTAGTAACCCCTTTTAACTCTGTACTATTTTTAACCGCTGTAACTTTAAAATATAATGTAATTCAACTTTTACTCATATCAACAGTTGTTACAACATCTGAAGCACTTCGTGAATTATACATTTCAAAAGTATAATCTTGGTCAGTTGCCGCTGGGTCTAAAAATTTAACCGCTGCTAAAACATTAGCCTTAATAGCATCATAAATTTCTTGATGGGTGACAGCGGTTGGGTTGATTGTTTTAATTCCTTTTGATAATGCTTCAATTGCTGTTAAGTTTATTAAATCTGTTTGTTCCTTAATTGCTGGTGGAAATTTAACAGCAATAATTTGGCTTTGATCTTTAATTAATACACTATCATCTGTTGCTCTAATCACTAAGAAAATGGTTGTTTCTACTGTCATATCAATTAACATGATTGGTTCTGTTGCTGCTTGGTCACGATAAATTTCATAAGTAAAATCTTTTGTTGTTACACTTGGGTTAATTGTTTGAACTGCTACTAAAACACTAGGATCTAACACTTGTGTGATTTCATCATGCTTTACCCCGCTTGGAATCGTTGTAATAATCCCTTGACTAGGAGCTTGAATTGTAGCAATAGTACTAATTGTTTTCTTCCCTTGTGTTGCTAAAGGAAATTTTACACTTAAATAATTGCTAATTCCTTCTCAGTGGTCTGAGGTTGACGATGCTGTAATCTTAACAAAAATAGTAATATATGATTTACTCATATCAACAGTTGTTACAACATCTGAAGCACTTCGTGAATTATAAATTTGATACGTATAGTCACTCGGAATTGTTTGGGGGTTTAATCCTGTTAAAGTTGCTAAAATTAATGGCCTAATAGTTTGAAAGATTTCTTGATATGTTACAGCGGTCGGATCAGAAGCACTAATCCCTATTGTTGGTTGTTCTAAACTTGTAATATCTATTAAAGTTGTTTTCAATCCAATTGCTGCCGGAAAATATACCACTAAGAAATCACTTTCTCCCATTAATTGATTACTTGTTTGGCTAGCAAAAACTTTTAAATATAATTTAACCCCACTTTTAATCATATTAATAGTTGTTACAATATCATTTTTATTAGGACTATTATATATTTCATAACTATAATCATTACTAATAACATCATAATTAATCTTTTGTATATCATGTAAAAGGTGATCTTTTAAACCAGATATGATTTCATCATGAGTAACCCGACTAACATCATTTGCTTTAATTCCTTCTTGTAGTGGTGTTAGCATAACTAATTTTGTCAAATTAGTTTTTTCATTCGTTGCATGCAATAACTTAACAGCAATATAATTTGTTTTTCCAATAACTACTAGACTATCATTCTTATTCTTTATTTGAACATAAATCATTAATTCTTGTGATAAATTAATCGTTGTAATTGGCGTTGTTGCTTCCAAACTATCATAAATTTCAAAAATATAATCATTTGCTGTTATTTTATGATACAACTGTAAAACAATTGGATCAATAATATGTTTTAAATTACGCATAATTTCATCATGCGAAACCTGTTTTGGATTATTTGTCATAATTGGAACTTCTTGGTCAGGGAGTACTTTAATAATGGATAAATCAATTTTTGAGCTTCCAATTGATGGAAAAGTAATTGTTAAATATCCTGTTTTCCCTTTTAAAATTAAACTATGACTATCAGCAGTAATGATAACATATAAAGTTGTTGGCTTATCACTCATATTAATAGTGTTAATTTCAGTATTAGCATCCTTTTTTTGATAAACGGTCATATCAAAATCAGCTTTGCTAACCCCTGGATTCTTTTGTTGCAACAATGTTAAAACAGGTAATCCTAAGCTATTTTTAATCTCTTCTTGGGTTACTTTTGTCGCGTCCAAAGCTCCAACTTGTTTGTTAATTGGTGGTAAAGTGGTAATTGATGCTAAATCAACAGTGCTATTAAAAACTTGATATTGTAATGGTTGAGATTGATTAATTACTGTTTTAGCATCATTCTGACCAGTAACAATAACCGTAATAAAATCACCATCTTTAATTGTTGATAAATTAATTAATTTATTTTCCTTATAATATTGAAATATTAATTCCGATGGATTAAAAGTCCCTGTTTGATCAAATTGAAATAAATATTGGATAACTGTAGCATTCAGAATCGTTGCTCATTTTTGTTGATTAGCCCCTAAATAAACCGCAGAAGAAGTTGGTTTTGTAATTTGGGCTAGATCAAAAGGAATCACTGCTTTATCACCTTGGTTAGTATTTTGTTTGTTAAAAAATGGGGCAATTAAATTAGGAATTAACGAAATAGTAACCAAAAAGATAAAGACATGTTTATAACTAAAAAAGTTTCAACATTTTACAAGAAACTGACAAAAGTTAGGATTAGTTCTTGCAAAGTATTTTATCATCATCACACTACCAACTATTAATAAAATTGGAGCAACAAATAAAGCAAACAGCAAACTAAATTTAAGAGTTCATCAATAACCAAAGTTAAAATTAGCAAATGAATTTGAACTACCATAAATAATAACATAAACAAAACCAGGGACTGGAACATATCCAGAATGATAATTATTATTTATTATTTTTAAAATTTGAAAACCATTAATTTTTGTTATGTTATTTTGCATCATAACAGTATTAATGCTGGCAAAAATGACAAAAAAGAGCACAAAAAACAGTGATAATTGTAACAGAACAAAACTAGCAATAAATTTCTTATTTTTTCACATTATTATAAATCTCCTATTGCTTGTAAAAATTCAATCATCTCTCTTGTTGTAACATTATTTGTTGTTTTTGGCGGATAAAAATCACGCACAAATTTATAATACTGATCAAATCAAATTGGTGCCCCTTGTGTTGGATTTTTTGGTCAAAATAAATTATTTAATAATACTGTAATTTTTTGACTAATAATTGGGTCTTCTTTTAATTGGTTCATTTTTCACACTTGTTGAACAGCATATTTCATTAACTCTCATCGTACTGAAGACACAAATTGATAACTATCTGATTGTGCTGGATAAATCATAAAATTTTGCCCAACAGGCATTCCATATACACTTTCTTCTTGATTTAGTGCTCCATAAACAAATTCATCGGGATTAGTATAAAGTGCTTTCTCCCCTTTTCCAGTTCATGTTAATCAATAATTAAATGCTCATTTTTCATAACCATCTAACCCTAATGCATAACTAAAAATTGGTCCCCATAAGTTTTCACCATAATCAAATAAAATATTACTTGACGGATAAGTGTATTGTGTTGTATACATTTCCGTTGTTAAACCATTCTTACGACGCGAATCAGCTAATTCTTTCGTTTTTTGTAACAAAGTTGGAATTGGTAAATTATCACCAAATAAATTTGATTGAATTTTATATCCTTCTAAGACTAATTCATCAATGGTATATTCATTTTTAACATTCCCATATAAAGCACCAACTCACGCTGGATTATTTCAATCCGTTGCTCATTTTCATCCGGCATAATATTGAAATTTAAAAATGCTATGGTCAGGGTCAACTACTTTAAATAAATCATAATAATATTTAAACCCATTAGTTGATAATTCATCAAAAATAATATAAACTTTTCCTTCTCAATGGTGCTCTTTAATATTTTCCGCAAAAGCTTTTAGAAACTGAATTTGAGCATCGCGACCACGATTTGAATAATAATATAATTTATCTCAAAATAATTTTTTTGACCCATCTTTTTTTAAAGCATAATGTGGAAATGTTCCAGACGGATTGGCTTGGGTATCATCAAAATTATTCCCAAAAGCATTAGCTCAAATTTTTGTAAATCCTAAACTTTCCGCATATTCAAAATAATTATTAAAATTAGTAAAATCAAATTGTCAGGTGCTATTAACGCTTTGATCACAATATGTTGAAAATGGTGAACAATTATCATCAGTTTGAAATCAATTAACTAGCCCATTATTTACCCCACCACGATAATAATTAACTTGATCAGCACTATAAAACTGATCAACATTGCCTGTTACATAAGTTTGTCCTGCTGCTCGCAAATCTAATAATTCTTTTTCAATATATTTTTTATGTTCTGTTGATAAAAAATCTAAGCCACGAACAACAGCATCTTTATTAATAAAAATATTATTTTCATTTTTTGCATCAATATTAATAAACATATTCTTTTTTTCACCATATGCAGCTGAAGCCGAAAATGGTGAATAAGAACCACCCGTAGCAAAAGAATTATCATTAACTAATAACCGCGAATCAACTTCCACTGTTACCGTATTTGTTGTTAACAAAGTATCATCGGCATAAATTTCAATATCAAAATCATAATTACCGGGGGTTGTTGTTTCAAAACTTTTAAAAGTTAATCAAAGTGGTTGTACTCTTTGAATTGGTAAAATTGCTAAACTATCGTAACGTAATGAATCAGGTGCTCGTTGCGGTTGATTCGTTGGAATTGTTATTCATTGTGATGTTTTTGCAGTTTGATTTTGTGAATAAGTAAACCCTAAGAACTTAGCACTTGCAGCAACATCAGCATTATCTTTATTAACAATTTTGTAAGTAACATTTTTTAATGGCATATCTTTATTAACAACAATTAGTTGCGCATAATTAGTTTCGTCCCGTCAAATTTTAACTTTAGTTTGGTTATTAAAATATTTTAACTGGTTATTATAATCACCATAAAATTGTCAGTTATTGTCAGGACTTCATAACCCATTTTGAACAGTACTTTTTTTAACATTATAAATTGAATACAAATGATAAGGATCACCAAAAAAGGTATGAATTGGTTGCGTTTCTTTTTTAATTAATTGTTTAGAACTAACAAAACCAGTTTGAAAATTATCATTTCGCTCACTTGTTGTAACTAATGTTGATAATTTAAAAAAACAACTCGTAACTTGAGCTGGGACAAAAATAATCGTAGTAATGGCTGCTAATGTTAATACTTGTTTTTTCATGAAAAATAGGCCTCTAAAATAGTTTTTTAATAACAAATACATTATAACATAAAACAACAGATATAGAAAGATGCTACTTATGTTAAAATTTTACACTCCTTAATTAAGGATGCTTTTTTATTAATCCTATGATAAGATTAAGTTATCATTTAAATATAGTTTAGAATTAACACAATTACTTCAACGCAAATTGTTAATTCAAAAATTACTAATAATACAATTCAAACATTACAATTTGTTGTTGTAGTCTAATTTTTTTCATGTTATTAATTCCTTTTGCATTTTTTAATTGTGTCATTATGCTATTATAATTAACAATTAACGTTTTTTCTTAATTTTTTTAAATATGAAAACAATACTTATGATTAAAGCTGGAAAAGTAATAATAGTAAAAACAATTATTAAAATTAATTTTAAGTTATTTTTTAAATACCCTTCTATTTGATGATATCCAAAAATTTTACCATTATAAAAATCATTTAATTTTTGTTTATTCATATAATTATTAAAATATTTTTTTAAATTTGTACGGTAATCACGTTCTGTTCCATAGTAACCATCAATCACATGTCCCATTTCATGATCTAATGTTGTAAAGGAGTTTGGCGAACTTCATCAACCAATTTTATAATTTTGATTAATATTATCCCCCCTTCTCGCTCTTGATTAAAAGCAACTCCTGTAAATAACACAGTAGCAAACTCTACTGCCAAAAAATATTGAAAAGTTTCATTTCTTATCGCCTGCCCAGCTGTTGCAGTAACCGCCATTGTCTGTTCTGGTTGACCTTGAATTGGATAATCTGGAGTAAAAATAAAACTTCTTAAATAATACTTAAAATTTTTATCCGTTACATAATTTGTTAAATTAAATAAATTTAAAATTTGCTCCTCAAAAGTTATTATTTTATTATTTGTTCAATCATAATACTTTGCCATTGCATCAATAGAATCTTTTAACATAATAGTACTACTGTTTGCCTTACTTTCTTGAACTAAATCAGTATGTTCTTTTAACGATTGACTTAATGTTTGAAAAGATGAATAATATTCTTTCTGAAGAGAATTTAATAATTCATTATATCTATTAACTGATTTAACTGATGCTTTAGTATATGAATCATTCATCATTATTGCTAGATCATTACTTAAATTATTGTTATCATAATTAATAACATATTGATTGATTAGATTATGACTAAATCGATTAATACTATCATAACTACTATTTTGTCACTTTACTAGAGCTGATTTAAGAGCATTAAAAGTATAATTATTACTTTCAATTGCCATATTATTAGGAATAATTTGTTGAAAGCCAAATAATCCATCATATTTTAAATCGACAACAACAGTTGGTTTCATCGTTAAAGTTGTCTGATAAACTACTACCGAATTAGTTGTAAGAAAATTATCCATAAAGTTTAAAATATTTAGTCATGTATTTTGTCTTTTTCCAAAATAGTTTTTATGCAGTTCTGGATAGATAATAGTAAAAAAATTATTTAAAATTTCTCAACTCTTATTTTTCATTTCATTTGGTGTTGTTGTTCACTTTGAATAAGCTTCTGCAAAAAATTCTGATCAACTAGTCATTCCATAAATACTAATATTAACAATTGATGCTATCAATGCTGTTTCAAATACATTCTTGTTTTGCATATTAACACCGTCTGTGTTCGCACTTGATGAATAAATTATGTTTTTATTCTTAATAATATTTTGCTCCAATTTTTTAACAATTGGATTAGTACTAATATCTGAAGATTTGTAAATAAAATATCCCAATATTTCCCCAGAATACATAAACTGATCTATATTACTATTACTTCAATTAATATTTTGCTTAACGAAAACATTGATTTTATTATGCTGAACAAAAACATTATTAATGATAACGATATTAGAAGAAACTATTGTTGTACAAAAAGTGAAACTTAAAATAATTGATTTTAATTTCATCTATTTTTTAAAAACAACAAAGATACCCTTATTAATTTTTGCATACAACATTTTCTACTTTCACTTTTTTATTATTATCATCTAATATTTTTAATATTCTCTCAAATGAAATTCTTATATTTAATTTACTCATTTTATGTCTACTTCCTTTTTCTAAATAATGTTTAATAAAATTTTAATAATTTAATTCATATATCAAAGGCATTATTAAACTTTTGTTTTTAAGACTGTTAAGTGTTCAACTATTATTATCATTATTTAACAAAATATAATGATTTTGTATTTTATATAAAAAATTATTTAAGATTTTTTTCATCATATAATCTCCTTAATATAAAAATATTTACTTTATTAATATTATCCTTGAAAAAAATAAAAAAAAGTATTGATATACTTTTAACAAATGATTATTAGAATTTTAATTTTATTACAAATAATTTGATATAACAAATCTAATTTATTTAAAGTCAAGTTTAACTTTATTTTATTTAACTATAGAGCATTTTCAATTGCTGTTAATAAATATTGTTTCAATGTTGTTTGATTTTCATAAGTATTTTGAAGTGTACTAGAAAAAGTATTCATTCCAATGGGAGGATGATTATCAATTCCATCCTTATATGCTTGTTGCAATACTTTTACCATTTTATCAAACGAAGTATTTTTTGTTTGATCATCAGTTACATTATGCAAAAAATTAACTAAGTTTGTTTTAACTCACTTTGTTGTTTCAATTCCCGTTCATGATGGATGGTCAATAGAACTTTGGTCAGTATTAATTCAACAATTTTTTGTACGATTATTTTCATTTCAATTATTATTTTTTGCATCATAACCACATTCTGATGAATAAATATTTTCTAAAGTATCAAAAGTTGAGGTTGAAATTTGTTTTAATGCACTTGTTACAACAATATCTTCACCATAAATTTTTGATTGTTCAGTATCAACGCCAACAATCTTTGCATTAATTTTATTAATCCTAATTTGATTAACAGTATCTTGAACTTGTGCACCAGCAACAGGAAAAATAATTTTAGCACCACGAGATAATAATTCATCACTAATAATTTTCCCATCCCCAGCTTGAAACGATTGTGAAAACCATGATTCATTTTTATTTAAAACGTTTTGAACTTTAGCAACTGGTTGTAAATTAGTAATATTGCTATTAATAACTTGAACCTGCTTTAAAATTTCATCTTTTAAATAATTCATTTTTTCGCCTGGCACCGAATTAATAATTGCATTAAAAACATCAGCACCAACTAAAAACCCTCACATATAATTTGAAACGGCAATTGGATTATCCATTCCACCATAACTTCCAATTTTTAATTGATTATCATATTCTTTTTGATGCGCATTCAAATAAATACTTGTTGCTAAACTCGCATAAAACCCTGACGCTTCTGCTTGATAAGTAATGCCAATAATATTTTTTGCTAATGGTCCACTTGGTTCCATGTTAATATGAACACCTTGACCACTTCCATCAATATAAATAATATTATCAACCAAACCTGCTGCTCAACCAATTGTATTGCCATGATTAAAACCAGGCAACACTAATGTCTTTGCACCAGCAATAGATGAAGTAATATAAGCACTTTTAAAATCTCCCGGAGTTTGACTAACTGGTTCAAAATAGCTTGCTCGTCATTTTGAGTTCTTTCATTGTGCTAATGGTGTTGTTGGGTTTACTCTTGAAACAACATACTTACTAGCACCTTCTCATGTTGCTTGGTTAAAAGCAAGATCACTTGTGGTTCCACCATCAGTGATGACTCAAATGCTACTATCAAAAATATATTTCTTTGTACAAGCAACAACACTAACAATAGATGTTCCAACAACAACAATTGTTGCAAAAATTTGTAAAAGCCTTTTCATTTCTTTGCTCCTTTTTTAAATTTAATATTTCTAAAAAATAAAAAACATTAGCCCGTTATTTTCAATTAAAATGTGAAGGGTTAATGTTTAAAAAGCAAAACCATTAACCTATAGAGTCTTTTTCCCATGGTAAGACGTAGAAACACTAGACCATATTTCTAGCATATACAGGTATATTATTTATTTTCATGTCTACATCATAACTCTTTTTCTTATAAAATGCAATTTAAAAAAACAAAAATTAAAATAGAAATGAAAAAACAATCCGGGTGAGATTGTTTTTTTAGGGTATCCATGAAGTATAAGATAAATATAATACAAAGTATGGTCATATTGATAGGGCTAAACTTGTGCTATTTATTATAATTAATAAATGTACAATTCTTATACTTCTCTAGACATTTATAATTATATAGTTCAAAAAATAAAATTCAACAATATTCAATTAACTTTTTATATTTTTTTCCATATTTGGAACAAAAATGGAATATAATTGGAATATAATTGGAATAACACAAAAAACCCTGATTTTACTGGGTTTTAATGATATTTAAAATACCTAATAATGCTTCTATTTCGGCCAACATCTAAAATAATTAATTTGAACAAACGATCAAAAAGAACCAGAATAACACAAAAACTAACTTTAATATTGAATTTATCTGCTTTTAGTCGTATGATTATTGTGAAATTATCTAAAGGGATAATCCAATAATTATAATTTATGTAAAACTTAAAAACCCTGATTTTACTGGGTTTTTTCAACTCCCCTACCGATAGACCCAACTCCCCTACCGTTCTACTTTTACATAAATATATTATTGCAAAGATAAGGAATGTTTAAACAATGAATAAACGAAATAACACGAGAAAAGTAATGGTTGGTAATGTCCAAATTGGTGGGCAAAATAAAGTTGTTATTCAATCAATGACCAATACAAAAACACATGATATTAACGCTACATTAGCTCAAATTAACCAATTATATCAAGAAGGCTGTGAAATTGTTCGAGTAGCAGTATTAGGAAAAGATGATGCGGCAGCGCTAAAAACAATTGTTGAACATGCTCCGTGTCCTTTAGTGGCAGATATTCACTTTAACCATGAATTTGCTTTAATTGCAGCTGATGCTGGAATTAGTAAAATTCGAATTAATCCCGGAAATATTGGCAGTATTGAAAATACCAAAAAAGTTGTTGCAAAATGTCAAGAAAAAAAGATCCCAATTCGAATTGGTGTTAACTCAGGGAGTCTCCCTTTAGATCTAGTCAACAAATACGGTTGAACTCCAAAAGCAATGATTGAAAGTGCTCGACGTCATATTGAAATTTTAGAAAATTTAGGATTTTATGATATTATTTTATCGTTAAAAGCAACCGAAGCATTAATGGCAATTGAAGCTTATACCTTAGCTAGTCAAGAATGAAACTATCCACTCCATTTGGGAATTACTGAAGCTGGTAGCCATCATACCGGAACAATTAAGTCATGTAGTGGATTATCGCCCCTTCTCTTTAATGGTATTGGTGATACAATTCGGATTAGTTTATCAACCGACCCAATTGCTGAAGTTGAAGTTGCAAAACGAATGTTAAATGCGCTTGGACTTTATGACAATGTTGTTGATGTCATTGCTTGTCCAACTTGTGGACGTCTTGAATATGATCTCTTTCCTGTTGTAAAGGAAATTGAAGAATATAGCAAAGATATGAAGTTCCCATTAAAAATCGCCATCTTAGGTTGTGTTGTTAATGGTCCTGGTGAAGCAAAACAAGCTGATCTTGGAATTGCTGGGGGAAAAAACGGTGGCATTATTTTTAAAAAAGGTAAGATTTATAAATCATGTAAACAAGAAGAACTTGTTCCTGAATTAAAATTACTTATTGATGAATATCATCGGGACTGACAAGAAAAAAATCAGTCTAATAAAACTAAGTTATAATTTATGTTACAATTAAAAAGTGGTAAAGAAAATAGAGGTGAAGAATAATGGATGTATGTTGTCCCACAAAAAACCATGATTGTATGTCATGTCGTACCTGTAGTAAACCAAAAGTAGGATGTCGTTCTTGTTTAATTTGTATTTCTTGCACAGATTGTGTTAATAAGAAATGTGAGTGTTGTAAAGACAAACGTTAATAAAATAAAAATCTAAGTGATGTTCACTTAGATTTTTATTTCATTAATTTGAAATTAAATGCGTATAAGGAAATTCATTAAGTAAAAAATCAAATCATCCTGGATTTGGATTAATATATGGATAGATTCGTTCAAACTGTTCTAAAGCACTATCAAAATCATCATCATTAATATATCCTTTGGCAACTAAGTACATAAAAACAATTGAAGCACTACGATTAACACCCCAAATACAATGAACATAAATTTTTTTAGTCTTAATATTATTATCAATAATTTTTAATGCTTGAATGACAACATTAACATCTAACTCTTGCAAAGTTGGATAATCTTTAAAATTAAAATAAATATGTTGGTCATCAATTCAAATAAATTCTTGATTATCATTTTTAATATTGTGCTTTTGAATTTGCTCACGATAAATTTCAGCCGCACAACCAATTACTAAGTTTGCATCTTGTGGAATACTATGACGGTCACCAAGATATAAATTGGTGATAATTTTTTTTGCTGACATTTTTTATTCTCCTACATCTATTATTACTTTACCATTTACTTGAAACGGGTCTGTAAACTGTTTTGCCTTTATCATTGCAATTTCAGCTCTATATGGTGCAAAAGCTTTTCCTTTTTCGCCAACATATGGTGTTTCTAAAATTTTTATCATTCCATTTAACTTTGGATGATAAATAATTTTTAAAATTGTCTCAAATCCTAAATAACCATAACCAATGTTCTCATGTCGATCTTTATGTGCATTCAAAGGATTTTTACTATCATTAATATGTAAACATAACAAACGGTCTAAACCAATTAATTGGTCAAATTGATTGATAATATCATCCAAGTCTTCTTTAAACTGATAACCAGCATCATGCATATGACAAGTATCTCAACAAACCCCAATTTTATCCTTCAGTGTTACATTATCAATAATATATTTTAATTGCTCAAAGTTAGTCCCTAATTCACTACCCTTTCCAGCCATTGTCTCTAAAGCAATTTTTGCTTTTTGATTTGGACTTAACACTAAGTTTAAACCTTCAACAATTCGGTCTAAACCAACTTGTTCTGGAGCACCAACAGCACTACCTGGGTGCAAAACAATTGTTTTAATTCCCATTTCATCAGCACGAATAATTTCTTTTTTTAAGAACTCAACAGCAATTTCAAATGTACTAGGATTTGTTGTATTACCTAAATTAATAATATATGGGGCATGAATAATAACATTATCAATTGAAAAATGTTGTACCTCTAATTGCTGATAAAATTCTGAAATAAAAAAATGATCAGTATTAACACGAATCGTGTTTTGAGGTGGTCCAGTATAGATCATCATCGCATTAGCATCATTATTTAAACTTTCTGTTAATGCACCTAACAAATAATCTTGTTGTTTGTTCATACTAACATGACTTCCAATAATTAAATTATAATCTTTCATTTTTTAATTTCTCCCTTTCTTTCTCGTTGATTTTATAATATCATATATAAAGATAAGAAAAAATAATTTATTAATAATGAAAGGATTATAATGGTTAACGAAGAAAATATTAAACAAATTGAAGCAACAATTGATAATGTTTATCAAAAAGTAATTACAAAAAAGAAAGATAAAATTGTTACTTGACAATGAATTAATTTATTTTGTTATCTTTTCATTATGGTTAGTTTATTTCTTGCTATTTTTAGCTTTGTTGTTACATATGATTTTCATTTTCAACTAAAAAAAAGCATTTTGTTACCAGTTGGAATTGTGGCGTTACTTTGTTTTATAGCAAGTACTATTCTCATTATTTTTATTAAAAAACAACAAAAACATTTAACACAACAAATTAGAAACAATATTGACATTAAATTGTTAATTAACTTATATAATGATATTTTTAGCAAAATAATACCCGGTTTAACAATTAGCGACATTACAACAGCATGAACAATCCCCCCCACTAATCATTATCCAATTAACGAATTTAAAGTGAATGATAAAATTATGGTTGGACAATATCAAAAATTAAACTTTAATATTGGTTCTATTAGTCAAGCAACAACAACCGTTGTTGATAACTTGCAACCAAATTTAATACCAAAGCCATATAACATTCAATACTACCGTTATTTATTTTTAACAATCACAACACCGCAACTTCAAAATAATAATTTTGAAATTAATCGAAAAAATAAATATCATAAAAATAATTTAACCTTTGATAATTTTTTTTGATATGATCAAACTAATCCAAATATTACTGCAAGTTTAAAAAAACTTATTTTCGATAATATGGTGACTACTAACTTAATTCCAAATATTAAAGTTGCAGCCCAGACATTGTCACTACAATTAGCAACCATTTCAACAAATAGTTGAATCGATAACTACGATAGTTTTTTTAATTTTAATATTAGTTTAAATAAAAACGTCATGCTTGATAATATGATTGAAACCATTAAGCATGACTATCAAACTTTACAAAAAAGTTTTGTTTGATTAAATTTAATTTTAGAAAATAATTAATATTTATCAACTTTATAATTCGCAATAATCTTATCTAATTTATGCGATAAGATTTTAGCATCTGGATCAGAAACAACAATTGCGGCTTTGACCCATTTATATTCTAACAAAGATGTTGAAACAATAATTACTTCATTATTGATATCATTTCCTTCATAATGATCACGAGCAGGAATACGAACAATATCATTTGGATAACGAACATACTGTAACCCCGAAACAACAGCATCCCCTTTTGAAGTAATAATCATTAAACTACGATATTTAAATTTTGGGAAAATAATGTCAATTGTAATTGATTGAACCACTACAAATAAGTATGATGCAAATAAAACTGGTCCAAAGAAGTATTTCGCTTTATGACTTGCAAAATCAAGACCATACAACCCATTTTCATCAATATTAAAACCAAGTTTTTTAATTGCATCAAGATGGCTTGCTCAATCTTTTCCGAAATAAACACTAGTAATTTCACTACGACTTAACAGTGCCGTATGAATTGCTAACATTACAATAACAATAATATAATTAACAATGCGATTATAATTTGCAATTGATGTTTTCTTTTTCACAGAATAATAAGCTAAGACAAAGTCCGTTCCAGCCGTTGAAGCACCACCCTTATAAACTAATCCATAAGCTATTCCGTTTAAAATCCCAGCCACGGCGGCAAAGACAAATAATCAAATTTGATACATTCCACCATAATTACTAAAAACATTTAAACTATTATAGTTAGTAATAAAAAACAGTTCTTGTGGATTAATCAGTGGGATGTAAGCAAAAGCAAAGTGAAAACCATTTTGTAATGCAATATAAACAATTGTTCGAATCGAAAACCGAATCCCAACTTTAATTACTCCAAAAATAAATAATGGTAAATTAAGAATAAAGAAAAAAACTCAATACATGCTTGTTTGAAATGCCAGTTGATCTTGGCTTGGCCAAATTGCAACGGCAACCCCCCTTGCAATCGCTCCAATTCCACTTGGCATAATTCCGTAACTTGTTGTTGCGGCAATAAAATAATCATAACTAACCATTGCTAAAAATGCGGCAAAAGTAATATAACCATAATCACGAAATAATCGTGATTTAAAATAAGATTTAAATCGTAAATTAAATTCTTTTCGTGAAATCCGTTCACGACTTCTTGTTTTCCGATGGCCCTCTTTATATGCGTCGATTGTCTTACTTTCAACATCTTCTGGGCCAACTCCCGAGGTATTATTATTTTGTACTACATCTGTTTCTTCATCATATGTCATACTTTACATTTCCTTATCCTTTCTTAACCTTAATTACAAATAAGTATAACACTATCTTACAAAATAAAAACAACCCTTGGGTTGTTTTTTAATAAAATTAATAATTATTCACTTCTTAAACGAATTGTAACTTTGAATGAACCAACTTTAATTGGATCATAATCGTTTCTAGTAATATCCACAACTGTATAATCTTTTTGTAATTTTTGGTTTAAGTTTCCAAATTTAACTCCTCTGTTTGCTCCTTTATTTGAAGGAATAAACACTGGGATTTTACGATAGTCTAATGCTGGGATTGTCATATAAACAACGATTTGTTGATATGGTGAGTCAACATCTTTTAATGCTTCATTTAAATACTTAATAAATTCATTGCTTACTAATTGTGCACCAAAGTTTTTATCTTCAACAAATTCATGTGATTGGTTATGTGTAATGTAAAATGAAATTCTAGCATCAACATTTACTAATAAATATTTTTCTTGTACTGTTGCACCATTATATGTATATGATGATTTATCTTGACATTTTTCAGCAACTGCGGCTGCAATTTCATTAGCAACTGTTTCAATTTTATATAATTTTTCATTATTTAAATCATATTTTGCTGATTTATTTCATAATAATTCATCATCATTAACACGAACTTGTTCTAAGAATAATAATTTACGTAATCATTTTTTCGGAGCATTTTTTCATTCATCTTCTCCTAAGATTACTTTACTTGGTCCTTCGTTTTCCTTCGTTTTTGATCTCATTACTTGAATGATATCTAACGCAACAGGCGTTCTTTCTTGTTTATCAACTAGCATTAATGAAGGTCCAAATCCCGATAATACTTTATGCGTATTTGGTTTAAATAATTTAATTCATTGGTCATGTTTGATTTCAAATAATTCATTAATTGAATCTAAATCATCTTGTGATGATTGTGATAAATCAATAATGTAATTTGAACTTAATAAGTTAAATAATCTTCTTAATAAGTATTTTAAAGTATTTACTGTTTCATACATTTTAAATTTATGAATTGGATCATTATCTCATGGTGATAATGCGTTATTGTAAATAATTTTTAAAGCAATATAATTAATGCTTGATTTTTTAGCAACTTGTGCAATTGCACCAGCTTCAGTATCAATCACATCAATTGTGTGACCATATTTGTCAACCATTTCTTTAAATTGTTTTGAGTTATAAATCAACATATCTGCTGTTCCAGTAACTCCTTCAGTCAACCCTAATTTAAAGTCTTTAACAACCTTAGCAAATTCACCATCGAATTGGAATGACTCAGGTTCATTAACAATTTGTCCATATTTAATATCTTTGAAAACTGTTAAGTCTGCATCACGATAAATAAATTTTGTTGAAATTGTTGTATCTCCTGTATCATGTTTGTCATTTGTTGACAAGGCTAAATCTATGTTTAAAATTGTTTGTAAGCCAGGATATTTTTCTAATAAGTAAGTAATAGCCATTGCAGCATTTGCTTTACCATAACCTACTGTTGCAATAATGAAAGTTTTTCCATGGTACTTAACATGTTGGATAACACAGTTTTTTCATCAATATTTTTTTACTGTTTTGATACTGTGCTTATCTTTCATTGTAAAATATGCCGTTGAAATAACACCGATCATTTAATTTCCACCTCTATTTTCTTAATAATTAATTTCCAAAATTGATTATTTTTAGTGTATCTTACTATAATTAATATTTGACTATATGCAAAATACAACTAAAGTTATTGTATCGTATTTTTAATAAATTAGCAATGGATAATGTTAAAATGTTAAAAATTATTAAATTAATAAAAATTATTTTGTTTTTTATTTTTAAAATCAATAAAAATTATTTTCTATAAAGAATATTAAAATCACAATTATTTTTATTTAATATTAAACATAAAGAATATCTCATTTCTGTCTTAAACTTCTTGTTCCTGCTTCTTCAATTCTCTTCGTTATTTCATTTTGATTTGGTTGTTGTGAATGTTGAGCAATCTGATAACTATCTAAACTAATTTTAACAATATCAAAAAAACTAATTAAAACTAACGCTCCAATAATTCAAGCCGCTCCACCTGTAGTTTCTTTTTGTTCTTTTATCGTTAATAGTTTCATAAAAAATTAGACAAATAAGATTTGTCCATAATTAGCATGATTTAAATTATTATGTTTATCTGATCAAGTTAGATGAGACCCGTTTGTTGCTTTATAACCACCTTCAGTACGACTCATTTGTTGTGTTGCTAAATAAGTTGAAAACCCAGTTGAAATTAAATTTGTTAATGAATTACTACAAGCATTAATAATCGCAGCAATGCCGGTTAAAAAAGCACCCGAAATTTTTCCTCCAGATAGTTGTTTCGTTTGTTTTATTGTTAATTTTGTCATTTCGTTTCCTCCTTGTTAATACTTAACCTTTTTTTGAATAAATTCCTTGTAAAAAAAAAAAAAAAAAAGTAATTATTTAATTACTTTCCATTATTCCACAGTTACAATTTTAACTTTATATGGGGCTTGAATTCCTTTAATTTCAACTAAATCGCCTGCTTTTTGACCAATAATAGCTTTGGCAATCGGGGATTCATTTGAAATCGTATTTTCAAATGGATTTGCTTCAACAGCACCTACAATTTTAATTTCAAAATTTTTGTTAATTAATAAATTAGTAAAAGTAACTTTACTTCCTAATTTAATAATTCCTGTTTTTGATTTTACTTCTTTAATTTCTTTTGCTTTTGTTAATAACGATTCAATCTCTTTAATTCGTCCTTCAACTTCAGCTTGTCGATTTCGTGCTGCATCATAGTCAGCATTTTCTGATAAGTCCCCTTGTGCACGGGCTTCTTTTAGTTCTTCAATAACTTCTGGTCGAACGACATTAATTAAATTATCTAATTCTTCTTGTAAATCCTTAATTCCCTCTTTGGTCAATAAAATTTCTTCATTCATTTGATATTCCCGTTCCTCTCCACTTTTGATTACAACAATAATTATTATACCTTAAAAAATAAGATAGTTAAGATTTTTTTACTTTTTTTACTTTTTGCCAGCTTGTTCTGTTAATAAAGTTTTAATTTTAGTTGCAATCATATCAATTGCAATTTCGTTACCTTCATAATATGGCACAATAATATCCGCATATTTAATGCTTGGTTCAACAAAATATTCATACATTGGTTTAACTGTTGTTAAATATTGGGTAATAATATTATCAATTGTTCGTCCACGTTCATTTAAATCTCGGGTTAAACGCCGAATAAAACGAATGTCATCTTCGGTTTTAATAAATATTTTAATATCTGATAATTGCCGAATTTCTTCTAATGCTAAACCTAAAATCCCATCTAAGATAATAACATCACCAGCCACAACACTATTTGTTGTTTCTAACCGATTATAGACAGTAAAATCATAAATGGGTGTTTCAATTGATTGATGTTGTTTTAATAATGTTAAATGTTCTACTAGTAAGTCTAAATCAAGCGCATTGGGATGATCAAAGTTAATTTGCTGACGTTCTGCTAAAGTTAAATGATCTAACTTTTTATAATAATGATCCATTTTTAAGTAAGCAATTTTTTTGCCTCGTAAGATTTCAGCAATTTTAGTTGCAACTGTTGTCTTTCCACTCGCTGTTCCCCCAGCAATTGTTACTAACTGAACGTTATTTTCCTTTTTTAGTTTCATTATCTAAACCCCCCACCGGTTCTCTAATGTTAGTATATCACAAAGAAAAACAACTTAACTATTGTTAAGTTGTTTTATTGATCATGTTCTTCTGCGTCTTCATCAATCTCAAGTTGCTTATATTTATCAAAAACATTATTTAATTCACTAAGCATATGTTTAGCATCTTGATAATTAGCATTGTCTTGATTCTGATATAAAGCTTGATTCCGTTTTAAATAATACTTAATTTCACTTCGAATTTCTAATGAAACATATTTTCAATCATCAGTTATTTCAAATTCAGCATCCAATTTTGTTTGTAATTCAGGACGCTGTTTCATTCGACGTAAATATTTTTGACGATAATAAGTAAAATACCAAATTGTTGCAAAACTAACAGAAAATCCAACAAAGGCTAATTCAATTGCTGTTCCAATAATGGCACTTTGATGATTAGTTCCTGTTGTCGTAACGATATTATTAATCAAACTATAGTAATGTCAAACAAAGACAAAACACAAAATAATAAATACTATTGGAAAAGCAATATGCTCTCATAATCGCATTTTAATTTTTTGTTGATATCCTAACTTCAAAGTAACCGCAATTACCATTGCATAAATAAAAATTGTAATTGCTGAAGAAGCTTCTGTTAACGAAGAAATATCAAATGGCTGTTTATATGTCATTGCTTGACCTGGGGTTGCCATAAACCCAAATTCTTTTGTTAAACTAATTCCTTTAATAATATCTGGAATTGCTAATCAAATAAAAATCATCAAACTAGTAATCACCAGATTCAAAATCGAAGCACGCGCTGGTAAACCATCCTTGTTTAACTTACGTAAGCGATCTGGTAAATATCCTTCCGTTGATAACGGTTGTAACGAAGTTCCCCCATACAATGCATTTTGCATTGCAACATTAACCTTTAATGCCAAAGCACTAATAATCATAATAATAGGACCACCATATAAAATAATTTTATTATTAAATCCTAAACTTCATGTCCCCATGTTCATATTTTGCACAAAGTGATTAAAAGCAGCAAAGAAAATAATTGAAATAACAATATAGAAAATTGTGCTAATTAACATAATTAAAATAATTCCGCGCCCAATATTTTTTTCTGGATTACTAATATTTCGTCCTGCTGTTGAAAATACTTCAAAACCAGCAAAGAAGAAAAAGCAAGAATTAAAAGCTTTAATAAATCCTGGTAATGAAAATTTAGTATTATGTCCTCAATAACTTAAGTTCTCACCACCATGTTGAACAGCTAAAACTAATCCAGCTAGAATTAAAAAACCAGCGGTAATTCATTTAATAATTCCTGTTCCATTTGCTAATTTTTTATATAATTTAATACCCCCAAAGATAATTGCCGCCGCTGCCATATAAATGGCAATCCCAATAAAATCTAACCATAAGTCCCCAAATGATCCTCAATCAGCAGCATATCACGGAACACTAACACTTCCATCAGGATTGACTTGTGAAATTCAATCCGCTCCAAATGAACCACGAATCAACATCATTACTTGAATCGTAATTAAAAATGGTAATGAAACATATTGCATAAAAGCAACAAAAATTCCTCAAAACTTTCCGAAAGTTGTTCGAACATAAATATATGAGGCTCCATTATTGTTTGAATGATGAATTCGTGCCATTTTAGCAAATGCTCATGCACATATTCCAGCAATTAGTCCTTCCACTGCAAATAACCATACAGCATGAATCCCAATTGAGTCAGGTTCTGAAATATTTGCTAAAATAGCAAAATTACCGATAAAACTAATTCCAACAGTATAATTAAAGCCTAATCAAACAAAATCCGCCAAACTGAATTTTTTGTTTTGTTCTTTTTTAAGCATAAAATAGTTTTTTCCTTCCTAGTTAAAAAACAGCGTTAATATTTAATTGATGATATTTACATAAAAATTAAATTATAACATTCAAATTATTTAAATTTTTTTCTAAATAATTTAACTATGATTATAACAATCTGAAATGAAAATGCAAGTATTGTCTTTAAAACTAATTGGAGTAGTTTTTGTTTTAATAAACTAATTATTTCTTCTTTTGATTCTAACCTATTTAAAAAGAATTGGTTTTAATAAAGGGGATACACTATCTTCAAAAATAATAACAACTTAAATCTATAATTATCATTATTTAAAAAATATAATCAACTCTGATTATATTTCTTCAGAAGGTTTCTTTTTAACAAATCTTCTATATTGAACATTATTAATTCAAAGATAAAAATATTGTAATCCAATACATAATAATAAAATCAAAAATACCACCCCAATAAAAACACCAACCCCATATTTATGATAATTTAAGAAAAAATATGGAAATGAAGTTTCAGCAGAAAAGCCCGCATTATAGCGAATAGTTCCTCTCACCATCACCATAATTAAATACAGTACTGGATAAATTAAGGTTAATCATAAATATAATTTATGATACGTTTTTAATTCTTTTAATTCATGATGACTACTAATAAAAATATATACTAAAATCATTAAGATTGGTACTAATAAATGAACTACTATTGTTTTAATTCATGAATAAGGCATATGTCAATAATCTGTGAACCCTATCTTAATAAAGTTACCAATAATACCAGTTCAAAAAACTAACATTGTAATGGTAATATATGTTGTAATTGCCAATAAAAGTTGATAATTTAATTTAAATGTTAAGTCACGCTTAATAATAATTAAAGAAATAAATAAATATAATACTACCAAATAATTAGTTTGAGTTGTAAAATATGAATAATAAATCCCTAATCTTTCATTTGCATATTTAACATAGCTAAATTCAAATAAACTCGGGATTCTAATAATAATTACTAAATCAGTTATTAAAAAAGCAATAAAAATAATTAATATTGTTAAAATACTAAAAAAATATTTGTTCTCTCTAATAATATTCTTCCAATTAGAAATTTGCATAATTAATGAATTCTACCAAAACATCAATTGTTTAAACTTAATATCAATCTTATTTTAAATATTTTTTTAATAATTAAATTGTTATTAAAGAACATATTATAACGATAATACAAAAAGTTATTATTAATTTGTTGAGTAATAACTCTATTTTTTTCTTTGATCATTTTTATTAATTTCCCTTTCTCCTTAAACATGATCTGTTTTACCTTCTTTAAAATTTTAAATATTATTTCTTCATTAGTTATTTCTAAGTATAAGTAATTGATACTTACACAATTATATTATAATGGAAAAAGAAAAATTTTTAGACTTTATAAAAAATTATTTTTAATATAAGTACAAAAAAAGAAAATCTGAAGATTTTCGTAAATAATAATTTATCTGCTAATTTTTTAAAACTATAACTTAGTGACGATAAGCAATACTAATATTTTTTGGTTTAATTTGTAATGAGTAACTTAATTCTTTCATAATTGCTTCATTAATTTCTTCGGTTAACTCATTTAAGCCTTCTTCTCGTAATATTTTTCCACTAATATAAATGTGTAAAATTGAATTATCAATCATTCGGCATTCAACTTTATCAACAAAATATTGATGGGTAATATTACGAATTGCATATAAAATAATTTTTTTAATTGTCAACAAACTAACAACAATGCTACCACGATAATTACTATCAATTGTTAACTCATTAAAATTATTAGTCATTTCAATCACTCCTTACATTTATTTTATTTTTTCTGCTCGACCAGAATATTTCCCATCACTTGTTGAAACAGTAATTAGTTCCCCTTCTTTAATAAACAACGGTACTTGTAATTCTAATCCGGTTTCTAAAACAGCCTTTTTCATTGCTCCAGAACTAGTATCACCTTTGACTGCCGCTTCAGCTTCCGTAATTATTAAATCAACTTTATCAGGTAAAATAATTCCTAAAACTTCCCCATCATATTTTGTTACCGAAACCATTATGCCTTCTTTTAAAAAGTTTTTTTCTCATGTTAATCTGCTTGATGGCACTTCTAATTGTTCATAACTTTGGGTATCCATAAAAATAACATTGGCCCCATCGTCATATAAATATTGCATTTCAACCTTGTCAATCATTGCTTTCTCAACTTTATCGCCCCCTGTAAAGGTAATCATTGTTGTAGCATTGCTACGAAGATTTTTTACTTTTGTTTTAACATGTGCTTGCCCACGTCCTGACTTTGAATGTTGTGCTTCAACTACAGCATAAATATTGCCTTCATATTGAAACGTTAACCCTGGACGGAAATCATTTACACTAATCATTTTCTTCTTCCTTTTCTATCTTATCTTTTTTTATGATTATAACCTAATTTTAATAATAAATAAAGATAGTAAGACAACTTGTTAATTTTTTTCTTATCTTTTTAAGCCCTAATTTTTTAAAAAAGAAAAAGGTGTTAATTCTTGCATTGAATTGCACCAACATGTGTTAACTTCAAGTAATAACACTTGTCCCAATATAACGTTCTGAATTTTTAGCAGCCCTAATCTCAACAGCGGTTGCTGTTTTTTTAATCTCAAAATGACGAGTCGTAAAATAAAATGTTGGATTTAAAACAGCAAAATATTGCATCATTTCCGTAACTGGTAATGTTTTTAAAATTTTTTCTTCATAATTAAATTTAATTGTTGCTAAATCAGTTGGTTGTGTTCGATATAATGCCATTGTAATAATTTCAGTTGAATTAGCAAAATGAACACTCGTTGCCCTTGCCGTAATCTTTACCTTAATTAAAGTTGTCTTTTCTCCCCCATTAGGGATTGCCTGTCAACTTAAATCAGTTCAACTAGTTGGGGTTGTTCCTTGTTTATAATAAGTAAATTCTAATTCATTACTAACCACTTCGCCACGATATTCATTTGTTTCTAACGCTCCATAAATTGCGTTTTGAAAAATTGGTTCAGTTACGGTTGTAATTGTTCCGGTTTTATCAAAAACAGGAATTAATGCTAATTGTGTTTTAAATAACGTTAATGAAATCTTACTACGATCACGAGTTTCAAAATTACCACAACTAACAGCTGTTATCGGAGCACTGAACACCGTTAAAGCACTAAACATTGTTAATAACTTTTTCATTCTAATAATCCTCCCTAAAAGCAGCATAATCAGTTTGAATAATTGCTAATTGTTGTTGATACCGTGCCTCAATAATTTGACGTTCACGAGCGGTTAATAAATACCAATTTAATTCCATTCCTCAGTGTTTATATTTTGAACTTCCATATCCAACAGTAATTTGTGTGCGAGGGGTAACATATGAAATTCGAATTTGATATGAACCATTGGGAACATAAGCTGGAATAAAGATAAAATCGGTATAAATTGAATTAAACTCTGCTTTGGCAAAACCTTTATAACGATCAGTTAGCAATTTTGGATCAGTAATATGATCAGCATCTGTAACTTCATTTGTATAATTTTTAAAAACATTATAAAAACTTTCAATTGCTGTGGTTTTTTTTAACTGATTTCAATATGGATTATTTAATTTATTTTTAATATCAGCAAAATCAGGGACTTGATTATTTACTAATTTTAAATCGCTAAAGATTCGTGATGTTCCTGAATAATATTGTAAATCCCCCCCCAGAGAAAATGTATGTAAGTAGGTATATGGATCAGCATAATCTGGTGACCAACCTCCAATAAGCATATCTCAATCTGCTTTTTTTGTTCGACTATTATATTCTGTTGCATCAACGGTAATATCAGGAATAATTTTAATGACATTATTTTCCGCATTAAACGAATCAATCATATTTAATAAAAAACGATTAGTTGTTAAAGTTGATGCTCCGTTCATTAAAATTTTAATTGCCACACTTGATGAACCAGTGTTTTTTTGTAACCAAGTTCGAATTTCATCTAAAATGTTCTGATCATTTTTTAACAAATCCTGGTTAAGATACAAGGCATCACTACCATCTTTTAATAACTGGCTGCTTGCTTGCTTATCACCATTTAAATACTTATTAGCATATTCTTCTTCAACATAGGTAGCATAATCAACATTACCATTCTTAACAAAATAACGGGCAGTATAAACATTTCGTAAAAATTTTGATGTTGGTGAATCATCTAAGGCTTCTGAATAATATTTTACAAACTTACTACGGTCTAAATGAGTTGCTAAGTATTTTCGAATTTTATCATATTGTAGTGCTTTACTAGCATTTAAGGCTTGTTGCACCAAACTACTGTTATTACTTAAAATATTAGCATTAGCATAATTAAACATTATGGTATAAGTTGTTGGGTCCGGATTAATAATACTTGAAGCACCACTAAAGATTGGATTAGCTGGATTTGGACCAACATATTTCCCTCACCCATTCGTATCAGTTGGTTGAACAATAAAATCATTAACATCACCTGATTCAAATAACACTCGTTCACGCGAAACATCATTGTTTGCTAAATATGTATAATTTAACTTATCAATATAAGTTAAATTTGCATGGCGGTATTCAGAGTTTTTTCGTAATAAAATTTGCGAAGTTGAACTATATTTTTCAACTAAATATGCTCCCGAATATCAAATATTTTTAAAGTTTGTTCCATAATTATAACCTTGTAATACTGCTTTTTCTGGCATT
Source organism: Spiroplasma sp. NBRC 100390 (assembly GCF_001886495.1). NCBI lineage: Bacteria > Bacillati > Mycoplasmatota > Mollicutes > Entomoplasmatales > Spiroplasmataceae > Spiroplasma > Spiroplasma sp. NBRC 100390. The sequence goes on along the minus strand of NZ_CP018022.1, from coordinate 525,141 downwards.
GGCGCAAATGCTAAATAAGTCATCAAAGTATCAAAATACTCTGCTGGTTTTGCTAATTTAATTGTAATTTCATCATCTGCCGCATTAACACTCATCCCTAATTTACTTCAAATTGGGTCATTATAATAATCAGGTTGATATTTACCAGCTTGAAAATAATCTCAAATTTCTTGTGCTCCCGCGATAAAAGTTCGTCAAATCCCAGCTGTTGCGGATAAGTTTTTTGGAAATAAAACAAACTTAGCGGTATTAATCATATCGCTTGCTTTAATATTGCGTTGAAAATTACCGCGATAATCAAACCATTTTGCTGCAGAAGAAATTTGATATTTTCATTCACTCGCATTAGCATTTGGTTGACCAACATATTTTGATGATTTATCTGTTTGAACAGCAATGTCCCCAAAACTACGATTATATTTATCTGTTGCGACTAAGGTTCCAACTAAATCTGCTAAAATTTTGTTATCTTCTACTTGCATTGTTGTCCCACTTGATCATGATGTTAAAGGATATTTAAACATCGAACGAAAAACATTATCATAATTTAAACGATTAGCTAACCGATCCAAACTAATTCCACATGATACTACCAAGGGAGTTACAGTTGTAATTGCTGTTAAACTTGCAAAAAGCGCTAATTTCTTTTTTAACATGGTTATGCCTCCTTCTCTTTTGCGACAATTATTTTATTTTTTGCCGCAGCAATTTCACGAGAGTTACCAAATAAATAATGCCCTGTTTTAATTTCAGTAAACTCGGGTAAATCAAACAAATAATCTCAATGTTCTTTTTCTGGTTCATAAATAAAATGAACTTTCTCCTTTTCATAATTTGGATTAGGTAATGGAATTGCTGATAATAATGCTCGAGTGTAAGGATGCAATGGATTTGCAAATAATTCTTCTGCCGACGCTAATTCAACTAACTGACCATGATAAATTACCGCAATCCGATCAGCAATAAAGCGAACAACAGATAAATCATGAGCAACAAAAATATAAGTTAAATTATATTTTTGTTGAAATTTTTTTAATAAATTTAAAACTTGGGCACGAATTGAAACATCTAACGCTGAGATTGGTTCATCAGCAATAATAAATTGTGGTTTCATAATTAAAGCTCGTGCAATCCCAATTCGTTGGCGTTGTCCACCAGAAAATTCATGTGAATAACGTGATAAGTGTTCTGGTAGTAAACCAACTTCTTTTAAAATATTTAAAATTAGAAAATTTTTTACATTCTTATCATTAACCGCTTCTAATGTTAATGGTTTTTCGTTTTTACCTAAATTATTATTATAATAATTTAAATATAAATTTCGAGCTTCATCAGTTTTATATAATTCAGGAAAATTATTTAACCCTTCACCAACAATTTCAGCAACAGAAATCCGATCGTTTAATGACGAGGATGGATCTTGAAAAATCATTTGAATTTTTTTCTTCTGTTCACGATTTTCACGTTGTGTTGGTAATTTAAAAAGTTCAGATTCCTTCACAATTTCATCAATTAATGGTAAATCTAATAAATCTAACAATCGATTTGAATCAGCAATTTCAGCACCTGAATATTTATATTCCTTTTTAATTCATGAATAATATAATTTAATTGTTGCTTGATCACGAAAAACATCATGTCTGGCTAAATAAGATAAATCATTTAACGTTACTTGTAATTGGTCCTTATCTTTTATCGCTGTCAAAATATCTTTTAACGCCAAACTACACTCATCATCAGATAGTGCAACTAATGTTGTTTTAAAATCAGAGGCTGTTAATAAATTGGCACAAGCAGTTGCTGAAATAGATGTTTTTACCAAACTATTAGCATATTTTTCTTGTAAACTATTAATTGCTTGTGCATTTGCTGCTGAATCTAGTTGTAACTTCTTTAACTGTTTCAAGTATTCTTTTTCAAAATCTTTTTTAAAAACATTATAACGTTTGTTATAAGCAAAAATATATTTCATTCGTTTTGATATTGGAACAAAAAGAATAAAAGCTTTACGTTGATTTTTAGTAATATTTTTAACATTATCTAATAACTTATTATGAACTGGCAACAACTTTTCTAATTCTTGAAAAGATTCGTCATAATATTTTTTTGTTTGGATAAGAACAAAGTTATCTTTTAATTCATTTCGAATTTGATCTAATTTTAATAGAATTTTATAAATTTGATGTCCTAATAAAATACATTTTTCAATAATTTCAATATTTTCTTGTACTCGCATTTTAATTTCTGTTTCTAACTCTAACGATAAAGTTGGAATTCATTCGTGTAAATTAGTAACAAATCGTAAAATTCGTTGGTAGTTTTTTAAAATTTCTTTTAATAAAATTAAATTATTTTCATACATTTCTTTTACTAAAGCAAAATTATTTTTACTATGATTAAAATTTAATAAATCAACTTTACTTAAAACATTATCACTAGTAATTGTATGTTGCTTTGCTTCATAAGGAATTAATTCCTTTGTACTAACCACATAGTGCTTATTTTCAAAATAGCGATAATAACTAATTTTTAAATTATTAATATAATTACTTAAGTTTTTATTTAGTAACATATTATTACTTTTTAAAAGACGAAATTGTTCATTAATATGTAAATTAATTTTATATAATTGCGGTGGTTTTCCTCGTAGTACTCGACGATTCATATAAACAGTTCCATCTTTAATTGCCTGAACCCCAGCAATGGCACGACCAATTGTTGTCTTACCACTTCCCGATTCTCCAACAATACTAAAAACTTCCCCCCGATAAATATCAAAATTTGCTCTTTTAACAGCATTTACTTTTTTATTTTTTTGGCGAAATTGAATTAACAAATCGCGAACCATAATAAATTGTTCTTGTTCGTTCCTGTTCATCTTAATCACCTACCTTTGCATCATTTTTAAGTTTTTCCAACTGTCGTAATTGTTTTGGTTTTTCCACTTTTGTTGCTCGTGGATCTAATAATCATGTTTTTGCATAATGGGTTTCAGTTACTTTAAACATTGGTGGTTCTAATAAATAATCAATTTTCATCGCATATTGATTTCGTGGTGCAAAGGGGTCACCATAAACTTTAGCATATAGCGACGGTGGTGAACCAGGAATTGAATAAAGTTCTTCACCTTTTTCTCCAAATTGTGGTAATGAAGATAATAAAGCTCATGTATAAGGATGTTTTGGATCAAAAAAGATTTCATTAACAGTACCATATTCAATAATTTGCCCGGCATACATTACAGCTACCCGATCAGCGATATTCGCAACAACTCCTAAGTCATGAGTAATAAAAATAATTGTAAATTTATACTCTTTTTGTAATTCTTTAATTAAATCTAAAATTTGAGCTTGAATTGTTACATCCAAAGCAGTTGTTGGTTCATCACAAATTAAAACCTTTGGTTGACAAGCTAATGCAATCGCAATAACAACCCGTTGACGCATTCCCCCTGAATACATTCCTGGAATATCATGGTAACGTTTTTTTGCATTTGAAATTCCAACTTTTTCTAATAATTCAATCGCAAGTTTTTTTGCTGCTGAACGAGAAAACTTACGATGTTTTCGTAATACTTCTGAAATTTGAAACCCAACCGATAATAATGGATTCAAAGATGTCATTGGATCTTGAAAAATTGTTGCAATTGTTTGTCCTCGTAACTTACTAATTTGTTTTGCCGCTTTTAATTTGTTAATAAATCCAAAATTTTTAATTAGACTTCATTCTTCTCACAAATTATTAAAATCACGAACATTTAATGGTTGTTCTGAAAACATTAAAAGATTCATTTTATTAATTCGATAACGAACACCATCAGTAAAAATTGTTTTACTAAAATAAGTTCTAATATTTTTAAATTCTTCATCGGTTGGAACTATTTGCTCTTCAAAATATTTTTTTAAAAACAACATATTTTTATTTAATAAATGTTTTTCTACTCATGTTAAATTTTTCATCTTACTAATTTCATTAGCATAATCAGTAATTCGACTTTGCAACAATTCAATATTTTTCGCTTTAAGTTCAGAATCCAATAACATTGTTTGATTCTTTTGCATACTTTTTAATTGAGTACTAATTTTTACTAATTTATTATTCAAACGATTTGAATGTGTAAAATTAATTTGCTTTTTTAATTCTTGTTCTTTTGTTTTTAACTGTGTAAGTTCTGTTTTAACTGTCTCTAATTGTAAACTATTGATTATTTTAATCTTTTGTTCTGTTTTTGCAATTAATTTTTTATTATATTTAATAATACTTTTTCGTAAGCTACTATCCAATAAAATTTTATGAAAATCAACTAAGTGGACTGGTTTTTTAAAGTAAGTTAACTCGTCGGCTAAAATATTAGTTGATGGTGAATATACAATTGCCCCATTACTAATTCAGCCATTATTTTCTAACATATTTGTAAAAGTTTTTGTCATTACTGACTTTCCACTTCCCGATTCTCCAACAATTGCCAATGTTTCACCATCATAAATATCAAATGAAATGTTACGAATTGCTGTTAAAACATTCGCTCGAGTTTTAAACTTTATAACTAATTTTTTAATTGAAATTACAATTTCTTTTTTCATAACGCGATATCTCCTTTAATACTTTTTTATTTATAATGGTTTTTTGGATCTAGTGAATCAGCAAATACTTTCCCAAATAAGAAAAATAAAACCGATGTTCCAGCAATGAAACAAACTGGAATAATTAATAAATGAGGAAAATCTTGTCATTTACTTGACGCTAATACTTCGTTTAAAATAAATCCTAATGTTGTATTTTCACGTCCTTGAATAAAGCCAAAATTAAAGTAATTTAAAGTTGAATCAATTGCAATTGCCATTGGCACAGCAAATGATGCAGTTTGAATAATTAATGGCAAAATACGAGGCATAATATTTTTTGCAACAATTTTCGGTCCTGATGTTCCTAACATCTTTGAAGCAAGATTATACTCTGTATTACGAACTAGAATAATTTGAACACGAATAACTTCGGCCAAAGTAATCCAGCTCGTCAAGGATACAGCAAAGATAATTATAATCATTGATTTCCCTAAGGCAAAAATAATAATTAATCATAAAATTAAAGTTGGTACTAAATTTAAAAATCTAGTAATTTCAATAAATAAAATATCAAATTTTTTATAAAATCCTCAAATTGAACCAATAATGACTCCTAATAAAATTTGGATTAAGGCAATAATTAAAGTAAATAATAAGGTAGTCCGCATTCCAATTCAGATTTTATCTCAATAATTTTCTCCATTCATTCCTAAACCAAATAAATAAGTCACACTTGGTGCTAATGGTTGTTGATAATTTGGAATTGGTAAATCCGCTGGTAACGGATTAGCAACTTTGCCAATTGGGACAATTGCAGTTAATAAAACAATAGCAATTAATAATAATAAACAAATAATAAATGTTTTTTTAGCAATTAAGATTCTTCCAACGACTTTTCAATAACTATATGACTTCGTTGAAATTCGTTCATTTTCTTCGATTTGAGGACCGACAATTTCAAATAAACTTGAATCTAAATTATCCACATCATAGTTTTGAAAATCAAATAATTCTTCGTCTGTAATTCTTTTCATCATCTTGTTCCTCTCTCTATTTTGTTAATTTTACACGGGGATCTAAAACCGCCATAATGATATCTGCTAATAAACTAGTAACAATTCCAGAAGTTGCTGTTAATAAGATATAGCCCATGACGACAAAGGAGTCTTTATTTCCGACTCCAGAAACAATGAATTTACTCATTCCCGGAATTGATCAGTTTTGTTCTGCAAAAATACTTGCTCCAAAAATAGTTGTTACAAAAGCAGTTGGTAATAATCGAAAGATTCGAATTCCAGCATTACGGAAAATATGAATATAAAAAATATAACGATTAGTCATCCCTTTTGATAACGCAAAATTGGTATAATCAGCGGTCATTTCATCAATGACATACCGTCTTGTGTTAAGTACAATTGGCGGTGTAATCATTAGAAAAATCGCAAAAACTGGTCAAAATTTAGTATCAAAAGTACCTGAACTAAATAATCCATGAGCATAGAAAACATTAATTGAAATTAGATAAACTCCCACCACCAAAACAACTGGTGGAATTGCTAAAAAGATAATCGAAGCAGCATTAATGGTATTATCAACGCTGCGTTCCTTATGTTTAGCAGAAATAATTCCTAATGGAACACCAATTAAATAAGCTAATAAAACGGCAATTGAACCAAAAGCAAATGAATATGGAATTGCTCTAGCAAAAATTTCGGATACTAGTTCACCTGGTTGCGCAACAGCAGTTGAAAAAACTACCCCTAAGTAAAAAAATGTTGTAATTTTTTCTCCAACTAATTGTCCAGTTACTGGGTCAAAAGCACTATTAACAATAATTGTTTTTTTAATAAAAGGCATAATATTATATAAATATGTCCCTAGTTGGGTCCAAATTGAACCATATACACCAAAGATTTTCATTCTTTGCTCTAATAAATTATTATATTCTGGCGTTCCTGGTAGAATATTTAATTTATTAATATCAATATCGGAAATATAAATATCATCTGGTGTTACTAATCGTAATAAAATAAAAATAACACAAATTGCTAATAATAATGTAATGATGGCAAAAAAGATTCTTTTTAACGAATAACCTAATAATGGAAAACGATCAAAAAACTCACGCCGATGATGATTAAACATAGTAGTTCTATATTTCATCTCAGCAAGTCACGACGTTCGTTTATCTACCCTTTGATAATCTAACTCAACATTACTAAATTTTTGGTCATACTCTTTTGCAACTAAAATATTGGTTTCGGAAATATTTTTCCTCTTGTTAATCCCTTTCATATATTTTTTCCCCTCCTTATATTAAGGAAAAATAAAATGTCCCTTTTTTAAATTTTTAATAAAATAATGTACTTAAAATAATTCGTTCAAATAATGTGCTTGATACAAAATATAATTTTATATTATGTTATTATATTTTACTTTTGTAAAAAATACAATATAATTTAATAATAAATTTAAAAAAAATTAATAACGAGGGATAAAATGGCAAAAAAGAAAAATATTTTTAAACAATTACACGAATTAAAGCAAGAACAAAAAAAGACCCACCAAAAAGAAGTGGCAGAAATTGTTGATGACACATATCAAAATCACACTTTAAAATTAGAAACTTATCAAAAACTAAAAAGAATCACTTGATTTCATTGCTTAATTGCTGTGCTAATTAGTGCAATTATTGTTGGTTTTAGTTTTTTATTAGGTGTTTTTGCATTTAAAGACATTAAAAAAACCGAATGAATTGTTGTTAGTTTTTTAGTTATTATTCTCTTGATTTGATTTATCTTAGGATGATATAAAAATAAAACGGCTGCTGCATATTTTAATGATCATCGCCGCCGTTATCAACCAACTTTAACTGATGATGAAGCAAACATTAAAAAAATTCGTAATATTTTATTGATTATTGCCGCAATTTTATTAATTTCCTCGTTAATTATCTTTTTTACCGTATAATTGAATTAAAAAACCTTGCTCTTATAAGCAAGGTTTTTTAAAACCAAATCAATCATTAAAAAGTTGTTTTTTAAGTTCACACCAATAATTTAACATTATACATTCTCATTTTTGATTGTTCTTTTAACATATCATCAGTGTGCATTCAACTAATACTTACCATTTTTTCAAGAAGCATTTCATTAAACTTCTCTTTATATTTCTGATAATAATTTTCTGTCTGGGTCCTATTTAAATTAATATTTTCTTTCCGTAAATCTAAGTATTTCTTAAATAACATAAATGCGGCATAGTACATAACCCCAACGGCGAATCATTTTAAGTAATAGGTAAAATCATTCATTTTAACCCCTAATCCACCTTGAATTCCGACAAAAACAACGAAGAAAGCCGTAACAGTTCCAGCAACGCCACCAAGTAAAAGACCATAAGCAACTTTCGGACTATAATTATTATCACGATGAAATGTTCACGCCGTTGTTGGTAATGCAAACCCAGCTGCACAAGTCATAATTGGAAAAGCAATAATTGTTTCCATTCCTAATAATGATACAATCGCTAAAGCTGGGGCATACAATCCAACCCCAAAACTTTGTAATCCACCAATGACAAAAAAAGCAATAATACCAACGGCTAATTTTCAACCGCTAAGTCCTTTTGTCCCAACAGTATTAAATAAGCCAACTTGGCCCAAAATCATTAAAATTCCAGCCGCTGCTAAGGAAACAGCTACGAATAAAGCAACAAATTTTTTATTAACTTTATTAATAATCTTTGCGGCACAAAACGCACCAACCATTGCTGCGATTACTAAAGTCACTAAGGTTACTAGTTCAACTTGAATAGCACTAACAAACAATGTTCCTGCTAATAAATTGGGAATTGTTAAACCAACATTTAATGTTCCTGGTAACTTCTTAACATCGGGAACACTATTTGTCGCATTTAAAGCAGCAACTGTTACAACAAAACTACCAACACCAATCGTATCAGTAAAACTGCCAAAAAAACCAATTGTTGAAGTTTTAAAAAGGTTCTCTTGTTTATCTAAGAAAATTCGTTTTGTTGTATTGCAAACAATAAATCCTAAAAATCCTAAAATTAAAACAATTCCAATACACATAAAAATAAAGGCTGTTAAATGGTTTTTATTAGTAAAAGTGAACTCCTGTCCATCATTTGCAATTTTAAAATAAAATAAGTAATTTACTAATAAACTAACTAATAATAACAATAATGTTAAGCTAACCGCAATTATCGCAATTGTTCTGCCACTTAAGCTTCGTTTCATCATGTTATATTCTGTTTTAATCTTTTTTAATTGTTGCTTTTTGTCTTGTTTAGTTTCTGTCTCATCTTGCAAAACACTAGTGATTTTTGTTTTAAATTCTTGGTGTAATGCTCAATAGTCCAAATCACTTTTTAACTTGTTTGTTTCTTGATATTCTCACATTGCCAATGAATAATTTAAATTTAAATATTCTTGAATCTTTTGGCAATATTCATGATAAGCTTCTTTAATATATTTTTCTTTTAATTCAAAATCAGCTTTGGTAAGGTTATTTTTTTTAAGCGCTTGTTTTAAAAACGAAATTTGTTGCTTATAAAACGTTTTCAGTTCCCCTTGCCGACCAGTTCATTGATAAATATTTTCTGTGTGATGAAATAAATCATTCTCATTTTTAATAATTTTTTCTAATTGAGCTTGATTTTCCATATTTTATTTAAAAGCGATAATTTCGATTTCAACAAGGCCAGCTTTTGGTAAGTCTTTCACCGCAAAAGTACTTCTTGCTGGTTTATGTAAACCAAAGAATGTTTCATAAACTTCATTAACAACAGAAAAATCATTAATATCTTTTAATAAAATTGTTGTTTTAACAACATTATTTTTATTATAGTTTGCTGCGATTAAGATCGCATTAATATTTGCTAAAACTTGGCTAGCCTGAGTTTGAATATCAGTTCCTAACACCATTGTTTTGGGGTCAAAACCTAATTGTCCCGAAATATATAAAAAACCATTAGAAAGTTGTACTGCTTGAGAATATGGACCCACTGCTGCGGGTGCTTGATCCGTATAAATTAATTTCATTATTATTTAGTAATTAAATTAATAAATTCTTTTTCCATAACAGTATATCCTAAATTCTCTAAGTCAGTAACAATGTTTGCTAATTCAGCTTTTATATTAATATCAACTACTAATCGAATAATTTCGCGATTAATTTCTAAACTATTTTCTAATTGTGAATCAGAAATTTTATGAATTTGAACTCCATGGGAATCAACAACATTAGTAATTTTTGTTAAATGTCCTTCCCCTAACGGAGCATCAATTTTTAAAATAACCCGACGGCGTTGATTAATCAAAGCACGGTTTGTAATATTTAAAAAGGTTGTTACATCAATATTTCCGCCTGATAAAACACAAACAATTTTTTTATTTTTAACATTTAATTTATTAAATAACATTGCCGCAGTTGTTACTGCTCCTGCTCCTTCAGCAACAATTTTACAATTTTCAAACAAAAATAAAATTGTTTCAGCAATTTCGGCTTCTGATACAAGGATAACATCATCAACATATTTATTTAAAATATTAAAGGTAATATCGCCAGTTTGCTTAACCGCAATCCCATCGGCAATTGATAATTTACCGTGAACTGAAAACGATTTATTGGTTTTCCTTGCTTCATAATAACTCGGAACATTTTGACTTTGCACACCGATTAATTTACAATTGGGATTTACAGCTTTGACATAGCTTGCAATTCCTGAAAGAATTCCCCCCCCGCCAATTGGGACGAGAATATAATCAACATCTTTCAATTCTTCTAATATTTCTATTGCAATTGTTCCCTGACCAATAATAACATCGAGATCATTAAAAGCATGGACAAATACTTTATCTTCTGCTTTTGCAATCTCTAACGCTTTTTTATTGGCATCGTCAAAAAAATCACCATGCAAAATCACTTCTACACCATAATTTTTAGTTGCATTAATTTTACTAATTGGAGCTGTTTTTGGCATCACAATTGTTGCTGGAACATTTAATAAATTAGCTGCAAAACTAACTCCTTGGGAATGATTTCCAGCGCTTGCCGCAACAACGCCCTTTTTAATTGTTGCTGGCTCAAGAGCCATCATTTTTGACAAGGCCCCCCGTAATTTAAATGAGCCTGCACGTTGTAAGTTTTCTAATTTTAAATAGACATCGTTATCAGTAATATTACTTAATTTCGTTGCATAAATTACTGGAGTTTTAATGATATGATTTTTAATTTTGTTATATGTACTTTCAATTTGTTCTCTTGAAATATCATATTCCATTATTGTTCCTTCTTTCTTCGAATTTGTTTGGACCTAATCTAATTATAAACAAAAAAAATAAAAAAAATATTCTTAAATTTTTTTGATTCCTTTAAAAATATTTCTCTTAACTTTAATATCTGCTATCGCCCATACCCACCAGGGCCTTGGCCGGGACCCATTCCCGGTCCTGGTAAAAATTTTTGACTCTTTTGAATTTGTTTTTTTCGTAATTTTCGGTTTGTTGTCATATTGGGCGGCAAAGTAATATTTAATTTTTGTAGTAAGAAGTCAAATGAAAACTCAACTTCACTAATTTTTGTAATCTTAATCCGTTTCTTTAAAGCATATTGCGTAACATAATATAAATGCAACGGTGAATTTAAAACAAAATTTAAATAATTATTGGCCTTGTCATATCAATTTGGTACCCGATTAGAGTTAAAATAACGCATCATCGCCAGTGGATTATTAGTAACAAGATAATAACTGTTTTTAATATTAAAAGCCGCTAATTGACCGCTATAAATTTGGGTCCCATTCATTACCATTGTAAATTCATCAATATATTCTTTAATTTCATCTAGTAAATGCGATGAAAAAAAGACTGTTTTTCCTCGTAAGGTTAATTGTTTTAAATAAAAAATAATTTTTTTTCGATTATTAATATCTAGTCCAGCTTCAGGTTCATCTAAAATTAAAATCTCTGGATCATGGATAATTCCTTGAATAATCATAACTCGTTTTTTCATTCCTGATGAAAAAGAATTAACATCTTTATCACGGTGTTCTCAAATTTCTAAAGACTTCATTAAGTATTCAATTCGCTCACGTAAATATCTTCCTCGTAAACCATTTGTTTTCCCCATATATTTTAAAAAATTATAAGAACTAATGTTTTCTGGAAAAGTAATAAATTCTGGAACATAACCAATCATTTTTTTCATCCCAACTTTGGTTGCTTTTTTTCCAAAAATAGAAATATCACCCTTAAAACCTTTTAATCCACCAATTAAAGATTTAATAAAAACGGTTTTTCCACTCCCAGAAGCTCCTAAAATTGCATGCAATTTACCCCGTCCAACATTAAAATTAAAAGGACCAACAATACTATTTTTAAATTTTTTGGTAAAATTTCGTGATGAAATTGCAACTTCACTAACCACTAATGCATTATTATTCATTTTTGAGCATCCCCTTTCACCTTTTAAGTAATATTTTTACGACGTAAGATTAAATAAGAACATATTAAGAAAACCCCAGATAAAGCTAAATAAATGTATTGAATTAAACTAATGTTTAAGAATGGCGCTGGGTTAACATCAATTTTCTTATCAGCTCCTAAGGATAACCGGAAATCTTGATAACTCATTAAATAGTTATTTTGAACATCAAAGTCAATGTTACTTCGCTGTAATGGTTCAAATCAATATGGTGTGAAGTTTAACGAAGCAGTTCAAATTTGGTTTCAATGTTCAATGATATTAAACTTCGAAATTAACCCATAAGTGTTCATTAAATCATCATATTTAATTCACTCAGAGGTAATTTTTATTGGTTGTTCTTCAAGTAATTTATAGTCCATTATTTTCTTTAAAAGATCAATTTCAATTTCACGAAGAACAAAAAGGGTTGGAATATCAAAATAATCTAAGATTCATTCTCTAAAATCACTACCATTGTTGTAATCTGACAATTGTCCTTTATATTCATTCTGGTATTCTTGTGTAAAAACATCCGTTGGATTAAATGCATTTCCTTCTGATAATTTCCGATCAACTGATACTAATTTACTATCACCCGGAGCTGATAAACTATAATATGAAGTTTCACGATTAAAATAAAATAACGATGATGCTCCACTATAAAGATTCATACTAATATAAGGTTGTCATGAATGAGCTGCTTTTAAAACAACTTTCATATAATCTGCAAGTTCTTTTTGGATTGGGTCATTTTGGTCTAATTCTTGCTCTGATTTAAAAAAATAATCTGTTGCAAAATTAACTTTCATTGAAACATCTTTCCCAGTCGCTGATCCAACATTAAGGATAATTGTTTTAAGATCTTGAAGTTTACCATCATAAAGATATCTTGTTGATGAATCTCATCCTTTAAGGGTTTTAATTTCAAATTCTTCTTCCTTTGGAACAGTTAACCCTAAACTTTTATAAAATTCTAATCGACGAACTCGTAATGTTGGATCACTAGTAATATCTTTATAATCATCATTTTTAAAGACTGTATTTAAATCATTATAACTTCATTGATCATAAAAGTTTCAAATCGCATTTGTTAAATGGGGATATTTAATTAAATCCTTTTTAAGATTTTTTTTAAAATTAATCGTACTTTTAATAATTGGAACTGGATAGTTTTGAGTAATACTATCATTAGCAAATGATAATTCAACTGTTTTTGCTAAACTCATAATTAATGAATATGGCATCCCACCAACTAAAAACAAACTACAGAAAATAACAACAATTAATAAAACAACTTGTGAGTTTAAAAACGTTACCGCAAATAAAATCCCACTTGAAGCAAAAAATGATAATGTCATTGAATAAAGAAATAATTTTAGTAATAAATTTTGATAAACACGTAAATATTCAGGATCCTTATTAAATATATTGCCTAAATAACCAATTCCAAAGGCAAAAAGAATAATTGTTCCTAAAAAAAGAATAATTAAGATTCAAAGTGCAATTAATTTTAATAAAAATAGAACAAAACGTGAGTATGGTTTTGAAATTAATAATAAATATGTTCCATCTTCAAATTCACGACCAAAAATCTTAATAATTACTAATAAAATAAATAACAATAATAAAATATTATTAAAAATAAAAACTCCATACTGAAAATTCTTAAAAAATTCGTAAACATTTTTTGAAGAAGAAAATAAAGTAATGGCAATTGCTCCAAATAAAACAACTGATAAAATAAATAAAACTCAAACCGCCATTGAACGACGTATTTTAAAAATTGAAAAAGAAATCAATGACCATCATGAATTTGATTTGCCTGATCTTAATACTCTATTTGTCACCTACACCCCTCAAATCTTTTAATAATTTGTTATACATATATATTATATAACATTTTAATGATTTTTGATACTGCTTTTTTACTTCAAAAAACAAAGCCAAAATCAAAGAAAAATAAAAAATATTACCCTTTAGGTAATATTTTCTGTGTATTTAATTTTCAAATTATATTTAAAATCTAATTGAAAATGTGATTGATCAAAAGGTTGTTCTGAAGCATATGGCATAAGTTCAATAATTTTGTCCTTATTGTTTTCTTTACTAAATATTCATTGAATTCGTAAATTTTGAATATTTCCATTTTTACGAATTTGAACAATCTCACGAGTTGGAAGGTATCTCTCATTTAAAGCTGACATTAAAACATTTTTTGGGTTTTGTGACAGGGCAAGTGGTAATCCAAGTGTAGGTAAATATCCAGTTCATGTTTCAACTGTAAATTTAACTGGTTTTTCATATAAATTTAATAATGGTTCAAAATGTTTTTTAAAATTAGTTGTTTCATAAACATCATTAACACCTTTATTTAAATTAGTAATACCCTTAATTTGAATAGCACCATTAAGCACTTCTTGCTTGATTTTAACTGCAAGACGAAGAATAGCTTGTCCAGTATAACCTTCTAGTTCTGTAGCATCTAATTGTAAATTAACAACAATTACATCCTTTTCTGCTAATGTTTCATGTTCTTGTGCTAAAACTATTTTAAGGTTATTATTTTTAAATAAGTTTTGTAATGAATCAGAAACATCTTCTAATTTTAATAATTTTGGTTTAATTAAATTAATTTCTAATTTATCTACTTCAATCAAGTTACTTTTATTCTGGGTAAAATCAAAACTATATTTTGAAATATCAATATCCTGAATTTGTTTTTGAATCTCCTTGCTATCTTGATTATCTTGGTCTTGTTCATCTTTGTTATCTTGAATTTGATTATCTTTGTCATCTTGATCATCTTTATTGTCTTTGATAACTTGGTCCTGACCATCCTTAGAATCTTTACCATCCTGGTCTTGTCCCTCTTTATTATCTTGGATTTGATCAGCATTGTCATCTTTAATAATTTGATCTTGACCATCATCATCAATTTCAATCCCATCATCTCCAATAATGTTAGAATTAATTAAACTAGTACGTGCTGATATACGATAAAACTCATATCCAATTGCACCACCACCAGCTAATAATATTAATAATAAAATAGCAAGAATGATTCATACTCAACGATGGACCTTTCTTTTTGAATCCTTAATTTGTACTAATTGTTGGTCTGAGTTTGCAATTGGGTACGATGATGATCCCACATTTTTTATCGCAAGTTTTTGATCGGCTGCAAAAACATCCGTCAATCTTTCATTATTAAAATAATATAAACTATTATTACTTTGACTAGCTGTTGTCATCCCTTTTGCTAACATTTTATTAAAAGCTAAAACTTCAGCAACATGTTCTGGTTTAATTTCGCTATCTTCAAAAGATGCATCTTTTGATTTTAATAAATCTTGTTTTCAAAACAAAGCATAAAACTTATTACGACATTTAATAACAAGAACTGTATCAGTCGTAATTGTATTAATTTCATTTTCATTATTATACTGACAAAACATTAAATCATTAATATTATCAGAATCATTGTTTTTAATTTTGTTAATACTTTGCATTAACTGCTTTCAACATTTATTGCACATTTCTTTGGCAATATAAAAAATATCTTTTGGCATTTATAAAAGCCTCCTTAAATAATTAAATCAAATAAAATCTCTCAAAAAGGGCCTTATATTTTGCTATCATAGTATTTTTTGTATAAAAGTTTTTCCTATAATATATTATACCATATTTTTAAATAAAAAAAATAAAAAAACCTTAAAATTAAGATTTTTTTAAAATAATTTTTCTTAATTAACTAAAAGTTACATTAACCTTACCAATATAATATTGTGATTTATCATAAGCAAAAATTATTGCTTCTGTTTTATCATCATTAACTGTAACATATAAATCATTTAGTAAAGCACTTAAGCGCTTTAACTGGCTAACAAAGTTAGCACTAATAAACATCATCATTATTTGCAAAATTGTAACTTTTGGTAATTTTCCTAAATCTGTCGTTAATTTCATTGTACCTAAATCTTCTTTTTCGGTTGGAGGAACTGGTGTTTTAACCGAAAAATGAATAGCCACTGATCCATAATATTCCTTCGTTGGATCATCATGTTCGGTTCAATGGTCTTTCCCCGTTTTTAAAGTAGCTCCACTTTGATCTTTATTAACTATGATTTTTGGTACTGATGCAATTTGTTGATTTCAAACATCACTTTCTTGTGGACCAATAAAAAATTCTCCAAATTTGTCTAATTCTGAAATAAGTTGCATATTGTTAAAAACAATTGCAATTAAAATTGTTTTTGGTCGTGTATCATCAATAACCCCCAAATCAATACTTTTGATTTTATCAACAAGATGATTCGAAGTTATAACCGTCTTATTAATCTTTAAAGTATTAACTGTTGTTCCATCATTAAAATTTAATTCATAATCACCATTTCGATATAAATCAATCTCGGTTGGTGATTTTGTCTGATTATTAAATTTATATTTTTTAGCTAATTGATTAAAATCTCATTTTGATCCTTGAAATAACTGTGCTAACTGATTTAATAATTTGGGAATTGTTTGTTTAGAATCTTGCGGATTAATTGTTTTAAAATTAATGCCTTCAAATCCAGTTACTTCTAATGGCAATACCGGTGGGTCAACTGGAATATTATTTCAATCATTATTTTTATTGCAACTAATGATTGTTGTTACTGGTGTTATTGCTAAAACACTAGTTGTTAAAATTGCTAACAGTTTTTTCATCCTAATCCCCTCCTTAATCCGCATTCATAATCGCAATTAATGGATTAATCCGATTCATACTAAATCAACTAATTAAATAAGCAATAAAGTACAGTAATAACCCACTCCCAATTGCAATAATTGGAATAACTATATTCATAAATAATGGTAATACTAACCCAATTTTAATCAAAATCATATTGGAAATCGTTAAGAAAAGTCACCCAAAACCAAATCCGGCAATTGTCATAATGATAATGATTGGAATATACATTCCAATAACTAATTTTGTAATATACCGATTACGATATCCTAAAACTTTCATTGTTGCAATAATGGTTTGGTTTTCAGCAATTACAATATTACTTGTTAAAATAATAATCATAAAACTTAACACAAAGGAAATTCCAATAATAAAGAATACAACTCCGTTAACAGCTTTTGCAATATTTCCTAAGATTTCTTTCGCTTGCTCAATTGGCATTAAAGTGCCAAACGCACTATTTGAATATGATGGATAAGAAATTCCTGTTACTGGTTTAATTCCACCATTTAGACCATAGAAACTATAATCACCAAATAATTGACTTGTTCCTAAACCCGCTTCAATATCATCAACTTTACTACTATTTGAAATTTTATAATTAAAAATAGGATATTCATTTTGAAAAACAGCAATTCAATCAATCTTACTTGGCCGGCTTTTTCAATATTTGACAAATTCATCTCATAAATGATTATTCCCTGCTGTAGCAGGATGTTGTTGAATAAAAGTTTCTAACATATTTAAACTAGCTTTATTTGCTGGTGAAAACTCCTTATCTGTAGCAGATTTAACAAAAGAATTTGTTCACTCATTTAAGAATAACCGTAATAAATAATCCCTGGTTTTATCATATCCCAACAATTGTTGAGCACGTTCTTCGTTAACTCAAGCACGAGCAGCACCAAATTGATTAGTAATCCCAGTAACCTTAAATTGTGATGAATTCGTTTGATTAGTAATTGTGTAACTTCCATTAACAATTTTATCGTTTAAAATTGTTGATCTTGTAAAGTTGGGGTCAGTTATATCAATGCCACTTTTTAAAACATATTCATTAGCGTTTTCTTTTAAAACACTATTTTTATAGTTATTATCCCCATTAAACATTAATTTTCCGACATTACCAACAGCACTAGCCCCAGTTACCTCACTTGCGTCTCATTTTTGTAAAATACTATCAGCTGTGATACTAGGATCACTTGCCAGCAATGCTCTTTGAATAATACGCGGTTCAATCGTATCTCCAACTTTAACTCCTAATCGTTTTGCTAATGTTTCGTTTAAAATGATGTTATTATTTGATTCTAATAGTTTTTGTTTTAAATCTTCCTTATTTTTATTAGTTAATACTTGATTTTTAAAGGTTTGATTAATTCCATAAATTTTAAAATCAATGCTGTTAAGTTCAGCATTAACCATTGTTCCTCGATCATCAGATAATGGGTTAAAAGGAATTACCCCAAAAGTTAAGTTAAAATTACTGTTTGGTGTTTTAAAAGCTTCTTGCATTTTAACACGAACTGTTTGTGGTGAACGTGAATAAACTCCTTGAATAAAACATTGATTAACATTGTCAACAAAATAAGCATAAATTCAATTATATAAATCATACATTGGTTTTTTTAAACGAGTATTAAAGTCACTTCCTGTTCCTGAATCTAACACATCATAAAATGACGTTGATAAGGGTTGTTCTAAAGCTGGACGAAAATGATTATTATCTAATACAATAACAGCATTTCCTTGCCCAAAATCTCTTTGATAATCACTTTGTGTAAACATTTCTTGGTCTAGAGTATTATTTAAACTAATATTTCCAGTTTGATCAAAATACTTGTCGCGTTTAATATTTAAAGCTACCGTATCCCGATATTTTCAATAAAATAATCGATAATTTTCTAAAGCACTAATATTTTCGCGTGCCGTTTCTGTTGTTCGTAAATATTGTTCAATTGTTGTTTTTGTTAAACTATTTAAACCATAATCCTTATAATCACCTCATGATGTTGTACAAATTGCTCTTGATAAACCAGCATCCTTTGATTGTAGTTTTTTACTTTCTAAAAACTCTTTTGAAATGTTACGATATAATAATGATCGCATATCTTCAGCATCATATGTTGGCGCATAATTTTCAGGATTAATTTGACCAGTTTCAAAATCTCTTAAATATTGGTTTAAATCACTTGTCATATTCGTATTTGGTAAAAAACTATTTTTACTATCTCATGATTTTTGACTTGGATCATAAGTTTTTAAAAAAGTTGTTGGTAAATTATAAATTGGACTATTATATTCAACTAATGTTTTGTAATTATCTCCTTCATATGAGTAACGAATATTGTTTTGTAAAATAATTGGAATTGTCGTTGACATTGTAATCATAATCGTACTAATAATCATTGTTAACGAAACACCAACCATTTTTCCTAATGAATTTGATAATTGCACTGCTTGAAAACGAGCATCAAATGTTTTACGAATTGCAAACATTTTATAAACTGCTTTTTTCAACCGTCCATTTGAAAACGATTTTTCCTTACGAATTAATTGTAATGGTGTTCGTGATACCATCATAATTGTCCCACTAATCATTGTGACACAAGTCAATAAAACAAAGATAAACAAAACACAAGTTAATAATGCCATTGGTGCAAAAACAAAATTGCCATATGGTAAATTAAAATATGAACCAAATAAGTATTTAATTGTAAATTGGCCACTAATTCCACTGGCATAACCAATTACACCACCAATTAATGCAATCATTAATGGATATGAAATATAACTAAGGGTTAATACTCGACGGCGATATCCTAATGCCCGTAATAACCCGTTCTGCGGTCCGGTTGCATCAATTTGACGACGAACAACTAAGATTAAGACAAAAAAGGAAATAATTAATAAAACGGTAATTAAAATATATGACCCATTAATAAAGGCATTTAGTGTTGTTGTAAAATAAGTAATCCGTTTTGCAAATTCATAACGGTTATCAGTTCGAAAAGTAGCAACTGGCAAACCAGTTGATAATGTTTTAACATAATATGAATGTAACCCAATATGTTGACCCTGCTCACTATTAAGATAATTATTAATCGTTTGACTATAGACGCTGCGAATTTGATCTTTGTTAGTCTGTTTAAATTTTCCAACATAATAAATTTCACGATCTAACTGACTTTCTGGAATTAACACCTGTCTTGTTAAATCTAACGCTGTTACTTGATAATGTTTTCCTGTTGTATCAGTCGCTTCTGTTTCAACTAGTCCAAATAACCGCGGATCTAAATAAACAATTCCTTCGTTGTGCATGTTCGGAAATGGATGAGATGCATCAATGATTGGCGTAATATAATCTGCAGATTGACCAAGACCAACCACCCGAAATCAATTCTCATTACTATATGGTGATGTTGGCAATCATTTATTAATATCTTGATGCGCATATGGTTCTAAATTAACTTTTTGCAGTTCACTGTCCGCAACTTTAATTGTCGTTCCATAACGATCTGTTTGTAACCGAATAATATCATTAATTTTAATATTATTTTTCTGTGCAAATTGTGGCGTTAAATAAATTCAATGCATTGTTTCACGATTAATTGATTCTCAATATTGTTCATAAAAAGCGATTGGCATTCCATCAGAAACAACAAACCGGTCAATTGTTTGCTTCGGATTTAATGTTACCGCTTTAATAACCTTATTATTCCCCAAACTAAATGTCCGTGCTTCAACACGATTATAAGAAAAACTTTCATCCTTATTATTAAGTTGTTGTTTAATAAACTCTAAAATAGCATTCTGACGAATATTCCCATCAGTAATATTTTCAAACTGATCAGCACCCCCATTCAGATTTTTAACATAATTAGTTTCATTAAAATTAACAACAAAATCATGTTGATTACTTACTTGTTCAGAAATAAAATTATTATAATTATTTTCAACACGCTGTTTTGAAACTTCAATAATTGTAAAAATAAAACTAGTTAAAAACACCAAAATAACTAATCCAACAAACTGAATTTTATTTTTAACTGTGTTTTTAAAATTGTTTTTAAATAATAACTTAAAACCAGGCATTTTTTCACACTCTTTCTTTTATTTTTTGATATTTGAATTTAGTTAAAAATAAAACTAGGTGGTGTTGATTGTTTTTTAAATTGTGTTAGTAACTCTGTTTTACGCAAATTATCAATAAGACAAGTGCATTTCAAAAATCAGCGATTTCGTACAAACCCTTTAAATAATAACATTAATAAAAGAGAAAATGACAATTGTTGATGCTGATAAAAAATATTATTTGCTAATGTTATTTCTCAAAAGGTTTGATAACTAGAAAAAATAACATCATTAATGTTTTTTAAATAACCAATATATAGACGAAATAGTAATAACATTGCAATAAAACTAAGGGTAAAAATCGCATAAAAGACATAACAAAAAATTATAAGAAAAGAATATATCGCTTTATAACTAATTATTATTTTTAGTTGCATCATTAATGAAGTTTCGCCAAAAAATAAAAAACCAGAAATTAAAAAGATATTTCCTAATCATAAAATAATAATTTGTCAATTTGAATATAAGATTACTTTTCAAGTAGAAAGCGTTTCTCTTTTAATTTGTTGAAAATTAACTAAGATTTGCGCTAGAATTCCAATAAAAAAAAGAAAAATAATACTTGATAAAAATAAATATAATAAATTTAAAGTAATATTTAAGAAACTATAATTATTTTCAAGGTTAATAATTGAAAAAGATGATGAGAAAAAAATATATCCTAAAAAAAGAATAAAGAAAGCATTAATAAATTTCTGATATTTTGTAATAAAATTTATCTTCATTTTCATCACCATTGCTTTCATCGTATTTTGCTCATTTTATTATAACATTATTCTTAAAATAATGTATAGCATAAAATTAGCATTATTGTCTTAAAACAACGATAAAAAAACTATTATTTTACAATAATAGTTTTCTTAATATTAATCTTATTATTAATTAATAATAGTTGACTGTACTTTCTCATTCTCATATTTACCAACTAAAATTAAAATTCCACCAATTAAATTAAATGAAAGCAACAATGCAACAATGCCCGCAGCAATATGTGATTCTGCTTTCCCCTTCAAAACCGCAGTGCATAACACTATTGGTGCAATTTGAACTGATCCGATTAGTAAGTACAAAATGGCAGCTAATGTTCCAAAAGGAGCAAAATAACCAGTTGTCATAACAAAAGACAATAATGCAAAAAGAACAAAAAGTCCTAATACTATTGATGATATAACAATTGATAAAATACAACCAGCACGACATAAACTATCTGGTTTTTTCCCTTCAAAAGAATTTTCTGAATTTCCTTGGATATAATTTGAATCCATTTATTTTTAATATCCTCCTTTAATATTTTCTAATTTATAAATTAAAAGTTTAATTTATTCCTATTCTATTTTTTGTTTATTGTTTATCAATATTATTTAAATAATGACATTAAAATAACTTAAACAATTGATGAAAATTAGTTTTTTCATAATTAATTTGTAATCAAATGTTTGACACGATTAAACCATAACATTTTAACATTAAAAAAGCAATATTTTATTTTTTTAATTCTAAAATATTGCTTTTTATTTAAATAATTTTACTTTACAACAACTAAGTTAAATATGACAATCAAAGCCATGATACAATTTATCTTCTTTAAAGATTTCTTTTATATCATATTTCTGGCGATAATTTGTTATATCTCCTGTTTCAATTGCTTTAATTGCCGCACATGCCATTGCATGTGAACTACATAAAGTAATTTGTGGAACATTGCCACTATTTAACTGTTCATAATATAATGCTCCAGTTAGCATTTCATTTAAACCAAAACCAGGGCATTCTCCTCTTAAAATCCCCTGTTGTAATCGAAAATCAGAAATAATTGGAAATAGATATTTTTTCTTATTATGGATTGCTTGTTCTACCATTAGTCCAAATTCCATATGCGTTCCAGAATCTCAGCCATCTAATTCAAAAATAACATAATCAGCGGCGGTCAAACCAGCATAATCTAATTCAAAAATTGCTTTATTAGTTGGACGAACTGTTTGATTTGTTTCAAAATCAACTGGATTTCCAATAATAAAATCTGGAAACATTGCTCGTAACCGTTCTCCTTCTGTTTTTCGTGTATTTCATTGTGCTTCAGTGAACATACTCCCAGCATTATAAATTACTTTTTTATTATCTTGCATTATTATCCTCCTTCTTGGCTAATTGTGCTAATCATTGTTTGTATTTTTTCTTGTTCAAGAATTTTGGTATTAATATCACCCGTTACAAAAGCACCAACCGCTACTAAGTCATACCCCAAATCTTTTGCTTCTTTTAAATTTGTTAAATTAATCCCACCAGAAGCCATATATATTTTTGTTGGAAAAAAGGTTTTTAACGTTTGAATAAAATTTAATTTAAAAGCATTTGCTGGAAAAATTTTAATAATTTCTCAGTTGGCATTAACAATATTTGTGACTTCTTGTAACGTCATTGCTCCAGGAATATATAATAATCCTTTTTGATGACAAAAATCACTAACCGCACGATTAAAAACGGGCCCGACTAAAAAGTGTGCTCCTGCTTCTGCCGCTAATATTGCTTCTGCTAATGTTAAAACAGTCCCAGCCCCAATTAAAATTGTTGGGTATTTTTTACGTAATGCTTTAATTAATAATTCAACCTTTGGAATTGTAAAAGTTAATTCTAAACATGTTACTTGCAAATTTATTAGCATTTCACAAATTTGTTGAGCAACATTATAATCTTGATTACGAATAACATAAAAAACTTTCTGTTCTAAAACTTTGGGTAAATTATTCATGGTCTAACCTAAATATTTTTCAATTCTTTGAATAATGGCGTCTTGATCTAAACCCTTGTATTTAATAACAGCATCAGCACTACCTGATAAACCATAATCATTAACACCAATCACTAAACCAGTTTTACCAACAAATTTATATCAAACATAATCATTAGAAAACTCAATGGCAATAACTTTTGAAAAGTTTTTTGGAATTACTTTTTCTTGATAAGCTGGTGGCTGTTGTTCAAATAATTCAACACAAGGCATTGAAACAACACGAATATTCGCTTTCATTGTTTTAGCAGCAGTAATAGCAATCGGTACTTCTGTCCCCGTTGCAATAATAATTGCCGCTAATGGTTTTGTCTTATCTTCTTCAACAACAATATATCCTCCTTGTAAGGTTTGTTTATAACAAGTTTCAGCTAATTGATATGGGGTATCTTGTCGCGATAAAATTAATGCTGAAGGTGTTGTTTTTGTTTCCACAACAAGTTTTAAACAACCAATTGCTTCATTAATATCGGCTGGTCGTAAAACATTTAAATTTGGGCAATTTCGTAACATTGCTAATTGTTCAACTGGTTGGTGTGACTTCCCATCAAAACCAACCCCAATTGAGTCATGTGAAAAAGCAAAAATAACGGGTAAGTTTTGAATACACGCCATTCTAATACATGGTTTCATATAATCAGAAAAAATTAGAAACGTTGAATTAAAACTTTTTAAACCTTGATGTAATTCAATCCCAATGCTAATTGTTCCAGCCGCAAATTCTCGAACACCAAAATGAATGTTATTATTTTGGGGACTATTAATTGTTCATGACCCATTATAACCAATAATTTTTGTCGCTGTCCCCAAATCAGCACTACCACCAAACATATTATTATGACATTTTTGTTGATAATATTTAAAAACATCACCCATAATAATTCTTGTTCCTGCTTTTTTATTTTTATCAGTTGTTAACAAAGACTGAAAAGCATCTAATTCAACAACGGGAATAGCAAATAGTTGTTCGTATTCTTTTGGAAAAGCAGTTTGATAAGATTCTAATTTTGTTGATCATGTTTGATATACTTCTTGACCACGTTTAATAAAAGTATCTTTTCAATAAGTTTTCACATCCGGGTCAACATAAAATTGGGGATGTTCAAAATCATAGAAAGTTTGAACTTGTTGCATTTCCTCGGGAGTAAATGGTGACGAATGCATTGGTGAACCTTGTTTTGGATGACCATAACCAATAATTGTTTTACACTCAATTAAAGTTGGTTTATCACTCTTTTGTGCTGTTGCAATTGCTTTTTTAATTGCTGTCAAATTTTCATCAGCATTATCCACTCGAATATAATTTCAATTTTGTGCTTCAAAAAACTGTTGATAGTTTACTTTTAAAACTTCATCACACTTTGTATCTAGTTGACAATCGTTTGAATCATACAGCATAATTAACTTATTTAACTTTCATACCCCAGCTAGTTGGATTGCCTCAAGCGCTCCCCCCTCTTGTAAGTCACCATCGCTACACAAAACATAAGTATAGTGATCAATAATGTCATATCCTGGTTTATTAAATTTTGCTGCTAAATGTTGTTCTGCTAACGCCATCCCAACACCATAACCAACACCTTGTCCTAATGGTCCCGATGAGTTATCAACTCCTGGTGTTATTCCATATTCGGGATGAGCTGGTGTTTTTGAATTAATATGACGATAATTTTTTAAGTCATCAATTGATAAATCATAACCAGCAAAGTGTAAAATGGCATATTGAAGCGTTGAAGCATGCCCTGGTGATAAAACAAAACGATCACGGTTAATTCAATCAGGGACAGCTGGATTAGCAATTAAATTGTTTAAGTAAATTGCTTGTATCATTGGGGCCGCACTTAAAACAATTCCCGGGTGGCCAGTTTTATTATAAATGATTGGATCTAAGCCTAAAATTCGTAAATTACTTAGGCTTTTTGTTTCAATATTATTATTTGTATCTTTCATTTAATTTTCCTCCTAATAAATTTAAAATATCAACGATAATTATTTTTAAATTAAACAAGGAACTTTATTATCTATCATTAATAATTTCTGCATAATAAAGGTCATCTTTTCCGCAAAATTATCGTTATCAGCATCAACAACAATGAAATGATAATCATCCTTTAGTTCATCATATAAGACCTCATATTGTTCATTTAATTTTTCCCAATAATGGTATGGTGTTTCTAATTCTAATATCCGGCCACGCTTATTAATCCGTTCAACTGCTTTTGCTGTTGAGACTTTTAAATAAATAATGACATCAAAGCCTAATTTTTGTTTTAAAATTGGCGTAATAACATTTTGAAAAAAACGATTGTAAACTTTAAAATCAACATCATTCATAATTTCTAGCAAATGTGAAACCCGAACAAAAACAGGATCTTCTAAAATTGTGCGGTCAAAAACAGTATCTGCTAAATTATCAATTTCAAAAAATTGTTCAATTCTGGTTGTTAACATATAAATTTGCATCTTAAACGCAAATCCCTTCATATCCTGATAAAAATCATTAAAATATGGGTTTTCTTCTAAGGGTTCTTTAAATAAATTATAGTTTAACTGTTGACATAATGCTTCACTAACTTTTGTTTTACCAGCACCAACAGTACCAAAAACAGCGATTTTCATCTTTTCTCCTCCATTAGGCTATTTAATTAATTGCACTGCCGTTGCTAATGCTAATTGCACCATTGCCATAAAATTATTTTGACGTTCCATTGCTGAAGCTGCTTGTTTTGTAACAAGATTGTCAGAAATAGTTAGCAATGTTGCTGCTTGTTTTTTAGTAACAATTGCATTAGCAAACAAGGCATATGATTCCATTTCAACAACATCTAAATTATGTTTTTCGGTAAATGATAATGAATCATCATAACGATAAAAAACATCAGCAGCATGGGCAATACCAGTATGTGTCTCAATTCCTTGCTTTAACGCCACTTCTTCAATGGTATTAAATAAGTTTTCACTTGCTGAAATCAGATTATCATCAATATTTGCGGCAATCTTTGCATAATTACTTTCCCCAAACGCTGCGCGAACATTAAAAATATCATATAGTTTAAGTTCTGACTTATAACTACCTGCTGAGCCAATGCGAATAATATAGTCAACATCATAAAATTTAAATAATTCATATGAATAAATTCCAATACTTGGACAACCCATCCCACTTCCAGCAATTGTAATTTCAATGTTCTGATATTTCCCCGTATACATAAACATATTCCGAACCTCATTAACTAACTTATAATCTGTTAAATATTTTTCAGCAATTGCTTTTGCTCGTAGCGGGTCACCAGGCATTAAAACAACCTTTGCAATATCAGTTTGTTTTGCATTAATATGTGGTGTCATTTTTTTATTTCCTTCCTTTATTCGTACCTTTATTGGATTTACGTTCCTATTAATTAGGTTATTATTTAAAATGTTTTTTATTAAAAATAAATTTAAACAAAACGAAAAGGAATATTTTAATATATTCATATAAGAAATGTTTAATTAAGAATTTTATTTAATAAATTAAGTTAACAAAAAATTAAAATTATAAAATATTTTAAAATTAGTTTTATTAACTTAAAAATTTTTTAATTATTATTATTTCAAATAATGCCCTAATAGGATTATCGCTTTAAATTAACAACTAAAAAACGCTTTTTGACGTCTTTCAAATTATTATTTAATAGTTTTCCACTAATAAATAATTAATTATCCAACCCCAGGGATAATAACTATAAAGGCAGCACTGATAAATATCAATGTTTTTTAGATCGGTCTACTGGCTCAGTTTCACTTTACTCGCTATTCCTTCTCAAGAAGTATCTTCTCAATGGCATATGTTAGCTTTCATCCACTTTACAGTTGCTGGGACAGCCTAGGACTTGCACCTAATTCCCGTAACATCCAAAATTGCTTTTTAAAGTTGTTAAAGTAATAATATAAAGTTTAATTTTAAAATGCAAGTTAAAATTAAACTTTTTCCTAAAACAAAAAACTTATTTTAAAATTATTTATTACTTATCAAATATTCATACGAAACAACTAATTTTATTTTAAATAAATAAAAAAGCAAGAAAATTCTTGCTTTTTTAGGTTATCCTTATTTTTTAGTAAATTGCAATGTAAATAATGTTGATGTTCAACCCGTATAATACACAGCATTATTTGTTCCAAATATTAAATCAAAATTTCAATCAGCACGACGACGCAATGAAAAAGTATCTTTGGCATCATTTAAAGTAAGATTATACTGTTTTTTTGCTCAATTACCCGTTGTAAAAATATTTAATCCTGATAAATTTTTGGCAGCATCAGACGCTTTAAAATCATCAATTAAAATTTTTAAGACTTTTCGATAATCATATTTTGGTAAAGCTAAGATCTTATTAAATGCATCCTCACTAAGATGCCAAACCCCTGAATTTTTATTTGATTCAAGACGGAAATGTTTATAGAAAGCAGTTACTAACTTACCATATTCCATTAATTTTTTATCCAAACCATCTTTTGTAATTTCAACTTGAACTTTTAAAGCTTCACCATTATTCATAACGGCACCAGATAATGGGAATCCAGCAACTTGGATTTTTGCTAAATTAACATTAAAATATGCTAAATTCAAATTATTACCCCCGGTATTAAAAATATTAACTAATGAACGATAAAATTTAACAAAATTTTCTGGCGTAATTTTATCTGGTTGATAGCCCATTCCAGTTCAAACATAAGAAGCTGTTTTTTCATTCACAACATCAACCCCATTTGTGCTATTGTTAATAGCACTTGTTAATAACGTTAATAATGATATTGAAGAATTATATTTAATACTTCCAACAAGGTTCTTTAAATCAGGGTTTTCTTCAATTGCTGTTTTTAATTTATTAAAAATAATACTATCTAAATCAGCAAATCATTCCGTATAATTAATATTAAAATTATCATAAATTGATTTAAAACCATCAGTTTTATCAATTTGAAATGTTCCTTCATTAATGAAAAAATTCACAATTACTTTCGACAGTTTTTGGACAATCCCATTTAAGACGTCTTTCATTATTTTTGGATTATCAGTAATAACATATTGAATAAAGTAATTTGAAGTTGTTGATAAATTTTTAAAATTAACCTTAAAACTAAAACTAAAATCTAAGCGCGCCGCCTTAGTATCTTTCACAATTGAATTATTAGATACTTTTGCCAATTCTTCCGTATCAATAAAATTCAAATTATATTTGAAACTATCCTCAAATAAATCAATTGGTTTTGTATCAATATAATAATTTGAATAATCATTAATAATTTGCTGACTTATATTATTAAATGTTGCCATAAAACTAGTTTTTAAAATTTGCAAAGCAGCAGTAACTTTGGAATCAGTTCGATCCAAGTATTTGGTTTGATTGAATTTATCAACTATAGTATATAATTCATCAAATTTTGTTTGATAATCTTTACTATTAATTGTACTTTTATTACGAATATATTCTAAAAAGGCATTTGAAACCCGTTGCGAAATTTTATTTAAGGTCTCAGCATCCTTATGACCGCCATCATCTAAATCATCTGGCTGTCACTTTTGATGACAACTAACAATTGTACTAGCACCAGTTATTGAAAGAGCAGAAATCCCTAAAAATACTAGTAATTTTTTCATTTTTTAATCCTCCTGTTACAAAATTTATTTGCATGTCCATCATTGTATTGAAAAAAAAAAAAAAAAACCTAGCTTAAAATTATGTAAAATTTTAAGCTATATTTGATACATATTAGGTTTAAGATAACGAATTAAAATTATTGCTTACATCTTAAAACAAATAAAAAAACAAGAAACTTCTTGTTATTTTAAGTTACCTTTATTTTTTAGTAAATTCCAATGTAAATAATGTTGATGTTCAACCCGTATAATACACAGCATTATTTGTTCCAAATATTAAATCAAAATTTCAAACTGCACGACGACGTAATGAAAAGGTATCCTTTGCATCATTTAAGGTAACATTATGTCCTCGTTTTTCTCAATCACCAGTGTTAAAAATATCTAATCCTGATAAATTTTTGGCATCATCAGACGCTTTAAAATCATCAATTAAAATTTTTAAAACTTTTTGATATTTATATTCTGGTAAAGCTAAAATCTTATTAAACGCATCCTCACTAAGATGTCAAACTGCTGAATTTTTATTTGATTCAAGACGGAAATGTTTATAGAAAGCAGTTACTAACTTACCATATTCCATCAATTTTTTGTCCAAACCATCTTTTGTAATTTCAACTTGAACTTTTAAAGTTTCTCCCCCATTCATAACAGCTCCAGATAATGGAAATCCAGCAATTTGAATTTTTGCTAAATTAATATTAAAATACGCTAAATTCAAATTATTACCCCCGGTATTAAAAATATTAACTAATGAACGATAAAATTTAACAAAATTTTCTGGCGTAATTTTATCTGGTTGATAGCCCATTCCAGTTCAAACATAAGATGCTGTTTTTTCAGTTACAACATCAACCCCATTTGTACTATTGTTAATAGCACTTGTTAATAACGTTAATAAAGATATTGAAGAATTATATTTAACACTTTCAACAAGGTCCTTTAAATCAGGATCTTGCTCAATTGCTGTTTTTAATTTATTAAAAATAATATTATCTAAATCAGCAAATCCTTGTGTATAGTTAACATTAAAATCATTATATATTTCTTCAAAACCTGGAGTTTTATCAATTTGGAATGTTCCTTGTTTATTGAAAAAATTCACAATTACTTTTGAAATCTTACTAACAACCCCGTTTAAAACATCACCCATTGTTTTTGGATCATCAGTAATAACATATTGGATAAAGTAATTTGAAGTTGTTGATAAATTTTTAAAATTAACCCTAAAACTAAAACTAAAATCTAATCGAACTGCCTTAATATTTTTAACAGCCGGATTATTAGATAACTTTGCTAATTCTTCCGTATCAATAAAATTCAAATTATATTTGAAACTATCCTCCGATAAATCAATTGGTTTTGTATCAATATAATAATTTGAATAATCATTAATAATTTGCTGACTTACATTATTTAAAGTTGCCATAAAACTAGTTTTTAAAATTTGTAAAGCAGCAACAACTTTGGAATCAGTTGGATCCAAGTCTTTACTTTGGCTGTCCTTATTCACCATGGTATATAACTCATCAAATGTTGTTTGATAATCTTTACTATCAATTGTGTTTTTAGTACGTGCATATTCTAAAAAGGCATTTGAAACCCGTTGCGAAATTTTATTTAAAGTCTCAGCATCCTTTGCCGCTCCAGTATTTGAATCATCCGATTCGTTCCCTTGGTGACAACTAACAATTGTGCTAGCCCCCGTTACAGTAAAAGCAGAAATACCCAACACCGCCAATAGTTTTTTCATTTTTTCAGCCTCCTCTTTTTATATATTTTCGCTATATATTTTCTAATTATGACAAAAAAAAAAAAAAAAAGCAAGTAGGTAGCCCCCCTATCTTGCTAACAATATTACTGCTCCCAATTTTGTTCAATTCCATAATACTAAAAGACGAGAAATATCTCATTTCATTTAGTACAAATTCACACATAATTATAGAAAAATATTAAAATTGAAGTCCCTTTTGTTTTTTGTTACTTGCTTTAATAATAAAAAAATACATTATATTAGTTAAAATAAATAAAACATACGCAATAATGAAAACAATAATGAAAGAAAAAATTAATTCAAGCGCCGTACCAATCCCCATGTCAAAGTCTTTAGGAGTTAATAGCGCATAAGGAAAAATAATATCATAGGGAATATTTTTCAGTAACGGATCATTTAAATACATTCCAAATCGAGACGATAAATAACCAGTATATAAAAGCGGATAAATTAAATAAAGACAAAATACTTTCTTAAAATATTGGCGATTAGTCATTGTTATTTTTTCTTGATGCATAAATAAATAAACAATCATTAGAATTGGTGTTATTAAGTGAAAAAATAACCCCACTAAAACACCACAAACATTAATTGTCTTGGCTATTAACATTGTTGGTAAAATAAAACCCATAAAAGTTAAACAAGTCACACTAATGTAAGAAGTAAGCGCAATTCTAGTATACTGGTTTTTTCATCAGTATTGGGGTTTATTAAATGTCACCGCTGATGATAAAAATCAAACTCCTAACAAAAAATTACTTTGATAAGTAAAAAAGCTAAAAAACTGACCTTGAAATAAAACTGGTGAAAAAGGATAATCAATATTTCGTAATCATTGTTGCATAATCATATGGTATAAATAAACAGAAAATAATGCACCAATAATAAGAATCCCCACACATAATTGATAATAAAACCACTTATCCTTAATTACTTTCATTCTTTTTTCCTTTCATTTATTTAATATTAATTATTATAAAAAAATAAAAAAAATCAATGGAATAATCAAAATAAGTTGAAAAATTTTGAAAACTACCACCAACATTTAAGTAATAAAAAAATAAAACGTGCAATTAAAATTAACTTTAATTACACGTTTTAAATATAAACTAATGAAAACTATAAAATATGTTTCTATGTCCGCTTAAAAATAAACTGCTATAGTTTTAGTTTTAAGCACCATCATTATAACAAAAAAAAAAAAAAAAACTGTTTTGGTCGAAAAAAATAATTTATTTCATTTTTGCATATATTGGTATACTATTTATTAAATCCTTTATTATAATTCAATATAATTTTAAAAAGTAAACTAACTTATCTTTTAATAGTTTTTAATAACTTCTTGTAATGTTGTTCGTCGTTTTTGTGGCAAATTATTAACTCCATACAAAAAAGCATTTTGCTGTCCAATTAAATATAAGTTTGTTTTTGCTCGGGTAATTGCAGTATATATTAGATTTCGTTTTAACATAATTCAAAAACTTTTGGTAATAACAAAAATAATATTATCGTACTCACTTCCTTGTAATTTATGCACACTACATGCATAAGCTAAAGTAATATCATAGTACATTTCTTTATTATATTCAACAATGTTGTCATATTTTACTAGTAAAACATCATTAAAGTTTTTATCTTTTTTAATATCAATAATAACGCCAACATCACCATTATAAATTTCTAATTCGGGGCGATTTTTCAATTGCATTACTTTATCATTAACACGAAAAGTTCGATAACCAATTTTAAGTTCTTTTTGACCATAAGAACGATTTAGTTTATCTTGTAAATAAGTGTTTAACATATTAATGCCAACAGGACCATTATACATTGGAGCAATCACTTGAATTGCATTATAATCTCCCGCTTTTTCTTCATTAAGTTTTTGATATAAATCACCAATTGTTGATAATAATAAATGGGGATCAGTTTCTTCAATAAAAGTTAAGTCTCTTTTATTTAATAAATCATATTCAAAATGATCTTGTTCAATCGCATAACTTAATTCTAGAATATCGTTCCCCGCCTCTTGCCGATAAACTTCTTCTAACTTAATAACATTAAAAGCACCACTCTGGATAATATCACGTAAAATATCACCGCAAGCAACAGAAGGTAACTGATTTGGATCACCAATTAAAATTAATTTTCGTAGATTTAAACTAGCTTTAGCAATCTGAGATAATAATAAACTATCAACCATACTAACTTCATCTAAAATTAAAATGTCATTTTCTAATGGATTATTTTCATTATAAAAAAACTGATTTGTAATTGCATCATATTTTAATAACTTATGAATTGTTAATGCTTTTTGCCCTGTTTTCTCTCGTAATCGTTTTGCTGCTTTTCCAGTTGGGGCTGCTAAAACAATTTTTGATTGTTGATAAACTTTTTTTAAAATGTTAACAATTCCATCAACGACAGTTGTTTTTCCAGTTCCTGGGCCACCAATAATTACTAAAAAATTCGAATCAACAGCAGCTTTAATTGCCTTCGTTTGATTTATATTGTAACTAATTTGTTTTTTACTTGTTAACTCCTGAACATATTTTTCTAGTTTTTCTTCATCATATTGTTCCGTTGAATTTAAACCACCTAACATTGCGGCAATATTTAGTTCACTATGATATATTTCAGCAACATAAATTTTATCGTTTTTAAAAATTAATAAATTAATTTCTTTACTATATTTTAATCCAGTTAAAATAGATTCCTTTGTTAAATTATCAAAATGTTTTTGCAAAATAGTTGTTAATTGTTCTAATGTTAAATAAGTATCCCCAGTATTATTACAAAATTCTTTTGCTAAATACCAAGCATAATAAGCAATTCGAATATTACTAAGCGGATTTTGTTCAAATGCTAAGTAGATTTTATCAATTGTTTTAAACGAAATATTATCTTTTAATAACAATGAATAAGGGTCCTTTGTTAATAATGCATAAATTTGGTCAACATTGTATTTTGTCTTTAATAATGACAAAACTTGTAAAGATAACCCTTTTTGATTAAACTGATGATTTAATTCATCATCCCGACTCATTGTCTGAAATGCTTTTGCTATAATATCGGCTTGCTTAGAAGTAACCCCCGGGATTTGCTTTAACGCTAATACATTTGCTTTAATTTTACTAACAACATCGTTTTCATAATAATCAATAATACTTTGTGCTGTCTTTGGTCCAATCGTTGGAAACAAACTACTTGTTAAATATTTTAAAACTTCATCATTACTTTGAGGAGCAATTTGTTTTAATTCGTTAACTTCAAAACTTTCTCCATAACGATTATTATAAACAAATTCACCAGTTAATTCATATAATTGATCAGGTTGTAAAGCTGATAAAAACCCTTTAATAAAAATAAAATGTGTTTTGTCTTTTTCTAATTGAAATTTACAAATCCGATAACCATTCTTTGATTCAAAAACAATTAATTTTAAATAACCACGTAACTTTTCAGACATCACAATAATCCTTTCTTATAAATAACATAGTTTTTGATCATCTAAATAAACTTCATCGATTATTCCCCCGCCAAGACAAACATCACCATTATAAAAAACAGCCGCTTGTCCAGGAGTTATTGCTTTAACTTTACTATCAAAATGAACAAGACATTTATCATCACTTAAAATTGTTACTTTCACTGGAATATCTTTTTGACGATAACGAAATTTCGCCGTACAATTAAATTCATTAGTTTTAAGAGTGTTAATTCAATTAACATCTGTTACAAGACAACTAGTTGAATATAATCATTTTTCTTCACTACTTTTTGCAACATATAAAATATTTTTCTCAACATTTTTCCCAGCAACAAAATATGGTTCTGTCATGCCACCTAAATTTAGTCCTCGTCGTTGACCAATTGTATAATACATAATACCATTATGGGTTCCAACAACTTCTTTTGTTTCAATATCAACAATTTCACCATTTTGATTTGGAATATAATTTTGTAAAAAGCTTTTAAAATCACGTTCACCAATAAAACAAATTCCTGTTGAATCTTTTTTATTTGCTGTTATTAAATTTTGACTATTAGCAATTGCTCGAACTTCTTTTTTTGTTAAATTTCCTAACGGAAAAATTGTTTTTGCTAATTGTTGTTGATTTAATTGACTTAAAAAATAAGTCTGATCTTTATCAGCATCAACTCCCCGTAATAATTGATATTCATTTATGGTTTCATTAAATTGCACTCGTGCATAATGTCCCATTGCAATAAAATCAGCTTGATAATTATTAATCGCATATTTTAAAAAATAATCAAATTTAATATATTTATTACATAAAATATCTGGATTTGGAGTACGCCCCTTTTGATATTCACTAATAAAATATTTAAAGACATATTCTCAATACTCTTTAATAAAATCAACACGATGCAATGGAACTTTCAAAGCATCGCTAACTTTTGCAGCATCATTATAATCAACTTCTTGTGGACAAATCGGATTATTAATTGCTTTATTCCCTAAGATATCATTATTTAATTGACTATCCCAATTTCGCATAAACAGACCCTCAACTTGATAGCCTGCTTGTTGTAACAAATATAGGCTGACAGAAGAGTCAACGCCTCCCGACAAGCCAACAACAACTTTTTGCATTTATATTCACTTCCCTTATTAATAATATAATTAGCAATATTATTTTAACATTAAAACACTAAGTTTAAAAAACTTAGTATTATCTTTTTTGACGTTTTAAGTATAAAATTCCTATTAGCATCAGGATATTTGCTAATATTAAAAAACTATAACTAACAATTTGCATAATACTACTTGTTAAAACAAAATTATTATTCTTATAAAAATAACCATACAAGGCGATTCCCATTATTGCTCCTAAAAATAATAAACCAAGCGGTAAAAAAAGATACAATTGGATTTTAAAGTTAGGAATAACACTAAATGGTAAAATAATCACAATAGCATAAACACTAAGTAATATAATCATAAACAACCGGTTACTCAAAAGATAATCTTCGTTAGTTTGAATAAAATCAAATTTGCCAAAAGTTGTTGTAATAAAATTATATAAATCCAATGATGAATTATTAATTCAATTATTAAATATTAAAAAAGTACTACATAAAAGAATTAGACCAACAATAGCGATAATCCGTGCCGTTAAAATAACTGGATTTCGTCAAGTAATAATATTGTTTTTTCTAATTTTGCTAATTCTTTGCCGTCCGTTTGGGAGTTGTTGAATTTTATAACTATTACTAAAAAATGTTGTTGCTTGAACAGTATTTTTTTTATTTTCTTGCGTTAGTTCTTCATCATTAGAATTAACATGCTTGTCTCGCTTCTTTCCGCGGATTCGTTTAATTTTAACATTTGCAGCTCGTTTTACTGATTTAGCAGCAGGCAACGGAGTATCAAATAAACTAGTATAAAAATTATTTATTCGATAACTTCCTACTGGTTCATCAATTTCAATTGCTCGTGATGTTTCAGAATCATCTTTTTGCTCTAACAACAAATCAGTTACCTTATCTTCTTCCTTTTTAGGAGTTTCCTCTTGATGATAATATTTATTAGTAGTGTGATCAAGACCTAAATTTGGACGTTTTGTAATATCTCATTCCATAACATCAGTCTCATCATAAACCTGTGAAGCACGATCAAGTGAAACTTTTAAATTAATGCCCTTATCTTCTGGCTTAGCTGTTGATTGTTCAGAGGTATTTGTCTGCTCAAATTTTGGTTCTTGTTTACCTAAATTTATTGTATTAGCAAAAAAGGGTTGTGATTTTCCTCAAGAAGAATTTTGTTGCTTTTGCGTTTTATTATTATAGCTTTGTGTTACAATGACATCTTTTTTCGGTGCTGGGTTTATAGTTGTAACCTTAGGAAAATGCGCTGCTAAAATTGATTTTGGTTTTGAAACAGTTTCATTTTTAACAACTATTTCAGTCGTTTTATCAGGTGATTCCTGCTCAGTTTTTTGTACAATTTTTTGTGCAATAGCACGTGCTTGTGCTTTTAACAATGTACGATCAACATTAATCCGATCATCTTTAAGAGGGCGATGGTCTGGATTATCATTAAAATGATTTAAATCAACCTTTTTGGTTATTACTGGTGGTTCTTGCAAATAACTGTCATAATGAAAAGGTGCTTTTTCATCAAATGTTGCTTTAATTTTATCTAACCGCTGATGAAAATTTGTTTTTTCTTGTTCCAACATCTTTGCTTGATTATGTAACACTCTTAATGCATCGGGGTTATCAAGATTTAAATTTAATTCTCGACATCGGGTTAATGAAGAAGAATAATTTTGTTCAAGCATTTGCTTTTGAAGAGATGGTTTTGTTGCAAAAAAACCATTATTAAAAAAATGGCTATTTTCACCACCAAAAAAATGCGACTTAGTAATTAAAGAAGGCTCTTGATAATCAGGATACTGATTATT
The DNA here is from genome assembly GCF_001886495.1 of Spiroplasma sp. NBRC 100390. NCBI lineage: Bacteria > Bacillati > Mycoplasmatota > Mollicutes > Entomoplasmatales > Spiroplasmataceae > Spiroplasma > Spiroplasma sp. NBRC 100390. Next base: position 487,589 of record NZ_CP018022.1, on the reverse strand, counting down.
AAGAAGGCCTTGCTTAATTGGTTTAATTTTTAAAATTTTAATGTCATTGCTCTTCATTATTTGGCACCCACTTTAATTAACCCCAAAATCTATATAATAATTATATCCTAAAACCACTAAAAAATAAAGCGTTATTAGTGTTTTAAACGCTTTATTGTTATCCTTAATTATGTCACAATTATTTTTAATAATTTAGATTTTTAGTTTAATAAAATCTAATTATAAACAACTTTTGTTATTTCATTATTAAATATTAAAGTAACTATTATCAATAATAATGTTCATTTCTTATTTAATTTGAAATGAAAGTTTAAAATAAGTTGCTGTCCATGGTGTATAAAAAATTGAATTATTAAAAGTTAAATCACCAAATAAAAAGTCCATTCTTCAACGCGGGCCACCTTCTTTTAATGTTTTATTTTGCAAAGTAGTTGAATTTGCTACAGTTAAATAAGCAGTACCAAGGACCTTATCACGATTACCTAATGTAAATAAATTAATATCATCTAAATCTTTAGCAAAATTAGATACTTTAAAATCATCTCTTAAATATTTTATTGCATTGTCTCATAATAATTTACCATCATTAACGATTTTGTTATATACATCTTGGGAAATTTTTATTGTATTAAATTTATAATAACCCGCTGATTCAATTTCAAAATATTTATAAAAAGCTATTATAATATTGGCATAATTTAAAAGTTTTTGATGTAAACCATCAGCACTTACATATAAAGTAACTTGAACTGGAATGTCATTAGATGACGCAACTAATCCTGATAATGGAACACCAGCAATTAATATTGCTGATAAATTAAAATTAAAATTTCCTAAATATAAATTATCAGATTCTTTAACTCCATCAAACATTTTAACATTTTTACGAAACATTTTAATAAAATCTTCAGGGTTAAGAGCACTAATATGACCTTCGCCACCAGTTCATGATGATCAGGTTGTGTGATTTCATGCCCCCATTGTTCCAACAGTTTGTGCATTTATGTCCCTTACATTTGATGCACTCCCGGTTATTAAATTAACAATTGTTTGATCATTCACATATGTAAGATTATCTAAAATTTGAACAGTATCGGAATTATTTTTTAATTCCTTTGTTAAAATATTTTGAAATATATCATCTAATCTTTTATGATAAAGACTATAATTAGTATCAAAATTATTAAATAATTCAATAAATTCAGGGTTTTTATCAATGCCAATTAATTTATTGTTAATTAAAAAATTTGTTACTACGGTTGATATTTTAGAAATTATTCCTGATAATGCTCGCTCCATTTTTACTTTATCATTTGTTAATATAAATTGTAAATTTAAAGTTACACTTGCATCATATGTCTTATATTGAACTTTATAAGAAATTCTATGAATTAATCTAGCTGCCAAAATATCGGTAAGACTTTCACCTGTAAGACCACTTAAAGATTCTAAATCAATGTATGATAATTTAAAAATTTTATTATTAGATAACTCAATTGGTTTACTGTCAATATAATAATTTGAATAATCATTAATAATTTCACGATTTAAATTATCAATAAACGTTTGTAACTCAATTGATAATTTTTTTAGTCCTTTAAATACTCTTCCTTAATAACATCATAATTGGGACTATCTTTTGAGACTTCTTTAAAAATATCACTACCAGTATAATTTGTTGAAAGTAAAATATTTTTTTCAGTTAAAAATTTTTGAATTCCTTGTGAAACTTGTAATGAAATATCATTTAAAATTTTAATATCTTTTGATACTTGTAATTCTAAATCATCTTGTTCAACATCAGATGATGGATTTGATGATTTACAACCAATAATCGTGCTAATACCTACATTAGCAATCCCTAATGTTGCCAATAGACTCAATATTTTTTTCATTTATTAAATTCTCCTTATGTAATATATTTATGGGGTAGTAAAGTTTCTATCATATTTTTCTATACTAATGATTGTAGCACTTAAAAAAAAAAAAAAAAAGTGGTTTTAATAACTGTTAAAAAATATTACTGCAAATATCTAGTTGATGTTTTCCTACTTCAATTATTAATAAAAATTAAAAAATGCATTGTTGAAATGCATTTTTTAGTAATATAAATTAATTCTTTATAATTACATTAAAACTAAAACTACCATAGATATGTTTTGAAACTAACGAGAGAGCTTCAACTGTTATTGTTATATTTTTACCTCTAGTATCTTGCCGACTAAGCTTACCAAGTCCAATCACTCTATAATTTTGGTCAGGTGTCGTCACAACTGGGGCAATTTTACTAATCTTCTGTGAAATTGAATTACGAATAGCTGCTTTCATATTTTCAATTCCAGATAACTCATCTCAAATTTTATTTTTCTCTCAACTAGAAATACTTCAATTATATGGGCCAACTTTAATACCAGAAATATCGATTCTAGTTTCTTTTTGAATTTGTACTCGAATAGGGTCACTCATTCCATATAATAGTTTTGATTCTGGTTTAACAACAACATCTAATCAAAATGTTTCACTTAAATCTGCTCCTGGTTTAATTTTTTCAAGCCCACGAATTGTATAATCAACATCAAATTCAGGATCAACACCTAATCGATAACTCTTATCAATAGCATTCTGAATACTTTTTTTAAGTTCTTTACAGAAAAAATCTGCTTCTAAAGCTGTAATATTACTTGGGTTAATAGCTCGCAAATTATTGATTCCAGTGTATGCTAACTCACCATCTAGATATTCAAATCTATTAAGATTAACTCTTTTGTCACTAATAGTTAAAACAATGTCAACTGATGGTAAATTTTCTAAAACACTGCCTTGTTTTCCAGCAACAGTTAAAATAATATCACTTGATAAATCTCCCGCTTGTATCTGATCAAGATTTTTTATTTCATAATGTTGATTTTCGTTAAAGCCTACCTTCTCTAAAATAGGAACACCGATTTTTTCTTTCATAGCAGCAACAATTGTACTTGCTTCATCTACTGAAACATGCTCATTATTTCCAACGGGCAAAACTCATTTAGTTCATCGATATTTAATAAAATCAATAAAACTCTTTTGCCTAAAATTAATTTTAATTTCATTAATTTGCCCTTTTATTTGCAATGATGTTGATTCTGCTTTAATTGAAAAGATAAATTCTTTCGAAAATTCACTGTCAATCTGACTAACCTTTTCAATTTTATAATCAGATTCAGAAATCCTTAAATAACTAGCTCTACCTGATAATTTTCTTAAAAATTTATCCTTAATTTCTATTTTAAGTTCATTTTCAAGCTCATCATCAAATTTATAATTTCAAATATTACTAATTTCATTATTTTGAAAAGGATAGGAACCATCAAAATTTAATTGAGAAATATCAAATCTTAAATCTCTTTTTGGTAAAGTTAATTCTTTTTTATCAGCATCACTAATTTTATCTTCATCTTGTGCTTCGCTTACTGGCGCATTTAAGTCTACTGGCTGTTCTTGGTTTTCATCATCAGAAATTTGGGTTTCATCATCAGAAATTTGGTTTTCATCATCAAAAGTTTGTTTACGAGTTGATGATTCAGGACCTTTACAAGCAATAACTGAATTTATTCCTAAACTCGATAATGACAAAACACCTAATATAGATAATAATTTCTTCATATATATTCTTTTTTTCCTTTCGTAAATATATAATAATAATTTAACAAAAAAAAAAAAAAAAAGCAGAAAAGTAAAAAATAAAATCATTTTATCAAATAATTTGTAAATAATTCAACAAATTAAAGCAAAAAATTTGCTTTAATTTAGCATATTAAAGCAAAAAGTTGTTTATCAACCAATTGAATTCAAATATTGTTTTAAGTATCAACAAATAATTTGATAAATCTTTATTATCTTGAAAACCTTAATAAATCCCGCAATTAATTTGTATTTTAATAAAATTAAGATACAATTATTTATGAAAATTACTGACAAAATAAAATTAAGCATAATAATTTTATTAAAAAGGAAGGAAACCCGATGAAACAAAAAAATAATGGTTTTGAAACAATTATGATCATCACAATCACAGTGATGTTAGCAACATTAGCTTTTGTTTTTCGCTTAATTAGTGTTCTATCATTAAACTATATTACCTTTGACTATCTGATGCTAACAACTTGGGCAATTTACTTCCGTTGATATCTTAATTATATAATTTGTAATGTTTATGCTGCTCTAATTTGCTTATACTATTCTGGTTTTGGTTTTATTTTTGTTTTTTTTACTTTTTTTACTTGAAATTTAATTGTTACAATTATTTTTTTCATGCGTTGGTGCTTTATTAAATATTATTTTTTATATCCAATTTTAGTTTTTATTTTAATTTACTTACAATATTTAATTTCCATTCTTTTATATAACTGAGTTATTTTAGGCGATATTAAACAAGCAATTGGGGTTTGAATTTTTTGGTTAATTAATAATACCATTTGTGCAATATCATCAACCGTCTTAACAACTGTCACTTTAATTCCTTTTATTAAAATGATTTATTATTTTGCTAATAAATATCCATTTTTATTTAATCATAGTTTTTTAAATTATTTAGATGAAACAGATTATAACTTCCAGGTTAAACTTTCGAAAAAAAACACTGATAAAATATCAGTGTAAGTTGTTAATTAACGTGAAACTTGATCTAATAATTTTTGTCATTTTTGTGACTCTTTTTCTCATGATTCTTTTGACAAAATCACTTTTCGATCACGCATTGCACTTTTAACTCGGGCAATATTTGTTAAACGTACTTGTTTTTTAGCACGTTCTTCATATAATGCATTATTTTTTACAATTTCTTCTTTGCGTTTTTGTTCTAATATATGAATTCGTTCTTGTTCAATTTTATCAACATCTTTTATTTTTGCCGAAGCTTTAATTTCTTTTTGCTTTGCTAAAGCAATTTTTGCTTCTCATTTCTTTGCAGCCGCAATAGATGCTTCATTATTTCTTTTGATTCATTCTTCACGGATTATTTTTTCTTTTGCTTCTTTTTCATCAGTTTTAGTAGTTAAATCTTTTCCCTCTTCAAGAATTTGTTTTATTAAATCAACTACTGGTAACTCTTCTTGCATAACAACTTTCTTTTTTACTGCCATAAATAAACTCCTCATCTTTTTATGTTTCGTTCCTATATAAGAATACTTCTTGATATTTTTACATAGACTATTCCAATTATATCAAAAAATGACAAAAATTAAAGAAAAATACCCATTTTAACAAAATAAAGTTTTAAAAAAAATATTTTGATTAAGTAAAAAATGATAAAATTATTCTTAGTAAGAAGGAGATAAATTATGTTAAATTTTAACGATGAAAAACTAAATAAGTTAGTAGCAAATTTTATTCATTATATGGTCGACCCAAAACATGATGATGGAAATCAATTTATTGAAATTGATTATAAAAATTTCTTTCATCACATTGATTCGCGTGAATCAAAAAGTAATTTAAATATTGTTATTAGTTCTCACTTAACAACTGCCGACCAGTTTGCTAAAGCAGGTGAAATTATTGATCAATATCACGTTAATAAAACCCCTTTTACTTGATGTACGATTACAGTTGACAATAACCAAGTTGAAAAATCATTTTTTGAAAAAAGTGGTTTACAACACTTTGAAACCGCACTAGGAATGCTAATTGATTTAGCAACTTTTAACACACCTAATCGTGAAAACCCTGATGAACAATTCCAGGAAGTAACATCACAAACAACCGTTCATGATGTTGTCAAAGTTGTTAATGATGCCTTTGATTTATCACTAATTGACCTTGCAAAATACCAATCAATTTGAGAATTAAATCAAGTACAAAAAATTAGTTACTTAACAATTTTAACAAAAAATAACATTCCAGTTTCAACCGGAAACTTATACTTTGAACCGGAATTAGCAATTATTGATGATATTGCAACCCATAGTAATCATCAAAAACAAGGTTATGCAAAGGAAATGTTAATTCATTTATTAAACCAAGCAAAACAAGCAAATTATCAAACTGCTGGTTTAGTTGCCACTCCCGATGGGCTACCATTATATGAAAAACTTGGTTTTAAAACTCAAAAGTTATATTTTAATGTTTATACAATGCATTATTCAAAATAATAATGCATTTTTTAATGCCAAATTTATCAAATAAAAAAAGGCTTTAAATAAGCCTTTTTTAACCTGGCACTGCCCTATTTTCACCTTGCGGCTATCGTCGGCGTGATAGTGCTTAACTTCCGTGTTCGGGATGGGAACGGGTGTGTCCACTATGCCATAAGCACCAGATCACTTGAGTGGAATTATCCTCTCAAAACTAGATAATAAACATTCTAAAATTTGTAAATAAGCTCTCGCTTGTTTGAAGTCCTCGACCTATTAGTATTGGTTAGCTGAACACGTCACCGTGCTTACACACCCAACCTATCAACCTTGTCGTCTTCAAGGGGTCTTACTCCATAAAGGATGGGAAATCTCATCTTAAAGTATGCTTCTCGCTTAGATGCCTTCAGCGATTATCATTTCCACACATAGCTACCCAGCTGTGCCACTGGCGTGACAACTGGAGCACCAGAGGTGTGTCCATCCCGGTCCTCTCGTACTAGGGACAGATCTCTTCAAATTTCCTACGCCCACAACAGATAGGGACCAAACTGTCTCACGACGTTCTGAACCCAGCTCGCGTACCGCTTTAATGGGCGAACAGCCCAACCCTTGGAACCAACTTCAGCTCCAGGATGCGATGAGCCGACATCGAGGTGCCAAACCTCCCCGTCGATGTGAACTCTTGGGGGAGATCAGCCTGTTATCCCCAGGGTAACTTTTATCCGTTGAGCGACGGCCCTTCCACACGGGACCGCCGGATCACTAAGCCCAGCTTTCGCTCCTGTTCGACTTGTAAGTCTCACAGTCAAGCACCCTTCTACCTTTGCGCTCTATGTATGATTTCCGACCATACTGAGGGTACCTTTGGGCGCCTCCGTTACATTTTAGGAGGCGACCGCCCCAGTCAAACTACCCACCTGACACTGTCTCTGATCTGGCTTACAGATCTAGGTTAGGATTTCGACATAGCAAGGGTGGTATTCCAAGGATGACTCCACAACAACTAGCGTCGCTGCTTCAAAGTCTCCCACCTATCCTATACATGCTATATCAAAACCCAATATCAAGCTATAGTAAAGCTCCATGGGGTCTTTCCGTCTAGTTGCGGGTAACCTGCATCTTCACAGGTACTAAAATTTCACCGAGTCTGCAGCCGAGACAGCGAAGGGATCATTACGCCTTTCGTGCGGGTCAGAACTTACCTGACAAGGAATTTCGCTACCTTAGGACCGTTATAGTTACGGCCGCCGTTCACTGGGGCTTCGGTTCAAAGCTTCGCTAATGCTAACTAATCCCCTTAACCTTCCAGCACTGGGCAGGCGTCACCCCCTATACGTCGTCTTACGACTTTGCAGAGAGCTGTGTTTTTGCTAAACAGTTGCCCCTTCCTCTTCACTGCGGCTCATATTGCTATGAGCACCCCTTCTCGCTAACTTACGGGGTTATTTTGCAGAGTTCCTTAGCTACAGTTATCTCGCTTGCCTTAGGATTCTCTCCTTGACCACGTGTGTTCGTTCTAGGTACAGGCACCATATAAATAGTGCTAGAAGCTTTTCTTGGAAGCATGGAGTCATATACTTCGCTACTAGGCGAACCGTTCGCTCCCCATCACACTTCAAGGTTATGCAAGGCGGATTTGCCAACCTTACCCTCTTTGTGCTTAGCCCGGAATCCAATAACCGGGATATACTATCCTTCTCCGTCACTCCATCGCTCTATATGGTGGTACAGGAATATCAACCTGTTGTCCATCGACTACGCCTTTCGGCCTCGCCTTAGGTCCTGACTAACCCTGGGTGGACGAACCTTGCCCAGGAAACCTTGGTCAAACGGCATGAGGGATTCTCACCCTCAAACGTTACTCATGCCGGCATTCTCACTTCTAACCAGTCCAGCAGTCCTCACGGTCTACCTTCATCCCTGTTAGAACGCTCCCCTACCGCCCTGTATATAAATATACAAAACCCATAGCTTCGGTATTATGCTTAGCCCCGGTACATTTTCGGCGCAAAGTTACTCGACTAGTGAGCTGTTACGCACTCTTTAAAGGGTGGCTGCTTCTAAGCCAACCTCCTAGCTGTCTAAGCGACTTCACATCCTTACACACTTAGCATAAATTTTGGGACCTTAGCTGATGATCTGGGCTGTTTCCCTCACGTACACGGACCTTATCACCCATGTACTGACTGCCGAGTATACAAAATTGGCATTCGGAGTTTAATTGCATTCAGTACCCCTAGGTGGGGCCATCATACATTTAGTGCTCTACCTCCAACTTGCTAACCTCGACGCTAGCCCTAAAGCTATATCGGGGAGAACCAGCTATCTCCAGGTTCGATTGGAATTTCACCCCTAGCCACAAGTCATCCGCGGTCTTTTCAACGAACGTCGGTTCGGTCCTCCATTAAGTTTTACCTCAACTTCAACCTGCTCATGGCTAGATCACCTGGTTTCGGGTCTATGACAACATACTAAACGCCCTATTAAGGCTCGCTTTCACTACGGCTCCGTATCTTCTACTTAACCTTGCATGCTATCATAACTCGCCGGCTCATTCTACAAAAGGCACGCCGTCACCCATTAACGGGCTCCGACTTCTTGTAGGCATATGGTTTCAGGTACTATTTCACTCCCCTCCCGGGGTGCTTTTCACCTTTCCCTCACGGTACTGGTTCACTATCGGTGAATAGGTAGTATTTAGCCTTACGCGGTGGTCCGCGTTGATTCCGACAAGATTTCACGTGTCTCGCCGTACTCAGGATTCCATTTCGAGTCTTGTTCATTTCGTATACGGGGCTATCACCCTCTGTGGCATGGTTTCCCAACCATTTCTACTATAAACAAGTTTTGTAACTCTACTCATATGGTCCTACAACCCCAGATAAATCTGGTTTGGGCTGTTCCCCGTTCGCTCGCCGCTACTAAGAGAATCGCATTCGCTTTCTTTTCCTCTAGGTACTGAGATGTTTCAATTCCCTAGGTATACCTTCACTATAACTATTTATTCATTATAGGATGATGAGAGATTAATCTCACCGGGTTTCCCCATTCGGACATGTCCGGATCAAAGCTTACTTCCAGCTCCCCGAACCTTATCGCAGGTAGTCACGTCCTTCATCGTCTCCTATTCCCAAGGCATTCACCATACGCCCTTTGTAACTTCAAAGTTTTATTAATTTAATTATTTGACCTGATTTTAAATCAGTTTTGAGAATCATTTACAAATATAACTGTGAAATTTTAGTTATTTTTTTAAAAATAACAGAAATTTTGAATTATTGTTATTTTAATCATATGATTAAAATAACTAGATGTCTATTATCCAGTTTTCAAAGAACAATTTCAATAACATTTTTCTTGTTATTGTCAGAGAAACTAACCTCTGAAAACTAAACATAACGGTCATTAAAACTAATTAAATTACTATAAAGTAATAACTCCATAGAAAGGAGGTGATCCATCCGCACGTTCTCGTACGGATACCTTGTTACGACTTCACCCTAATCATCAATCCTACCTTGGGCGGCTTCCTCCTTACGGTTAGAATACCGACTTCTGGTATTATCAACTCTCATGGTGTGACGGGCGGTGTGTACAAGACCCGAGAACGTATTCACCGCGACATTGCTGATTCGCGATTACTAGCGATTCCGGCTTCATGAGGGCGAGTTGCAGCCCTCAATCCGAACTGAGACCGGCTTTTTCAGATTAGCTCCCTCTTACGAGATCGCAACTGTTTGTACCGGCCATTGTAGCACGTGTGTAGCCCAAGACATAAGGGGCATGATGATTTGACGTCATCCCCACCTTCCTCTAGCTTACACTAGCAGTCCCGTTAGAGTATCTCAACTTAATGGAGTAACTAACGGCAAGGGTTGCGCTCGTTACTGGACTTAACCAAACACCTCACGGCACGAGCTGACGACAACCATGCACCACCTGTCTCAATGTTAACCTCCACTGTATTTCTACAGCTTTGCACTGGATGTCAAGCCTTGGTAAGGTTCTTCGCGTTGCTTCGAATTAAACCACATGCTCCACCGCTTGTGCGGGTCCCCGTCAATTCCTTTGAGTTTCACTCTTGCGAGCATACTACTCAGGCGGAGTACTTAATGCGTTAGCTGCAGCACCGAACTTAGTCCGACACTTAGTACTCATCGTTTACGGCGTAGACTACTAGGGTATCTAATCCTATTTGCTCCCTACGCTTTCGTGCCTAAACGTCAGTGATAGGCCAGTCGACCGCCTTCGCCACTGGTGTTCCTCCATATATCTACGCATTTCACCGCTACACATGGAATTCCATCGACCTCTCCTACACTCTAGCTTAACAGTTTTCAAGGCGAACTGGAGTTAAGCTCCAGAATTTGACCCCAAACTTGTTAAACCGTCTGCGCACGCTTTACGCCCAATAAATCCGGATAACGCTTGCCACCTATGTATTACCGCGGCTGCTGGCACATAGTTAGCCGTGGCTTTCTGGTAAGGTACCGTCAAATAAGTATCATTTCCTATACTTACTGTTCTTCCCTTACAACAGACCTTTACAATCCGAAGACCGTCTTCAGTCACGCGGCATTGCTCCATCAGGCTTTCGCCCATTGTGAAAAATTCCCTACTGCTGCCTCCCGTAGGAGTTCGGGCCGTGTCTCAGTCCCGATGTGGCCGTTCAACCTCTCAGTTCGGCTACGTATCATTGTCTTGGTAGGCCATTACCCCACCAACTAACTAATACGCCGCACCCTCATCCATTAGTGGTCCAAACGGACCTTTTAACATTCTCTGATGCCAGAAAATGTCGTATGCGGTATTAGCAGTCGTTTCCAACTGTTATCCCCCGCTAATGGGTAGATTAGATACGTGTTACTCACCCGTTCGCCACTGGGTGCAAGCACCCCGTTCGACTTGCATGTATTAGGCATGCCGCCAGCGTTCATCCTGAGCCAGGATCAAACTCTCATTAAAAAAATCTTGATTTTGTTCCTAGCTTTAATGACGGATATTCATTGATTAAATGATTATCTTTGTTGTTGTTATGTTTAGTTTTCAAAGATCGTTTTTGTGTCAACAAAACACCTTTCAAATCATACAAAAATTACTGATTATTGTCAATAACTTTTACCTTTTTTTGCAATAATTTTTTACGATATTGTGTGAAAATATTCATTCTTCATTAATAATAAGTATTACTAACTGACACCTTTATAAGTATATAAAATCCATATTTTTTTGCAAGTGTTTTTACTAAAAATATTAATATTTTTTTCATAAAAAAATAACTACTTAACAATAGTTATTTTAATCTTGTTTTTTCCGAAAAATCTTAGTTATTCCTTTTCATCATGATGCTGTTAAATAGCGTTCTAAACGATTAAAGGTAATAAAGATAATTGCTGAAAAAAATAGTAAATATAAATATCAAGCATATTTTCAAACATCAAGAAAGGAAATTGTCATTTGATTAACACCAACATAGTTATTTGCCATACTAACTAAAATTAACATTTGTGCCCCATATGGAATTAGACCTTGAAACACAGCTGGAAAAATTGATACAAAAGCAGCAACCTTATTTTTATTTAAATCATATTTTTGACGAATCTCTTTTACCATTGGTCCAACAACAATAATAGCAATAGTATTATTAGCCAAAGCAATATCAGCAACACTTGTTAAAGTTGCAATCCCAAATTGAGCACTTTTTTTGCCTTTAATTCTTTGATTAATTTTCGCTGTTGCTCATTCCAGACCCCCAGATAGTTCGCTTAAACCTGCTAACCCACCAGTAAAAAGCGCTAAAAAGGCAATTTCTGCCATTGATAACATTCCGGATTTAATCGCATCAGTTGCTACTAAAAACTTATCTAAACCACTTAGTAAATGACCAGTTGGATTTAAATTACCATTTAGCATACGAGCTGGTGTTAAACTTGGTAAATAAGAGGATGTTAAATCACCAGTTGCTGTTACCCATTGATTAAATTGACTTAAACTAAAACCAACAATAATTGCACAAAAAATACCACTAATTAAAACAATAAAAACATTAACCCCACATAGAGCAACAACCAATACAACTAAGAATGGTAAAATTGTTAACAATGCTCGCCATCAAATTCATGTTTCACTATTTACTTTTGCATCTTTGACATAAGTAACCGTAAAGAAAAGAATAATGGTAATAATTGCGGCAAAAAGGAGAATTTTTCAATTAAATAAAAACCGACTTTGTGGCGGAACATCTTGTGTTCGACATGATGCAATTGCTGTATCAGATATAATTGACAAATCATCACCAAACATTGCTCCACATAATAGTGCTCCACCAATCATTGCTAAATTTAAATTTGCTTGCGACGCCATTCCAAACGCAATTGGTCCAAATGCAACAATTGTTCCAACGCTAGTTCCCATTGCGGTTGAAATAACAGCACTAATTAGAAAAACACCTCCAACTAAAATTGCTGGGGGAATAACCTTAAACCCTAAAAAGGCAATTGCGGAAGAAGCACCAATTGTGTTCATTAATTGTGCAAATGAACCAGATAATAAGTAAATAAAAACCATAATTAAAATGTTCTGATCAGCACTTCCTTTTAAAAAGGCATTTAATTTGGTTGTAAAACTCCCTTTAATAATTAAAAAACCAATAATCGTTGGAATTAAAATAATAATTGGAGCAAATATTAAATAAAACCCCATTGGATTGTTTTTTGAAAAAATTTCTTTTTTAAAAATATCTAAAATAATTCCCACTAAAATAAATAACATAACAAATAATAACAATGGTACTAAACCACGAAAAGAAACTTCTTTCTTTAAGTCTAATAAATTTGTTGTTAAGGTTTGCTCTTGTAATAATTTTTCAACTTTTTTTTGTTTTTTCTTCATATTAATCAACTACTTTCTTTTTTTAAAATAATTGATTATTGATTTTTAACATTATTAAATTTATGTAAATTAACGGCACATCATCATGTTATTGGTGCGAGCAGAAAATAATCATTTATGAAAATCTTGATTTTTAGTATTACTTAATGTCATTGTTCTACTCCTTTACCTAATTTCTTCTTTATTTATTATATTATAAATTTATTAAATTTTTAAAATAAAAAAGCCATTATCTTAAAAATGGCTAATTTGTATTAAGTTAATAATGTTAAGTAATTCTAGTTAAAACTGCTTAAATAAGTGACACGATCAGCAATTATATCGTTATAATAATTTTCTTCATCAAAATTATTGGAACGAAACGATTGAATCCGTCCTTTAACTGCAATAATTGCTTTATCTCGTAAACTAATATCTAAATCATCAATATTATTTGTTCATACTTTAACATTAACTAAATCACTATCATAGTTACCATCTTTATTTTTAAAAGGGCGTTGAATCTTTAGTAAAAATTTCATTAGTTTTCTTTCTGCTTCTTTTTTATCATAAATAATCTCATAAGTTCCTTCTACTTGCCCAACCAACATCACTTGATTCATTTTTTAATCATCCTTTCTAAAAACATCAATATAACTCAATACTAAAAGAATTATAAGAAAATTTTTTCAAAAACAAGAAAAAAATTCACAAAGTACATTCTTAATCTTGTTCTAAGAAATCAGCCCCTTTTTGAATTTCAACTTTTGATAAACCGGGATAATCTAACTGACGCATTATTTCATAACCAACAATCCCAACCGTATTGGCAATATTTAAACTACGCACATGTTTAGACATTGGAATTCGAAAAGTTCGGATTAAATTTGCCTTTAATATTGCGGTTGGAATCCCCGTTGATTCTCGTCCAAACAGGACAAAAATATTTTCATCTTTGGTAAAATCAACATCACTATGTGGTTGTTTTGCATAACGAGTTGCACAATATAAATTTAAGTTCGGATTCAACTGCAAAAAATGGTTTCAATCATTATATAACTCATAATCAGCATACTCAATATAATTTGCGCTACTACGTGCAATAAAGCGTTCATCAAAGATAAAACCAAATGGTTCAATTAAATGTAGTTTCGCATTTATTGCAACACATGTTCGCATAATGGCCCCAACATTTTGGGCAATTTCTGGTTCAAATAAAACAATGTTAATTTTTTTAGTTGTCTTCATCTTACTCTCCTAATCATCATTTCTTAAAAGCATAAAATGCTTTTGCTCGATGAGAATATTTATTTTTTTCTGGTAAAGTTAATTCGGCATATGTTTGACCAATTTCTGGTAATAAAAAAATTGGATCGTAACCAAAAGCATTCGCTCCAACTGGCTTATCAGTAATAACCCCTTTTGTAACTCCCCGAAAGTACATCGTTACTTTTTTAACTGGGTCAATATAACATAAGACACAAACAGCTTGTGCATCACGACGCTCTAATGGTTTACATTTTTCAATTAATAAATCATTAATAATTTTACTGTCAGTAATTGGATATGCTCATCGACGTGTATTAACACCCGGAAAATGATCTAACTCAATAATCTCTAAACCAGAATCATCAGCTAAGACTGGTTGATTAATCATTCGGCTCAAAAAATCTGCTTTACAAAAAGCATTTTCTTCAAAGGTAGTTCCTGTTTCTGGAATGTCAGGAATAGGATTTTCTAAGTCTAATAATGATTTAACTGTTATATTGGCATCTTGAAACATTTCTTTAAATTCTCGAACTTTATTTTTATTACTAGTTGCAATTCAAATCTCTTTCATTTCCTACTTCCTCACTTTTCTTAATTATAAATATTGTATAATAAAATTAGAAAATCGCAGAATGGAAGTTAAGGAAATGATGAAATACAAAATTAAAACAAAATTAAATTTAGGAATTACTAATCAAAATTATCAAACAATTGATAACCTTTTTATTCGATATAGTAACCCTTTTACCAATTTATTTATTGATCATCAAAATGAAATGCTAGTGTTAGAAAAAATTAAAAATAGCAAGTTAACTCTTCCAATTATTGATTATGGTTATGATAATGACCACTTTTTCTTAGTAACACCATACTATTCAACATTACAACCAATTAGTGCTGTTAAACTTACTAAAGAAGTTCTCAAAACCATTGCAACAATAATTAAACAGTTATGAGAAATTAAAATTACTCCAAATGATCAAATTAAGATTTTTCAACCACAACAATTTTTAGAAACTTTTAAAAATGCTATAAAAAAACCATTAGTAGACTTACAACGATATGAAGCAAACCTTGATTATATTAAATTGCAAACAGATGATCTTGTTTTATGTCATAATGACTTAAATGGTGGCAATTTAGTTTTTGTTGAGCAAAACCTGTATTTAATTGATTTTGAATATGCAATGCAAAATGATAAGTTTTTTGATATTGCTTCTTTTGCTTCCGAAACTTTAACAACTAAAGCAAAACAAACATATTGGTTTAGTCTCTTTAAGCTAACACCAACACAACAACAAAAAGTTAATGCATGAATGTATTATCAAAATATTGTATGAATTGCTTGAGCTAACTATATGTATGAACAAACAAACAATGACATTTTCTTAGCAATTATTGATTTAAAATTACTTAATTTACAAAATAATAATTAGGGACCAAGTGTTGAGGATGGTGGAACTTGTTCTTCATCCTTTTCTTTTTTCTTTTTAGCATCAATTGCTAGTTCTTGGGGACTAGTCTTTTTCATTTGTAAATAACCGCGTAAATTACGCATTCATACTGCTATAAAAGTTCCAAAAAAAATAGCAAGCAATAAGAACAATAAGGCAACTAAACAGCGGTATAAAATCTTATCTCATCCTCATCAATAACCAGTTAAATAAATTCCATATAAAGTTCAAGATAACGTAATTGTATAAGTAAATTGATCAGCTTGATGAAACTTTAGTCAAAAACCAGCACAAGTTAATAGAAAGACTCCTAGAACCATTGCTAAACCAAAACCAATCCCCGCTCCAACATCATAATGGCGGGTAAAATTTAAATCTGGTGAAGTTAAAAAAAACAATAACAAAAATGGTCCTACTGCTTCAATGATTAAAAATAAAAAACTTTTTCAAAAAACAGTTCGTGAAGCATGAAACTCTAAATCATTTTGTACTTCCGGTGGTAAATGTTCTCAATTATTATCAGTAACACCGCTTTTGTTATCCTTCTTAATTACTTTCATATTATTAATTACTCCTCTTAAGATTATTGTATTCCTATTTTAGCATAAAAAAAATTGTTAAACTAACAACTTATATTTTAATGGAGCGGGTGAAGGGAATCGAACCCTCACAGTCAGCTTGGAAGGCTGAAGTTCTACCATTAAACTACACCCGCATTTTTAATTTTTATAATTAATGACAATAATATATATACCACTGTCTTAATTTGATGTCAATTGTTTTTAAATAAAATGGTACCCGAGACCGGACTTGAACCGGTACAGTTGTAAAACCGACGGATTTTAAGTCCGTTGCGTCTACCTATTCCGCCACTCGGGCATATATATCTAATAAATGGTCTCCTGTAAAGGACTTGAACCTTTGACCCACTGGTTAAAAGCCAGATGCTCTACCTACTGAGCTAACAGGAGACTTAAATGGCTGGGCTAGCTGGATTTGAACCAGCGCATGAAGGAGTCAAAGTCCTTTGCCTTACCGCTTGGCTATAGCCCAATGTTTTAACAAAGATGGTGGAGGGGGAGGGATTCGAACCCCCGAACCCGAAGGAGCTGAGTTACAGTCAGATGTGTTTGGCCACTTCACTACCCCTCCAAAAATGGTGCTGGCTAGAAGAATCGAACTCCCAACCTACTGATTACAAGTCAGTTGCTCTACCAGTTGAGCTAAGCCAGCTTATCATTAAAAATGGTCGGGTGTAACGGACTTGAACCGCTGACCACCTGCTTGTAAGGCAGACGCTCTCCCAACTGAGCTAACACCCGATTACACAATACATGTATTGTGTTAAAACCTTTATAATTTTATATAAAACAATAATTTTTGTCAATTAAAATAATTACTAATTAATTATTTTTTTAAAAAAGACAAAGACTATATTGAAAAAAATAAAAGACAAAAGTTTAAAATGCAATATATAAATATTATTGAAAGTTAGATAATAATTATTGTTATACTATAAATGGTTATAAAATAAAGACCATGTATTTCCAATGCTTTTTATTTAAACATCCCAGTTTCTAATATTAAAAGGTTTTTGTTTTATTACTAAAAGAAGCGGAAAATTAATATCATAAATTGCAATATGGTGGTTATTACTTTTAAAATTAATAAAAGCTTCAAATATGAGACTCATCTCTTTTTGCAAAATATTAAAATAACTAAAACTTTTATAAAAAATTAAAAACAAGGTTTCTTAAAATAACATTACAATAGTAACATAATTAATTCCAAAATATTACAAATGCCTCGGGGCCCACCATTCCAACCACCTAACTATTTATTGTAAAAAAGTAAGGAATGGTTAATAAAAAAAGAATGTATTTATTAAATACATTCTTTTTTATACTTAATAATGTGTTAAATATCTTGGTTATTAATTTAAATAAAATAGTTACTAATTATTTTGTTTCTTGTAATAATTAATTTTCTGAAAGGTTTCTTGATTAAAAATGGATTTTATTAATTAATAAAATCCATTGTTTTAAGTTTCATTAAAATTGACGTTGCGCACGATCTTCGGTTTTATATTGGGGGATATTAACCATATATCCATCTTCACGGCGTCATAATCCTTTAATTACTTTTGTTATTAAGTAAACCATAAAGATTGTCCCAATTAGGGTTGACGTAAAGTTTAAGATGTTAGCAAAAATTGATAGACCATTTTGTCCCTTTTGAAACATACGGCCAAATGCTTCGATTAGTTTTAATAATGCGGTAATAATTTGAATTATTAACATTATTGTTACTAAAACAGTATAAATAGTTGACACAAAGCGTAATCATTTTCCAAAAGAAGTTTCTGCCATCATATTAGCAACAACTCTACTACTATAAAATCCAGGAACTAAAATTAAGCTTATAACACTAACAGCAGCTAACACTCCCATCATAATCGCAAAATTTCGTTGTGAGTCGCCTACTCAAACTTTATTTGTTGCTGAATTATAAAAAATCATAACTGCAGCAATACTAACAAGCGCTGATACTAATCACGCAGTTCCTAAATAACGGACAATTACAACACGAGCATTTTTTGTTGCTTTAACATCAGTATCTGGTAATCATGTTAAGGCAAAAGGTGCAAAAAATCCACCAAGTGATAATGATAGTACAGCTAAACTTCATTTGTTAGCACATAATTCAGCATCATTACTGGCAATTGCATAACGGATTAACCCAATATTACAGATAATTGTTGTAAAAAACGAGAAGATTACAGCAAGTAAAATTACTACCTTATAACTTGCTAAATCTGCATATGAATTCATTAATCAAGTATTTGCGGTATCTATGTCGCCAACAAAAGTTCCATTGTTATATTTACCTAAGAAATAAAAATAAGCACTTGCAGCAATGGTAATTCCAACAATACCGACAATACTTGACAATACAATTCAAAAACGAGTAAATCCAAAATTTCTTGTCATCATTTGTATAATCACTGTTCCTTTCTAGAATTATGTAAATAATTATATGCTTTTCTAGTTTTATTACAAGATGTTTTTTTAAACATTTTTAAAAATAAAACTAACCTTTTCCCCTTGCTTTTATGATACATTTAAATAGTGAGGTGAAATAAATAGTGAAAGCATTTGATTATGAAGACATTCAATTAATTCCAGAATTATGTGTTGTTGATTCTCGAAAAGAATGTGATACAACCGTTAAACTAGGAAAACATACTTTTAATTTACCTGTTGTGCCATCAAATATGGCAACAGTGGTAAATGAAGAATTATGCGAAAAACTAGCTGAAAAAAACTACTTTTACATTATGCATCGGTTTAATGTTGATCAAGTTAAATTTATTAAACATATGAAAAGTAAAAACTTAATTACTTCGATTTCAGTTGGAGTTAAACCAAATGATTTTGAATTAATTGAAACATTAAAAAAAGAACAGTTAATTCCCGATTATATTACAATCGACATTGCTCATGGCCATGCCTTTAGTGTTAAAAAAATGATCGAACATATCCGCACCCATTTAGGCCACGAAACCTTTATTATTGCCGGAAATGTTGGAACACCAAAAGCAGTTCGTGATTTGGAACAATGAGGTGCTGATGCAACCAAAGTTGGAATTGGACCAGGAAAAGTATGTATTACCAAACTAAAAACAGGATTTGGAAATGGTGGCTGACAATTATCGGCTGTTAAATGATGCAGTAAAGGAAGCTCAAAACCAATTATTGCTGATGGTGGATTACGCGTTAACGGTGACATTGCTAAATCAATTCGGATGGGAGCCACAATGTGTATGGTTGGTAGTTTATTCGCTGCCCACCAAGAATCACCCGGAAAACAGGTTGAAATTGATGGTGTTAAATATAAAGAATACTTTGGATCGGCCAGTGAATACAATAAAGGGGAAAAACGCTATGTTGAAGGAAAAAAAGAATTAATTGAAATTCGTGGTAGCATTTTTGAAACCCTTCGAGAAATGACTGAAGATTTACAATCATCAATTTCTTATGCTGGTGGCAAAGATTTGGACGCAATTAAAAAAGTTGATTATGTTATTTTAAAAGAAAGTAATTTTTAAGAAAAAAAATCCCATATAAATGGGATTTTTTTAACGAAAACTACGAGATTGCTCTTGTTTATAGCGTCTTTTTTCCTTTTTACTCATTCAGTGCTCTCGCTTGCGGGCTTCTTTTCGTTTTACCGAAGAAACCTTGTTAAAACGCTTTAAAGCTTTGTCTAGCGGTTCTCCTGCTTTGACAACAACAGTAGCCATAATATTTCAACTCCTAAAACTATATAAATTAACAATACTATATTATCATATTTTTTGAGACAAAACAAATTTTTATTATTTATCTCTAAATTAATCACATTTTCTTTTAATTTCCCCCATTTCTTCCAAATAATTAAATATTTGCTAAAAGATTATAATTACTATTCCCAACAGTTGATACATCCTTCGTTAATGTTTTAATCTTTTGTTTTAACTGTAAAAAACCACGCATTACTGACTCATAATCTGTTAAAACAACATCTTCAAAAGTTCCTTCAGCAAGACTCATCGCTTTTAATTTTCATGAGGTTCATTTTTCTTGACAAAGCGTTGGGATTATTGTAATTAATTCGGTCGGTTCTAACATAACATTAAAAGTTCGGGCAAGGTAAGACTGGACAGATTCTTGTAAATTAATTAAACCATAATCTAATTTAAAAATATCTTTGGTATTACGCTGGTAAATGACTGTTTTTCTTGTTTTAACATCAACATAAAAATGATTAGCTCGTGACATTAACCCATAATGTTGCTTAATGGATATTCACTTAAGTTTTGGAAAATTTGTTTTAATTGCAAGTTGTTCTGCTTCTGTACAAGAAAAATTATGAACAAGAAAGAACTGGTTTTTTAAAAAATCTAATTCTAAATTATTAAGATAAATTAATAAACTTTTTAAATTAACTAACTTATCTTGTTCTAACAAACGGGTTCTAACAATATTTAAAGTTCCCTTCATCTGTTCTTTGGCATGATTTCCCATTCATAAATAATATCCGGTATCAAGATCATAAATAATTAAATTTGGATTATTAAACAAACATTTATTTCGATGATAAATTTTAACTGTATAACTTCCTAATTCAATTCGTAAATTAGCCATGAAAGTCTTTCCACTTTGCTTGAGCTAATTCGTTTAAAGTTGTATAAGGATAATGTTGTTTCAAAAAATCATATATCCCTTGATTTAACTTCATTAACGAATAGTAATTTGTTAAAAAATAAACAATTGCTTCTTCAAACGGTAATAATGGAATCACCTTATTTGCTACCAAATAAATAAATGCTAAGGCACTGCTTTGACTAATTCCATCATAACAAGCAAGGTATGTTGTTTCGGTTTTTACTTTTTCATTTAAAAACTTTAAACCCGCAATAATTGTTATTTTTGAAATATTATCAATATTATAATAATCAAACAATTTTAAAATTATTTTATGTTCTCATAATAAGTACCCTTTTTTCCGAGCAATGGCTGTTCGATCATAACATAACAAATTAAAATAAACATCACTAATAATAACCTTATTTTCAATATCAACGGGGATTAAAAACTGATTGCCAACAGCCAAGTTATCAATGACTAATTTCCGTGGCACAATACTCCTACCTTTCTGAATGAAAATTTTCATTATCTTTTTATTATTTTAATTATTTTATTTCATAGTTCTTTTCATTCTAATCATATCAAAAAAGGAGCATAATTTTCCTCCTTTTTTATTTTTTACGATTCTGATTTCATTTCTTCCTTGTTTGTCGTGCTTTTCCTTTTTTAGTCGTTGAAAACAAAGTCAATTTAATACGATAAACTAATCAACTTCATCAGTTACGAAAAAAATAGTCTTGCACATTTGGAAAGAAAATAAAAAGAGTTAATAAAATAATTAAAAAATAAAAAACTCATGCTCCTTTTAGAAATCATCAATATGTTGTTAACATTGTAATTTCAAACCCATTACTTGTTCAAAATAATGCTCATAATAAATTAATTGAAAATGGTAACAATATCTGTAGTGTTTGATAATACAACTGATATATAACTGTTGTTTGAACAAAACGAGGGTTGATACTATTTTCATCATTTAAAAGATTTGTTATTAATGTTTTACTTTGATTATGATATGTTAATAAATCAATTCAAGTTTTTTGATAAAAAAGATATTTATATTGATAATTAACAAGAACTCCAATCTTGTTAAATTTATCATTAAGATAATGAATTACTGCTAAATTAGTCATAAATTGACAATACATTGTTTTAAAACTAGCTAATACCAATAAAATCATAAATCATACTATTGCTAAACAATAACTATATAAGTATAAACTTAAATTAGTTAATATTTCGTTTTGCTGAAATAATAAAAATGAAATAAAATTATATGAACTACCTACTGCTCATAGATTTGAAATAAAAGCAGTAATCGTTTGGATTATTATAGTAAGAAGAAAAACAATTAGTGGTTTGAGTTGAAAAACTAATAAAATAATAAAGATAATAAAAGCACTTAAATTAATTAATAATGATTTTTCATTAAAATTAATTGTTGGACTAAATAAAGCATAACTATCATTTCCTAAAACAAAAAATAAAATTAAACTAACGATAAATGTTAAAACAAAAATCTTAAAATTACCCCTAAAAATTTGTTTAATAAATTCTCGTTTCATTCCTTGTTTTGAAAAATCATTGTTAAGATAAGTAACAATAATGTTTCCTAAAATAACACCACCAAGAATGGCCCCCAACGCCAAATAAGTTTTACTATGATTTATTAAAATAAACGGATATAGTAAAATTGGCACACAAAAAGTAACAACATAACCAAGATCTTTTAGAAAGAATGTTAATATTACAGCAAAGAGAAAAACTAACCCTATTAAATAAACTGTTGATAAGACTTTAAATAGAAGAAACCATAAGCCGTATAAACCATATGAACTAATAAACAATGTTAGAAAAAGAACAAGGAAAAATAAAGTTAAAAAATAAAGAACCTTGTCTTGTGAAATTTGTTGTTTTGGTTGTCTTTGCGTTAAATTTCCTAATAATAAAATAATTGTGATTATCCCTAAAAAAGCAACAATAATTAAACCACTAATACTATAATTAACATCATTTTGTGAAAACAAAAATAAAGCACTAAGAATACCACCAACAATTAATAAACAAAGAATAATTCTGCTTAATATTGGCAGAATTTTCTTTAATTTTAATTCAATAAACATTAGCTTAATTGCATAATTTCTGCAACAATTGCATTAATTTCTTCATCGCTGGTATAAGTATATGAGTGTTTGTTCCCGTTCTTATCAAGATAAACATACAAGTAGACATTAACGGTTGTTGTTGTGATTTTAATTTCATGGTTAATACCCGCTTTAATTGCTACTAACGCGGAATTATAACTATCAAAATAAATATAGGGAATTAAACCTTGGTCAGCACGAAGCTGACTATAAATGCGATAAACATTATAAACACCATCTTGAATAATATTATCATAAGACATTACCCCATTATCTCAACTAGCAATTTCTTTACGATTAATATACTTTCCTGTTAAAGTAATTGTTTGATGTAATTTTGCAATTGCATCTTCTCTACTTTCCGCTGAAATAACACTATTACCAAAAACATCAAAAGCAAAGTATTTTTTTAATAAAATTTCTTTTTCATATTGAAACTGTTTTTCACGCGCATCAGCTTCTGTCATTGCTAACGCTAATCCATCTTGCGAAGAGATATCTTGGACATCAAGATAAGTATACATTAAACGCGTATCAACGATTCCAGTTAAAAAAAGATAGTCATCTAATTGTGATTTTGTCGCATAAAAGTCATCTCGTAGTTTATAAGTTATTTCTCCATCAGCATTTGTTGCTGTTGGTCCTACTAAAATTTGAGGTTTTAGAGTTTCTTCATAATATTTAGCACTTTCATTTAAGGAATATTTATATCCTTGTTGGCCATTAACATCATAAAGAATATCTGCTTTAACACCATATTCATTATAAGGAACACCATTTTTATCAACTTTATCTAAATTTAAAAATTTTTCTTCATAAAAGTTATTGAATCATAAGTCATAAGCTTGCCGAACATATTGGGTTGGAATCTCACTTGGTCTTGTAATATTAATTGGCAAATTTTCTCAACGATATAATTCTTTTTTCGTTACGCTTCTAACATCATTATCATATAACATCATTGTTGAATCATATTTATTACTTGTCGCAACTCGCTCTCAGTTAAAATTATTGAAATGCCAAGCACTTCCTGATTTAACTGGTAAGTAAGTTAATTCATAAGTATTATTACCACTAGAAAAAGTTCTTGTATAATAATACTTACCAACCGAACCAATTCAATCATCCATTTGAACATGCGGTTTTCAACCACTACGGTAAGTAAAATCCCAATTAGTAAACTTCCGTTCTGGATCAAAGATTTCGACTGTTTCTCCAGCATAATAGGTTTTTTGACTACCACCATTAACACGAACCTTAATTAAATTATCATTTCCTGGGGAAATAAAAATTGTTTGACTCGTTGTTGTTGCTAAGAAATTAGCATAATTTAATGGCTCATTAATATTATTAACATTTGTTCAAGTTGTTCGAAAATTATTTGCTACAACATTACGCAAACTATCACGGGTCCCATAAATAGGAATTTGACCCGTAAAATCACTTGGTGCTAAATTATATCCTTCAGTTAAAACACTTTTTAATGCTTTCTGATCAGCATGATTAAAAGCATTATAATAGCGGCCATTAACATAATAGTAAAGTGACTTATGTAATCCACCCTTATAAATGAAACCAGCTTTTGCTTCTTCGGGAGAATCAAATCAATTAATAGCATCATAACTATATTTTAAATTAATATTTTTTGTATAAGTCTCTAAAGCAATATCTTTTGATAAAGTCGCATTTCCATAAGCATCACGGTAAATTAATTGGTAATTATTAAAATCAATATCATAGACCTTGGTTGGATCTAATGTTCGATATTGATAATCATTAATAATTTTTCCTGGATTAGATGATGTTTGAATTGTTTCAACTTTATTATTTTGCATAATATAACTGTCTAGTTCTTGTTGTGAATAAAATTTTTGACCATCATAATTTCATTCTGTTTTCATGTCAACTGTTGTTGATGAATTTTTAATCATCTTAAATAAGGCACCCTCTGGTGAAATAACATCAGCACTATAATCAGGAACTGTACTCATTGTTGTCCCAACTGGGGTTGCTGTTAAAATTAAACTTCCAAGTAAACCCTTCAATAAATTAATTGCCATTTTGCGACACCTTCCCTCTACCATTAACCTGATTAGTATTGTTTTTAACTCATTTATAAAAATCACTTTCACTATTAAACTGTAAATCACCAAAGAAAACATGATAATTAATTACTTTATCAGTTTTTAAAACAATATCCGAATTACGATAAACATAATTTTTAGCATCATTAGCGGTTATAAAATATCGTTCTTGCCCATTAAAAATAACACTATAAACTTTACTTGTTGCTCCAACCTGATGGGTTAATTTATCAAAGCGAATTGTTCTAATTAAATCACTTTGTAAAATTGTTTTTGATAGTAAAACATTATTCTCAATATAATGATTTTGCTCACGAAGCAATGTTGCTTCATCATCATAATATTTTGTAATTCCTTCTAAATCAGTAAACTTATATTTAATAATAAATTGATTATTTGTGATCTTTGTTTTTAAACTATTTTTTGCATCAATAGGATTATTAAAGAAAGCATTAATTCCATCAAAATACATTTTTACTACTTGCTTCGCAAAATATTTTTCAAAAATCTGATTTGTAAACTGTTTTAGTTTTTGTAAAGCATCATCGGGATTATCTTTATCAACTGTAATTTCACTCGTTTCTTGTTGACTCATAACATTAATATAATAGGAACGGGTTGATAGAAATTGACTTGGATTTGCCAAAATATATTCTTTTAAGTACTTTTCTGCCTTGTTTCGCCCTACAATTATGCTTCCTAATACAGCAAACATTGTATCTGGTTTAATTTCTTCATCATCGTTAACAATACTTCCATTTGAAAATAATTCAATTGGAGTTAAATTAACAACATTACTTGGATTAGTGCCTGAAATTGGAATATTTAGAATTGGAATTTCAATTTCAGTTGTTTGATAATATAACTTTTGACCTTTCCCTAAATCATTTTCATAAGTATTAAATTTAAAAGGTGAAACAATATTACCAATATCTCAAACTGCCTTTGCAAATTGCATTCCTGCCACAATTTTACCCGCAAATTTTGCAATCTTTGATACTGGTTTAAAAGCTGCTGTCATATCAATTTTTGAACCATCTTTACTAATTGTTAAATTACCACGTAAAACTTTTGCAACTTCCTGATATGCTTTCTGAGAACTTAATTTTTCCCCACCAATTACATAATACTTTTGGCCATTTTCTAAATAAGCTTGATACGATGATAATACCAAACTAATTTCTGCTTCAGATATTATTTGTCCATTGCGATGAATTTGTTGAATCTTATGATAAGCATTAAAAATGTTATTCCCAATTTGTTGAATCTTATTAATTACAGTAGTTAATTTATTTACTTTTGATGGTGATTCATACATAAACTTTGACGGATTAATAAACATGTTAATAATATCTGTTAACATTAACTCTTGTGTTGATGTTAATCCATGTTGATCTTGAAAAATATCATCTAAATAATCCTGAAACATATCAGTATTACTTTTAATTACATTTTTTAACATTGTTCGTAACAAGTTAATAAATGCCACAGCATTAGTTTCATTCCCCGAATGATTAACAGTTAACGTATAATTATAAACTCTTTGTAAAAAGGCCAATGTTTTCTCCCACCGACTCATTCCGACAACTTGGTTTAATTGCTTTTTAATTTCAAAATATTTTAAACTATTATCTAAATCATAAAATTTGATTCTATTAGCTGTATAAAATAAATCTTCAAATTTTTTCTCACCTTCTTCAGTAAAATCAGAGAAATCTCTCTTAATATCTCAACTATTCTCTTCATCTTCTTCTTTGGAATTTAATTGTGTATTAATAAAACTTGAAAGAAGGACTAATGGCTGCATTATTACATTAATTGTATTTGAACCAACTTTTTTCCAATTATGTTTTAACTTATCTGTTAGAGTGGTAAACGAATCATCAGTTTCAATATACAATGGTCCTGAAAAATTTCCATTCAATCCACGTGAATCAAGATTTAACCAATAAGTTTGCTTTGGCGGTTGATAAGGTTTAATATAATTCTTCTTATCATTCTCTGTTAATGACATTTGTGATAAGTCAGGATGACTTAGTTTTGATCACCGATAACCATTATAATTATATTGAATATCAGTTGTTGATTTTAATCATGATAAAATTTGATCTTTTGTAAAGAAAGACCCCGCCATTTCATAAGTATCGGTCTGAATATTATTTTCTAAGTTTTTTGTAACAATATTTTCTAAATATTGAATTGCTTCATATTTATTTTGAAATTCAATATTAGTATCATTATTGTTGCTATTTCCCAATTGATAAACCTTTTGATAGTCAGTATAAGTACTAATTGCCTCTCTTTTTGATAAATAAGCATTACCATCTTTTCCTTTATAAGCAGAAGTCAACTGATCAACATTTGATGTTAAAACTTGATTCGATACTTGATTACCACTATCAATTAGATAATTATAGGGATTCCGATAAGTATGATATTCCTTAATTGGTGTTTTCGTCATCATATCAGCTTCTAATTTATAAAAATCATTCATACCATAACTTTTATTGTTATATAAGTAGTAATTATTTTGTGTCGCATATGATTCTACTTTCATATTATTATTAACATATTGCATTAAAGCAGCCTTTGAACGAAAAACATTGCCATCAAATTTATAATAAATATTATTAGCTGTTTGATTACCAGCAACTATTGTTGAAACAGTGGCAACAACAGTCCCAACACTTAAAATAGAGATTGAACTAAAAATAGAAATAATTTTTTTTGATTTAAAAAATTTATTTATCATTTAAGAAATTGCCGATTACGGTTATCCATTCATAGTTCAACATCTCTTATCGTTGTTATTTGATCATTATTTAAACAAGAAAAAGTTAAGTTTGCCTTTGCCTGCCCCCCTTTGAGAAGAACAACTGGCATTTTCCCTAAATACTCATAACTATTATCAACAACTTTAATTTTTATCTCATAATAAAATCACTTGTCAGTTTTTTCATCATTAGAAAAAGTTTTAAAATAATTTTCTGAAATTGCCTTTAAAATTTCTGAATTATTATTTTCAAAATTTTCTTGACTAAAATTAATATTATTTTTTGTAATAAATTCATTAGGCAAATAAATAAAATATGCATTAAACACTTGCCCAAATGTATTATCAATTATCACCGTGTAAAGAATTGATACTCAACCATATTGAATTCATTCAGTATCTTCTTCAGATTGAAGTGATTCATCCTTAAAAAAGAACTCCCTCTTATACACAAATGTCTTATTTGTAGCAAAAAAAGCTGTTAAATTTTCTGTTGCAATTGATACTTGAATATTATTATCATTATTAACTTTTTGACAACTAACAATTGACCCCACACCAACTGTTGTAATTACTAATGCATTTAACAATGCTAAAACCTTTTTCATAAAAACTAATTCCTCCATTAATATTGTTATTAATTAATATTTAATAATTTTAATATTTTTAGATATGATAGTTTTTCTAGTTTATAAAATTTGTTATTATCGTGATAAAAAGTTTAACAACTAATTATTTTAAATAAGTTATTAATATCATAGGTTTATATAATTTGATAAGTTTGCTATCAAAGGATATAACATTATCCCTTTTAAAGATAACATAAAATAATTATCAAAACATTCCCATTTTACAATTGCACATGAAAAAAAGGCATTCATAATTCTACATCTTTTATTACAAATAATTCCTTGTTATTTAAATAAGTAAAAGTTAAATTTACTTTCGCCCGAATCCCATCCTTATAAGTTTCTGGAAGTTGCCCTAAATACTCATAACTATTCGTAATAACTTCAATTCTCTTTTCACGATAAAATCATTGTGAAGAAAGATCATTATCACTAAAAATTTCTGTACAATATTTTGAAATTAAATTTAAAACTTTAATATTATTATTTTGATTATAAATTTCTTTAGGAAATTCACTATTTATAATTGCTAGCACTTCAATTGGAAACCGTGGAAAACCTCAAAAATCTTGTCATAATATTGACTTACCAAAATTAATATACCCATTAACATATTCAATAAGTCATTTATATTCATCATACTGTTTTGTTTCAGTAAATTGTAACACTAAATTTTCTTGTTTAAAATTAATATTATTTTTTTTACTAGTTATTGTTAAATCAAATTTTAAGTTATAAATTTGATTTAAAATATAGCCATTAAACTCCTTCATATTATAGATTCTAAATGTATAATCACTTTGTAAATAAGTAAAAAAAATGTTAAATTTTTTCACTAAAGTTTGATTTAAAATATTCCTAAACATAGTAGTTGTTACTCCACTAGTCATTCTTTCAGTATCTTCTTCAGATTGAAGTGATTCATCCTTAAAAAAGAACTCCCCCTTATACACAAATGAATTATTTGTAGCAAAAAAAGCTGTTAAATTTTCTGTTGTAATTGGTACTTGAACATTATTATCATTATTAACTTTTTGACAACTAACAATTGACCCCACACCAACTGTTGTAATTACTAATGCATTTAACAATGCTAAAACCTTTTTCATAAAAACTAATTCCTCCATTAATATTGTTATTAATTAATATTTAATAATTTTAATATTTTTAGATATGATAGTTTTTCTAGTTTATAAAATTTGTTATTATCGTGATAAAAAGTTTAACAACTAATTATTTTAAATAAGTTATTAATATCATAGGTTTATATAATTTGATAAGATTGCTATCAAAGGATATAACATTATCCCTTTTAAAGATAACATAAAATAGTTATAAAAAGCAATAGGTATAAATCTTTTGAAAAAACACTCCCATTTTAAGATTGCAGATAAGAATACTCCATTCACAACTCATAACTTTGCGTTGCTGTAATCTTTGTATTTAATAAACTTGTAAATAATAAAGTAACTCAAGCTCGAACTCCTTCTTGTCTAGAATATTCAAACGGTGTTGCCCCCAAATACTGATAATTAATAACCTCTACTTGAAATTGCTTGTCTTGGTAAAGTCATAAACCTTGCCCTAGTCCTTTTTTAATAAAAAGATTAGTATAATACTCCGAAAGAAACGCTAACACCATCTTATTATTATCTTTTGTAAAAATATTTTTATTTTCTTTTGTTGTTCAATTTGCAAAAGGATGATGTGGTAAATGACCACTCTCTTCAAAACCAGGATACTTTTTTGCTCACAAAAAACTTCCTCAGTTTTCTAAATAATCTAAGTAAATGGTTAATCATCGTTGTTCATCATATTGTTTTGTTTCTGTAAATTGTAATATTAAATTATTTTCAGTAAAATCAAGATTATTCTTTAAACTAGTAATCCTAAGTTGAAACTCTAAAGCATAAGGTACTTCTAAGAGAAAACGATCAAAGTGGGTTAAGTTCTTAATTTCAAAGTTATATTCACTTGGAATATAAAAAAAGTATTTTCTAATTTTTTGTCCTAAAGTTTGATCTAATAAACTTTTAAACATATTATCGGTACGTTCAGCAGTCATTCGTTTTGTATCTGCTCGTGTTTGCAATTGAGCATCTTTAAAGAAAAATTCGCCTTGATATTGAAAAATACTATATTTGGTAAAAAATAATTTTAAGTTTTTATAATTTAATGAAACTTTACGAATTGTCATATCATTAGTTTCTTTGCAGCTAACGACTCCTAATGTTGTTGTGGTGGAAAGTATCCCCACACTTAACAACAATAAAAATTTCCTCATATGATTCTTATCCTTCCCATCTAGTTTATTATTTTTTATTATTTTATTAGTCAATAAAAATTTATTAACTGCTTTCATTAGATTTGATATATTATTTATTAATGATATATCGTAATATATCCCATATTAAAAATAACATAAAAAAGATAAAAAAATATCTTTTTTTATTAAAAAAATTTTAAATAAAATTATATTATGAAAGTAAAAAAAGGTATCTTTTGATACCTTTTTTACTTAAACTTAACTTTCAAATTATTAAAAACTAACGAATTTAGTAAGACCAATAACTGACTAGCACCCATTACAATTGCCCCAATTAATGGTGGAATAATTCCTAAAATTGCTAAGGGAATTGTAATTAAATTATAACTAAAAGCTCAAAAGAAGTTTCATCAGATTAAACGTCTTGTTAATTTTGTTAAGACAAAAACCTTATAAATATTAAAAATATTTGGTTTAATAATTGTAATATCACTATTTTGAATTGCAACTTCACTACCTTGTCCCATTGCAATGGCAAAATCCGCTTGTTTTAAAGCTACTAAGTCATTAATTCCATCACCAACATAAGCTGTTACTTGCCCAGTTGCTTGAATTGATTCAACAATTGTTGCTTTTGTTAATGGTGAAACATTAGCATAATAACTCGTAATTCCAACTGCGGTGGCAATTGCTTTTGTTGTTCCTTCATTATCCCCACTAATCATATGTGTTGCAATATGTTTTTTAGCAAACTTAGCAATTGCAACAGAAGCATCAACACGAATACTATCGGTTAAGACAAGTACATTAGTAATTGTTTGGTCAATTACTAATGCAATTAAGATTGGATTAATGACCGTTAAAGTTTCAACTTGATGGGATAATAAATTTTGAAAGCCTTTTTTAACTGCTATTTGATAACTCATTACTTGATAAGTACTATTATTATAAACACCATGTAAACCAAGTCCCGCTTCCTCTTTAAACTGCTGAAAAGTAATTTCTGCTGATTCAGTAGGAAAGAAATTCACAATGCTTTTTGCAATTGGATGTGCTGATAACTTTTCTAAATGATAAAGGTACTTGCTATTTGTATGGTCTCCTAAAAACTGTTGCACTGTTAATTCACCAGTTGTAATTGTTCCCGTTTTATCAAAAGCAATCGCATCAATTTTATTAATCTTTTCAAAAGCACTAGTGTTGTTAAAAATAACTCCTTCTTTTAATGCTTTACCAAAACCAACGGCAACAGCTAACGGAGTTGCCAACCCCAATGCACAAGGACAACTAATCACAATGACAGTAATCGCAATATCAAGTGCTTTTGCAACATCACCTTTATGAAAAACAAAATACTGACACAAAAAGGTAATAATTGTCACAATTAAAATCAAAGGAGTAAATCATTTTGCAATTTGATCAGCAATTCGTTGAATGCGAGGCTTTTGACTTTGAATTTCATCCACCTTTTGTAAAATATTTGCTAAAACAGTATCAGCTCCAACTTTTTTTGCTTGTAAGTAAAAAGGCTCACCCATATTAACTGTTCCCCCAATTACTTCATCACCAAGGTTTTTTTCAATAATATTGCTTTCCCCGGTTAGCATTGCTTCGTTCAAATAACCAGTTCCTTGGTGTACAATCCCATCAACAGGAACTTTCTCTCCTTTTTTAATTAATAAAATATCATTAACATGAACCTCTTTTGTATTAATCACTACAACTCTTTGATCAGCATCAACACGATTGGCTTGATCAACTTGCAACGTAATTACTCTTTCAATTCCAACCGCAACTTTTCGTTGAACATTAGTATTAATAATATTTCCTAACAACATAATCATAATAATTGTTGCTGCTGTTTCAAACAACAACATATAACTACTATGGCTAGCAATTAAATAAATACTATAGCCATAGGATAATAAGGTTCCTAAACCAATTAATGTATTCATTCCTAACAAATGTCACCGGAAGATTTCATTAAACATGTTAATATAGTAGCGACGACCACAATAAAATAAAATAATTGTCGCAAAAGTTAATTGTAATCATTGGTTATGTAAAATACTTAAACTGGGAATCATCCCCAACAATAACGGTATATCTAAGATAATCGCAATAATTAATTCATATAAATCACGAATTTGCCGTTTTGTTAATTTTGTTTTTAGTTGTTTTTTCATTTGTCAAAACTAAATTACAACTGTTCAGTTGCAATTTCATCAAAATCATAACCAGCTTTTTTAATTTGTTGAAAAATCACTTCTTTTGTAACAAGAGTTTCATCATAAGTAATTTTAACAGTTCGTGTTACAATCCCAATTTGAAATTCAATATTAGGAATTTTTTTTAATCTCTTTTCAATTGCCATTGAACAACTACTACATATAAGTTCAGGCACATGAATTTTAACGAGTGTCATTATCCTCATCTCCATTTCTAATACCTTAATTTTAACACTGCTAAAAAATAAACCAAGAAGTTACTTTAAAGTAACTACTTGGTTTTATTCCTAAAACGATGATATAACTCATTGATTCGTTTCTCATACACACTATGTAATTTGGGATGATAATAAACAGTTCCGAGCATTTCTTTTGGTAAGTACTGCTGAACAACATAATCATTTGGAAAAT
Organism: Spiroplasma sp. NBRC 100390; assembly: GCF_001886495.1. NCBI lineage: Bacteria > Bacillati > Mycoplasmatota > Mollicutes > Entomoplasmatales > Spiroplasmataceae > Spiroplasma > Spiroplasma sp. NBRC 100390. The sequence goes on along the minus strand of NZ_CP018022.1, from coordinate 454,159 downwards.
CATGGGGATATTGATAACCAACCCCATTTCCTAATTTTACTGCTGAAGCGTAGCTTGTATCACGTAAATTATGCGGAATTGGATAAATTTTACCATTTAAAACATCGTCATAAGCTTGGTCCGTTGCTAAATAAGCACTATTTGATTTTTCACTTAAACACATTTCAACAATTGCTAATCCTAATGGAATTCGTCCTTCGGGTAACCCAATTTGACGAAAGCTATCAACAGCAGCTTTCACATGAATTGCAATCGAGGGATTAGCTAAGCCAATATCTTCATACGCAATAATTAGCATTCGTCGTAACAAAGCTTCATGATCCCCACTTGCCAATAAGCGAGCAAAATAATACAATGCCGCATCAACATCACTGCCACGAATTGCTTTCTGTAACGCTGATTTTAAATCATGGTGTTCATCACCATCGGCAAAATTAATTAAATTTGCTGTTGGTGCAATACTTGTAATAATTGCGGTGGTAATTTCTTCTTTGGGGTATAAGTTTAAACATAATTCTAAGATATTAATTGCAATCCGTAAATCACCACTAGCTAATTGGCAAATTAATTCCAATGCTTCAGTGGTAATTGTTAATGCTAATTTTTTTGTGGCAATTAACTTTTTTAACCCGATTAACATTTCATCAGTAGTAATCCGCTCTAATTTAATAATATTTGCCCGTGATCGTAACGCTGGATTAATGACAAAATAGGGATTCTCAGTCGTACAAGCAAACATAATTAAGTGCCCATTTTCTAAATATTGTAACAAAATATCTTGGCGATCTTTATTCATTCGGTGAACTTCTTCAACAATAATAATAAAACGATCAACATTTTGAGCTTTTTTAATTATGTTTTCTAAATCTTGTTTCTTATCAATTTCAGCATTAAAAACAGCATATTCTAATTGCAAATCATTTGCCAAAGCACGCGCAATACTACTTTTCCCAACACCAGGATCACCATAAAAAATTAATGAACTAGCATAGTTATATTTTAACATTCGAGAAATAAGACCATTTTGATCATTAATAATATGACTTTGTCCAATAATATCAGTAATTGCTGTTGGGCGTAACAAAAACGCTAACGGTTGTTGCATTAATCTTCCCTCCTATTTTTTAAATCATAACATAAAAAAACTGATAATAAATCAGTTTTATTGAATCCCAATTGCTTGAAAAGCAACAGTTACGGCCTCATGAATTTTTTGACAAGATTTATTAAATTGTTCTTGTTCTTCATTATTAATATGTAATTTAATAATTCGTTCCCACCCATAGTTGCTAACCACAGCTGGAACACCGGTATAAATTCCATTCTGCCCATATTCGCCGCTTAAGTATGCACCAATTAAGATTGCTTGGTTCTCCCCACGAATAATAATACGAGCAATATGGGCTAAAACAACACCAATGCCATAAAAAGTTGATTTTTTCTTTTCAATAATTTTGTATGCCATGTTAATGGCATCACTTTGACATTCTTTTAGATCTTCAAGTGTTAAGCGCCCTTCTTCTACATAGTCGCTAATTCGTTTCCCTAAAATTGAAGCACAACTTCACGCTGTCATTGCTGAATCGCCATGTTCACCCATAATATAAGCGTGAACTGAACTAGGATGGACATTTAACTTTTTTCCAATCAGACGACGTAAACGAGCAGAATCCAAACTAGTCCCCGACCCTAAAATTGTGTGCGGATTAAAACCAGTTACCTTTTGATATACAGTAGTTAAAATATCTACGGGATTAGATGCAATTAAAGAAATGCCCTCAAAACCAGAAGCTTTAATTGCTAAAGCAACTTCTTGCATAATTTTAGCATTATCAGCAATCATTTCTAATCTTGTTTCACCTTCTTTTTGTGGACGTCCCGCCGTTACCACAACCATATCAGCATCAGCACAGTCTTGATAAGTACCGGCATTAACGCTATAAAATGGTCGCTCTAAGACAGGATTACAATCATCTAAATCCAAGGCGTGCCCTTCTGCTCATTCATAATTAATATCAATTAAAACATATTCTTGAGCTAAACCTTGATTGATTGCAGCATAAAGGAACGATGTCCCTACTGCACCACAACCGACTAAAACAATTTTACGATTCTTCATTATTAACTATCAGCCAATAACAATTAATAATCCAATTCTTTTGTTTTTTGGTGCTCTTGACGAATAATGTCATAAATATCTGATTCAAATTTTTTTGTTCCATTAATAACCGCTAATAATGGTTGTTCTCCAATTTTAGCTGGTAATTGTAAAGTTTCTTCAAAGTAGTGGTCAATTCCTTTGATTAAACCACCACCACCACAGATAGTAATTCCGTTTCGGAAGATGTCTCCCGCTAGTTCTGGTGGTGTTTCTTCTAAGACTTGGACGGCTAAATCAATAATCCGTGAGACTGGAACTTTTAACACTTCACGAACTTCTTCTGGCGTTAATTCAATTTCACGTGGTAACCCTGAAACAACATCTCGTCCATATACTTTCATTTTACGTTCATCGCCATGTTTTGCTAATGAACCAATTTCAATTTTAATCATTTCTGCTGTTTTAATTCCAATTTCTAAACCATATTGTGAACGAACATATTTTAAAATTTCATCGTTTAAATAGTTCCCAGCAACTTTTACTGATTTTGATAACACAATATCTCCTGAAGCAAGAACAGCAATATCAGTGGTTCCTCCACCCATATCAATAACTAAGTTTCCAAAAGGTTTGTAAATATCAACCCCGCCACCTAAAGCAGCCATTTTAACTTCTTCTTCAACAAAAACCCTTGTTGCACCTAAGTTCATTGCAATTTTCTTTAAAGCATTTTTTTCTAATTCCGTAATTACTGACGGAGTAGCTAATAACATAATTGAATTAGCTAATTGTTTACTAATCCGTAAACGGTTAAAAATATATTTTAATTGGGCTTCCGTTGCACGAATATCGGTAATAACCCCATCGACCATTGGTCGCACAATTCTAATTGTCTTATTTCCTTTTCCAATCATCTTATATGCTTCATTTCCAACAGCAATAATTCTATTTTCTTTAATTTTATAAGCCACAATCGATGGTTCATTATAAACAATTCCGCTTCCTGATATATAAACCAAGGTATAAGCTGTTCCTAAATCCATTGATATGAAAGTTGGCTTTTTATTATTAAACATCGCCATATCCAATCCTCCTTAATAGTAATTATATGCTTTTTTTAAAATAAAAACAATAATTAATACTAATGTTCCGATATTATTTTAATCTCCAAGTTAATAAAATTTTTTTCAATAAAAAAGGTTTTAGTTTAAAAACCTTTTAATATTTATGCAATTTATTATTTAAATTTATTGCCCTTTAACAAAGGCTAAAATAAAATAGAACATTTAAAAATATTTTATTGATAGATACTGATTCTGCCGTTATTTTCTAAGCTAAAAAGATTATGAATTTGAGATTGTTCTATATCTAACTTTCCTAAAGTTGGATCAAGAATTAAATATTTATAATTTTCAAAATTTCTTGCAACCAAAATGCCATATATAACAACATAGTGCCGCATATATCCTGACCAAGGATATTTCCCAAAGATTGCTAAGGCAACCGGAAAATTATGTGCTAAACTATTTTTAACATCCTGATAAAATATTTTCTGTTCATTGATATTATCACCAAAATTTTGGCGTAACCTTTTATTAACATAACGTCGTTTGTTCGGTGTTGCTATTTCATTCAAACTTTTAACCATATATTCGGGATAAGTTCCATGATAATTCTCAGTATACATTTGTGCTGATAATTCTTGTTGTGAAATAACTTTATCCGTAAAATAGTCCACAATCATTTGTAATGTGGCTGGTCCACATCAATAATCTGTTTCTTGATAAAACAATCTTACTCGTAATGAAATCGAACCATCAGTCATCGTTCTATTAATAACATATTTGATTAGTATTTTTCCCTTATAAGTACTTTTATCTTTTGCGGTAATTGTTGCATCTCATTGTGTAATATTTGATATATCAATATCACTAATATTTAAATTATTATACTTATCTTTTAATTTATGTTTTATATCTCTTGCTGCTGGAACATGCGCTCCATCCGTGTTAATTGTTCCTAAATCAGCTTCGGTGATTGTTGAACGTAACGAAATCGGATCAACTAATGGTTGCGCTGCTAATTTTGGGTGTCGTTTTCCATAAGCACAATATAATATATACAACATAAAACTTAAAAGCAAAATAATAATAAGAATTAAATTTACATTTAATAATCACCATTTTTTTGTATTTTTTTTCATTTGTTTTTCCTTTTTATAAAAATACTTAATTTAATAAACGATTTTTTTAATACTTATTTTAAAATCAATATCATTTTTTAATGATTTATCATCTGAAGAAGATGCAAAACAATAGTATAAGCCACTATCAAAATCTACACCAAAAGTAAACAATACTGCTCAATTCTTACTATTTGAAGAATCTCATATTAAAGTTGGACTACCTGAAGTATCGGTTTTACTTTTCCCCTTAGTTTTTTTAAATGATGGATGAGATATTAATTTAAATAAATCAATATCCTCTAAACTTTGTGCTTCCGTTGTTTTTTTAAAATTATCAACCAAAACTTTTAGAGTGCCTTTTAAACCATCTCTTTTATTCACTTCTGAAATAGTTCGAAATAAACGACTAGCGACAGTAATTTCAACGGTGTCTTTTTTAGCAAAAGGACCAGTATTTATATGTTTTCAAAACGCAATGATAATTTTTGCTCAATTATTTAATTTTTGATCAATCGCAGCACGTGATAAATTTAAAGTCATTATAATATTATTACCCATGTCATCATCAACATCATCAATATTAGTGGCATATCCCGAAAGACCCATTCCATCAATATTTAAATAACTTAAATTAAATTTAAAACTACCTAAAGTTAAAGAATCATTATCATTAATATTTAATCCCCGACCAATTCTACTTTTATAAAAATTAACAAAATCATTTTCTGTTGCATTATTAATACTTTTTGGTTCTTCTGTCCCTTTCAACCAATTTGATAATGTTAAATCTCGCGCATTCTGGGTTTTAAACAATTTATCAGAACCCTTATTTTCTTCTGATAAATCACCGTTACTCACACGTTCAATTAATGCCACATTATTATAAGTTACATCAATATTTCGAAATTTCTCGTTTCCAATAATATATTGTTTAAGTGATTTTTTTAAAGTATCATTTAAAACATCAATTTTTTTTGAAAAATCTCATTGTACTTGTTCATATAAGGATTTAAAAACCTTATTTGTACTAAAATCAACATTTTCTAAATCCTTAAAATATCTTTGTAGTTTTTTTAATAAAAATTTTGTTGCTTCACTTGAAAGCGTTTGTAAGGCACTTGGATTTTCTGTTACATTATAAACTGTTGATATTTCAAATTCTGAAAACATTGTTTTAAAATTAAGACTTACTACTGTCTTTAAATTAACTCTAGCCCCTTTAAAATCTTCAGCAACAATATTTGCTGGAAAATTATTTTTAATTCCTTCGACATTAATAAAACTAACATCAATCGTGGTCTTGTCTTCTTCAAATGTTAGTGGCATTTTGTCTGGAAAATAATTTGAGTATGTATTTTTTAAATTTTGATTTACATAATCAAAAACATTGTTAAATTCATTAATAAAATAATTTGTTAATTTTTTATCATCTGACTTATTTAAATTTAGTTGATAAGATGAGTTCCTCAGATTTACCCTTTTATAAATATCTTCTAAATTATTTTTGTTACTATCAATATACATCCTTGCTTTAAGATAATTACTAATATCTTGACTTGCTTTTGTCTTAATTTCATTTAGTACTTCAAGATCTTTTCCATAAGTATCATCTTCAACCTCTTCATTATTTTGTTTATTACAAGATACCACATTTGGACCAGTCGTACCTGTTAATGTTATTACACTTCAAATAGTTAATAATTTTTTCATTTTTTTAAATGGTTCCTTCCCAATTCTTAATAGCATAATTAAAATTAAACTATTAATAATATCTTATAAAAGAAATAAAAAATCAAAAATAGAATAAATATTTATCAAATTAATTGCAAAATATCATTAAAATTTTGCAATTAATTTGATAAAGTTATTTTTTAATTAAAAAGCCAGATTGTTATATATAATGGCAAAGAAGAAAACCGTCTATTGAACGGTTTAAAAAATAGCTAATACAATATCAATATGACTAGGGCTCTAACTTTTTGTTAAATTAATATGACAATACCCTGTTGGATTTTTTTCCAAATACTTTTGATGATATTCTTCTGCTAAAAGATATAACGATAATGGTTGAATTTCTGTCACAATTTGTTTCTGATACTGTTTTGCAATTTCATCCCGTGACTTAAGAATAATTGGGCGTCCTCATGTTTCATCTGCTTCATAATAATAAATTCCTGTTCGATATTGCGAACCAACATCATTCCCTTGTTGATTTAATAGGGTTGGGTCAATTACTTGCCAATACTTAGTTAATAATTTTTCTAATGAAATAATTGTTTCATCAAAAGTAATTTGGCAAGCTTCAACAAATCCCGTTTCATTCTTACAAACCTCATCATATGTCACACTTGCTTGATGACCATTAGCATAACCAACGGTCGTTGTTAAAACTCCTGGTTGACGATCAAAATAAGCTTGTGTTCCTCAAAAACACCCGGCTGCTAATGTAATTGTTCGTTTCATCTTCATTCCCACTTTCTCTCGTACCTTGTTTCATACATAATATCATAAAAAAAGAACTATCAAAAAATAGTTCTTTACAAAAATAACAATAAGTTTAATAAAAAGGTTACAGTTTATTTCTTATTTTTTTAATGGTTTTACGGCAATACCGTGATAAGCATCTAAATAAATTTGTTTAATATCACTAATTAACGGAATCCGTGGATTTGCTGGTGTACATTGGTCATCAAAAGCATCTTGCGACATTTTATCAACAACTGTCAAGAATTCTTTTTCACTAACTGTAATATTAAATTTTGCAAAATAATCTTTAAATGAAGCAGGAATTTCAACATCTTTTGATAAAGCTTGGACATTAGCAATTAATTTATCAACTAATTCAGCATCATTATTTCCTTTTACTCCACAATATTTTGCAATTTGTGCATAACGTTCTAAAGCATTAGCAACAGTATATTGTGAGAAGTAAGTTTGTTTTCCTCCATCTAAAATTGTTGCAGCATTATAACGAATAATATATGGTAATAAAATTGAATTTGCTGAACCATGAATAACTCCAAATTCTCCTCCAATTTTATGCGACATTGAATGAACTAATCCTAAAAATGCATTAGCAAAGGCCATTCCAGCTTGGGTTGCGGCATCCGCCATTTTGCATCTTGCTTTAACAGCGGTTTGTCCATTATGATAAGCATCTGGTAAATACTCAAAAATTGTTTTGATTCCTTGCAAGGCATATGGATCAGTGTAATCTGTTGCTAACACCGAAACATATGATTCAAATAAATGCGTTAAAGCATCTAATGCCGGAGCATTAGTTCCCCCTTTTGGCACTGTTAATGTTAATTCTGGATCAACAATTGCCATATCTGGTGTTAAAGCATAATCTGCTAAAGGATACTTAATATGTGTTTTATCATCTGTAATAACAGAAAATGGTGTTACTTCTGAACCTGTTCCTGATGTTGTTGGAATACATACCAAGCGTACTGATTTATCAATAACTGGGAACTTAACAATTCGTTTTCGAATATCATTAAAAGTCATTGCTAAATCAGCAAATTTAACATCCGGATGTTGATACATTAATCAAATCATTTTGGCAGCATCCATTGCACTACCTCCACCAATTGCAATAACAACATCTGGCTTTGAGTTTTGCATTGATTTAACCCCACGTTCAGTTGTCGCAAAGGTTGGATTTGGTTCAACATCCGCAAAAACATCATATTTAATACCCAAATCTTCTAAAACACTCGTTACTCGTGTTCCATATAATTGATTAATCATTGGGTCTGTCACAATAAAGGCTTTTTTACTATTTCATTCTTTTAAATCTTGTAACGCGATTGGTAAACAACCAAATTTATGATAAATTCGTTCTGGTAATCTCATTCATTGCATATTTTCTCTCCTCATTGCAACAGTTTTAGTATTTAATAAGTGTTTTGGTTCAATGTTTGTTGAAGTTGAATTTCCTCCTCAACTACCACATCCTAAGGTAAATGATGGTGCTAAATAAAAATTATACATATCACCAACTGCCCCTAAACTTGCTGGCATATTAATAACCATTCTTCCAGCATTACATTGATCGCGTCATAACGCAATTTCATTTTTACCTTTAATCTCATCAGTTCATAAACTAGCAGTATGTCCTGGTCCCATTGTTAACAATTCTTTTGCCATTGTTAATGCATGATCAAAATCTTTTGCTTTATATAATGAAACATAAGTTGATAATTTTTCATGGGCTAATGGTTCATCATGACTTGTTTTTTCTGCCACACATAAAATTAATTTTGTATTTTCCGGAATTGTAACTCCACTTAACTTTGCAATTGTTTGTGGTGTTTGACCTACTAAAGCAGCATTTAAAACCCCATATTTTCCTTCTTTAAACATTGCCTTACGGATTTTATCTAAATCTTCTTTTTTGGTCATTACATAGCCATTTTTTGCTTCAAATAGTTTAACTACTTGATCATAAACTTTTTCAACAACAATCACCGCATTTTCAGTTGCACAAATAACACCATTATCAAAAGTATTTGATTGAATAATTGATGATGTTGCAGTGTCCAAATCAGCTAATTCAGTAATAATTGCTGGACAGTTTCCAGCACCAACCCCAATCGCTGGTTTTCCCGATGAATAAGCTGATTTAACCATCCCTGGTCCACCAGTTGCTAAAATTAAATCAGCTGCTTGCATTAAATCAGTTGTATCTTGAATTTGAGCATCTTCAACTCAGGCAATAATATCTTTTGGTGCTCCCGCCGCTACTGCAGCATCTAAGATAATTTTTGCGGCTTTAATTGTACAATCTTTTGCTCCCGGGTGTGGTGAAATGATAATACCATTTCTTGTTTTTAATGCTAACATTGTTTTAAAAATAGCTGTTGCCGTTGGATTAGTTGTTGGAATAACCGCTGCAATGATTCCAACTGGTTCATATACTAATTGGTATCCTAATCCAACATTTTCTTCATAAACCCCCACTGTTTTACTATCACGATACTTGTTGTAAACATATTCAGCAGCATAGTGATTCTTAATAATTTTATCTTCAATAATTCCCATCTTTGTTTCATGAACCGCATCAATTGCTAATTCAATCCGTGCCTTATTTGCAGCTACTGCTGCTGCATAGAATACTTTATCAACTTGTTCTTGTGAAAAAGTAGCAAAGATTTTTTGAGCTACCCCAACTCGCTCAATCAATCCTTGAATTTTTTTATTTTCCATAACTTTAAACTTACTCCTTTTTTCTTTCTATATTTATATTTATACTATATTTTTATTTTTTTATCATTGTTTCCCTAATAAAATTACCAAAAATTTTCAAAAAAAAATATAAAAATCTTAATTTTTACGGTACCACTATTGAAAAAAATAAAAAATTCCATTTCTTTTTTACTATTCGTTATAATTAATAAAAGGAGGTAACCAATGCAAAAAGACAAAATTTTACTAATTTCTCATCCCAATGATGAAGAAGCAAAAAATACGTTTCTAACCAAATACGAAAAAACCTTTGATTTTATCTGTCCTGCGCTATTACCTGAAATTAATAATGGTTTATTTACTGATGAAATGTTAATTAAACACATTGAAACAACAATTATTACCGACGCAAAAGCAGCAATTATCCTTGTTGGTAGTGAAACATGAAAGCAGAAAATTGTGGATTGAACAATTGCTGGAATTCTGAATCAACAAAAAGGTCTCTTCGGAATTATTCTTAGTACAAACAATAACTTTGGGTTTAGTAAAAAACTAACTGATCCAGCCACAATCCCATCACGATTAATGAGTAATGTCAAAAATAAATACGCTCAATTATATAATTGAAATATTATTAATATGAACGTAACTCAATGAGTTAATGATGCATATCATAATACTAAAACTTATAGACCTAACAACCAAGCTGTCTTATTCCGTCATAACCAATAAAAAATCACATCATTTGATGTGATTTTTTATTATGCATCGTGCATGGCTTTGTTAATAATTTTTAAACATTCTTGACAATATTCTCGTGTTGGTGGAACTACTTCTGGTAGTTCAAATTTACGATTCATATTGTCATATTTTGGAACCATCATATTATGATATGGTAAAATTTCGAATTTTTCCATATGTTTTAAATCTTTAATAAAATGGCCAATTCCTGTTAAATTTTCTTTCGTATCGGTATAGCCCGGAACTAGAACATGACGAATTCATAAATTAGCACCTTGTTCATCTAATCATTTAATTCCCTTTAAAATATTTTCGTTTCCTAATCCTGTTAATTCCTTATGACGAGCTGAATTAATTTCTTTAATATCACAAATAAATAAATCACAAACTTTTACTAATTCACCTCATTTTTGCAATAAAAGTGGGTTTTCACTAAAGGTTACTACGGAAGTGTCAACACAGGTATGAATTCCCCTTTTTTTTAATTCAGTAAATAAGGCAATAATAAAATCAATTTGCATCAAGGGTTCACCCCCCGAAATTGTTATTCCCCCCTGACGATAAAATTCTTTTGATTTTTCATAATGATCAATAATTTCAGCAACGGTAATTGGTTTTTCTTTGTTAACAACTTGTGTTTCAGGATTGTGACAATATTTGCACCGTAATGGGCAACCTTGTAGAAAGTATACCAACCGCAACCCTGGACCATCAACAGCACCAAACGATTCGTAACTACTATAGTAGCCAATAACTTGTGACATTTTTCTCTCCTTTTCTGTACATATTAATTATATTCCTTAATTTGTGAAAAAGAAAGCGACCAATAATTCTAATTATTAGTGCTTACATCATATAAAATAAATTATTATTAAGAAATCTTTTATTTATTATAAAAAATAACTACTAATTTTTAGTAGTTATTTTAGCATTAAGTTATTACATTCCTTCGTGGAAAGTTCTTGAAATAACATCCTCTTGTTGTTCTTTAGTTAATTTAACAAAATTCACCGCATAACCTGAAACACGAATTGTTAATTGTGGATATTGTTCTGGATGTTTTTGAGCCTCTCTTAGAACATCACGATCTAAAACATTAACATTTAAATGGTGTCCACCTTTTTGCATATATCCATCTAACATATTAACTAAATTACTAACTTGTGAATCTGATGCTTTTGCCATTACTAATCACTTCCTTTTCTATACTTATTATTTTATACCTTTTTATAAAGAATGCAATTAGTGATTATCAATCAAATAAATAAATTATATTGTTAATGAAGAACATTTTTTAAATATTATTTATTTAATATTCTAAAAATTATTTTTCAAATCATATTCAAGTATTCCATCAATTGCAGTGCTATAATAAATTTTATCATTTAAAAGAACTCCACGATTTGTAAACTCTGGAATACGTATTCATGACCAACCATTAATATCAAAAACTGGTTTGCTTGTTCTTTTTTCAACATCAAACTTGTAAATTTTAGTTGAATATGCCATATAAATAGCATTATTATAAATGATACCTTTAAGATAAGCCGTTGAACCACTCAGATGATCAACCGATGCAAAGCGGATTAAACGCTCATGATTAAATTCATATATTTGTGTAAATTCGTAACCATCAAGAGTCATAAAAAGATAAAGTTTATTTTTTAAAGACATTATTGAACCCATTCGGAATCAAGTATTAATATCAGAAACAAAATCTCATGTTCATATAACCTTTTTTATTAAATCCAATTTATAAATACTACTTTTGTTTTTTAAATTTGCAGTAAAATAAATCGCATCACCAACAAGAACCCCCGAATCAGAAACGGTAGATTCTTCATTGGTTCGTTTTCAACTGGTAGTTTTATCTTCTATTGTATCATAAGCATAAAAATCATTATTTTCTGTCCCAAAATAAAGTTTATTGTTATAAACTGTTCCAGAATGTCTAATTTCTGATTCTGCTGTTAAAACAATTTTTCCGACGCTAGTTTTTGCATCATATTCATATAACGAATAATCATCAGAACCAAAATAAAGTTTATTATTCACAACAATCCCATTGCTTTTAATTAAATTATTTGCTTTAAAAATTTTATTAACATGATGATTTATTAGATTATATTCATACACATAGCAGTCATCGGCCGCAAAATAAAGGTTATTATTATAAGCAACACCGTTCGTAATAATACGGTTTTCAAGTTGCATAATAAGTTCAACATTAGTTGATTTTTGATCATAACTAAAAACTCTTGTATCATTGACAAAATAAAGAATATCATTATAAGCTAAACCATCGCTAAAACCTTTGTCATTATATTTACTATTTATAACAATATTTTCTGCTTTAGGTTCTTGAATGATTGGTGGAAACAAAATTTTAACCAAAAAAATATTCGACCATAAAAATTCTTTTTCCATCGTATTTCTTATGCCAATTCTTGCGTTTATAGAACCTGGCACAATTTCTTTAGCCGACAATTCTTGCGGCGGAGCAAAATCAGTCAATTTAAAATCAAAAACAAGATGATTAAAATCTATCCCATAATTTCTTAGAACAGACATAAACTTAGATCTTATTTGACTTTTTGCTGAAACTTCGCTGTCTTCAATACTTGTAACCTTAATTTCCAAGTTCTTAAGCACAGTGTTGTGATTAATCATCGTAATAATTGAACGAATAAATCCCGCAGTTAATTGTTTTGTATTATCTTTTAATAAATTATTATGTTTTGGCATAGTTTGTGCAGAAATTGGATTATCTTCTATCCCATCTCATTTCTGCACTTGATCAATTGTTCTAGGTACAAGTAATCCGGTATTACTTCCCAAAACAACAGTCGTTAAAACTGTTAACATCTTTTTCATATCAACATGTCTCCTTTTCTACCCGCCCACAACTGATCCCGAATTTAAAAATTTAAAAAATAACAAAATATTTATATTTTAATAATATTTTTGGAAAATTAATATTAAATTTTATGTAGCAAAATATTTTAGTGTTTTTTCAAAATAGCATTATTTTAGTGTTTTTTCATATAACATAATTTTATTAACTTCATTATATCAGAAAATTTTGTCATTTTTTTAATTAAAATTAAAAAATAATTTATTTTAATTTTATTCCATAATAAAAAACAAATAATTTACTTTTTGTTCTTTATCAAAACAAAAAGTAAATTAACAAATAAAAAAATGTATCAAAACTGATACATTTTATCCTTTAGTTTGTGCCAAAAACATTATTAAAGACTTCATCATATGTTGCAACAGGAATTATTTTTAATGTCTCTTGAACTTCTTTTGGAATATCTTCAATATCTTTAATGTTTTTATTTGGAATTAAAATTGTTTTTAAACCACTTCGGTTAGCTGAGATTGATTTTTCTCGTAATCCCCCGATCGGTAAGACTTGTCCTCGTAAGGTAATTTCACCAGTCATTCCAATATCTTTTGAAACCGGGCGATTACTTAAAGCACTAATAATTGCCGTTGTTAAAGTAATTCCTGCTGATGGACCATCTTTTGGTACTGCTCCTTCTGGAACATGAATATGAATATCATGGGTTTCAAAAAATTTTGCACTAATGCCAAATTTATCAGAATTTGCTTTAACATAATCTAAGGCAATTGAGGCTGATTCTTTCATTACATCCCCCAGTTTTCCAGTTAGAACTAATGAACCTTTTCCTAAAAAACTATTAACTTCAATTGGCAGAATATCACCCCCAAATTGAGTATATGCTAAGCCAGTAACAACCCCAACTTGTGATTCTTTTTCTTTTTCGGTATGTTCAAATCGACGTTTTCCTAGTAACTCATTAACAATTTTAGCTGTGACAGTTAAATTAGTCATTTCTTTATTTAAAAATTTAACAATAAATTTCCGGGCAATCGCATTTAAATCTCGTTCTAACTGGCGAACTCCAGCTTCACGAGTATAATGTTTAATTACTTCGTTAACTGCATCATCAGTAATAGTTAATTGGCCATCGGCTAACCCATTATTGCTTAATACTTTTGGTACTAAATAATCTCTTGCAATATGGAATTTTTCTAATTCAGTATATGATGATAACTGAATAATTTCCATACGATCAATTAATGCTTCTGGAATATTATCATAATAATTTGCTGTTGCAATAAACATAACATTACTTAAATCATAATTTTCTTCTAAATAATGGTCAGAAAATGTTGCGTTTTGTTCAGGATCTAGCACTTCTAACATTGCACTAGCTGGGTCACCACGATAGTCAGATGCCATTTTATCAATTTCATCTAATAAAAATAATGGATTTGTTGTTTTAGCACGTTTCATTGATTGAATAATTCGTCCTGGCATTGCCCCAATATATGTTTTACGATGTCCACGAATTTCTGATTCGTCTTTCACACCACCCAAGGCCATTTTAACAAAATTACGACCAGTTGCTTCCGCAATTGATTTTGCTAAACTAGTTTTTCCAACCCCCGGTGGGCCAACTAAACAAATAATTTGTCCTTTTAAAGAATTAGTCATTGTTTTTACTGCTAAGTATTCAATAATACGTTCTTTAACTTTGTCTAAACCAAAGTGATATTTATCTAACACTTCTTGTGCAAATTTTAAATCATTTTTTTCTTCAGTTTTTTCTCATCATGGCACTTGCATCATTCAGTCAATATAAGTTCGAATAATATTTGATTCACTCGATGCTTGTGGCAATGCTTCATAACGCGTAATTTCTTGCTCAATTCGTTCTTTAATATTTTTAGGGAATGGTTCTTTTGCTAAACGTTCTTTGTATGTTTTCATTTCATCAGCAGCATCATCAAATTCGCCTAATTCATCTTTAATAGCTTTCAACTTTTCACGTAAATAATATTCTCGTTGTTGTTCATCAACGCGTTCCTTAATTTTTTTGCTAATTTTATTATCAATATCATTTGCTTGTTGTTTATTAACTAAATGATCAAAAATAATTTGTAATCTTTTTTCAACATCTAATTGTTCTAAGATTTCTTGTTTTTTCGCCACGGGAATAAATGGTAAAAATTGGGCAATTGTATCAACAACTTCATTACCATCAACTGAATCACCAATTTGATCTAATAAATCTTCTGGTAAAATATCTTGTAATTCCATTAACTCTTTAATGTTAGCGGTAATTTTTTCTGCAATTTTATCTTCTGATTTAACAATTGATTTTAAAATATCAATGTCCGCAGTATACAGTTCACCTTCACGTAGGTCTAAAATTTTTACCCGATCAACTGCTTTAAAGTTAACAGTTAAACTACCATCTTCTCATACCTTCCGAATTTTTAATTCCGCCAAAATTCCAATTCGATAAATTTCAGATAATTTTGGATCATCCTCTAGTGGCTTTTTTTGACTAACTAAAACAATATGATTATCAAAATCCTTGTTTGCTGTATTCACCGCTAAAATTGATTTATCTCGTCCTACTTCTAATACCTGTTCAAAGCCTGGAAAAATATAACTACCACGTGTTACTAAAACTGGTACATTTTTTAATTGTGTTATCTTTGAATCCATCTTCAAAACACCTCCTGTTTCTTTCCTTCACTTTATATTGACAATATCTTATCACATTTTAAAGGATATCGGAATATAATTTGAACTACAAAAAGATTATAACAAAAAAATTAGCACTTGCAATAGATAAGTGCTAATTTTTATAAATTATTGTATTTATTTATTATGCCTCTAAAAATACCATTTTTTTAAAGTTTTAACCTCAATAATGATAAGATTATCCTAATCAAAGAAAGAAGGATCGCAATGAAAAAACCTTGAACCACAATACAAATTGCTAATTTAACACCGTTAGAATATGAAGTAACCCAAAATGCCGGAACAGAACCGCCTTTTCAAAATAAGTACTGAAATAATCAAGAAAAAGGCATTTATGTTGATATTTTATCAGGAGAACCCCTATTTGTTTCTTCTGATCAATATGATGCTGGTTGTGGTTGGCCCAGTTTTACCAAACCAATTGATAAAACCGTACTCCAAGAAAAACCAGATCATTCTTTGCGAATATCACGAACAGAAGTCCGTACTAACAAAACAAATATTCATTTAGGCCATGTTTTTAATGATGGCCCCCAAGCTGATGGTGGTTTACGCTATTGTATTAATTCTGCTGCTTTACGTTTTATTCCCTTATCAAAAATGATTGATGCTGGTTATGAAGAATATCTTCCTTTAATAAAATAAAACTAACAGATTGTTAGTTTTATTTTATTCACCGTTATTTTCATATAAAAAGGCAAATACTTTATCATGAATAACTTGCTCTTTCACTTGTTGTTCTGATACTAATTTTGTTTCTTTTAAGGTTTTACCATCAATCCCAAATTGTTTTCCTAATTTTTCGTATTGGACTTCACATTCGGCAGGAGTTGCTGTAATTTTTTCTGCTTGAACAACAGCATCAACAATAACCCCATTCTCTAACCGATTTTTAGCATCTTTAAATAATTCTTCAAAAATATCTTCTTCCACCATTCCTGTTCGTTTTTTATAAGTTTTCATATCCATTTGTTGAGCTTGTAATTTTTGTTCAAACTCATGTTTTAACTGGTTAGCTTCTTTTCGAATAATTGATTCTGGCAACGCAATTTCAGAATCTTCCGCAATTAAACGGAATAAGTGTCCAATAAAATGATCATATTCTTGTTTTAATAATTGTTCTCGAATATTATTTTTAACATGGTCTTCTAATTTAGCTAAAGTATCAATTCCTTTTAAATTAATATCTTTTGCTAATTCATCATTTAATTCTGGTAATTCTTTGGCCTTTACTTCTTTAATATTTAATTTAAAAACTGCAGGAGTTGATTTCAATTCTTCAACTTGATAATCGGCAGGAAAAGTAACATTAATATCTTTTTGATCTCCTGTTTTTAACCCAATCATTGCATCTTCAAAACCAGGAATAAATTGACCACTACCAATTTCTAAGGTAAAATCAGTCGCTTTTCCTCCTTTAAATGGTTTACCATCAACAAATCCTTCAAAATCAAAAATAACTGTATCTCCTTTTGCAATTGCGGTTGTTTTTGGTTTAAAAATTGCAAAACGGTTCCGTAATTGATCAATATTATTTTCAATATCTTCTTTTTTAATTTTAATTTCTTCTTTTTTTAAGTGGTCATGCTTAAACCCAGTATATTTATTAATTTTAACTTCTGGTTTCAAGTCAAATTCTAATTCTAAAATATATTCTGTTTTAGTAATTTTTTTAACTCTTGGTGTTGGCGAAGAAAATGGTTCAATCTCTGATTTTTGGTCAAAAGCAAATTGGTAAGCTTTATTAACAACTGAATGATGCGCTGCATCTAAAATTTTTGCCTCTGTTAAATGTTTTTTTAGTAAATCAGCTGGAACTTTTCCTTTTCGAAAACCAGGGACTTCTAATTCATTTGCTGCCTTGGTTTCTGCTTTTTTAACACAATCTGTTCATTCTGCCCCATCAATAGTTACATATCATTTTCCAATTCCTTTATCTTGAATTTTTTCTGCTTTAAATTTCATATTTTACTCCTTACCTAACTATTTTCACATAAACCATTATAACAAAAAGAATGGTTTAAAATACTTTTTTATATATTTTTCTTTTATTTTTATTTGTTTTATTGCAATATTTCGCCTACAAATTTTTATTATTTAAGTATAATAAATATTTTTGAACTGTTGGAACAGCAACATCAAATTGTCGTGCTAATTCTTCAACATTAATTTTTTCATTATACATTACTTGCCCCTGAAAAATAATTGCAACCGCTAACGCTTGAATTTCATTATCTACAATAAAATATGGATATAAATCATAATAATATGTTTCTAATAAATACAAGCAAGTATGATATAAACTAGGATTATCGTTATAGACTCATTGATCTAATAATTGCATCACTAACTTAACTTGTTTTTCTTCTTGATAAGGAATCATTTCCTGTGGATTTAGTTTAAAAAAACCATTTGTTTTTTGAACCTGAAAGACTTCGTTAATTTCTTGTTCTTTTAATAAATATAATAAATAAATCTTAGTGAAATTTGAAACCTTTTTATTAACAAAATATTTTCGAATTATTGGTAAAATTTTACGTAAATTTTGATCTTTTAAATAATGAAAGGCCAATAATTGTGTTTCTTCATCAGTTGGATGTGTTAAAATTTCACTAATCTTTGCTAATGATCAAACTGAATTAGGTTTTGGCTGTTGTTCAATCATTTTCGCAGTAACATCTTTTAATAGTGTTTCTAACATCTTTTCAATATGTTGAGGAATATATGGCATTGTTAACTCCGTTTTAAGTTTAATCAGAGCTTCATTATAATCATTATTATCAATTAATCCCTCAATCTCATTAATTAATTCATCGTAATAATTTAATGATGTTGACATTTAATACCTCCTCCTTATATTATTGATTCTTTAGTAATATTATTATAACAATTTTAAAAAAATAAAACCTTATTTAAATTATTAAATAAGGTACTCTTTATTGCAATTTAAATGGCGCCCACGGAGAGATTCGAACTCACGACCCTACGCTTAGAAGGCGCATGCTCTATCCTACTGAGCTACGTGGGCATACCATAGAAATCATAACATATATTAAAGATTATTTTCAATAAAATAAATTTGCTTTGATTGAATAAAGTAAGTGGTTGATATGGAGCATAATTTTAATGCTTATCTCTCAAAATAAGCATTAAACAAACTGATGTCTTATTTACTTGGTTCAATTAAAACATTATTTTAATAAAAAAACAATACAAAAATACTAATTTTTAAAAATTAGCCAATTATTTTCATAAAACAACAAATGTTATATCAAATTTAGTTACTCTTTTTTTAATTCATTTATCATAAGTAATTTTTAATTCTTCATATAATTCATTTAAAAAATCAGGATCTCGCAATCATAAATCTTTATTAGTTTCATTTGGTTCGTTTGCCTCATTAATATCAATATCGCTTAATTGGAGAATTCAGTTTAGTATTACTGTATTTTTACTATCTAAATATTCTATTCTTTTTAAAAGTTCAGCGGCTATTTTTGTGTTATATAATTCACTATTTTTAATTTCTTTTTTTATAAGAGGAGCAAAAATACTATTTATGCGTTTATCAATAAAATTTAGAGTATTATTTATCTCGTCCATTTCTATTGAATTTAGTAATTTTTTACATAATACAAAATTTTTGCTTGTTTCAGCTATTTCTAGACTATTTTCAGCAACAAATTTATTAATTAAACTAATTTCTCTTTATCATTGTGAAAACGAAGTCTTATTTCAAGATAATTTAAAATTTTCTTCTTTTTACTCATTTATTTCACCCTTTCTATAGTTTTTGTTAAACTTACTTGAAGCTGAAAATTTTACAGTATATTTTGCTTTTTTATTATATTTTTTACCATGCATTTGGTTATTTAAACGTAAATTTGGTTTAACATAAAATTTTCCAAAACCAGTAACTGTTATAGTTTGACCATTTTTTAATTGTGTTTCTAAAAAATTAAATACTTCATTGACTAAACTACGACTTGTCGTTTTTGTTATATCATATTCTAATCTAATAAATTCTGCTATATCATTTTTATTAAGATTTTTTTTCTTCATTTTCATTTCAACTTTCAATTATAAAATTAATTTTTTTAGCTAATGTAGCATCTGATTTATCATTAACTTTAGTATTTTTTAAAATATTATAATTTTTTTGTTCTAAAAATACATATATTTTTACTTTTTTGGCCATATATTATTCTCCTCCATTTTTCACAAATAATTTCTCAACTTCAAAGTTGTTATATTCAACTGTAATACAATGTCTAATGTGATCAGATAAGCAAAAAAGCATTTCTCCTGTTGCAGCTTTTGAAATAAATGTTATTTCTTGCTTAGATAGTCCCCCACTTGCTCTATAAAGATCTTGTACATCAATTAAATCTTTTTGCTTTAATCCCATAATTCCAACATATTGTGAATTATTTAAAACTGCTGTTGTTTCTCTTTCTATTACATCAGTTTGCTTAAAATCATGAATATTTTGAGTTGCAACAATAATTCCACCTGAATATTTTCTAATCATTTTTACCATTCTAAACATAAACATCAAACCTTCTGGATTTTTTGGGTCAATAATAATATGAGCTTCATCAATCACTATAAGCAAATTATTTTTTTCCTTAAATCTATTGATATCTATTAAATTGTAAACATACCTTAATACTAAGCACATTTGTGCTGCACAAATTCTTTGATTTTTTTGAAACAAAGTTTTTATATCTAAAACATAAAATAAATTTTGATTAAAGTTTATAGTTGAGTAATTATTTCATAATAGTGAATATTTTCCTGTTCCAGTAAAATCTCATTTAATAATCTCATACAATCTTTTGCAAAGAACATTTTCATTTTTCTTACTTTCTAATTTAATTAATAAATCAGAAAAAATAGGAAATTCATTATTTTTAATATCTTCAATTTTTTTATTAATTATTTTAAAATCATCATATAGTTCATAAATGCATTTTATTAAAATACGTAGTTCATCATCATTAAGTTCAATAATATATTTAAAAAATATTTCTAAACACTGTAAGTGATCAGATATTAAACTTTGAGTTGTTTGTTTTTCTTCAAATCCAGGAATCACTTGTAATGGATTAATTATACCAGTTACTCCACTTCCTAAGTCAATTACAATCCCATTTAAATGTTTACATAAATCAGTATATTCACGTTCAGGATCTATAACAATCACTTTTTTACCAAGTGAAGTATTGTAAGCAATAATTTTTTTTAGAAATGTTGTCTTGCCGTCGCCACTAGTACCAATTAAAAATAAATTAGAATTTTTTCGTTCCATATTTCTAAAAAACTGATCTCATAACAAAATATCACCTGTCGTATTAAATCCTAGTAGCATTCCTTTTTTATCATTCAATGAATTATTTATTCACATAAAGCCATTTGCTATCGTTGAGCATGGCATTTCACGTCCTAATTCAAATAATAGTGAATCCGTAGATTTAGGAATTATAGAGCTATATCCTTCAAATTGACGATAAATTAATCGATCAATTAATATTTTTTCTTCCTTTAATAATTGGCTTAATCGATTTACTGAATTTAAAACAGTTTTTTTATCTACTCCATAATGTAAAAATAATAAGTTACCTCTTTTTATTGTTTCACTACCGCTTGTAATGGTATTAACCATATTACCTAAAATTTCTAACTTATTCCCTAATTTAGAGATTCCAATTCTTTTAGAAGATTTTGTTTGAAATAGAGATGTTTCATTCATAGAAATAGCTCCTTCTAAATCTTTAGTTATTTCTTCTGAACTTACGTTGTTAAAATTTCATATTAAAGTTGTATCAGTTGGAGCAATATTTGCTGTTCAACCATTATTTGGGAAAAATGGATAATCATGAATCCCTGTTACTCCATAATAGATACCGTTAGCGTTTATTGCGTTCTTATTAAAAATTATTTGTTCCATTCTGAATAATTTTTTCAAGTTATTTATATTATCATCAATATTTTTATGACTTCATTCAGGTTCGAATGGATTAAAAATTGATTTTATAGAGTTAACCAATTCATACTTGTTTAATGGTAAACAACTCAATCCAGAATTAAATATTTTATCTTCTGCTAAAGATATTTGCTGTTTTAATTCTTGTATTTTTTCAGCATAAATATACATATAAAATTTTTTAACATTTTTATAATGCATAATACTTCTGTTATTATTCATTCCCAAATTTTCAATGTAACTATCTAATCATTCACAACGGCTTTGAAATTCTTCTTTTGTAATTTTTTTAAATTCACTTAATTTTTTTAATTTTTCTTTAACAGTTTTATAAAATAAAACATTATCTTCTAAATTTAATGGTTTATTTACAACTACTAATGTAAAAGGCAAATTTAAGTATCTAAAAATATCTGCTATTTGATCTAATTTAATCATTTGTTCTGACTCATCATAAGTTGATAAATCATACCCTTTAATTTCCAAAACACCAATATATTGTCGTTTTTTAGTCTGCAGCACATCAGTTTCAATAAAATCATCAATAATTTTATTATAAGGAACTAGTAAACTAGTATTTGCTGATAATTCCTTGTTAGAAAATGTTTTCTTACTAATTTTAAATTTTAATCAATTTAAGAAAAGCATATAAAATTTTAAATTATATTTTGGTGAATTAAATAATGTTCAAAATAAACTTAAAAATATAATAAATGCTAGTATTCCTCTAATCCAAAAAGGAATTATTGTTAATGCAAACATACTTCCTCAAATTGGAATATATATTGTAAAAACTATTAGATCCATTCATGATAAATACGTTGTAATTTGTTTTTTTGCTTTTTTTAAATTCTCTGGTATTATACTTGTCAAAATTTCCCTCCTTAAATGTAAAAACAGAATCATCATTTATTTGAACTGAATCAGTTTAAAAACAATTTAAAAAACTGAAAATAAAAAACCACACCATAAACAAAAAGTCTCGTAGTGTGATTACCAGTTAATATAATTATATATCAAAGTATCTTTTAATCTATAAAATTATTTGTTTGTTTTTTCCCTTTATAAAGGGAAAATCTTACAAAGTGTGGCACTAACTATGGCACATTTTTTTAAACTACGGCATCATTTTTTGCCTTTATAAAGGGAAATTTTCACTAACTGTGGCACATTTTCTTCCAAAAAAATACAACGTATTTTTTGAAGCAGGATAAGGGTGTGCCACTCACATCGATTTTTTTCCTTTATAAAGGGAAAAATCTGTGCCACACCTACGCTTCCTTTGTACCCACTTAGTGGGTACAAATGCTTAAAATTTGCCTTTATAAAGGCAAATTTTGGTGCCACACTTAGTATATCACCACAGCATTATCTCGGAGTGCCGAGCTAAAAGCGTTTATCCTGTTCTGCGAAACCAAAATAAAAACAACTTAAATAAGTTGTTTTTATTGCTTAATATTTAATTTTTATTTACTAATTTTAGACCTACTTTTTAAATATAAATTATTAATGTATATCTGTAAAATTTCATTTTTTGTTATTTTTAATTTTGATAGACTAGTTTTTTTCTTTCATACTTCATCAATAATTTTGATTTTATTATCATTGATAGAATAATGAAAAGATTTATGACAATTTGGACATATTGCAATCATATTTTCTTCAACATCTAAATCCTGGGAAAATGAATCTTTCATTGAAACAGGAACTATATGATGTGCTTCTAAATAATTATCCATTTTTGGTGAAGTAAACGAATAATGTTTTTTATCAAAAAAACATTTATTACCACTTTTTGAAAGAATTTGATCTACTATTTTTTTATTACGTTTAACTTTAGTAGATTTAATATTATATTTTTTCTCTAAATAAGATTCATCTTTTAAATCATCAAAGAAAAAACTTTCAATACTATCTGATAAGGTATCTTCTAAAAATTTTTTTACATTATTGTTAATAGAATACCGATTATTTTCTAAATTAATTATCTCTGTTTTAACTAAAGACTTTATTACTCATGTATTAAATTTATCATATTTCTTAAAAGATAAATCATCCCTTTTTATAAAATCATCAAATTGAATAACATCAATAGGTTTTTTTATATAAGGCAAATAAAATTCAACCTCATTTTTTGTTAAAAAATTTCGTTTAAGTAATAAATAAAACATTATTCTAAAAGGAAATAAAAATATATCTTTAACTTCTTTTGTTGCTGAATTAGGATATGATGTTCTTAACATGCAAATTATAAAATGATTAATTGCTTCTTCAAATTTATTATTATTATAATTATTTAAAAAAATTTTACCATCGATCGATAATTCTAAAAATTTTTTATTTTCTACTACTTTTTTGGTTAATAATCCATAAAATAATGCAGGCTTATAAAAGTGTGATTTTACAGATTTATTATCCTCAAAGTTTTTAAAGTTACTTTTTAAATATTCATAAAGTTTATTTTCCAATTCCTTATTATCTTCTACTTGTTCTTTTTCATAAAAAAATTTTAATACTCATATTGTTCTATAAGTCATATATGCCTTACTACAATCTTTTTCAGAAAGCAAAGAATCAAAAATATTACCGTTTCCTGGAGCCTGTCATTTAGACACTTCATCTTCTTTTTTCATAACTTGGTTCTCCTTCAATAATAGTTTTAGGGATATTCATTACTAAATTTAATGCAAATTTAGGTGGGAAACATTCTCCTAAAACATGCCTTATAAGATTATCAGATGCTCATTCAGGTATATTTCAATCATCAGGTAGTCCAACAAGTCTTAAAAGTTCAAGAATTGTTAATACCCTTGCATCACTGTAAAGATTATTTTTCATTAATCTACCTGGATGTACATTATTCTGACTTGATATTGATCCATTACCCATCGTAATTGTAGGAGCAGGCTTATCTCATCAAATTCTTTTATATGTAGTACTATAGCCTTTAATTTTAGAACCATCTTTTTTTTGTGGATAAAAAATTTCATTATCATATGCTGATGTCCCTGTAGGTGTGTGCTTCATTCAAAGAATATGTCTATCATTATGTCTTTTTGCATAATGATATTTAATATCACTACTTTCTCCTGATTCTAAGCTTGGCAATTTGCCTATAGCTTCTCTAACAGTTATGTGATTCTTTTTTTCAGGAAATTCTCATAATTTATACTTAGAAATTAAAAAGATAGCTCGTTTTCTAAAATGCGGAGTATCATAATCAGCTGCATCTAATATGCCATAATTAACATAATATCCAATACTTTCTAAAGAATTTATAATATAATCCTTTATTAAAATTTTCTGATTTTTATTAATTCATATTGGAAATTTTAATAAGCCTGTTACATTTTCTATGATAATATTTGCTGGCCTAGTTTTTTTAATAAACTCTATAACTTGAATAATTAACTTATTTCTTTCATCATTTTTGTTCATTTTTCCTGCAATACTCATGCCTTGGCAGGGGGGTGTAGCTAATAAAAAATCACATTCATTTTCTATAAATTTATCAACTAACAATTTAAATATATTCTTATCTGTTATATCACCACAAATCATATCAACATTTGGATAAATATGACTATAAAAATCAGCACGTTTTTTTAAAAGCTCATTTGCTAATACTATTTCTATATCTGCATCATTTAAATAAAATTCGTCAATACCTACATTAGAAAACAAAGATGCTCCTTTAATCATGTTTAATCTCCTATCCTATAATAATATATAGTATTTTATCATAAATTTATAATAACATGATTTTAAATCCTAATAAAAATTACATAAAAAAATAATAAAACTAATTATAAAATTAGTTTTATTATTTATCCAATTTTTGCATTCTTGTTTGCATATCTTTCATTGCCTTCATAGTTGCAGTCATTTTTGCTCTAATTATTTTAATTTCTTTTTTATCATCTAAAGTATTATTTTTATTACGCATTAAATTTAAATATATCTTTTTTATTTCTTCATTTTCTCTTTCCATAAAAAACAAATAACAGTATCACACGTTTTATATAATTAAATTGTAAAATATTAATAAAATGAAAAATATTCTTGAGCATTCTCCTTTCATTTTACACATACACATAATGTTTGAGATTAACCTATTATTATTTAAAAGAATTTCAGAAATTTCAGAAAGGAGTATAAACAACTTATGGTTAAAGAATTAAGTAGTAAATCAGTTCAATAAAGCTACTGCTCAGATAACTTTATATTTGGCTAATCCCAAACATTATGTATATGTGTAATTAAGAGTAAAAAAGACTGATATAATCAGTCTGTAAATGCTTATTTTATTATGTTTTTTTATCAACCACATTCTTTATTCGGTCATTTGCTTTTTAAAAATAAATTTCATCAACAATATCAAAATCATAAAATGGTTGTTTTAGTTTCATACTTTCTTTTACAACAGCAAATTGTTTTTCTAAATGAATAACAGCACGATAAATTGCAATAAAAATTGCGCCATTAATTGTAAATTTTAATAAATTAAATGGAATAATTATTGGAACTAAAATACTTTTAAATCATTGAATTGCCTCTGGTGTATAATTTAAGAAACGTGCGTACATATCATAAATAAATAATCAATTGAACAAAGTCATTAAGAATGAAACAATTATAATTGCTAAAATAACATTGCTTGTTGTTATTAAATAATCCACCTTTTTTGAAGTTTTATTTTTAATTAAACGATTAATTCCTTTGCGAAGAAAAATATCGCCTAATCAAAACACAAGTAAAAAGATTAAATCAGCTAACATTAAAGCAAAAACATCGATTGGGCCATTACCTAAATAAGCCATTCGTAATCAACTAACACTAATTGTTAAAAGACTAGCATAAATAATTCCAACCAACCGCACAGCTAATAACATTAAAAAATCAGTTAATTCTATTTTTAAAAATGGAGCAACAGGAAAAACTGCTAAGTTTAATATTTTACTTAGCCATGATAGCAAAATATACAATGCAATAATAATTGCCATTGCTGCAACTCTTTTAGTATCTAAATAGAATAATCTTTTTGTTCTTGCTTGCATTTTATCACCTTATATAATTATAAATTATTTTTTAAAATATGCCAAATTTTAAAATAAAATAAGCAGAAAAAAATGCATGGTTATTACAACATATTTTTAAATACTTATTTGATTCTTAAAAATATAGACATTTAAAAACAAATAATCTTTTTTAACCTTTGGATTATAAAAATTAATTAAAATTTTATTATTTGATCAACAAAAAAAGTTTCAGGACTAGTCCTGAAACTTTTTGTTTATTTCCATGACAATGCTTAAATTTAAATTCTTCCAAAAATTTATTTGTAAATGTTATGCAAAATTATATGTAGAAACAATAATTAGAAAACTGGTTTTAAACTAGTTTTCTAATTAAAGTATTGTATTTACAATTTACATATCTTGAGAAATTATAATTTTAAAATAAAATTTTGCTTGAGTTTTAACTCAACTAAATAAACTTGTATTTTTGACACTAGATCTAACTAAAAATTTAGCAATTATTAAATTATTAGAATATTTTAAATTTAAAATTAACTTTGAATTTATTACCTCAGTTGCTAATGTTCCACCAAATCTATCTTTTCGATTACAGATAAAACTATTATTAACTATTGTTTCTTCAACTTCTGTATTATTTACTAAGAGAATATTAATTTTAAACATGTATGGTCATTGTGTGGCAAAAATTTCACTAAAATAATTAAAATCAGCACCTTCACCCCAATGTTTCCTGTTATCTTCTAATTTTACACTAAAGAATTTATATTTTGCTTCTATTGGTAATTTTTTTGTTCAAACAAATGTGTTTTCATTAGAATTTTCAAAGTAAAAAGCAGTTACTTTAGTTATTGGTGTTTCTAATTCAAAATTTTCCATAATAGAACTAAATTTTTCTTCTTTTTGATAATTACTTATAGCCATAATATTTGACATAGTGGCACCTGATAATGTTAGTACACTTAATAAACTTAAAATCTTTTTCATATTTTTAATTTCTTTTCATTTATTTAAATATATGTTATTACTCATTTAATAAATTTGTTGCACCTGCATTTACAATTTACAAAATTAATAATTAATTTAACTATCCTTGTAATTTTTCTGTTAATTCATCTATTTTCTTTTGTAGTTGTTCTTTAATTTTTAATAAATCTTCATTTGAGGTTTTAAGATTTTTGTTTTCTTCTTCAAGTTCAACTATTTTTTCATCTTTTTCATGAAATAACTCTCCATTGCTTTTTTTAATTTCTTCTAACTCTACTGTAATTTTTTCATATTCTGCTGATTTACTAACAATTATCTCGTTTAATGTTTTTTTATCTTCAACAATTTCATTGAATTTCTTTTCAGCATTTTCTTTGTCTTTTTCTAAAGCAATCTTTTCATCAGCACTTTTATCTAATTTATTTGTTAAATCAGCAATTTTCAAGTCTAACTCTTTACCTTTAGCTTCGTGTTCTGCAACTAATTTCTCATTATCCCCTTTAACTTGTTCTAACTCTGCTTTAAGCTTATCAGTTGCTGCTGTATCACTCGCAATTTTTTCCTCTAAAGCTTTTTTATCTTCAACAATTTCATTAAATTTCTTTTCAGCATTTTCTTTATCTTTTTCTAAAGCAGCCTTTTCAGCAACACTTTTATCTAATTTGCTTGTCAAATCAGCAATTTTCAAGTCTAATTCTTTACCTTTAGCTTCGTGTTCTGTAACTAATTTCTCATTATCCCCTTTAACTTGTTCTAACTCTGCTTTAAGCTTATCAGTTGCTGCTGTATCACTCGCAATTTTTTCCTCTAAAGCTTTTTTATCTTCAACAATTTCATTTAATTTCTTTTCAGTATCTTTTTTATCTTTTTCTAACTTATTTTTTTCATTCTCAAGGTCAATAGCTTTTTGTTCTAATAAACCTGTTTTCTTTTCTAAGGCAGTCTTTTCATCAACACTTTTATCTAATTTATTTGTTAAATCAGCAATTTTTGAGTTTGAATCATTGACTTTATCTTCTTGTTCTCTAATTAATTTTTCATTTTCTGCTTTAATTTGTTCTAACTCCGCCTTAAACTTGTCATCTGCTTCTGATTCACTAGCAATTATTTCCTCTAATGCATCTTTTGCTTCAGTAATTTCATCTAGATTATTTTCAACATCCTGTTTTTCTTTTTCTAAAGCAGCTTTCTCATTTTCAAGATCAATAATTTTTTGTTTTAATAAATCTGTTTTCGCTTCTAAAGCAGCTTTCTCATCAGCAGTCTTATTTAATGTAGCTGTTAAATCAACAATCTTCAAATCTGATTCTTTAATTTTAGCTTCTTGTTCTGTCACTAACACTTCATTATTCTTTTTCGTTTCTTCTAACTCCGCCTTAAGAGTATTACTTTCATCAGTCTTCGCTTTTATTTCATTTTCCAAAGCCACCTTCTCATCAGCAGTCTTATCTAATTTGCTTGTTAAATCAGCAATCTTCAAATCCGATTCTTTAATTTTGACTTCTTGTTCTGTCACTAACACTTCATTATTCTTTTTCGTTTCTTCTAACTCCGCCTTAAGAGTATTACTTTCATCAGTCTTCGCTCTTATTTCATTTTCCAAAGTCGCTTTCTCATCAGCATCCTGACTATTATCTAATTTATCCTTTAAATCAACAATTTTCAAGTCTAAAGCCTTAATTTTAGTTTCTTGTTCCGTTACTAACACTTCATTATTCTTTTTCGTTTGTTCTAATTCTGCCTTAAGATTATTACTTTCATCAGTCTTAGTTCTTATTTCATTTTCCAAAGCTGCCTTCTCATCAGTACTTTTATCTAATTTGCTTGTTAAATCAACAATTTTCAAGTCTAAAGCCTTAATCTTAGCTTCATGTTCCCTAACTAATGTTTCATTATTCCCTTTAATTTGTTCCAACTCCGCCTTAAGCTTGCCATTCTCTGCTGTATCACTCGCAATTTTTTCCTCTAACGCTGTTTTTGTTTTAGTTATTTCATTTAGTTTATTTTCAATATTTTTTTTATCTTCTTCTAAAGCGGCTTTCTCATTTTCAAGTTCAGCAACTTTTTTTTCTAATAAACCTGCTTTCTTTTCTAAACCAATCTTTTCATCAGCAGTCTTATCTAATTTGCTTGTTAAATCAACAATTTTCAAGTCTAAAGCCTTAATCTTAGCTTCATGTTCCCTAACTAATGTTTCATTATTCCCTTTAATTTGTTCCAACTCCGCCTTAAGCTTGCCATTCTCTGCTGTATCACTCGCAATTTTTTCCTCTAATGCAGTTTTTTCTTGGGCAGTTAGATTTAACTTATTTTTAATTTCTTCTTTTTCTTTTACTAAATTATTTTTCTCTTTTTCTAAATTAGATATCTTTTGATTCAACTCTTCTAAATTCTGGTTTGCTTCAGACGATTCTATGTTATTTTTTTTAAGTACTGGAATAAAATCATCTAATTCACTTTTTTCTAATTTAGTTGTAGTCGAGTTTGCTTTTTGTCGTGCTAATCCTGATTGTCACATTCCTGTACGGTTTGGTTCAGCCGATCATACAGTAATTGAATAATTTTCTTTATAAGTTATTCCATTTTGTAACTTATATTTTTTGATAATGCTCTGCATACTGTCAGTTCCATTAATAGCAATTTGTTTAATAATTTTATTTTTGTCATTTTTAATCGTTACCATCTTATAAAGTTTTCTTTTTGAATCTAATTTTTTCCCATCATAATAAACATGAACAGGAATATTATTTCCTAAAAAAATGATTTTTTTATTTACAAGATCTATTCCAATTTCGCCTTTATATTCTGTATCACCAGATAAACCTGCTTGGCCTAATCCTCATAGCTTAATTTTTTTAATATATATTCCGTTAGTATTTATATTATTATTTTGTTGTAAATGATTATATTTAGTAAAATCATTTCTAATTTCATTTGGTGTCATTGCAACTAATGTTGTCATTGAACTAGTACTAATTGTTAGCATAGTTACTAAACTTAGTAGTTTTTTCATTTTAATTTCACCTTTCATTTCTTAGCTTAAGCCAAGATGATGATATAATATAATGAAAAAAAAGAAAATCATTTTCTTTTTAAGATTATTTATAATATTTTAATAACATTAAACAAAACAACTTTTATAATTATTTAGCAATTAAAAACCAGGCATTTCAAAGGTGATTAGATGCTTGACCATTATTAGCACCATATGCACCATAAAAAATTGAATCCATTCTTGTTATTCCAAAAGAAAATGCTAAACAAAATGAACCATTAGAAACATCAAAAACAATTTTTTCTTTCGTATAACCACTAGTTCCAACTCGTGTAGGAGTATCATCAATTAAATTATAAATATTAAATAAATTAAGATCAATTAATCCCTGTGCTTTTGGGCTTTTTTTAAAATTAGTTAATAATTTTTTTAATATTTTATCTTTACTATTAATGTTATCTTTTAAATCTGATAACGCATCTTTGACATGAAAAACACTAGAATTACTAATCACATTGGTTCAAGTATTTTCGCCTTTTCGTTTGCGAATATCAATATCATAATAATTATGAAAAGCAACAATAATTTTCCCAAAATTAGTTAATTTTGTCGTTAATCCTTGACGACTAATTAAAATATTACTTTCATAAATTTGATCATTAATCATTAATGCTCCCGATAATGGTAAACCATAAACACTAATATAATTCAAATTAACATTTAATTTTGCCAACATCATATTTTCTTTATCAACATTGAAAACTGGTAAACTTTCTTTGTAAGCTTTAACAAAATTTTCAGCTGTTAATCCTGGTGGATTAACACCTTCTCCTGCTCATAATGCTGGCTGATAATTTCCTAAATCAAGGTTCTTTGGAATTTGTCCAGAATTTTCAGCTGTAATTGTTGAAGATACTACCTTCATTAGTCTTTTATAACCAGTATCATCAAAAACAATTCCTTGTTTTAATTTTTCCGAAATTGTTGTATCATCATTAATGTTCTGACGTAATTTGGTCACAAAAATATCATCTAACGATTTAACATCTCCAATATAATTAACTTGAAAATTATCGTAAATTGATTTAAAATTGTTGTTTTTATCAATAACAACATTCATATAATTTTTAAAATAATTAACTAAAACTTTTGTGACTTCTTGAATTGTTCCATTAACAAGCTTTCCAATTTTTTGAACATCATTGGAAATTAAAAACGAAATTGTAAACGGCATTTTTTGATTTAATTTTTTAAAATCCAAATTTAGCATAAATCTATATTGCAATTGTACTGCCTTTAAGTTGCTAATGTCTGTTCCCGTTATTTCAGCAATTTTAGTTAAATTAATATAATTTAACATAAACTTATCTTTATCTTCTTCAAACCTTAGCGGCATTGTATCAACATAATAATTTGAATAATCATCTTTAATTTGGCGGTTAATATTATCAAAAACTGATTTTAAACCATTTTTAATAATACTTAACCCTGCCTTATGGTCAGATGACGAAACCGGAATTTCAACACTTGGTTCACCTTCTGAGACTGAATTATAAAAAGAATTTAATTGTGGATAAGCATTTGAATCCTTCAAATTACCACTATTGGCATAATCATTAATACTTTTACTTACTCTACTGGCAATCTTAGTTAAAGTTGCCATATCATTTTGCATACTACCATTTGTATCACTGTTATTGTCATTTGGTTTGATCATACAACTAACAATATTAACCGTTCCAACAGTAGTCATTGTCAAACTTCCTAAAATAGTTAATAATTTTTTCATTTCTTTTTTCCTCCAAAAATAATATATTTTTTCTTTTTTATTATAAAAAAAAAAAAAAAAAGCAAGTAAAAAAAGATAATAATAAAAATAATAACATTATTATTTTTTCTATGTTATATTAATAATTAGGAAATTAATGAAAGGAAGAAAACAATGAGTAAAAATAATGTTTTACCAATTATAGTCGAAATTCCAAAAGGAAGCAGTAATAAATATGAATACGATCTTAAAACTGGGCGCATTACCTTAGATCGTGTTTTATATGGAGCTAATTTTTATCCTGGTGAATATGGTTTTATTGAGAATACTTTAGATTGAGATGGTGATCCACTAGATGTTATTTCGCTAATTACATATCCAACAATTCCAGGATGTCAAATTAATGTTCGCGTTTTGGGAACGATTAATATGATTGATAATGGTGAAATTGATACCAAATTAATGGCAGTTGCTGCTGATGACCCTCGTTTTAACCATATTCAAACATTAGAAGATGTACCACAACATCTTCGCGATGAAATTGAAAACTTCTTTTTACAATATAAAGCATTGCAAAAAAAAGCAGTTAAAATTAATGGGTGAAGTGGTTTAGACCAGGCTTTAAAAGAAATTAAAGAATGTCAAGAACGATACATTGAATATAAAGACCTCTTAGAAACAAAAGGAAAAGATGCTGTAATGCAAATTTGAAAAGAAAAAGGATTGGGGCAAGCCTAATAAAAAAAATACTATTATCAAAAATAGTATTTTTTTTATTATCAAATTAAGCAGTTAACTTTTCTGAAATTATTGCCACAATTTCTTCTGGCGTTTTATTGTTTGCATCAATTACCAAAAAATTAAACTTATCTTTTACCCGTTCATATCATTCCTCATATTTGCGATTTAACAATGTTCAATAAGCACTGTTAACATTTTGTTCACTAGCTCGTCCCCTTTTAATAATTCGTTCCATTGCTATTTCAGGGTCAACTCGTAAATAAACCACTAATTCTGGTTTAATATTTTCATCCAAGTATAAACTTTGTAAAACAACAACATCATAAAATTCTTTATATACTTTATAATCTGTATTATTCATATATCCTAATTCATATAAAACATCAACAAAAATTGGGTCTTCTAGAATACTTCGATCAAAAATAATATTTGATGTTATTTTTGCTTGTTTTAATTGTTTGCTGCGCGCCATTATCATATACACTTGCATTTTAAAAGCCATATCCTTGGGGTCTGCGTAATATTGATCTAAATATGGATTTTCTTCAACTGGCTCATCCATCACCATATATTGATGTTTTTTTCCTAACATTTTACTAACAGTTGATTTTCCAACTCCAACAACTCCAGCTAAGGTAATTCGCATTGTGTTTTCTCTCCTTTATTTTGTTTTTAATTGTGATGCTATCCCAAAAAAACGTTTAATTTCTTTTGGTTTTAAGTAGCGCCACTCGCCTGGTTTTAAAGCTTCATCTAATTGTAAAAAACCAATAGCAATTCGTTTTAATTTAAGAACTTCATGGCCAACTGCTTGAATCATTTTTTTAACTTGATGTTTTCTTCCTTCATGAATTGTTAATAACAAAATTGAAACATCTTTATCTTCTTGGTATTTTACTAATTTTGCTTGAGCAGAACTTGTCATAATACCTGGTTCAATTTCCACCCCAGCTGCTAATTGGTGCAACTGGTGTTTTGCAAGACAACCAGAAACTAAAACATGATAGGTCTTATTAATAATATGACTTGGGTGTGTAATAATATTAGTAAATTCACCATCATTAGTCAATAGTAATAAACCACTAGTATCATAGTCTAATCGGCCAACAGGATAAATTCGTTGGGGAACACCCTTAATATAATTTAAAACAGTTTTACGATGTTGAGGATCAGACATTGTCGAAACACAATTTCGGGGTTTATTTAACATTAAATAAACCTTCTCATTATTTTCATCAATAAGAAGCTTGTTATTAATATAAATTTTATCATCCTTGCTAACTTTTGTTCCTAATGTTGTCACAACAATATTGTTGACCTTCACTTGCCCTTGGACAATTAACTCTTCTGCCTTACGACGAGAACAATAACCTCTTGCAGCAATAACTTTTTGTAATCGTTCCATTATTTAAATAAGTCCTGATCATTATCAATAATTGCTTCTTTAATTTGTGGTAAATCTGCTAATGAAGTTAAATTAAAAACTTTTAAAAACTCATTTGTAATTTGATAAGTCATTGGTTTTCCTGGTAATTCACTTTTCCCAGCTTCTTCAATCAATTCTCGTGCTCGTAATTTTTGAATCACATTATCAGAATTAACCCCCCGTAATTCTTCAATTTCTGGTTTACTAATTGGTCCCCGGTAAGCAATAATTGCTAATGTTTCTAATGCTGCTTGTGATAAACGTGCTTCAATCTTATTATTTGCCAACTTTAAATAAAAACTATAGTATTCTTTTTTCGTTGTTAAACGATATTTATCGGCGAATGCTGTAATCGTTAGTCCCCGCATCTTATTTGTCTGATATTCTGTTTTTAAGTTTA
The DNA here is from genome assembly GCF_001886495.1 of Spiroplasma sp. NBRC 100390. NCBI lineage: Bacteria > Bacillati > Mycoplasmatota > Mollicutes > Entomoplasmatales > Spiroplasmataceae > Spiroplasma > Spiroplasma sp. NBRC 100390. The sequence goes on along the minus strand of NZ_CP018022.1, from coordinate 419,016 downwards.
GTAACAATTCATCAACCTCTGCTTCGGAAATTTCAAGAATATGGGCAATTTCTTTTAAACTAATTCCTTCATCACCGCTAATAAATAATAAGCCTTCTAATAAGGCTATTTTTTCATTTAAATTCATTAAGTTAAATTCCCTTCTTTTTTCATATATTTTCGAATATAAATTGCTTCTAAATGTTGATACTGTTCAATCTCAATTTTTTGATGACGAGCTAAATCTAATAAAGCAATAAAACAAGCAACAAAAACTTGTAATGATATTTCAAAATTACCTAATAAATCTTCTAATAACCACTCTTTGTCTTCATTTGAAAGGAAAAACATAATACGATCTGCCATTTCCTCTGGCGAAACCTCAGTAATAACAACATTTGATTCTAATGGTTTTGTTGCATTAATTCGCTCTAACATTTTTAAAAAACTATTTGTTAATTTATCAATATTAATTTTTGGTGACAATGGTAAATCTTCTTCTTTCATTGAATGGCCCTTAATAATTGTTCGTGGTTTTGATAAATATTGAATTCCTTCTTGATGTTGGTCCTTAAAATACTGACTAACTTCCTTGATTTTTTTGTATTCTAATAAACGATTAATTAATTCATTACGCGAATCTTTTTCATAGTTATCATCAATTTCAACTTCTTCTTTTGGCAAGACTAACTTTGTTTTTGTTTCAACCAAATAACTTGCCATAGTTAAATATTCTGATGCAATTTCAATGTTCAATTGTTCCATTTTACGAATATAATCCAAAAATTGATCAGTAATTTCTGTTAACTTAATATTAAAAAGGTCCATTTCCTTTTCTTTTACTAAGTGCAGTAGTAAATCTAATGGTCCTGAAAAATTATCAAGTTTTACTTCATAACGTGAAAAATTTAGCATTCTCTTTCTCCTGTTTTTTATACTCTTAATTAATAATAACGATATTTTAAAAAAATTAAAGATGTTATAACAAAAAAAGTGATTAATTTAAAATCACTTTTTTACTGAATTATTTCATAAATTAATTCTTGCTCACGTGGTTTTGTGGCGACAATTTTAAAAGTTTGTTTTGCTCATTCATAAACTGGGTCAGTAACATAACGGTTAGTATACAAAGTCATTACAACATCACCAGCGACAACTTGTTCACCTGTTTTTTTATTAAGATAAATCCCAGCATGATAATCAATTTCTTCATCTTTTGTTGTTCGACCCGCTCCCAAACGAACGGCTAATAAACCCAATTCATTTGTATCAATAATTTCCATATATCCAGCTTGGTCTGCCTTAATTTCAATAATATTTTTTACTTTTAAAATATCCTTTAAAGGTAAATCATTATCAATAAAACTTAAATCACCACCTTGTGCCTTAATAAAAGCACGAAAATAATTTAGTGGTTTTTCAGTTTGCATTTTTTCTTGACAAGCAGTAACAGCTGATGCTAAATCCGGAAACAAACCAGCTTGGCATAAACTTAAGGCTGCTGATTCACACACAATATAGTTTAAATCATCAGGTCCTCTCCCTTTTAATGTTTGTAAAACTTCATAGATTTCAATTGCATTACCAATTGCACGTCCTAATGGTTGTGACATATTAGTGATCTCTGCTGCAATTTTCTTATTAAATTTAATTCCTAATTCAACCATAATTTGAGCTAATTTTCGTGCTTCTGAAATTGTTTTCATAAAAGCCCCACTTCCGCACTTAACATCTAAGACAATGCCATCACTTCCTGTTGCAATTTTTTTACACATAATACTTGCCGCAACTAACGGCAAAGAATCAACTGTTGCTGTAACATCGCGTAAAGCATAAATTTTCTTATCAGCTGGAACAATATTAGTAGATTGTGACATAATTGATAAATTTGTTTGATTAATAATTTTAACAAATTCAGAAAAAGAAATTTCAACTCTAAAACCTGGTATACTCTCTAATTTATCAATTGTCCCACCAGTTTGTCCCAAACCACGACCAGACATTTTGGCAACTTTCAAACCAAAAGCAGCAACTAATGGTGCATAAATTAAACTAACTTTATCACCAACCCCACCAGAAGAATGCTTATCAACCTTAAACCCTGAAATTGATGATAAATCATAAATTTCACCCGAGTTAATCATCGCTTCTGTTAAAAATGAAATTTCAGAAATAGACATCGTTTGAAAATAAATTGTCATTAAAAAAGCTGACATTTGATAATCGGGAATTAATCCTGTCGTATAACCTTCGACAATAAAATTAATTTCTTCACGAGTTAATTCCTGACCATGTTTCTTTTTATCAATTAAAGCTAAAATATTCATAATTACTTGTTCCTTTTACTTTACGTGTTTTTTTTCTTTAATGAAGCTTTATATTCTAAATAAGCTTTTTTGTGATCAACATCACGGTATTGTTCAATCCCCTTTTGAATAATTTGTTTTACATTATTCGCAATTAACTCTGTTGGCTTTGTCATAAAAGTATCTGGTTTGATTGGCTTATGGAAAACAATATGAACATATTTTTTCCCCTTCTTTTTATATTCCTTGTTAAAAATTGGATGAGAATTAATTATTGAAACCGGAATAATTGGTGCATGTGCTTTCTGAGCAATCTTAAAACTACCCGCATGAAATTCTCCCATTTCTTGATTACGACTACGAGTTCCTTCTGGAAAAACAACCATTGTTCTTGGTACACGAATTAAATCATTAGCTTCTTTCATTAATTCTAAAGCTTGCCGTGGATTATCGCGGTCTAAAAATAAAACATCAATTAATGTTAAAAAGTTTTTAAATGTCTTATCATTTGCTAATTCTTTTTTGGCAATAAAAGCACATGGTGCTGTTTTATTAAAATCATTTAAAACAAATAATAAGGCTGGATCAACATTTGATTGATGATTAGCCACCATTAAACAACCTTTATCAATTCAATTGTCACGATCATGAACAATTATTTTAACATCGTATACTCATAACATATAACGTGCTCGTTTTTGCAACCAATGGTAACGATATTCTTCAGAAATAATATTTGGATCTCGTTTAATTTTTTTACTAATGCTTTTTGCTTTCGTAATTGTTCGTAAAAATCGTGGTCATGTAAGAATAATTTTTCAAATATTTAACATACTAATTTTGTTCCTTTCTCTTATAATATTTTATTACAAATTGCTCTAATTCAGTGGTTTTAATTAAGATAAATTGTGTTAAATCAAATGCTGGAAAATAAGTATCCCCCTCATATTTTCCTTTGATATAACTAATAATTAATTCATCAGCATATGGTAATGTTGCTTCATAAATTTTTTTTCCTCCACAAATATAAATATCATCTGTTGAATTCTGTTGATAAGTGTTAATAATATCATTCAAGTTTGTTACTACTTTAACATCAGGATGATTAATAATATAATCTTTTTTCGTTGTTAAAACTAATATTTTTCGATTTGGGAGTGGCCCACCAATTCCTTCATAAGTTAAACGACCAAATAATATTGTTTGTCCAACTGTTGTTCTTTTAAAATGTTGTAACTCCTCTTTTAAATGTCACGGTAAATGATTATTTTTCCCAATTAAATTATTCTCATCCATTGCTCATAATAACTTAATCATTAGACAGCAACAACTCCTTTAATTAATGAGGCTGGGTCATAATTTTCAAGGGTAATATCCTCATAAACAAAATCAAATAAAGAATTAATTGTTGGATTTAATTTTAATGTTGGTAATTTGCGTGGTGTTCTTGTTAACTGTTCATTAACTTGTGCAAAATGGTTTTTATAAATATGGCAATCTCCTAATGTGTAAACAAAATCACCAACTTCTAATCCTGAAACTTGCGCAATTAAATGGATTAACAACGAATAACTTGCAATATTAAAAGGAACACCTAAAAAAACATCAGCACTACGTTGATACAATTGACAACTTAATTTATTATCTTTTGAAACATAAAATTGCATTAAAGTATGACATGGCGGCAACGCCATTTTTTCAATTTCAGCCGGATTCCAAGCACTAACAATATGGCGACGTGAATATGGATTAGTTTTTAAATTATCTAACAAAATTGCTAACTGATCAACACCATTAAAATTTCGTCATTGTTTCCCATATACAGGTCCCAAATTACCAAAAGCAGCGGCAAAAGTAGCATCAGTTTTAATTTTCTCCACAAATTCATTTAATGATTCATTTTGATATTGTGACGATGCTTTATATTTCTCGTACGGTCATTCATTTCAAATTCGAACATTATTATCCACTAAATATTTAATATTAGTATCACCTTTAATGAATCATAATAATTCATAAACAACTGATTTAAAATGAATCTTTTTCGTTGTTAATAACGGAAAACCTTCTTGTAAATTAAAACGCATTTGATAACCAAAATAAGAAATTGTACCAGTATTTGTTCGATCATCTTTTTCTTGACCGTGTTCTAAAATAAACCGTGCCATCTTAAGATATTGTTCCATTAATTTTCACCCTGTTTTCTATTTTTCCATACTTAAATCTTACCTTATTTCAAAATAAAATCATCGAAAAAAATAAAAAAAATATTAACAATATTATTTTTTTGTGTTATCATATGAATAATCATTTAAGAGGTGAATAGCAATGAATAAATTTTTAAAACATATTATTAAAAAAATTAAGTTTTCATTAAGTCTATTTATTCCTGGAACCTTTAATCCTTTACGTAGTAAATATGAAAATGAGACAGAATTTGATTATGCCTATATTTTAACTAATTCAATTCACCAAGAAAATGTTATTAGTGAAACAGAAGTTGCTTTAATCAACGAAGAAAATAATTGCCAATATAATAAACAAATTATTCGAAAAATTAATTGTTTTTCAAAACCAAATCAAAATGTTGTCTTAGTGTTATTAGGTTTTGTTGTTTGATTTTTTAAAGTTAAAAAGAATACTTGACCACCACAAGTATTATAAAATAATACAAGCAAAATAAATTAACGACCTAAAATATATAACAAAATAATTTTTTCAAATATAACCTTTCAAATTTAAATAATGCATAAGAAGTCTAGATTTAACCCTTATCTAGACTTTTTTTATTAATATAAATAATATTGGTGCTTATCCATCACAGTACACCTACGAAATTTGAAACAGCAAATAAAATAAAAAGAGCATATGCTCTTTTTATTAATAAAATTCAACTTCCCCAATTTTTAGTTTTGTTCAGACATGACATATAGCCATTCAAGAATAAGTATATGAAATTATTGTTGCTTTTAAATATTCTCCCTCAAAGAATAAAACATGAATATATAGGTGTGCAGATTGTTCTACATAATTTATGAAAGGGATAGGAACATAATTAAGAAAATCATATTTTATAATAGATGTATAATTTTCCTTTTTATATATTTTCGTATCATCTATGGCTTTTGTATTAAAATTAATATTTATGTTTTCTTTGCTTATTGTTGTCCCCTGTCCACCTGCCGATGCAAAGACATCATTAAATTTAATATGTTCATATTTTTCTTTAAATTCTTGCATACTACTAGCATAGTCTGATCATTTAATTAAATTTATTGTTTTTTCTCATACTTTTTTATCATCTGTTATTGGTCCAGTAATATTTCAATTTATCTTTAAATTATTATTATTTGATAATGTTGGTTTCCCAATTTGTGTTTCTTGGTTCTGTGCTGTATTTCTATGAAGAAAACTTTTATTAGGTTCTAATTTAGGTTTTAATGTTTGATAAACATGATTTAATGTAAAAAAAATTTCTATACTATCATTAAAGTTTTGATAATAAGTATGATCCTCTTCATTTTCAAAAGGTGGTCTTCACAAATCATCATTTGTTATTGTTGGAACATAAATCTGCTGAATATTACCATATATAATTGCACTATTATTTGTAATATTTTCAATTCTATTTATATCACCCCTTCGAAGGGTGGGATTTAATTCTAGCAGGTGTCTTAAAATGGTTTCTTCATCGTTATCAGATATTTCACCCAAGTCTGTTACTTCTACAATTGAATCTAAGATATGACTATTTGTTTGAAAAGAAACTAAAAAATCTATACTATTCCGATTTGTTGTTCTCAATAATGCAGAACTTTCAAATACATCAGTTACCTCTATTCACAAATTTTGATGAGCTATATTTGGATTAAGTCTTTGTAAATTTTGCAGAATAGTATATTCGTAATTATTATTAATTTCTCCCAAATTTCTATTTGGAACAACAGAAGAAAATGCAAATCTGTTTGAAGTAAAATAAATTACAAATTGATTTACATTGTTAATATTTTCATCTAATCTAATACTTGGATTTATAGAAATTATTGCATGATCTCTAAAAATTCTTTCAAACACAATATTTTGAGTAAATTCTGGTCTTGAAAAAATTGAATGATTAATTGCAATTAATCCTTGAATAATATTTATTTCATTATTAAGTTCAATATTTCCAATAAAAATTTCTCGGGGAATTTTTTTATTATTTAATTCATTAGCATTTTTTCTAATCCTATTTAAATTTCCTGTATTCACATTTCTTTCATAATTGCTTGTGGCAATAACATTTGGCATTACTGTTCCGCTGATGGTTAATACACTTAATAGATTTAATACTTTTCTCATTTCATTTATTTCCTTCTTACATTGCATTATTTTAAAATAATAACATAATCAAACTGAAAATTATTTTTTAAATCATAAATTGTAAATGCAAATACAATAAATTTTTCAATTAATTTATAAAAGGTTCTTTGCTTTTTTAAAATATGTTTTTAAAATTGGAATACAATTAAAGTCAATCATTAAATTATATGGTTTTAAATAGTTTTTACTATGTGTAATATGTTCCAATTTATTTGTCACATATTTATTTTCATTATTTTTACAATTTACATAATAAAAAACATAAAAACAAGGAATAATTCCTTGTTTTTATGTTTTTTTAAAATCAGGGGTCAAACGGAACATCAAGTCCAAATCAACCATTAATTAAATCGTGAACTGCTTCTAAGTTAAAGTACAACATAACAATCGCTACTACTGCAACAATTAAAATAGTCAAGATAACAATTAACACTATTGCTCATATTGGTAATCTTCGTTTTTGTGAATCTTCTTCATACCCCTCAAGATTTGAATTATTCATTGTTTGATTAAGATTATTACCTTGTGCAAACGGCATTTTAACTGGATCAATTTTCCCCAAAACCGCATTGTTTGGATTAAATTCTGAGGTTGGATTAAAATCAGATGGCGAATTAAAACTAGGCGCAGCATTAAAGTCTGGCGTTGGTCCAAAACTTTGTCCTTGATCATTAAAATCATTTGTTGGCCCAAAATTTGGATTTAATTGTCCGAAATTATTTTCAGTATTAAAACCTGGAGCTGAACCAAAATTATTATTTTGATTAAAATCAGGATTTGTGAATGGTGCTGAACCAAAGTCATTATTGTTATTTTTTGAAAATGGTGCAATATCATCATCAAAATCGTCATCGAAACCACCAAAATCACCGCTGTTTTTATGATGTTGCTTCATTAAATCTGGATTCATAATTGCGAAATGAGAACCATCATCATGCCCTTGATTTCCTACTCCTGAATGATTAGTTTCCTGAGGCGTTTGTTGTGGCATTGGTGGATATTGCTGTGTTAAATCTGGTCCTGCCAATGGCGGATATCCCATTATCATTCCTGGAAATTGCGGTACTTGTGGATATCACATCATCCCTGGAAATTGTGGTATTTGTGAATACCCCATCATCCCCGGATATTGTGGTATTTGTGAATACCCCATCATCCCCGGATATTGTGGCATCATTCCGTACTGATTCATTCCCAAATTAGGATTATTATTCACAACTGGCATTACATATGGTTGATATATGATTGGTTGATAAATTGGTTTGTTATATTGTGCTTGCAATGTTGTTCCATTAATTCCTAATGATTGTGAAATATATGATGGATTAAAAGCCGGATTAGGCCCCGATTTAAAACCATCTTTGTCTAATGGAACCTTAATTGGCTTTGACAATGGTGTTAACGGAGGTATTTGATTAAATAAACTATCACTAGGTGTACTATTGTTAGGTCCAAAAGAAATCGAATGATTGTCTGTTCCTTCAGTAGTTTTTATTCCACTATTATTCATGTGATACCCCCCACTTTAATATACCCACTTTGTTTGATAAGTATATTATACTATAAATTTGCAAAAAAATAAATAAAATTATTGTCAAAAATAAAAGAAAAGTATATAATTATTATATTTTATTTTTATCTTGACGGGTTTTATTTCGTAAATATTCTTGGTCCCTTTTATTTACTTCATTAAAAATACTATGACGGTTTTTATGCCAGAATACATATAAAATAATACCCACAATACACCCCGAAATTAAATCATTAAAACCCAACATAAGGAAATAATAAATATTATTTTTTGTTGTTCCATCAGCTAAACCACGGACAATAAAGGCTCCCACTAACATCAAAATTGGCAATACAATAAGCGTTCGGAACGCAGAACATAATGCTGCCTTTCGGGCATTATTCATCCCCTGAAATAACGAAACACCCATAAAAGAAATAGCAGCGCACGGATAACTCATTAGCATTAACACTGATGTTCACCGATATTGCTCAACTAGCGATGATGGAAAAGCAAAAGTCATTAATAATTGTGGTCCAATACCAATAAATAATAAAAGCACAAAAAACAATCAACTTCCAATGATAATTAATCCATATCAACAGGTTTGGTACATCCGCAAGTATTTCTTTGCCCCATAATTATATCCAATAATTGTTTTAATTCCTTGCGCAATCCCTAACGCAATTGCTGTAAAAAAAGCAACTCATGGCGTCATTGCACTATTAAATAACTGGAAGGCTGATAAACCACTTCTTTGTTTTTCATCAAATTGTCCCGGCAAATATGACATAATTGTTGATGATAAAATAGAAACCAAAACAATACCTAAATTATTAATAAATGATGAAAATCCTAATCGAAAAATTTCTTTTACAGTTGATTTTCGAAAATAAAACAAGTCTTTTCAATGAAATCGTAAATATGAATCGTTGTTTCGATAAATACAAATTAGTGAAACAACAATAATAAAAATTCATGAAATAATAGTACCAAAGACTGTTCCTTCTAACAACAAATTAGCATACTTAACTAATATGATTGAAGAACAAACATTAACTAAAATCGATCCAATCGTAATATAAACTGCAATCCGTCCCTTCCCATCAGTACGTAATAAAGTTAATAGTAAATAACTAACAAACATTAAAGGGCTTGCTAATAACATTGGAAAGACATAACGTCAAGTCAAATCTTGTGTAATTCATGACCCTTTTTTACTTAATTGAATGAAAATCATAATATTATCTCATTTAGGAAAGACTAAACAGAAAACAAAAAATGCCGCAACAATTGAAAATAAAATTGTAATTGTTAAGGCATTTCCTGCTAAAGATTGCGTTTGTTGTTTATTATTTTGTCCATACTTAATTGCAAAAGTAATTGATGTTCCAATTGCAATTAAAACAGCAAAAGATAGAAGGAGGTTATAAATTTGACCTGAAAAATGGGTTGCTAAATTAACAAAGATCTTTGCCCCTTCATAAGTTAAAATGCCATTATTGTTGTTAATATTTTCTTTATATCAATCTAAATATGGTTGATAATGAAAAACATTAGGAGTTACAAACGTTAAAGCAATTAGTTTATCTAAAATCGGATAGGAAGCTGAAATTGCCATCACAAAAACAGTTGGCAATGAAAAAACAAAAATTATTTTTCATAAATTATCATAACGCAACTTAATCTCATTTTTTGAAAAAACATTATTGTTCATTAACAGCTGTTCCCTTCTGTAAATTCCTTTACTATTAATTTTATCGTATTTTCAAAAACATTACTAGAAAAAATAAAGTGATATTAAATCATTTTTTATTTAATATCACTTTCTAACGAAATTTTATCAACAACATTATCTTGTAAATTATTACGATTTTGTTGTTCAAAATCATCGGGATGATCAATTAATTTTGTTTTATTTTTCCGTCAAGTTGAGATTAACATTGGACCAATAATAAAAGCACAAATTAAATCGTTTAATCCAATTAGGATAAAGTAATCAATATTGTTGCTAGTTAATAAACTAATCCCATAACCAATAAATGATAATGGAACCATAACAATTAATGAACGTAACATTGAACAAATTAGAGTTTGCGTTGATTTTCCAATCGCTGAATATAGGGCCATTGAAGTATAAGTTACTGATGCAAAAATATAAGTTGAAAATGCCAAAACAGTATATCAACGATAATGGCTAACGAGTTCTTGCGGAAAGTTATAAATTAACATCATTTTATCAGCAAATACTAAAATTAGTAGAAAAACAAAAGTAAACCATGCTAATTCCAAAATTGCAACTCTAAAAATAATTCGTTCAATTCGTTTATATTTTTTTGCCCCAAAAGCATAAGCACAAATAGCGGTTGCCCCTTGAGCCAAACCAACACCAGCTGAAGTGAAAATAACAATAAACGGCGAAACGGTTGAGTAGACTAACTGACAAATATAAATTCCAGCTGAAGTTGCCGATACTTTTTGACCATTAACAGTAATTAAAACATCATCTTGACCTGGCAAATGCACTACTAAAATCGTTGAGATTAAAACTTGAATTGCCATAGCAAAATTAAGAAAGAAAGCACCAATTCCAATTGGAAATGACCGTTTAATAATTTCGCGAGATCATAACATTTCCTTTCAACTAAATTTACAATATGAATTCTTCGAAAAAATAATAACACAAGCAGAAAATACAATATTAAAAATCCATGCCATCATACTTCCCATCATTACCCCCGACATTTGCAAATGTGCTAATTTTGCAAAAATAAACGAAAATAAAACATTAATCGGAATCGAAATAATTTGCATTATTAAAACAATAAATACTTTCCCCTCTGTTCGAAGAAAAGTTGGTAAAGCAAATGATAAAAACAACAGTGGCGCACAGAAAATGAACACTCGTGAATATTCTCAAGATAAAGTAATATAGCGACTTTGTGCTAATCCTGACATTCCCCCATTCATTTGAGCTTTTACTAATAATGCTCCAAAATGTTCATTCATCAAAAAGAATAATACTAAGGCAACAAGAATTGATAAAACAATTTGTAAACCAACCATGTTCCCAACAATTCGTCGCATTTGAGCAATATTACGTCGCCCATATTCCATTGAAAAGACAATTGATGCTCCAACACCAAATAATGCTGCAAAAGCAAATAAAGTATAAAATGCAGTCATTGTATAACCAGTTGTAATATTTACTAAATTATTTGCTGTATGCTCATCAATATTAAAACGCTTCATAATATCTGAGCTTGTAAAATTTTGGGCCATATTTTTATCAATAATATTATATAACCCTTGAATAACCATAATTAAAACCATTGGACCACAAAAATACCAAATTGCAGATCATGGTTTAGCATAACGTAACTTATGTTCACGTTTTGTCATTATTAATTTTTCTTCCATTATGTTTCCTCATTGTTCTTTCTATTTTTATAAGTAAAATCTAATTTAACTATTAATAATAAATTAGATTCTTACAATTGGGCTAATCATCTGTTGTTGAGATTGTTAGTTAATATATATCCTAAATATAATACCTAGTTGATTACAATACGCTTGATAAAACGGTTTTAATGTGTTCAACTGGCGCTACTTTTCGTCATTCTTCAATAATTACAAAATCATTGTTTAACAAAAAAGTACTACGTTCAATCCCCATATAAACATTATTAAACATTTTCTTTTGTTTTAAGACATTAAACATTTTACATAGTTTCTCATCAACATCACAAATCATCGGAAATTCAACAGCATGATCTTGTTGAAATTTGGTTTGTTTTTTTAAATTATCCCGGCTAATACCAATAACATTATAACCTGCCGTTAAGAATTTTTGATAATAACGATTATAAGCAACCGTTTCTAACGTACAACCTGTTGTTGCTGCTTTTGGAAAAAAATAAAAGATATAACCCTTTTCTTTTTGAAAATCAGAAATTAGATGTTCCTTTCCATCAGTAAATAAAAATTTTTCTTGCTTTAAATTCATTTAAGATATCCTCCCCACCCATTACTACTATAATATAAAAGACAATAATAATTGATTACTGTCTTTTAAAAAGTTCTATTAAATATTTTGTTATTTCTAATTTATTTTTTAAAATATTAAATGATAGTTTTAAATCTAAAAATATTAAATATAACGAGATTTCAGTGATATCAAACTTATATTCTAATTCACAAATCTCTTTTTCAATATTTTTTATTTGGTCGGTAATATTTTCATAATCATCAACAACGGCACTATTATTTAAACTCGCTCGTTCTTGTAATTCACTAAGATCTAAATTGACATCTTGAACTGTTAACATTAGTTCATTTAGTGATTGCTCAATTTTTTCTTCGCGTAAGGACATTTGTTCCTCTTTTTTTTCCATATTATTCTCCCCCTACTTTACAAGTATAATATATCATAAAAAAAGAATAAAATGAAAAAAGGTTCTTTAAAATTACTTTAGTAATTAATTACTAAACCTTTAAAACGAGTAACAGAATTAATAGTTTCACGAATGCCCTGCACTCCTTGTCCTGAATCATGAATCCCTAAAAATGGGAATGAATCAGGGCCACGTTGTGTTCGACCATTAATATTAACAGTTCCTGTTTCTAATTCACCAGCAATTTTAAAAGCAGTATTAATATCATTAGTAAAAATACATGCTTGTAATTTAAAGTTTGATTTATTTGCTAGCATAATCATTTCTTCAACATTTTTACAACGAATAATTGGTAAAACAGGTCCGAATGGTTCTTCTCAAGCTAATCGCATATCTGCTGTAACATGGTCAATTAAAGTTGCACTAAGTAAATTATCTTTTCGATGATTTCCAACAACTAAAGTTGCTTTTTTGGCCAAAGCATCATCAATTAATCCTTGAACAAATTCAGCAGCCTTAATATCAATTACTGGAATAATTGCCTTGTTTTCTAATGGTGAACCCATCTCTAACTTACTGACTTCTGTTTTTAATAAGGCAACTAATTCATCAGCAATTGCTTCATCAACTAAAACACGCTTAATTGCTGTACAACGCTGCCCCGAATAAGAATAAGCCCCTCCAATAATTTCTTTCACTGTTTTAGTTAAATCAGCATCTTTTAATACTAAGGCCGGGTCTTTTCCACCTAATTCTAAAACTAAATCTTTCCCATGTCCTAATTTACGAATGTGATTCCCAACAGCAACTGAGCCAGTAAAAGAAATTACATCAATTTCTGGATTTAAAACTAATAAGTCCCCAATATCACGGCCACGGCCCGTTACAACATTAATAACTCCTTTCGGAAAACCAACTTCATGTGCTAACTTTGCCATATATAATCCAGTTAAACTGCCATTTGTTGCTGGTTTAAAGACCACGCTATTTCCAACAATTAAACTTGGAGCAATTTTAGCAATACTTAAGTTAACAGGATAATTAAATGGTGAAATTGCTAAGACTATGCCCTTAGGAACACGTGAAAAAATTCCAAGTTTATTTTTGACATTTCAACCATCTCCAGTTAAGGTTTCTGGAAAAACTCGTTTTGCTTCTTCAATTGTATAATCAATATATTCAATACTTCGTTCAACTTCAACTTGACCATCTTTCAAACTTTTTCCAACTTCATGAGCCATAATTTTTGCCAACTCTGTTTTATGAGTTAACAATAATTCTGCTCATTTTCGTAAGTAACTAATTCGTTCAAACAAAGTTAATTTTGCTCATTTTTTTTGTGCTTGTCGTGCTGTCTGAAAAGCCTTATTAATTTCTTTTTCTTTTAAAGCTGGAACACGACCATAAGGTTTATTATCAATTGGTGAAATTATTTCTAACCAATCCCCATTATTCATTAATTCGCCATCAATTAATGCATTTAATTCTAAGTTCATTTTTCACTGCCTCTTTTCTTTTCATATCATTCTACTTCTATTTTATGCTTTTTTAAAATTATTAAAAGTTAATTTCATCATTTAACCGATTGTTTTTAATAAAATTGGCTAATTCTGTTAAAGCCCGATCACTATATGCTAAGTATTTATCGGCCTTTGCTTTAAAATGTTGTTCAAGACTAGGCACGATCCCAAAGTTAGCTTTCATTGGTTGAAAATTAGTTGGTGAAGCATTAATAATATACTTAACTAATGCACCCATCATTGTTTCGGGAGGAAAAGTTAACATTGCTTTGTTGTTTAAAAAATTTGCAATATTAAGAGCACTAATAATCCCAGTTGCCGCTGATTCAACGTAACCTTCAACCCCTGTAATCTGACCAGCAAAAAAAATATTTTGCTGTGATTTTAATTGTAAAAATTGATTCAATAACACTGGTGAATTAATAAAATTATTTTTATGAATAACACCATAGCGAACAATATTAGCATTTTCTAATCCCGGAACCATTGCAAGAAGACGTTTTTGCTCTGGAAATTTTAAATTAGTTTGAAATCCTACGACATTATATAAAGTATCAACTGCATCATCTTGGCGTAATTGGATTACAGCATATGGTCGTTCGCCATTTGGTTTTTCTAAACCAACTGGTTTTAATGGTCCAAACAATAATGATTTAACTCCCCGCTTTGCCATCACTTCGATTGGCATACATCCTTCAAAATAAATTTCTTTTTCAAATTCATGCAAAGCAACTGTTTCAGCTGTAATTAATTCTTGCACTCACATTTCAAATTCTGTTTTTGTCATGGGACAATTAATATAATCTTTACTTTCAGCTTTATCATAGCGTGACTTATAATAAACCTTCTGAAAATCAATACTTTCTTTTGTAATAACTGGTGCTGCTGCATCATAAAAATAAAAGTATTCTCTTCCTAGTAACTGTTGAATCTCATTTTGTAAACTTGTTGTTGTTAATGGTCCTGACGCAATTAAGGTAATTGCTGTTAAATCAATCTTTGTAACTTCTTGATCAATTATGGTTATATTAGGATGTTTTGTTAAACAATCTGTAATATAATCTGAAAATTGTTGACGGTCAACCGCTAAAGCGCCACCGGCAGGAACCCGACTAGCATAAGCGGCTTTGATAATTAATGAATCAAAAGCTAACATTTCTTGTTTTAATAAGCCAACACCATTTGTTAAACTATCACTTCGTAACGAATTTGAACAAACTAATTCAGCAAAAGTATCTTGTTTTTGAACAGGGTTTTTATTAATCCGTTTACTTTCATATAAGTTAACTTGAAGTCCTCTTCTTGCCAACTGATAAGCTGCTTCAGTCCCAGCCAAACCAGCACCAATAATATTAATTTTTTGTTTTGCCATCGTTTACTTTTTCTTTTACTTGTTCATATTGCTCTAAATATTTTGCATATTTTTCTTGTTCAATTTGGATTTTTGCTGAACTTGCTTTTGTTAAAAAGTCCTGATTATGCAAAAGATTTTTACTACGAATAAGTTCTTGTTCTAAACGCTTTAATTCAACTGTTATTTTTGTTTGTTCTGTTGTTAAATCAATAATATCATTAGCAACTACTTCTAAAATCATATTTGTTAATGGAATTGTAACATATGTTTGTTGATCATCTTTTTCTTTTAAAATCCCTTTAATTTCACTATTTACCATTTTCACAATAAAATCATTAATTAATGGAATTATCGTCGCATTAATTTTTGTTTTGTCAGTTCCTAAATCTAACCAAATTTCAATTAATTGATACTTTTTAATTTGATAATTACTACGTAATTCTCGTATTGCAGCAATAATTTCTGTTACTAAATTTAAATATTCAACATCATAATTAAAATTAGTTGTCGGATATGCTTCTACCATAATTGATGCTTTTAAATTTAATTTTTGATAAATTTCTTCTGTTACAAATGGAATAAAGGGGTGTGACATCACTAAAATTTGTTTTAAAACATAAAATAATGTTTGCATTGTTGTTGTTCTAATTGTTTGATTATCACTTTGTAAATTAACTTTTGTCAACTCAATATATCATGAACAAAACTTATTTCAAACAAAATCATATAAATCCTTACCAACTAAAACAAACTCATATCTTTCCATATTAACTTTAACTTTGTTAATTGTTTTTGTTAACTCTGTTAAAATTCATTGGTCAATCGCATTTTCTTGATGCTTAATTAATAATTTTTTAATTTCTTGATCAAAATTTATTAATGGTTTAAAATCACTTGATAAATTCATTTCAAGATAACGTGCAGCATTTCATAACTTGTTAATAAAATTTCAAGCACCATTAATTTTTTCTTGCGAATATCGTAAATCTTGCCCAGGAGCACTATTTGTAACTAAAAAGTAGCGTAAGGTATCAGCGCCATAATCATTAATAACATCCATTGGATCAATCCCGTTTCCTAATGATTTACTCATTTTACGACCTTCTTCATCACGAATTAAACCATGAATTAAAACATCATTAAAAGGTTTCTTATTAGTAAATTCTAATGCATCAAACATCATTCTTGAAACTCAAAAGAAAATAATATCATAACCGGTTACTAAAACACTGGTTGGAAAATAACGTTGAAATAATGTTTCATCTCAAGTTCACCCTAATGTTGTCATTGGTCATAATGCTGATGAAAATCATGTATCTAAGACATCTTCATCTTGTAATCAATTATTTGTATTATCTGGTGGAGTTAATCCAACATGAATTCTAGTAGGGTCATTTTTCATATATCATGCTGGGATTTGATGCCCTCATCATAGTTGCCGTGAAATACATCAATCTTGAATCTTTTCCATTCAATTAATTAATGTTGTATTAAACCGTGGCGGATAAAATTTAATTTGATTATTTGTTTCTTGAAATTTAATAATTTTTTTAGCAAAATAATCCATTTTAACAAATCATTGGTCAGATAAATATGGTTCAACAATTGCCCCACTTCGTTCTGAAAAACCAACTTGATGAAGGTGATCCTTTATTTCAACTACTAAATTTTGTTTTGTTAAAGCAACTACTAAATTTTGTCGCGCAACAAAGCGATCCTGATTGACATATTTTCCTGCCATCTCGTTCATTGTTCCATCAGTATTCATACAAATTGGCATTGCTAAATTATGACGTAACGCAATTTCAAAATCATTGGCATCATGTGCTGGCGTACATTTCATTGCTCCTGTCCCAAATTCCTGATCAACATAATCATCACAAAGAACAGGAATTAATTCACCATTGGCAGGGTTAATAACTTTTTTATTTCAATATTGACGATAACGTTCATCATTTGGATTAACAACGACACATTGATCAGCAAACATTGTTTCTGGACGCGTTGTGGCAATTGTCAAATATTCACTAGTACTATTTTCTAAAAAATATTTAAAATAATACATTTTCCCTTGTTGTTCTTGGTATAAAACTTCAATATTTGATAACGCTGTTTTTTGGACTGGATCTCACGAAATAATTCGCTTCCCACGATAAATTAATCCTTTCTGATATAAATCAATAAAAACTTTTTGAACTGCGGCTGATAAATTATCGTTTAAAGTAAATTGCTCGCGCGAATAATCTAACGCTAAACCCAATTTGCTTCATTGTTCACGAATAACTTCCGCATATTCTTCTTTTCATGCTCAAACTTGTTCAATGAATTTTTCACGCCCCAAATCATGACGTAAAACATTATTTGTTATTCGTAACCGTTCTTCAACTTTTGCCTGTGTTGCAATCCCAGCATGATCCATTCCTGGTAAATATAAGGTATCAAATCCCATTAACTTTTTATAACGAATAATCAAGTCCTGTAAAGTTGTATCTCACGCATGGCCTAAATGTAACTTTCCAGTTACATTTGGCGGTGGAATAACAATACTAAAACTTGGTTTATTACTTTTAACGTCTGCGGTAAAATATCCGGCATCTTTCCAAAATTGATATTTTCCTTTTTCAACAAGATTATGATCATATTTTTTGTTTAATTCCCTTGCCATTAAATCTCCTATCTAAATAAAAACTCCTATTATTTTAACAAAATAATAGGAGCAATTATTATTTAATAATTACGGTACCATCCTTTTTTAATAAGTGCAAACTTATTATCTTAATTAAAATATCAAGTTAAAATATTAGTAACCTTCATTAAATAAATAGATTAATTTCTCACCGCCAATTAACTCTCTGAACTATTTTTTTTAATTACTCCTCTAATATTTATGGTCTTATTATAATTCTTTTTTTATTAATTGCAACAATTTTTGTGGTTTTGTCCTAAATATGTGATTTTTGATTATATCCTAATTTTGAACAATGTATAAATTATACTATATGAGTTGGTGATAACCCAGTTTTTATATTAATTCTTTTTTGTGCTATATCAAGAAATAAAATTATTAAAGTCTTCAAATAATTCATTTGATTTAGTATAAACTTTTTTAATCCTTCTGTTTTTAAAATTACATGAAATGATTCAATAACAGTATTATCTAAGCAATTGCCGACCCTGTACATACTAATTTGGACATTAAAATCCATTAATAATAATTTTCAATTATATGATTATAACATGTGTATATTCATTTATTTAATGTTGGACGTGAAATATTTTAAACATTGTCTAATTTACTTTTGTTAATGTCTACTTATTAGGCTTCTTTAATAATCTTTAATTTTTCTTTCGTTGTATATTGTTCTTTCATAATAAAAAATATCCTTCTACTTTCTAATTAATTTTACCTTACAAATAACTGTAAAGTTAATTACTCGTCCAGTTTTAGGATATCCTCAACAATTATATGGTTCCTTATAAAACATGAATTTAATGTTTCTAATGAGTAAAAACCATTTTATATCTTTAATTTCTATTTTGTTTTCTCATTTTGCAACATGCAATCTTATAAAATAATAATTTTATTCAAAATCATTGGATTCAATAAAAGATATTTTATCAATATGAATTCTTACGAAGGCAGGTGCTCCACCCTTAAAAGTTCCTTGTCATTGTCATCTGATAGTATCACCATCACGTCATAAATCTAATGTTAATGATGTAAAAATCATTGCATTTTCAAATAAATTTGATCCCACACTTATGGTATAAAGACGATCGGAACTAATCTCTCTTGTTCAACCAGCAAAATTATAAAGGTTTCGATCGCTCTTTCTTTCAAATGCATAGCGTACTATACTTGCCTGTAACCTACTAATTACTAAAAAAGATGGAAATCTAGCAATAAACTCATTTCAAGTGGATGCCAATTGTTTTCAATTAAACACTTCATATTGTTTTGATCAATCACTAGTTCAAGCTGTATAAGTCTCTTCGAACTTATAATTAATTTTTACATTAATATTCTTATTACTCAAAACTGGAATTTTATTAGATAATTTCATAATATATTTTCCTTTCTAATTTTAAAATAATTAATAAATAAAATTTATAATTTTGCATAAAACTTAATATAATCTAATTTTAATTCTATACCATTGGTATTACGTCCCTTAAAATATGCTTTTCATTGTCATTTAATACTGTCATCATCGCATCATAAAGTTAATGTAATTGCTGTATATTTGGTACCTGTTATAAAAAAATTACAAGCCATTTGCGCTCCACCAGGAAAACCTATATTTTGTGTTAATACTACAGGATTAGAAACAACACGTCCAGATTCTCCTACTATTTCAGCTTTTAAAAAACCATTTATTGCAAAAAATGGATATTTATAAACAAAATCGTCTCAAGTATGCGCATATTTAGTTCATTTAAATACTGAATATATACCTGAGTCATCCCTACTTCAAACTACATAAGACAAAATAAGAATTTGATTTGTTAAATCTCAGTTTTTTAAGTCTCCATATTTGCTTATTCATTCAATTGCATTCTTTGTTCAAGTTGCTCAACTAGTTACTATTGGATAAAAGTCATTTCAAGTTAAATTGGTTGCTGCATCGGAACCTTCAATCATTCCTCTTACTTCTCTAAAGCGTAATGTTTCGGCAGTTGCTACAATAGCACGCCCAAAATCTTGGGAACTAATAGCTGTGTTATCATAAATATTAACATTTGCAATATTATTAAAAGATGGAAGAATATTTGTACTTCAATTAAAATGTATATCTCTCTTTTCTTCTTTCATTAAAAAATTATAGTTAGATCCACGAACAATTGTTATTAACCTATTTTCATTAATTTTTTCTTGTGAATCCAAACTTCTAATAGATGCATCTTGAAAATAATTATATGTTTGTTGCCCATGTTGAAGATTAATTATCCCTTGAACATAAAAGTCACTAACTCTAAAAACAAGACTAAATTCTTGTCCATAAATAGACATAGGAACAATAAAATAACTTGTTTGATCATCTTCAAATCTTGAATTTATTGTAAAAAGATTTTTACTAGTATTATAATTTTGGATTTGTTCAATTACATCATTTCTTCGTAAAACTGCTAAAACTGCATTAATTAATATAACAACATATTGTTTTGCATTTCCTTCATCTATTTTTATTCTATTAATATAATCTTTTTTCAAGACATTTTTTCCTTGTCCAGGAGCATAAAAAATTTTTTTTGTATTTAATAAATTACTTGGAACAGTTTCTTCTAATCCTACCTTTTTCATTTTATTTTATTTCCTTTCTTTCAACAATTCCTACAAATTAATGATTAATTTAATATTTTAAAAATTATTTTTTAAATCATATTCAATAATCCCACCCAGGACAGTACTATAGAGAAATGTTGTAATTAATCAAAGTAATAATTGAACGAATAACCTCCGCCATTAATTATTTTGAATTATCTTTTAATAAATTTCCATTTTTTGTCATAGTTTGTGCAAAAATTGGACTACCTTCTATACCATCTAATTTTTGTTCTTAATCAATTGGTTTAGTTACTATTAATGCTGTATTACTTCCTAAAATAATTGACAAATTAAATTTTTAAAAAATAATTAAGTTTATTGTAAGGTATCATTATTTCATTGTTTTTTCATATTTAAAGAACTTAACAATTTACATATCAAAAAAAATTTAATTATTTTAAATAAAATTACAAAATAAAATTAAATTATGATTATAGGTAGATTGTCAACTTAAGTGCAAGTTTTTAATAAATCAAAATAAGTACTAAACATTTTGAAAATTTCTAAAGATGTTTTAAAGTTTAGTTTTTTTCTTAATCGATTGTTTAATGAAACAATTGTTTTTTTGTCATATTCTTTACGATATTTATTTAAAACTTTATGTTTTGGGTATCTTTGTTGAAATAATTTATTTTCATATTTAATCGTACCTTTTTTCTTATAGTGAGGCTGACATTGTAAAATAAATTGGAATCCCAGTTATTTGTTCAATTTCTTTTCACATGCTAAATTCTTTCTCATTACCTAATGTTAATGATTTAGAATATTTTATAATTGTTGAATCTTAAAAAAATTAATTAAATTAATATTTATCATTAAGATGACAAATATAATCTAAATTTGTTAATCTTTCGGTAATTGTTAGTTTATAACTTTTGTTATTTTTCCAAACAATTAGGGCAACTTCAAAATGACCCAAATCCAATCTATCTCTTTTAATTTATTAAATATGTTTGTTATTATTAGCAACTTTGTATTTTGGATGACTTTTATAATGTTGTAAGGTGGTTTTTGACAATAAAAAGGGTTGAATTTTAAGATAATAATAAATTGTTGTAATACTTTTTTCCTAGTGAAGTATCAAAATAATTAAAACCAAATTCTCCTTTTTTTACAGTTTAACTAACTAAATAAACTAGTCGATCCAATTGCTGTTGTAACAATAATTCAAAATGGCAAAATAATAATTGACATTAAAGTTGATAATAATGTTACATTACTTGTTAATAGCGTTTCTTTCTTAAAATTAATTGAATATGCAACAATCACCGAAGCTGGCGGTGCTGCTAACATAATTATAATAATCGTTAATCCCATACTATTCATTGTTCAAGCCCCAGTTTCTTTTCCAATTACAGTTACAATTAATGTTATTACTAATCCAATAACTGGTGCTACTAAAACCTTCATCATTGTTCCATATCATGTTTTAAAACTTTTTAAGCTATCTTTTAATGTTCCTTTTGTTAAATTAATTCCAATTGCTAATCATGCTAATGGGGTACAAATTGCTTGTAGTGTTACTAAGATTTTTTTAATTGGTGGAAAAGTATTATCTAATCGTAATGGTGAAAAATATTTTCCACCACCAATAGTATTTTGATCAGGAACAACTGCAATTCCTGGGATTAACTGCGTTACTCAAAAAATAAATCCAATAATTGTTGCTAATAGGATTGGATTTAATAAAATCTTTTTAGAATTACTTTTAAACATTTTTCAACCATAATCAAGCCGATTTCCAAACTTATTCTTAATAACAACCTTATCTTGTAAATAACCTTTATTGTCTTTTCCCATAATAATAAATCCTAACGAGTATAAAAAGACATGATATGGGACATTAAAAATATTTGAAGCAATTTTTGCATCAGGACCAGGAAACAACGCTGTTACAATTGGAATACCAAAGAAAGAAGTTGCTGCAAAAGTCATACTCATTGATAAAGCGTCTTGAACATCACGATCATATTTAATATAAAAATATTTTGCAATAATTCCTAAAATAATATAAAATAAAAAACCGCTTAGTAAAACCGCCGCTTCTTGCTTAACATCTTCAATAGTAGCATCAGACATAAATCCTTCAAAAACTAAAGCTGGCAAACCAATTACAACCAATATTTTAATAAAAACAACATCTCATTCTTGCTTTAAGGTTCCTTTTTTTGTTAAAAGTCATCCTAAAAATATAACAAAAATTGTTACAATAATTGCACTTCAAAATCCTCATGCTGTTAATGTGTCAATAATTGCCTTACTAACCTTATTTTCAACCAATAATATCTGCATTATTTCCTCCATTTAGCATTTCTTTTAATTTTACCGCTTAAAAATAAAAATAAAAGTTATTTCTAACTTTTATTTTTATCATTTTCTATCTTTGTTTCTTCAGTAACTTTTGAATTATTATTTCAATCTTTATACATGAAAAAGATAAATCCACCAAACAAAATAATGAATAAAATAATAATAATTACTAAGGTAATAATTAATCAACTAGCCATTTGTTATTTTTCTCCTTCATGCCCATAATTTAAGATTGCTTTTGTTTGATATTTTCGTAAAACGGTAACTGATAAAACACTAACTAACAATGGAATTATAATTCCTAATAACACCGCCAAAACTGATAATCATCATGGTTTTGATAAACTTGAACTAATAAAAGCATAAAACATAAAGATGATATTAACCGTTAACAATGCTGCTGTAACATATGAAACGGTAAATTGATATGTTTTACCAATTTTAATTCATGAATGCTCATTGTTATAAGCAATAACAAGCTTTAATTTTTTATAAATATGAATAAATAAAATTAATTCTGTTAAAGCCATTAATAACATATTAACACTTCCCGCTAAAGCTTGGAATGAATAAATCAACTGATTAGTATCTTTAAACATTAAAACCAAACCAATTATCGCCATTAATAACATTAAAATAAAGATGACTTTCTTTTCATTAACCTTATAATTTGAAAAAATCCCATTAACAACAACTTCAAGCATTGCAATAATACTACTTAAACCCGCAAATAATAACGCAGTAAAGAATAAAACACCTAAAAAGTTCCCAAAACCAGCAATTGTATGGTGATTAATAACACTAAAAGTTTGTGGAAAAACATTAAAGATAAAACTAGCCCCATCATTATTGGGAAAAGCTTGATCAATTGCTTTGACATAGTCATCAATTGATGTTAAACCAGGATTTGTTTCATGAACCAATACTCCAGCTGAACCAAATACTAATATTAATGTTAGCAATGAAATTGCCAATACACCAAATGATAAAATATAAGCTTTATTAGCATTATCTTGTTTTTTTGAAGCAGCACCAGCAAACAATAACATAAATCCTGAACCAACACAAACAGTAAATACGCCCAAACCAAAAGCATCACTTCAAACTTGGACATTACCAAATGATGCTAATGTCTTTTCTGTTGGCATTAGAACGGTCCCTAGACCTGCTAAAGCACCCGGAATTGTTAAAACATAAATTGCCAATACTAATAAAATAACAAATAGTACGGGAATAAAAATGACATTTGCTTTTTCAATTCCTTTTGCCCGAAACATTATAATAACACCCGCAGCAATGACAATAACAATAAATGCTAAATATGCCATTCATTGAAAATTAGCTGTCCCCGTTACTCCAACACCCCCAGCATTTAAAATATTATTATTAAATCATAATGGGCTGTTAATTAAATTTGTGAAATTTAATAACAGTGAAATTAAAACATAGCCAATTAAAACCGTATAATAATTAGCGACAACAAACATAAATGCTGACTGAAACCAACCAATAAAACGACTTGCTGTTGGATTTTCTTCGTCAAAAATATTAATTAATGACTTTCGACGCATATTTCCAATATTAAACTCTAAAATCAATAATGGAATGGCACAAGTTACAATTGCTAAAATATATAATACAAAAAAAGCTAAACCCCCATTTGCTTTTAATAAGGTGGGGAATCCTCAAACATTACCAAGTCCAATTGCTGCTCCTAATGTTGAAACAATAAAACCAAACTTACTAACATGCCTCTTTTTTTTCATACTTTCTTTCCCTTCTTTTAATATAATAAAAACAATTATTAACAAAATTAACAATTGCCTTTGTAAATACTTCTTTTTTAACTGATAAAAGATAACATAACATTATTTTACAATTTTTTTCTTATTAACAAATTTATACGAACAGAAATTATATAGTGTTCCTAACCCAAAAACTAATCCCGAAACAGCAATCACAGCAATAATAAACCATACCGCCCCAGGAATACCACCTAATGATTTATGAATATTTAAGAAAAAATATTGATAGGGAAATGCTTTCCCCGCTTGTCAACGAAATTCACCACGAATCATATTAACAATTGCTCATATAATTGGATAAAAATAAAATTTTCAAAGATCTTGTTTTCAATAAACTTTTGTTGTTTTAATATTATTTTTTCGTTCCATAAAGAATAAAAAATAAACAATCATTACTATTGGACAAATAACATGCTGAATTGTTGAATATAACCAAGCTTTTCAAGTTTGTGGTTGTTCAACTGGCAATAACATTAAATTAAAAATTAAAAAAGTAATACTAATATAAATTGTAATTGCTAAAGTCATATTGTAGCCTAATCACTTGTTTTTTCCCTCATACTTAGGAAATAACCCTGCTCCAACTAGTCAGGCAAATACTAACAGATTTGATTGAATTGTAAAATAACTAAAATAGTTAAAAGTATAATCACCTTTATCATTAATAAAGTTTTTTGTTGCTTCTTCTGATCATGCCGGATTTTTCACAGTAATCGTAATTCCATGCACATAACTTTCAATTAATGCCGCAAAAATACCACAGGCAATTAAAATTGCAAAAAATAATTTATAATAAACTCGTCAATCTTTCCAAGTTTCCTTTTGATAAAACATGTTAATCCCCCTTATTAAATATATAATATTATATAATTAAAAAAATACTAATGCTACCTTTTGGGATAAATTAGTATTTTTATTTTTGTTTATTTCGCTGCTTTTTGATAAACTGATGCTTTTGTTTTGTTTCGTCCAAATTTTTCAAACTTAACAATCCCATCAATTAAGGCAAATAAGGTATCATCACCACCACGCCCAACATTTACTCCTGGGTGAACTTTTGTTCCGCGTTGACGATAAATTATTGATCCAGCTCGAATTGCTTGACCATCAGCTCTTTTTGCGCCTAAACGTTTTGAATGTGAATCACGACCATTTTTAGTCGATCCTACTCCTTTTTTTGAAGCAAATAACTGTAAGCCTAATAAGAACTTCATCATTATTCTTCAACCTCCTTTACACTAATAAATTCTTGGTATTGCTGATAAATTGTTAAAAATTGATAATACATTGTTTGTAAAATAACTTGTAAATCAGAACTATTTTCTTTTACTATGATAGTAATTAATCCTTCATTAATAACAAATTCACAACTATTTGGTTTAATTTGATCAATTGCATTTAAACCTCCTGTTGCAATTCCTGTTATTGCTGCACAAACAAGGTCTTTACCATATTCACCTGCTTGTGCATGACCAGTAATTTCAATTTTCATAAATTTTTGTTCAGTTTTATTAATTATAATTTTAATCATAATTATTTATCATTTTTTTCTGTTTTTGTTACTGGTTTTTTTGCTGATGTTGTTGTCGAAGTTTTTGCCACGGGTTTTGCGGCAGTTGTTGGTTTTACTGTTGCAGGTTTCGCAGCAGTTGCCGGTTTACTTACAGCTGGCTTTGCTGCCGGTTTTTGTTCAGCACTTGTTGCAGCTTTTGCAACAGTTGATGGTTTAACCACAGGTTTAACTGCTGTTGGTTTAGTTTCTGCTGTTGCAGCTGGCTTTGCTGTTCCTGACAATAAAATTTGGTCAATTTTAATTTTGGTATATGGCTGACGATGTCCATATTTCTTATGTTGTGTTTTCTTTGGTTTATAATGAAACACAACAATTTTCTTTTGTTTTCCTTGCTTTAAAATTGTCCCGGTTACTGACGCCCCTTTTAAAAAGGGTGCTCCTACTTTACCATCAATCATTAGAACTTCGGTAAAGTTAACTTTTTCACCTTCGTTACCGTTTAACATTTCAACAAATATTTCATCACCTTGAGAAACACGTAATTGTTTCCCACCAGTTTTAATTATTGCAAACATTTTTACACCTCCAGTTTAGACTCGCCTTGTAAGTAGATAAGTATTGCATATCCTTTAGGTACTTAAAAGTCAAAGAGCGGTTGAAACTGAAACAACCATAATTAATTATATCGTTATCTTAAAAAAATTCAATAAATTTTTTAGTTTTTAATTTTTCTTTTTTTTAATTAAAAATTAAATAATAATAAACATAATTTGTTTTATAAATATATCCTTATTGTTTCAAACCATAAAAATAAGTGCTTATCCGCACTTATTTCTATTTATCAGCTAATTTTTTTAAACTTTCCATTAAAACTGGATTATCTTTTATATCTTTTTTTCATTCATTAAATTTAGATTCCAATAATCGCTTCAGTTAATTGATTTTTTACTTTTAAAATATCAGTAACTTTTTGATTTAATTGTTGACGATCATTGTTCGTAAAAATTTGATAAAGGTCTTGATAATCTTGGTTTTCTTGGATTTTTTTAGTTAAAACATAATTATTTCTTAAACTTGTAAAATTAGGATTTTGACCATGACCAATTAATAATAAACCATAGAGACCTAAAAAACTATAAATTCCAACAATTATACTAATAAAAAAACAACCTATATTTTTAAATTTTTGATGTAATATTAATAAAACAAAAAACATTGGTATTATAAAAATAATTAAACTAATAAGTGCCACTCCATAAACCTTTAAATTAATAACAGCACGCTCAGGATTAATAAAAAATACACCAACAGAAAATAAAATAATTAATAAATATAATAAAAGAATTAATAGAAAAATAGTAAATTTTTGATAAAAAATTTTAAGAGGTTTTAAAGATGTTTGTTTAAAAAAAGTTATGTAACTTTCATTTTTAATAAAGTTACTATTAAAATATAAAAATCAAGCAAGAATTATAGTGGGAAAAAAGAAAACAATAAACGGATATCAAAAAATATATATCAACGAATAATGAAAGACTACTATTTGCGAATAAATATTAAAAATTAATGAATAAATAAAACTTAATAAAATTAATATTCATAATGATATTTTTTTCAATAATATTTTTCCTTCATATTTAAAAATCATCTGATTTTTCCTCCCTTATAAATTTAAAATTCGATCAATTTCTTCAGTTAAAATTTTTTCTGGTTCATTAAAATTTTGAATAATTGTTCGTCATTTATCAATTATTTTTATTATTCTTCTCCCACTTTTATCACTGCTAGGAGTAATATCAATATATTCATATCTTTTACTTGATACATCCTCAGGAACATAGTTAAACTGGATTTCCTCATGATTTTTCATATAACTTTGATGATTTAGCGAAATAAAATCTTTATTAAAACGTCGTCATCAATATTGAATTGCAATACCGTTCGTTAAATTGGTGCTAGCTTTTTTAAAATTATTCATATCAATCATATAATGTAGATATCCTTTAATATAATTTCAGTACTCATCATTATCTTTATTTATGTTCTGATAGATTAAACGAGCAATATTAATAACAGTAAATATTCCCTTTAGTAGTATTCAAGGATTAATTTGATATCTCTGGTTATAAATTAAATCATTAAATGATATTTTTTTAAAACTAGCTATTCAATACATTAACTCACACGTATTAAAATATAATACATACCTTCAAGTCCATCAATCTGAAATAATTTGTGATTTTTCCATACTATAGTAGTTTTGATCTTGGTAAATTTTTCCACTAGTAAAATAATTTTTTAAATATAAGGGCTCATTATTATCTTCATAATAAAAATGGCGATTATTTCCACGTGAATCCTTTGCTCGTAAAACACAATATTTAGATATTTTAATACTACTTTGGTTTTTAGTTTTATTATTAAATTGGTTTTTATTTTGTAACTCAATTATTTGATTTTGAATAATAATCTCTGTAATAGTATTGTCAAGTAAATTTATTTCAGATTTTAGTAAAAAATTAGTGTTAATAAAATTATAAAAAATTTTCATTACATTTGTTAAGTTTGCAGTAGTTACCTTATCATATGTTATATTATTATCTTCAAACTCTTTAATTAGTTTTGAATATAATTTTATAATTTTTTTATTTTCAATTTCATGCTTTAGTACATGATGTGAATTTAAAACAACTTGATGCAAATTATATCCATTACTAAATAAAGTAAAAAATAAAAGTAACTTTATCATTATTATCGTCTCTTTCAATTATTATTTTTTATTTTAATATTTTTTAAAGGACCTTTATGCTTATATTTTATCATTAAAAGATGTTCTCACCCTAAAAATAATAGAATTATAAAAAAAGATTAATTATTTAAAAAAATTTTTTAATAACTGTTACGACTTTACAACAATAACTAATAATTTAATGCAAGTTTACTAAAAACACGATATAATATATATAATTTAAGGTGGATGAAAAGATGAAGCGAAGAAAGTATCGACAGAACCCAAAAATTAAACGAATGTTTCGTATTAAGGGGGAGTACGAAGCAACAAAATTGGCACAAAATTTTGTTCGTTATATGACTAACCCTTTTCAAGATAAACGAATTCGAAATGAATTAATTGATACTGAAAACGAAATATATATGACTGATATTAGCAATGATGTTAACAAAACTTATACAATTGCTATTAGTACCCAACTAGATTATCAAGAAGACGCTGAACGTGTTAAAGAGTTAGTAAAAGACTATGTTGACAATGATTTAGATTTTTTATGATATACCATTGGTGAAAAAATTGATGAAAAAGAACAAGCTTTTTTTGAATCACTAGGTTTTGTTCAAAATGAAATTTTAGTTGGAATGGTTCTTGATTTAACAAAATGAAAAAAACATAAAATAAAAGTTGATAAAAGTATTAAGTTTCGCCGAGTTAATGATAACAAACGTTTAACTGATTTTAGTAAAATTTTAGAAAGTGCTATGGGACCAAAAAGTTGGGATTATGCCTTTTATAAAACATTATTGAGACTAAATAAGGATAAAGATATTTCTGAAATTGATTTATTATATAAAAACGATCTTCCCGCAGCAACAGGAAACATTTATTTTGAAAAAGAGATTGCCATTATTGATGATATTTCAACACACCAAAATTTTCGCCGCCAAGGACTAGCAAAATTAATGATGAATCATTTAATTAACCGTGTTTATAATCAAGATTATGATTTAGTTGGTTTAATTGCTACCCCAGAAGGATATAATGTTTATCGCAAATTAGGTTTCCGCCCAATTAATTTATATTTAAGTGAATATGTCACAAAAACAAAGGGAAGCGATTTAAGTCAAATTGCAACTAAAATTAGTAAAGGTAAAATTAAAGATATTCAAACCATTCAACAAACGACAATTAATTATATGGTTAATAATTTAACTTGTAAAAAATGTAATAGTGAAATCCTTGATCAAAAATATCTGATGGCTATTACCCCTTTAAATGATTTTGTTATTAATAATTATCATCAAAATTGTTATAGTTTTTCAACAAAGGATAAATGAGTAATCCTTGTTGACAGAAATAACGACGAAATAACATAAAAAAGAATTAGGAAATTACCTAATTCTTATTTTTCTTACGGCTTAATTTTAATCCTTTTTTTAATTATAAATCTTCTTGGTATTCATTGAAATATGGATCTGGTTCATCAATTAATTTCGTACGATATTTTTTTCAAAAATAAACTAAAATTGGAATAATAATTGCTGCTGCAATTAAATCATTTAAACCAATAAAAACATAATAGAAAATTGGATTACCAGTTGCTTGACTAACCCCATATCCAATACCAATCAAAGGTAATATGACAACAATTGAACGTAAACTACTTGTAAAAGTTGCTAAAATTGAACGATTAATTCCTTGGAACAATGTTAAAGCAATATAAGTCAACGAACAAAATGGATATGTCATAAAGTTTAGAACAATTCATCAACGATATTGAGTCGCATACTCTGGTGGAAAAGCAAACAGAATCATCATATCTTTTCCAAACAAAATGAAAACAACTAACATTAGACTAAACCAAATAATAATCAATAAACTAACTCGCTTTAAAATTTCTCAAATCCGAGCATTTTTCTTCGCCCCATAATTATAAGCAATAATACTCCGCGCCCCTTGGGTGACTCCAATCCCGGCGGATAAAACTAATGTCATTCATGGCACAATTGAAGAATAAAGTTCTTGCAAAACCGGGACACGATTATGAATGACTTGATTTGGTAATTGCCCAACAAGTGATGTTGCAACATATGATGTAATAACTAAAGCAGCATTATTAATAAAATTTGGTAACCCCGCCTTTGCAAAATCAGCAACATTTCTACCTTCAATGTGGAGTAAATCACTTCAATAAAATTTTGAATAACTATTTTTTGTTTTAAAAACAATAATTAATCCCCATATTACTTGCACTGTTCAAGAAAAAACTGTCCCCAACATTGCACCAGCCATTCCTAAATGACAAACTTTCATAAAGAAAATTGCAGCAACAGAATTAATAACAATTGAACTTAAAATCATTATTGTTACTCATTTCATTCGCCCTTCACTACGAATTAATGACATAAAATAATAACTTAAGAACATCATTGGGGCTGCTGCTAACATTGGATATGAATATTCCCAACATAGTCGTTCTGTAATTGGATTATAATTTTCCCCCATTTGAGAAGTAATGAAAACAGCATTTCATCCGGGGTACACAATACAAAAAATTGCAGATGCTATTATTATCGAAAAGAGCACCGTTGTTGAAAACCCATTTCCAGCAATCCGACGCATTTTGGGAATGTCACGTTGACCATAGGCAATTGAAAAATTCATTGCACAGCCCATTCCAATCATAATACTAAATGATCATTGTAAATTATACGTTTGTGAAGCATATTGTGTTGCTACATTAATAAATGAACGCATATCATCTAATGGAACAACAGAAACAGCGCTTCCTGTTATTTGATTATAAGCATCAATATAAAATTGATCATAAATTGCATCAGGTGCAACAAATGCTAAAGCTAATTTTTTATCAATAATATTATATAATCCTTGGACAACCATTAAAAAAACTGTTGGAATACAAAAGTATGCAATTGTTTTTCATGGTTGTTCAAACCGTAATTTTTTCTCACGAACCGTTAAAACTTCTGACAACTTAATCCCCCTCTACTACAAAAAACAAAAAACCTTACTAAGTAAAGTAATTTATGAAACTATATTTATAATCCATTTTATATTATAGCTCAAAAAAATAATTTATTAAGGTTTTTTAAGAAAAGATATCTTTAATTAATTAGTTAATGCACTTGCATGCCCAAAATTTTTATTAACTGAAAAAACAACACGATCATAAATTTCAGTAATATTTGTTACAAATGGTTTAATTGTAATTAAAATTACTTTTTTCTCAAAAGCATGATGGGCAATTTGTTTAATTTGCTCACTTTCTTTTTCTAAATGCAAAATTAATGAATCTTCTAATTTTTCAATAATCGGAATATTTAATTTTTTAATTACTGCTTCAAAATCGTTTAACATTGGTTGCTCCATTACTGTAAACTGATAATAATTTTGACTAGCATTAATAACCGTTCCTGAAAAAACAACTTTCCCATAATTTAAAATTGTAATTTCATCTGCAATATCTTGTAATTCTGTTAGAATATGCGAACATATCAAAATTGTTTTGCCCTGGTTTTTAATTCGAATCAAATCATTAAATAATTCTTGGCGTGCAGTTGGATCTAAATTAGCGGCAGGTTCATCTAAAATTAACACTTTTGGATCAGCAATTAAAGCTTGAGCTAATAAAACTTTTTTCTTCATTCCTGATGAAAAAGTATTAGGATTTTTACTCCGAAATTTTCATAAATTTAAATTCTCTAAAATTTTCTTTGCCTTTACTTTAGCATCTTTAAAAGGAATATCACGTAAATAACTCATTTCAACTAAGTATTGATAAACATTTAAATGCTTTGGAAAACGAGCATTTTCAGGAATATATCCAATAATTTTTTTAGCTGCTGGAGAATTAGCTTTCAAACCATCAATATTAAAATTACCAATGGTAGGAATAATTGCTCCAACCAACGATTTAATTGTTGTTGTTTTCCCACTACCATTTGGCCCAATAAAACCATGAATTTTCCCCTTTGCAACTTTCATATCAATATTATCAACGGCAACAAATTTTTTAAATCTTTTTGTAAATCCATGAATTTCAATTGCTAAATTAGGATCTGGTGTAAAATCATTTTTCTTTGTTTTCATAACTATACAAAATCCTTTCTTGTAATTCATCATAATGTTATTGCTGCTAATCCACCAGTTACTAATAAATAACCAGCATACATTCCTGTTAAACTAGTTAAAGTTACCGGTTTATTAAAATCAGCCATTAAGAAATATCCTTTTTGTGTGGCATTACTATTAACTTTGTATTCAACATTATTAACTTTTGCTTCTAAATAATTATTTAATGGTAATAACATTGATGACACAATATTATCTTGTCCTGTCAAACTTGCGCGGGCATCACCAGTTCACATAATAACTCATTGTTGCCAAATATTTAAATAAGCCATTAATTTATATTCTGTTTGAGCATTTGTAATACTTTGCAATTCTGATGTTGCTTTAGTATTATCATCAAAAATAGAACTATCTGAAGATCTTGAATATGCTCCTTGATTCAACCAATAATACATTTGTGAAACAAATTGATAATAGATTGACATTACAGGATCATCAAGATAGACATTTTGCAAATACAAATTATTTGTTAAAAAGTTTATTAAATTATCTCTAAAATCATTAAAATGTTTATGACTATCAGCTGATAAGTTTTCATTAATAGAACCTGCAATTACATTTGGTGAAAGTAAATCACCATATCGTCCAAAACTGTATTTATTATCATAACCAATAATTGTTGGTGAAAATACTCCTTTATCATACATTGTTTTCATAATTTTATAAATTTGTTTTGAAGTATTGGTTGTTAATTTACTTTCATCTAATTCATTTAAATTAATTTTTGCTGATGATGGTTTTGTTGATGAAACAATAAGGGGATTCCCACTTGCTAGCTCTTGATAAAATTGCCCTAAAATATTAATTCCTTTATCAGTATTATTGAAAAATTGAACTTTATCAATTCCAATTTCAGTTTCAGTAAATGACTTTGGATTATAACCATCAAATTCTAAAACATAATTGTTAATTAATTTTGCTAAATTTGGATAATTAGTTGGATTTTTCTTAACTTCTGCTACAAACTGTTCTCAATTAATTGTTGGTGTTCCTGCAGTTGCTATGGCGCTTTGAATTGCCGCATTAATATTATTAGCTAAACTAGTAACATTAAATGAACCAACTGTTTGACTATCTAAATTAGAATTAATGTTAAGTAGAAGTTTGTTATTGTAATAATTTCAAGTTGGTCATCCAACAGGATCAAGCATATTATGATATGTTTTAATAAGTTCAGAATCATTAAATTTGACGGGGCTTTTTGCTAAGTCCGTTGTTTTCATTAAATATGCTGAAGACTTATCAGAAAGTTTCGTTGAATTATAAATAAACGGAATCATTGCACCAATTACAGTTAAAAAACCAATTGTAAATAAAATTCCAATAACTCCTTTTGCATTTAATCCTAATGAAATTAAAATTCCAATTGTTGTTAAAAATAATTGTAAAATAAAACTTGTTAAAATCATAAAATTAACTTTGCTTAAGATTGCTTTTCCTAGGGCAAGTCCTTTTGGTCCCATTCCTAATGAAATTAAAGGTGGCACTAACAAAATTATTACTGAATATATTAAACATAAAAATTGTAATGCTAATCATTTTTCAATAATCATTCTTGTTCGTGAAATTGGAATTGATGAAAAAATTAGTAATGTTCCATCATCAATTTCATCGCGAACTAGTTGGACGGCTTTAAATCCAATAAACATTGATGTTAAGCCAAAGTATAGCATATATCAAATTCATGCATAAATGTTAAATGTTGATTTTGCAATCTCACTATATTCACCACTAGGATTATCCATCATTGATGTTGACATCGAAATAGTAATAATTAATCCTACTGCAAATGTTAAAACAAACATTACATATGTTGATGGTGATTTTAACATTTTAATTAAAGTATAACGAAGCATTTTTATTGAAAAAAACGAACTAATTTTTTTCTTTAGATCTGATTTTTTCTTAATACTTGTTGTCTTTGTCGCCTCATTATGAGTCATATTTTTCCTCCTATTTATTTAATAAATAATTTCTAATTTTAGAAATTATGAAATAATTATACAAAAAAAAAAAAAAAAAAGGGTTTTGTTGTTTTTTTAAATTAAATTTTTAAACCTTACCTTATTATTCTTTATCAAATAATTTAATCCCCCGTTCTTTTGCTTTTTCTTTTTTAATTTTCTTAATTGATGCTTTTATATGATCACGACGAATTTGTTTCTTTAACGCCGCGATTTCTTCTTTTCGTTTCTTTTTATAACCAGGTTTAATTTTTTTATTATTATCTTTTGTTTTATAACGATGAATAATTTTATTAATTTCATTATTAACTTGTTCTGAATTTTGTTTTTTTGGTTTATTAATCACTAAATCAATATCAACTAATTCATTCACCTGATTTCATTTTTGATACTTAAAAGCAATTCCCTTTGCAATTAATTGTTCAACCAGCGTTAAATTTTTTGTATCATACAAAGCATAACTATAACCAGTATAATTTGCCCGTCCAGTTCGCCCACTACGATGAATATAATATTCTAAGTCATTTGGTAAATCAATTGAAATAATATGACTTACTCCAACAAAATCAATTCCTCGCGCCGCAATATCACTAGCAATAACATACTTATATTCTAAATTACGAATTCGTTTTACAACTTGAGTTCGTAACCGTGGTTCTAAACCAGCATGCAATTGGGTTACTGAATAATTATGTTCTAATAATAAATCATAATATTTATTAATTTCTTCTTTCTTATTAACAAAAATCAAACACAAATAAGGATCAAATGTTTTTAAAAGTTTTAATAAAATAGTACTTCGTTCTTGATGCTTAGTTGGAATTAAAATATGCGTAATATTTTGGTTAGTTATTTGATTAGCATTTAAATCCAAATAATGCGGATTTTTTAAATATTTTATTAAAAATGGTTTTAACACTTCTGGAATTGTTGCTGAAAATACAGAAACTTGAACGTTAGGATTAACTTTACTTAAAAGATAATCAACATTTTCAATAAAACCTAAATCAAAAATCATATCACATTCATCAATAATAAATGTTGTTAACTTTCCTAATTTTAAACTTTGTTGATCAAACAAATCCTTTAACCGTGTTGGTGTTACAACCATGATATGCGGTTGATTTCGTTCTAACTGTTCTATTTGCCGTTTAATGTCTTCTCCCCCAACAAAGCAATTAACTTGTAATGCTGGTTGAAATGTTTTAAAAAAACGAATGTTATCATAAATTTGTTTTGCTAACTCACGGGTTGGTGTCACAATAATTGACTGAATGCTTGATTGTTCATAATCTAAATTATTTAAAATCGGTAAACAAAATGCAAAAGTTTTGCCAGTTCCAGTATGAGCTTTGCAAATAACATTTTGATGTTTTAATAA
The DNA here is from genome assembly GCF_001886495.1 of Spiroplasma sp. NBRC 100390. Lineage (NCBI taxonomy): Bacteria > Bacillati > Mycoplasmatota > Mollicutes > Entomoplasmatales > Spiroplasmataceae > Spiroplasma > Spiroplasma sp. NBRC 100390. The sequence goes on along the minus strand of NZ_CP018022.1, from coordinate 382,409 downwards.
CAATGGAATAACTTTTTCTTGTACCATTGTTGGTTCTGTAAAATTTAATTGTTCCAAACCTAAATTTAGAAATCGTTTTAAACCTAACTTATCAAAATTATTCATTATTAGCACCCTCTCAATATCAAAATTATAACATAAATAAAAAATGAAATTATTGCTAATTTCACTATTTAAACTGCTATTTTCCAGCAATAACATTTATCTTTCTGATTGTAGTTTTTTTATTATATTTAATTTTAAAAAGATCTTTTTCTTTGTTAAAAGCAGCTTGTGCTTGGTCTAATAAATTAGCTCAATATTCTTTTTCTTTTGCAAAATTGGTTGGTTGCTCTTGACCCTTTTTAACGGCTTTTGTCATTTTTGCTAATGCTTTTTTAGCATGCGTTTTTGTTTTTTTAAGATTTTTTTGAGCATCTAAATATTCGATTGAATATGGGCGAGTCATTGCTTTAACCATTTTTGCAGTTATATAAAAACCAACAAGACTTAAAACTGGGATGGCAACTAACAAGGCAACAACAATGCTTCCAGTCACTGTTGCAAAATTTGTTCCAATTTCAGGTTCATAGTCTGATGGTCATTGAATGACACCATTTATAACACTTCCTGGGTGTTTTAATCATTCCATCAAATCAATTGCTAAACCATTAACAGTAACATAATTGGAATATCCTCAAATAAAACTGCCGCTTGTTGCTAATCGCATTACTTTTCCAAGTCCTAATTCAGCAATTAATTGATAACCATTCCCATCGAATGTTTTAATATCCTTAACATTAACAGGTAGTTCCTTGCCTTCTCAATAATAACCATTATAATGAACAGCTAAAAAAGCTAACGCTAAGACTAAAATAAATAAAACAATAATTCAAATTAAAGCAATACTTCATTTTGCAAATGTTCTCATAATTTAACCTCTTCCCCCTCATTTAAGTTTATTATAATCCTAATTATTTAAAATTCTTAATTTTATTTTTCTATTTTTAATAAAACAGGAAAAACATTAATAAAAACTTTAAATAAAACAATAACTAGTCAAACTAGTTATTGTTACTATCTCTATTTTTTCTCTTATTTTTTTAACGAAGATTTTTTCCTTGTCGTTTTTTTGCACCATTGTTTTTTGGTGTTGCTTTTTTGGCAGGGTTCCCATTTCCAAATGCTTCTAATTTTTCATTTGCTTCTTTACGTTTTTTTGCTTCAAGTGCTTTACGTTGTGCTGTTGATTTTCCTAATCTCTCTGCAATTAATCTTTGTGCAGTAATTGCGGTAGTAATTGCTGAACCATCTTTGGCGCGATAATCCGCAGCAGTTTTAGTATAAACATCTCCAACCGAACGATCAATTGATCTTTTCATTGCTGGAGTTGAATCTACTACTGCTTGTTCCTTAATAAATAGTCATTTTTCTTCCACACCATTTTTTACTACTTGTTTTTTAGGCGCTGATGCCTTGCTAGTTTTCACAGTTTTTGAGCTTGCCATACTCAATCTCCTTTCATATAATGCTCTTAGCGCTATATATTTAATTAAATTATTTTTATCCTAAAGTATTACTAATTTAAGATAAATGTAATATTTTAAGGAAAATCATATCCTTTACCTTAAAATAGACTATATAATTGTATCAAATTTAACCAAATTAATAAATACCTTTAATAGATTATTTTAAAATGATAAAACTAACATTTTTTAGTTGTGTTATCATATAAATAGATAAAATGGACGGTGAAAAAATGAAAGTTGTCAAAGTAACACCACGCGGATATTGCCTTGGTGTTGTCAAATCAATTAAATGAGCAAAAGAAGCAGCAATAAAATATGCTGGTCGCGAAATTTATATGTTAGGTTATTTGGTTCATAATCGTCATGTCATTGAAGAAATTGTTAACTTAGGTGTAATTCCTGTCAATGATTTTAAACTTGATCGGTTAGAGTTAATTAAGACATTACCAGATAATGCTGTTGTCATATTAAGCGCCCACGGCAGCGATGATCGAATTAAAACTGTTGCTGCTGAGAAAAATATTACGCTTGTTGATACCGAGTGTGAATGAGTAACAGTAACTAAGGACCTAATTAAAGAATACTTATTAAAAGACGACTATCAAATTATTTTTATTGGAAAGCACTTTCATCCAGAGACAAATGCAATGTTAGCAATTAGTTCAACCATCAAACTTGTTACAAACGAAGAAGAAGTTGATGCAATTCTTCCCAGTCTTGATCCGAATAAAAAAATCTTAATTACTAATCAAACAACTCTATCAAAGATTGATATTGAAGCAATTGTTGAAAAAATTAAAAGATTAATTCCTAATGAAATTACTTTTAAAAACGACTTATGTAATGCAACATTAGAACGACAAAATGCAGTTTTGAATTTAGACTCAACCAGTATTGATCTTTTATTAGTCGTTGGTGATGAACGCAGCAGCAACACTTTAAAATTAGTAGAAATGGGAGAACAAATTGGCATTAAATCATATCGTATTAATGATAAAAATGATATTGACCTGGCATGACTGACAAACAAAAGTTGTGTTGCTGTTACTGCTGGTGCTTCAACACCAAGTATTATTCAATTAGAAGTAATTCGCTTTTTAGAAACCATCTAAAAAATAAATAGGAATCTTTTTATAACAAAAAGATTCCTATTTATTTTTATTATCTTAAAATTATACCTTAGATTTTTCAAACCGAAGTTCAAAATACCATGAAGTCCAACCAGTATAAAAAATCGCATTATTTGTTCCAAAATGAAAATCAAAGTTTCAAATTAAGCGCCGCCCTAAAATAAAACTAGTTTTATCGGTATTTAATTGAAGATTATGATTTTTTCTACTTAAATTTCCTAAACTAAAGATATTTAAACCTGGTAAATCTTTTGCTTCCTCAGAGGCCTTAAAATCATTAAATAAAATACGTAAAACCTTTCTATAATCATATTGTGACAAAGCTAAAAATTTATCAAACGTTGCTTGGTTAAGATAAAACACTCCCGAGTTTTTATTTGATTCAATTTGAAAATGTTTAAAAAAAGCAGTTATTAAATTTCCAAATTGCATTAATTTATTTGTTAAACCTTCCTCTGTAATTTCAACTTGGACTTTTAACGGATGTTCGTCGCTAACAACAGCGCCTGATAATGGCAAGCCAGCAACAATTATTTTTCCTAAATTAATATTAAAAGTTGCTAAATTTAAATTATTACCCCCGGTATTAAAAACATTAATAAACGAACGATAAAATTTAACAAAATGTTCTGGTGTAATTTGACTCACCTGATAATTTTCACCAGCCCAATTATATGAAGCTGTTTCGGAACGGACAACAACTTGGCCATTTGTTTTATCATTAACCGCACTAGTTAACAACGTTAATAATGGAATTGCTGAATTATATTTAATATTATCACTAAAAGTTTTTAAATTAACATCTTCTGTTAAAACCTTTTTTAATTTTGTAAAAATAATATTATCTAAATCGGTAAAATTACTTGTATAATTAACATTAAAATTATCATAAACTGATTTAAAATCATTATTCTTATCAATTTGGAATGTTCCTTCTTTATTAAAGAAAGCAACAACTACTTTTGAAATTTTACTAATGAACCCCGCTAAAACTTTTTTCATTACTGTTGGATTATCAGTGATAATATATTGCATTGAATACTCCGAAAATGATACTAACGTTTTAAAATGAACTTCAAATTTAAAATTAAAATCAAGTCGAACAGCATGGACATTTTTAATCGTTGGATCAGAAATAACTGCCAATTGTTCAACGTCAATAAAATTTAGATGGTATGTTAAACTATTGGGCACTATGGCTAATGGTGTTGTATTAATATAATAATTTGAATAATCATTAATAATTGCATTATTAATATTATTAAAACTTGCCATAAAACCAGTACTTAAAATTGATAAAGCTGGTTCAACTTTTAGGTCAGTTAGCATAATGGGCACATTTTGTTTATCTTTATCAACCATTGTATATAAATTATCAAATTGAGTTTGATATTCAGTACTATCAATAATGTTTTTAGTTCGAATATAATCTAAAAAACCATTAGAAGCACGTTGTGAAATTTTGTTTAAAATTTCGGCATCTTTAGCGATCCCAATATTGGGGTCTTCCTCTAGTTGAGAATACTGATGACATCCAACAATTGTACCAACTCCTGTTGTTGTCAAAGCAGAAATTCCCAACAATGTTAATAGTTTTTTCATTTTTATATAGACATCTCCTTTTTTAATTGCCTTATTAATTATGACTTAAAAAAAGAATAATCAAATAAAAATATGCTTGAATTTTGCAAAATATTGCAATATTTTGCAAAATTAAAAAATATTACTAACGGTAGTTAATAATATTTTTAATATGATAACCTATAACTGATAAAGTTGGAAATTTACGTTTTAAATAACTAGCAAAAGCGTTACTAAAAAAATCTTCCATATAGTGGTTAAAACAGACAACTGAAAGTCGTTTCTCATTTGCTAGCACTCACTGGTCTCACTTTACTTCGCCGGTAATAAAAAGGTCAACTTCATTATCAAGTTTAGCAATAATATCCCCACCAGCACCAGCTGCTAAAGCAACCGTTGTTATTGGCTGCTGATAATTTGTTAAATTATGTTGCACTGTTACAATGTTAAAAATTGTTTTTAACTTGGTAATAATTTCATCAACCGTTAATGTAACATAACCAATTTTAGTAAAAGGATCACCTACAAACGAAGTAATTTTTTGAGCATTTATTTCTTGTAAAATTAGTTCATTCATTAAACCATCATAATTAGTATGGAGAGCATAAACTGAAATTTGGTGTTCTTTCAAACGTTTTAAAATTTCTTGTTTATAGCCAATTTGATATAATGTTTTTTTCTTCCCAAAACAAAACGGATGATGTGTAATAATCACATTCGCTTTTTGAGCAATGGCTTCATCAATCACTTCTGTAGTTAAATCCAAACTAACAAAAATTTGTGTTACTTCACTATTTTTAACTCCCCATTGATAACCACTGTAATCTCATTTCGCTACTGTTTTTAATGGAAAGTCAGTTTCAATTTCTTGATATAATTTTTTAATTAGCATTAAATCACCTTATTTATCATTTTCAATTTTGTTTTAATTTCTTGATAGCGTTTTGTTTTTACTGGAATTTTATTTAATAATGTTTGAAAATAATCATTTTTTAATAATCATTTTTCTTGAAAAAGTTTAGTTTGTTCTTTTTGTAATAATGGTCCAAAAAGAATATCTTTCTTATTTCTAACTTTTTGTCCAGCAACTTTATTAATAACAATAATTTCATAAATAATTTCATTTTCTTTAATCAAAAGTTCTTTTTCAATAAAATACTTTTTTTCCTTAACTCATTGACGCAAAATAATTGGATCATCATTTGAACACAAAATATAGCGGTCAATTAAATCTGAATCTTGCTGTAAAATTTCAAGGATGCTAGCACTACCTAACCCCGAAATAATACCTGAATCAATTTTAATATTTGCAAGTCCTTGCAATCCATCGGCTAAAATCGGAGTAATAATTTCCCCAACCTGATATTTAGCAATATTCTTTTTTGCTTGCTCCAATGGTTTTTCCGCAATATCACAAGCATACGCTTTGGTAATTAAATTTCCTTTTGCCAAATAAATTGGAATCATTGCATGATCAGTTCCAATATCACAAATAACGTCTTTATCATTAACTTGTTTTGCAATTAATAATAAACGTTCTGATAATCTATCCATGGTTTAAAACACCTATCCTTTAAAAAAGTCTTTTAATACTTTTGCTTTTGAATTAGCTTGGTTTGGTTTAAATTTTCGAATTGTCTTTGCCTCAATTTGGCGAATTCGTTCACGAGTAACTTTAAATTCTTTTCCTACTTCTTCTAATGTTTTTGGTGAATCATATTTTGACAAATGTTTATCAATTAGTTTATTTTTTCGACTTTGAACTTTTTCAATTGGGGTATCATAGTGAATATCTAATGCTTTCACTGTTTGCACCAATTCCGGGAAAGTTTCATCTTCACATTCTTTTGCTAATCTTAAAACTGTTCTTAATTTTGTTGGTAAAATTCCAAACCGCATTCTAATTACTTTTTCCTCACGTGCTGATAAAATTTCATGAAAAACTTCATCAATTACTTCCCGTAATGACTCTTTTTCAGCATATTCATCCGGTGTAAAAATGTCTTTATCATCAACAAAGTCACCAAAATGAGTATCATCTTCATCTCCAATTGGTTTTTCCAATGAAACTGGTTCAATTGATAATCGTTTAATTTCACGTACTTTTTCACCAGTCATTCCTTGCCCCATTCGTTCAGCAATTTCATTAAAACTTGGTTCACGACCCAACTCTTGTGTTAACTGACGTTCAATCCTTGTTAATTTATTAATTGTTTCAACCATGTGGACTGGAATTCGAATTGTTCGAGCTTGATCAGCAATTGCTCGTGTAATAGCTTGACGAATCCATCATGTTGCATACGTTGAAAACTTAAAACCACGGGTATAATCAAACTTATCAACTGCTTTCATTAAGCCAATATTTCCTTCTTCAATTAAATCTGAAAAATCTAGTCCTCGGTTTAAATGCTTACGGGCAACCGATACGACTAACTTTAAGTTTGAAGTAATTAATTTTTCACGACCATATCGTTTTTCTTCAGGATCTGATGATTCCAACATTTTAGCATATTTAATTTCTTCTTCACGCGTTAGAATTTTACTTGTTCCTAAAACATTAAAATACGCTTTAATAATATCTTGAATTTTAGTTTCGTTTGAAATTCCCCCAACTTTATAACGTAACTTATCTTCACTTTGTTTTTTTCCTGGTTTAACTACTTCTTCAACCTCTTCAACTTCTTCCAAATTAACATCACTAAATTCAACTCCATTTGCAACAAGTTCTTCAAAATACTCGTCAACATCATTATCATCAATCTCAAAATGATCATTAATTAAAGTAATTAATTTTTCTTGTTCAATTTCATTGTTATTTTCTTCTAAAAATTTATTAATATAATCTTTAAATTCATCAAAAGTTTTCATTTCTCTAATGTCTTTTTTTGATAATCCCATTTTCTCTACCCCTTTTTAAATTTTAACCGTTGGTTCATCTTATCAATTTCCATCGAAATGGTTTGTTGTTCAATCAGATTATTTGCTTTTTCTAGTTTATTTCATAGCATTGCAATCTCTTTTTCATTGGCAAAATCATCAATTAGCAGCGCATAGTCTTCTAATTCTTTCTTATTATATTTAGTTTTAATCGTTGATTTATCAATAATGTCCATTAACATTTTTTTTAAATCCGGATCATTTATTTCATCACACAACATACTAATATTAACATTTTCTGCCCCTAAATGTCTATTATAATATATAATTATATCATTTGCTAGTAATCGGTAACCATTAAAATTTAAGTTTGCTATTTTTGTTTGATAAAAATCAGCTGCTTTTCTAGAAGCAAGCAATTGTAACAACATTTTTTGTTCCGCTAATATATAACGTTTTAAACTTTTAATCTTATATTTTGTTTTTGTAACAGCATTAGAATCTTTAATAATTACTGTTGCTGATTTTTCCCTCTTTTTTGCTAATTCAGAAGAATCAGTCGAGTGCATTGGCTCTGAAACTGGCGCATTTGCTAAGGGTTTATGATACGCTTTAATTTGATTAATTTTAGTTTGAATTGTTTCGCTTGAAATACCAGTAATTTTTACCAAATTATTAATTGCTAATTCTTGTTCTAATGGATCAGGACTTGCTTTAATTAAGGTTCCAACAACATTAATGAATTCTTCTAACTCATTTGCTGCTTCTAAATTAAATTTATTTTTAAAATAATCAACTGCAAAATTAATTGGATGCATAGCATGCGTTAACATTGTATGAATTAATTCCCCTTGGCCACTATTAACTAATTCATCGGGATCTTGTTGTGTTTCATTTAACACAATTTTAGCTTTCAAATTATTAACTAATAACTTTGCAGCAACTTTTAAACTAGCATTAATTCCTGCTTGATCACCATCTAAAAAGACTAAACATTCACCTGTTAACTTTTTAATTTCCTTAATGTGATAATCACTTAAATTAGTCCCCATTAAAGCAACCGTATTTTTAATATCCAATTTATCTAAACTAATAACATCCATATATCCTTCTAACAAAATCAAGTTATTTTGTTGGCGAATGAATGGTTTTGCTCGTTGAATATTATACATTAATTGTTCTTTTTTAAAGACTTTTGTTTCTGGACTATTTAAGTATTTGGCAACTTTATCATCTTGGCCAATCACCCGACCAGAAAATCCAATAATATAACTATCCTCATTTTTAATTGGAAACATAACACGATTATTGAAATAATCATAAACATTCCCATTTTTAATAGTAATTAATCCAGTTTGTTGAATGTCATTAATAGAATATCCTTTTTTTATTAAAAAATGATATAAATGATCAAAGCCACTTTCAGCATAACCAATATTAAACAACTCAATCTCTTGTTGTGTAATCTTTCTTGTTGCTAAATATTCTTTTGCATTATAGGCTTTTTTTGTTGCCAAACTATTACTAAAATAAGCTTGTGCTAAAGCATTAATTTCAAAAATTAATTTATCAATTTCATCATATTTTGCTTTTTCTTGATAAGTTGTTAATTCATCTAAGGAGATATTAGCCATTACAGCAACTTTTTTCAACGCTTCAATAAAACTAATATTTTCATATTCTTGTAAAAAAGTAAAAACATTCCCACCAGCTGAACAAGCAAAACAACGATAGATTTGCTTTTCTGGTGAAATGCTCATTGAAGGATGTGAATCTTGATGGAAAGGACAAACAGCTCAGTAATTCCGCCCCCGCTTTTCCAGTGATAAATACTCTGACATTACTGTAACAATATTTACTTTTGACCGAATTAAATCAATCTTTTCATTACTAATTAATGCCATACCTTCCTCCTCCTTTTAATTATTTTAATAATGCTCTAAAATAATCTTCTAAATTTGCAATATCAATTCGTTCTTGAACCATTGTATCTCGATTACGAACAGTAACTTTTTGGTCTTCTAATGATTCAAAGTCAAAAGTGACACAAAATGGAGTTCCAATTGCATCTTGCCGACGATAACGTTTCCCAATGTTTCCTGTTTCATCATAAGTACATTGAAACTGATTTAATAATTTTTCATATAATTGATAAGCTGCTTCATTTAATTGTTTACTTAATGGAATAACAGCAAGTTGATATGGTGCTAACAATGGACTTAATTTCAAAACAATTCGTGAATCATTATCACCAATTTTTTCAACATGATAAGCATCATATAATATTGCTAACATTAAACGCCCAACCCCAACTGACGGTTCAATAACATGTGGCAAAATTTTTTCGTTTGTTTCTTGGTTTAAATAACTTAAATCTTGTTTACTCATTCTGCTGTGTTGACGTAAATCAAAATCACCACGATCAGCAACTCCTCATAATTCACCCGTTCCAAACGGAAACTTATATTCAACATCAATTGTGCGTTTAGCATAATGTGCTAATTCACTTGCTTCATGGTTACGAAAAAGATAATTCTTAGGATTTAGATTAATTAAATTTAAAAACTTAGTAACTTCTTTAACTCAATATTCAAACCAATCTGTTTGGTCATCCGGATGATAGAAAAATTCTAGTTCCATTTGTTCAAATTCGCGTGTCCGAAAAATAAAATTTCCCGGCGTAATTTCATTTCGAAATGACTTTCCAATTTGGCCAATTCCAAAAGGCAATTTTTTTCGTAATGAACGTTGAACATTTTTAAAATTAACAAAAATTCCTTGTGCTGTTTCTGGTCGTAAATAAACAATCGATTTTTCATCTTCCAGTACCCCTTGGTTTGTCTTAAACATTAATTCAAACTGACGAATATCAGTAAAATCATGTGCACCACAATTTGGACATAGCAAATTTTTTTCGTCAATAAAACTTTTTAATTGTTCATTACTTCATCCCCCACAATTAAGATCAGGATAATTATCTTCAATTAATTTATCTGCTCGCATACGAGTTTTACATTTCCTACAATCTAATAATGGATCAGCAAAATTTCCTAAATGGCCTGAGGCTTTTCACACATTATTATTCATTAAAATTGTACTATCCAGACCAACATTATATTTTGATTTTATAATAAAATGTTGTCATCATAAATTTTTTAAATTTCGTTCTAACTCAACACCTAATGGACCAAAATCTCAACTATTTGCTAAACCGCCATAAATTTCACTCCCTTGAAAAACAAAGCCTTGTGATTTTAAATGATTAACAACTTCTTCTAATGTATATCGCATTAAATATAACTCCTTTTTATTTCTCTACCCTCAATTATACTATGTTATTATTTAAAATAAATTGATTTTTTCTGCATTTCATAAATACTATAAGAAAAAATCCCAACTTTCGTTAAATAATACTCACATAGCATTTTAAATAAAACGATCATTTCTTTGACATTAATTTTATTATGAAAATAAAAATTATCTAGGGATGTCATACTAAAAATTTTAACTAATTCAATTGAAAAAAGATAATCCGTTGGTAAATAACAGTTTTTACAAATATATCCTTCTTCAATGAAACTAATTGTTTTAATATTACTTTTTCCACCGCAACGTTTACACATTGTTAAATTCCATTGTAAGCCATACCATTTTAAAACCTGGAACATAAAAACAATCACAACAGTTAAATTATCTTCTCAAGCAAGTAAATTATTTAATGCTGTTGATAATAAATCATATAATTTTAAATCAGAAAACCGCTCCTCAACAGCTTGTTCAGTAATCTCACAAAGCAATGTTGCTAATAAGTAATCATCATAATTTTGTGTTAATTTAATTCGCGTTATTAACAAATTCCCTGTTTTTAACTTACTTAGTTTACTTGTTTGATATGATAAAAATATTTCAAATTCACTAGTTGCTAATAACTGCACCGCATATTGATTCTTTGAAGTAATTTTCCGAACACCCGGAGCAAAAAAAGCTAATTTTCCTAACTCTTTAGTAAAAACCGTTATAATTTCACTATCATCATCATAACTTTGCTTATTAATAACGATCCCAGTAACTTTTGTTGTCATTATTACTTAGTAACTTTCTTTGTTATATCCTAAACGAGCAATCATTGATGGTTTATCACGTCATTTTTCAACCACTTTGACAAATAACTCTAAAAATATTTTTGTTCCTAAAATTTGTTCTAATTCTAAACGAGCTTGAGTGCCAATTTCCTTAATTAGTCGTCCATTTTTGCCAATCACAATCCCCTTTTGAGAATCACGTTCAACACAAATTGAGGCCATAATTTTTAACAATGTTCGTTGTTCGTCAACCTTATCAATTAAAATTGCTACACTATGCGGAATTTCATCTTCAGTTAAAAGTAAAATTTTTTCTCGAATAATTTCACGAATTAAAAACTTTTCAGGCTGGTCAGTTAACATGTCATCAGGATAATATTGTGGTCCCTCTGTTAAATGATCTTTTAATAATGTTAGCAACTTAGGAACATTTTCATGTTTTAACGCTGAGATTGGAATTACAGCAGTAAAATTATGAACCTTTTCTCATTCCGCAATTTTAACCATTAAATCCCCTTTTGATACTAAATCAATTTTAGTAACAACTAAAATAATGGGAACCCCTCGTTCTTCTAGTGCTTTAATAATATAGCGATCATTATCGCCAATATGCTCATTGACGGGTGCTAAAAATAAAATAACATCCGCTGCTTTTGTCGTGGATAAAGCAACTTTATTCATAAATTTCCCCATTTCATGATGTGCTTTATGAATTCCTGGTGTATCCATAAAAACAATTTGTGCTTCATTGTCATTATAAATCCCTTGAATTCGATTACGTGTTGTTTGAGCTTTCGCAGTAACAATTGCCACTTTATTATTTAAAATTGTATTTAATAATGTTGACTTTCCAACATTCGGGCGGCCAACAATTGCCACAAATCCCGATTTAATTGTCATTTTTATCACCTCGTAATTAATTTAATTATAAAGGAAAATAAGGTAAAAGATTATTATTTTAAAATTCAAATGCAATTTGATCATCTAATGATAAATCTTTTAAAATTCCAAGTTCTTCAAAAGATTCTAAATGCGCTTTTGTGATATTTGTTCGTTTTTGCAAATCAGTAATTGATAAGAAAGGTTTTTCTTTCCGAGCATTAATGATACTATCTCCAACAGCACCCCCTAAACCATCAATCGCTGAAAATGGTGGTAAAATAATTTTTTCATTATTATCATTTTCAACAACGGTAAAGTTTTTATTCATACTTGTTTTTAAATCAATATTACTCATTTTAATACCCCGAGCGTACATTTCTAACGCAATTTCATAAACGGGAATCAAATCCTTTTCTTTTTGCGATGGTTTATTTGGTGCATTAAAATCTTTATTATCCAAACGAACTTGAATATCGCGTAAAACTTGTTTAATTGTTTCTGCTCCTTTTAAAATTGTTTTAATATCAAAAACATCAGTTCTGGTTGAAAAGAATGTTGCATAATATTCAACAGGATAATTTATTTTAAACCACGCCACTCGTCATGCCATTAAAACATAAGCTGTTGCATGTGCTTTAGGAAACATATATTTAATCTTATTACATGAATCAATATATCATTGTTCAACATTATTTTCTCGCATTAATTGCTCTTGTTCTGAAGTTAACCCTTTTCCCTTCCGAACATCTTCCATAATTTTAAAAGCACTTTGCGCTGGTAATCCTTTATAAATTAAGTTAACCATAATATCATCACGACACCCAATAACATCAGAAATTCGAATATTTTGATTTCGAATTAGATCTTGTGCATTACCAATTCAAACATCTGTTCCATGTGATAATCCTGAAATTTGAACTAAATCAGCAAAAGACGTTGGTTTAGTATCTAATAACATTTTCCGAACAAAAAAAGTCCCAAACTCCGGAATTCCAATTGCTCCTGTTTTTTCACCATTAATATCTTCTGGTTTAATTTTTAAAACATCTAGACTACGAAAAAGACTTAACACTGCTTCGTCATTGGTTGGAATTGTTTTTGGATTAATTCCTGTTAAATCTTCTAACATTCGTAATGCTGTTGGATCAACATGCCCTAAAATATCTAATTTTAAAACATTATCGTGAATAGCGTGGAAATCAAAGTGTGTTGTCAATCAATTTGATTTGATATCATCAGCAGGAAAATTAACAGGCGTAAATTCTTCAACTTGATATTCTTTTGGAATAACAACAATTCCCCCTGGATGTTGCCCCGTTGTTCGTTTAACTCCTTCACACCCCTTGGCAATTCGTTCTAATTCAGCCCGGCGTTTTAAATGCAAGGTATTCTTATTTTCAAAATAACCTTTAACATATCCATAAGCAGTTTTTTCTGCCACAGTTGAAATTGTACCAGCACGATAAACATTCCGCTCTCCAAACATTTCTTTCGTAAAATCATGGGCAATTGGTTGATATTCACCAGAAAAGTTTAAGTCAATATCAGGAACTTTATCTGCTTCAAATCCTAAAAATGTTTCAAAAGGAATGTCATGGCCCTCTCCTTTTAATGGTTGTTGACACTTTGGACAATTACGTGATGGTAAATCATAACCACATTTTACTGACCCATCAACAATAAACTCACTATAACTACAATTTGAACATAAATAATGTGGCTGCAAGGGATTCACTTCCGTAATATTACTCATTGTTGCAACAAAACTACTCCCAACACTTCCTCGCGATCCAACTAAATAACCATCTTGTAATGATTTATCAACTAATTTATGAGCAATTCAATAAATAACGGCAAAGCCATGTTTAATAATTGCACTTAATTCTCGTTCTAACCGTTTTGCAACAATTTCTGGCAATGGATTTCCATAAATCTTATAAGCATTTTGATAACATAATTCTCTTAAAAGTTCATCACTGCCATCAATTTTGGGAGTGTATAATTTATCCTTAATAATTTCAACTTTTTCAATTTGGTTTGCAATAAGATTTGGATTTGTAACAACAATTTCGTGAATTAATGCATCATCATTTAAAAATTTAAACTCATGCAACATTTCCGTTGTTGTTCGTAAAAATTGATCAGGGTAATCAGTCACCCGTTGTTTATAATCATACAATGGATGCGGTCTTCCCCCAATTCCTTTCGCATTAATATAAACCTCACGAAAAATTTTATCTTCTGGATTAAGATAATGAACATCACCAGTTGCAACAACTAATTTATTTAATTTTTTTGCAGCATAAATAATATCTTTAATAACTGTTAACAACCGGTCCTCTGATAAATCACCCATTTGAACCAAGTGTTTATAAACACTTGGGGGTTGAATTTCAATATAATCATAAAAGCTAATAACTTCTGTTAACTCACTAAGATCTTTGTTCCTTGCTACTTCAAAAACATCACCATTAACACACGATGAACCAATTAACAAATTAGCACGATGTTCATTAATTACACTGCGTAATAATTTTGGTGACGAATAAAAATAGGTTGTATGTGCCGCTGTAATTAATTTAAATAATTCCAATAATCCTTGTTGATTTTTGGCAAGAATTGTCATATGTTTTGGTCGTAACTTTTTATAAACAGCAGAATTATGAATTTGATCAATATCATCATCAAATTCAACCCCATAAACATTAATCATTTTGCGTAACTGGTGTTCATAAACATCAGTTAAAACAATCGCATCATAATCTCCACGGTGCGCTACTTCTTCATTATAAATAACATTATAACAACGTGCAATCGTTCCTAAACGGTAGTTCTTTAACGTTGGTTCTAAAATCCTTGATATTTGCAAGGTATCAATAACAGTATTATTAATTTTAGAACGACCGGCTTTTTCTAACCATGATTGAATAAAACCTAAGTCAAATTCTGCATTATGGGCAATCAAAATTGCATCTTTAAAATATTCTAAAATTTGGTCAATTGATTCAATAAAAGTTGGTTTATCAGCTAATAATTCATCAGTAATTCCGGTTAATTCGGTTGTAAATGAAGACAATTTAATTGTTGGTTTAAATAAGTGATTAATAATTTTTCGTTCACCACTAATCCCATCCATAATAACTGCTCCAAACTCAATAATCTCATCATAACTACTACTCAAACCAGTTGTTTCCAAGTCAAAAATAACATATTTTGCTGTCCGTAAATCATGATGATGAGGATTTTTAACATATCAAACTTTATCATCCAGCATGTCAGCTTCCACCCCATAAATAACTTTAATATCAGGATATTTCATATTAATATTATAAATTTCGGGGTAAGCTTGGGCATTTAAGTGATCAGTAAAAGCAATTGCCGAATGCTTTCAATGTTGTAATGTTTTAAAAAGGGCAGGAATATTAACAACGCCATCCATTGCACTCATTTTAGTATGTAAATGTAATTCAACACGCTTTTCATCCGCATTATCTTCACGATATAAGTCCTCGCGATCTAATCGCTCAATTTTTTTAATAAAAAGCATTTGTTCATTAGCATAAGTATCATAACGAATATCACCAAAAATGCTAACTCATTCATCAATTTTTAGCTCTTCAAAAAAATCATCTGCTTGTTCAGTGCGGGTAAAAAACTTTCCAGCAATAGTATCGCTATAATCAGTTATCGTAATTGTATAAATAAATTTTTTAGTGGAAATTAATTGTCGATCCTTATTAACAATTTTCCCATAAATTGTGACATTTGGCGCATCTTGGTCAATATCAGCAAGACGTTCGTAACTTACTTGTCCCATTTTTCCTTTTACATAATTATTAGTTCCATTCCGTGCCTGCTTTGTTGTAATTGCTGGTTTTAACATTAAACTTTCATTTTTCTGCTGATTTTCTTGGTATTTTATTAATTCTTGTTCATTAATTTCTAAAATATTATTTTCTTGTAAATCGACTATTAAATCTAATCGTAAATTATGAAACCCATAACGACGTAATTTGTTTTCATAATAATGACAATGTTCACTAACAAGTTTTTTTTCACTATCTGAATGAACTGTAATTTTTAAAATATTATCTACTAACATAAAACGTGATGGTGGTAATTTACTAAAAAAACTATTTTTTAATTCTGATTTATTAAAACGAATATATTCTAAATAAGTAAAAATAGTTTCTAATTGATAATTTTTATTCCGTACTAGGAACGAAACTTTCGTTGGTAATGTTGGGTTTGCTAATAACGTTGTTTCTAATTTTAATAAAACATCAGTTGGCAAAAAATCATTAATTTCAATAATAACACGAAAAAACGATTCTCCTGTACTATACTCGCTTTTAATAATTTTTGCATCAGCAAAATAATTATCAGGAAATTCTAAGTTGTTAACTGTAAATAGTTTTACCAATTGTTGATCCATTTGCCATCCCTCATCTATCTCTCTTCTTTAAAAAAAGACATCTTTAATTGTTATTCCAATAAATAATAAAATAAAGAGCACTGCCCCCGTGACATTAATAATAATTTTTGCCTTGTGCGGAAGCTGCCAATTTTGTTCTTTTACCTGATATTCTTCTAATAATAATTTTTGCTGTGCTGGATTATGACGCTGTTTTCAAATTTGGAAACGTCCTTTGAGACGTTTCCCACCACCAACAATTCCTTCAATTAATGTTTCTAAGAATTTGTATCCATCCAATGGTGGAATCGGAATTAAATTTAAAACAAATAAGTTTGCTGATAACATTGCGACATACATAAAAAATAATGCCGGTCCTTCCGTTAAAATTGAAGAAACTGTTTTTGCAATTCCAACTGGTCCTGATAATTGTCCTCATTGACCAGTAAATAATAAACCAAATGATTTTAAAATTGTTACTGATTCAGTAAAGGTTTCACGTCAACCATAACCATAAGCCTGTGCTGTTGTAGCAAACTGGCGATCAGGTGCACGAATCCCAACGGTATAAGTACTGCCAGTTATTTTTAATTCAACTGGTTCAGTTTGAAACAATCGATTATTTGAATCGGTTGTTACCTCTTTTTTATTGTTCACCCGAACAAAATCTAATGTAATAAAATTAGCGCGCTGATGTTCATCGCTTTGATTATATTGTTTTTTTAAATTATTAATAAAATTATAAACTGTTGTTTGATAATTTGGAATATTATTAATAGTTCCAAGATGACTAACTAAAATCTTATTAGCTTCATTATATTTTTCATCATCCTTTTCATGATCACGATAATAATTTTGTGCCACTTTAAGAGTGGTTTGATTCGAACCTAATCAATAATTTAAAATAACAATATCCTGTCCAATTGGTTCTTTACTTGTTTTTAGAGCATTATATGCTGCTCCTCCAACATCATATTTTGCTCCTCAATATGTCATATCTGATGGTTTGGCATTTAAAGCAGCAAAAGTTGTTGTAAAAATGAAAACAGCAATAAAAAAATTCATTAAAGCTCCCGCCACAATAAAAATTAATCGTTTTCATTTAGCAATGTTCTCCATTTTTCGTTCTTTTGGAACTTCCTCTTCTTCGCGCCCTTTTGGAGCATCAACTAATTCACTGGCAATATACACATAACCACCAAAAGGAAAAATTCGAATCGAATAACGCGTTTCTTTTTTCCCTCAAGAAAAAATCTTTGGGCCAAACCCAATTGCAAACTCATAAACATATGCTCCCGATAATTTTGCAATAACAAAATGGGCAAATTCATGAACTGTAACTAGCATTAATAAAATTATAATGCCAATTACAAATCCTAAAACTATCATTCCCGCTGACATTTATCGACTAACTCCTAACTTACCTTTTCATAACATTATTTTTCGGAAAAATAATTAATAATTTCTCTTTTAATAGTATCATTTAATTGTTTTATTTGCTGATAATTAGATAGTTTTTGTGGCTTAATTTTATCCATAAAAAACTCAATATAATCAACAATTTGATAAAATTTAATTTTTCCCGCTAAGAATAACGCTCGTAACTGTTCATTTGCTGTATGAAAAGCAACAGCCAAAGCGTTGTTTTCATTCAAACAACGATAAGCTAATTTTAGCGCCTTTCATCGTGATAAATCTGCTTTTTGAAATGTTAAAGTAATTAAATCACTAAAATCTAATGGTTTTAATAAAGGATTTTTTTTCCGCAGCGGATAATAGAAAAAATAATTTAAAACTTGAATCATTGATGGTGGTGATAACTGTGCTAAAATTGAGTAATCTTCATACTGCACCGCTGAATGCAAAATTGATTGGGGATGCAACACAACAGTAATATTTTTTGTTTTAAATAAATGATATGCTTCAATAACTTCAAAAGCTTTATTAACCATTGTTGAAGAATCAATGGTAATATTTTGTCCCATTTGTCAGTTTGGATGACACAAAGCTTGGCTTTCATCAATTGTTGTTAATTGAGCTAATGTTTTATCAGCAAACATTCCTCCTGAAGCAGTTAAAATAATCTCTTGCACCGGATTATCTTGCTCTAAACATTGAAAAATTGCACAATGCTCAGAATCAATTGGAAACAACTGATTTTGATGTTCTTCTAATAAGTTATTAATTAAATCACCCGCTAATACTAGTGATTCTTTATTTGCCAATAATAAGGTACGGTGATATCCTTGCAATGTTTGCAAAGTTGGGTACAATCCTGCAAACCCCCCAATAGCATTAAGAACCATTGCTGATGGGAATGTTGTTAAAATTTGATCAAAACCCGCTTCTTCAGTAACAAAAGTAATTGTTGGATACTTAACAGTAAATGCTGCTTGTTGTGTTGCATCAGCAACATGAACCATCTTAATTGTTGGTGATGTTGGTAATATTTCATCAAGAACGGTCACATTATGATAGACGCTAATCGCCCTAAGGATAAAATCATTTGGATTGGTTTTTATAATCTGTAAGGCTTGTTGCCCAATGCTCCCTGAAGCCCCAAAAATAATAAGTTCTCGCATCATTAATTAGCGTTGCAATGCCACATTTGAAATAATAAACATTACAAAAAATACTAACGAAAATGAATCCAAACGATCTAGCAACCCACCATGGCCAGGTAATAAATTACTAAAATCTTTAATATCATAACGACGTTTAATTCATGAAAACGATAAATCACCTAATTGTGATAAAATACTTAACACAAAAGCTAATAAAACATAAATAACATAACGCATTACATGTTTATCATTATCATTTGAAAAGAAATTAAAAACTCAGTGTTTTTCATTTTCGTTTAAATTGAACATTAAAACAGCATAAGTAATAGCAATTCCAGCCGCCATTATTGTTCCTGTCGCAGCTCCTTCTCAAGTTTTGTTTGGTGAAACATTTGGTGCTAATTTGTGTTTTCCATAACTAACCCCTCCCACAAAAGCAAAAGTATCAGTTAAAATAATAATTAAAGCTAATCAAACAACACTGCTTCAACCATAATCAGGATTTAACATAAATTTATTCATTGCTTTAAAAGCAAAAATTAAATATAACGTAAAAATCAATACTAAAGTCATTTTACCAAAGGTAATTTCTTTTGAACTAAAAACTAAGCAATAATATACTAAAATCGCACATAAATAGATAACAAAAATAATTCATGGTTTCAACCAATTTCAATTTAATAAAGTATAAAACGGATAATTAATAGCACCGATTCCACCATAATTTTCCGCAACAGATTCAACTGGAAATAAAAATAAAAACACCATTAATAAATAAGTAATAACTTGAGTATAAATTGGTCACTTTGTTCCCCCCACTAACCGTAAAATCTCATAGTTAACTAACCCCAAAATTACGACATTAATGCCAATAAAAACATAATCAGCAATATCAATATGAGCAACTTTACCTTGTCATTCTGTTGCAATTGCCCCAGTAAATAAATATAATCCCAAAAAAATTAATAAAACATAAAATGTAATATGTCGTGCAACATATTTTTTTTGAAACATTCCTTTTTTTTGTTCCACTTTCTTTGTTTCGGTAATATTATTACCATTTGTATCTGATGGTGCATTTGTTTCATCAACAAGAACATTATCTTGCTTATTATTCATCACTTTTAACCCCTCCAAATCTTCTATTTCTATTATTATAATCTAATATTGCTGTTAACAAAGCATTTTCATCAAATTCTGGCCAAAATTTATCAGTAAAATATAACTCAGCATAACGATTTTGCAACAGTAAAAAATTACTTAAGCGTTGTTCACCACCACAACGAATCATTAAATCAACAGCTGGTAGATTTTTAGTATATAAATAATTAAACAAAGTTTTCTCATCAACTTCAGACAATTGCGCTGCTAACATTTCGTTAATAGCAGTGACAATTTCTTCAATTGCCCCATAATCAAAGGCAAAGGTTAATACTAAACCATTGTTATCCTTCGTTTGCTTAATAGCGTCATTAATAGCATCTAACGTTTTTGCTGGCATTTTTGTTTTACGACCAATATGGTTTAAAACAATATTTTTATTTTTAAAATTACTTACTTCTTTATTATTTAATAATCGTTCTGGCATTTCCATCAAATAAGCAACTTCCTTTTTATTACGCTTTCAATTCTCTGTTGAAAAACAATAAAGTGTTAAATATTTAACTCCTAATGCATTTGCTTTTAAAGCAACTTCTTTAATTCGTTTTGCTCCCTCTTCATGACCAGCTGTTCGCTTTAAACTTTGTTTTGTTGCTCAACGACCATTGCCATCTAAAATAATTGCAATATGTTGTGGTACATTCATATTCCTTGTTCTCTCTTTCTTGTTTTGTCTATTATTTATTATATCTGGCATAATAAAAAATGAAAGTTTATACTTCCATTAGTTCTTTTTCCTTTAATGTCCCCTTTTCATCAAGCTGTTTAATAAAATTATCTGTTAATTTCTGAATTTCACCTTCATAATATTTTTTATCATCATCGGTTAAATTGGGATCTTTTTTAATTTGTTCATTACTATCGCGGCGTTCATTACGAATTGCAATTTTAAAATGTTCAACTTCTTTTCACATATCTTTTACTAACATTTTACGACGTTCTTCTGTTAAAGGAGGAATATTTAAACGAATTAAATCTGCTTCTGAATTTGGTGATAATCCTAAATCTGACTTATTAATTGCCATAACAATTAAACTAATTGTTCCGCGATCATAAGGTTTAATTACTAATTGGCGCGCCTCAGGAACCATAATATTTGCTAATTGATGAATTGGCGTTAGTGTTCCATAATAATCAATCATAATATGTGCTAACATATTTGGATTAGCACGACCAGTACGAATTTTTACTAATTCATTTTCAAATGTCCCTAATACTTTTGTCATTTTTTCTTTTGTTTGATTAATAATTTCTTGTGACATTTATTTTCTTCCTCCTGTAACAACTGTTGAACGAGCACTTCCGTGTGCTGCCTTATAAATATTATCTGGTTCATTAATGTCAAAAACAACAATTTTAACATTATCTTCCATTGCTAAACTTGATGCTGTTAAGTCCATCACTTTTAATTGTTTTTCTTGTAATTCATTTAAACTAATATTATCAAATCGAATTGCATCAGAATTTTCGCGCGGATCTTTATCATAAATGCCATCAACACCGTTCTTTGCCATTAACATAACATCAGCATCAATTTCAATTGTCCGAATTGTTGCCGCAGTATCAGTTGTAAATTTTGGTTGGCCAGTTCCACCAGCCATAATAACAATTGCTCCCTTTTCCAAAGCAGCTTTTGCTTTTTTAAATAAATATGGCGATGCTACTTCTGGAACTTGAATTTTTGAAGTTACAACAACATTTTCACTTCCTTCATTTTTTAAGACTGCTTCTAATGCTAGTGCATTCATTACGGTTGCTAACATTCCCATATAATCCGCACTAATCGGATTCATATTAATACTATCAGCACGATTACCACGCCAAATATTGCCACCACCAACAACAATCGCAATTTGAAGTCCTTCTCTTTGTAATTTAACAATTTGTCTAGCGATATCATGAATTCTCTTTGAATCATACAAATCATCAGAGTTTCCTAATGCTTCGCCAGACAATTTTAATAAAACACGCTTATATTGTAATGCCATTATAACATTCCTTTCTTTTTCTTGTTTATTCCTAATATATTATAAATTGTTTTAAAAAATAAGCAAAATAAAATTAGTAATTTATAGATTAATAAATAAAAACTTCGATTAATAAAAGTTATCCACTTGTTTTTTTATAAATAATTGTTATAAATATAGTTAAGATACAAAAGAGGAAAAACTGATGAGAAACAAATTATTTACTGGGTATTTAACTTCATATTTTATTTTGGTAATTATTTATCTTGCTTATAATATATCCATTAAAAATGTTGATTTGGAAATCAATGATAATTTATTTTATACATCTGTTATTTTTCTTCTTTTTGCTTATTATTTTAAAATTAAAATTGAATTTTTAAAATACCTTAAAAAAAGCACAGAACAATTTAAAACTCTTTTTTACCAATATCTAATTTTTAAAAACAAAATAACATTAATAATTATTTTAAATATTTTTCTTTCAAGAATTTTAACATTCCGTGAAGGTTTATTATTTACTAATTTTCGTAATTCTAAATCAATTAGTCAATTTAAAAAAGGACATGCGCCACCGTTAACTTAAAAAACAAAAAAGTTAAATATTAAAAAATACTAATTAAATTACTATTGCAATGCCAATAATTTTTTAATTTGAATTAATAACAAGGAGAAAAAAACAATGAAGAAATTATTAAGTATTTTAGGAACAATCACATTAGTCGGAACTGTTGCTCCCAATGTTGTTGCTTGTCATAACAAAAAACTAGTTACTAACGAAAGTATTACCGCAAAAGACCTGCAAGTCTTTAATGAAATTCAAGCAAAAGCAGGTGAAAAAATTAATCAAAAAATTAAAAATATTCCTTATATCGATAGTATAAAAAGCAACTTGTCAAAAATCTATTCTAAAGTAAATAAAGGAGATACTGATTCTTATCAATTAAAGTTAAATAATCCAGAAGATAATAAAATGGCTACTTATTTTATCAATAGTTTTACAAAAATTTTTGATAATGTTAACCATGACTTACAAAATGAATATTCAAATTACTTTGTTGATGAAATGCCATTAACCCTAGATGATGAAAAAAATATTGTAAAAGTTACTTTTATTGATGTAGAAAATTTACGCAATAAATTTCCTAGTGATGTTAATCCAGAGCCTTTTTCAGCTGTTCGAGTTGATTACAAAGCAACACTTCAATTAAAATTTAAACAAATGTATGCTAGTTTTGGAATAACAAGTATTTACAATGTTACTGAAAATGTTACTGCCTTACATGCCTTTTCTGATAAAGCAGTAAGTTTTCTAATTGAAAACATTAAAGACTATTTTATTAAATTAGAAACTGTTAATTTTGGTGAAAATGAACTTTTTAAACCACTATATGATCAAATGATGTGAGATTTTGCAAAAGATACTAAACCATTAGACGATATTTTCAAAACTGCTGTAAAAAATTATATTATAAGTCAAAAAGAATTTCAAAATATTAGTATTACTTATAATGATACACCCTTAATTGAAAAAGAACAAAATGGAGCATTAACATCAGAAAATAAGGGATATGATGGTTTAACAAACAGTGCAAAACAAAACAAGGTTTTATTGCAAGAATGAATTGGAGAAAAAATGAATAATGGTGTTGGTTGAGATAGCATTGATGATATCAAACCTACTGATTTTGTTGATTTTTATAAAAACAATGTTGGCCCCGTTTTCAATGTTGACGACAATGTTGGTTTAGACTTAGGCACATTTAAAATTAAACTAAATTATTTTAACATCTACGGATTAGGGTTATCTGGTAATGTAACAAATAAAGATAATGAAGATGCAACAATTACTTTGAACTTATCGCGAGCAGCAATTGACAAAAAATTAGCAAACTGAGGAAAAATTATTATTCAATTTATTAAATACGCCAAGGGTGGAACTTTTATTAGTAGTTTTGTTGAATTTAGATTTCCAAATAAAACATTTAAAAAGGTCCTAGAACAAAATAAAAAGGATGGTCTTCAAAGCGTTATTAACTTTTTAGTAAAAGATTTTAAAAATTCTGATGAAGCCAAAGATTTGGAAGACCTTGATTTATTTAATATTAAATTACATCCCCTATTGTCAAAACCTAAAGGAATAGAACAAAATTGAAGTTGATTAGAAATAGTTTGAGATTATCAAATAACAACTCCATGAGCAATGATGTTTACATTTGGTGAATCTTTTGATGGTGGCTTATACTATTCGTTTGTATCAAGTCCAGGGTCTAATAGTGGCAAAATGGGAATGCAATTTTCTATAGCAGAAAGAACTAAAATAGAATAGGAAAGAAATTAAATAATAATAAAAACAAGTTTAAGTTACAACATTTAATTGTCCTTAAACTTTTTTTATTTGATTCACAATTTTTTATAATAAAACTTTGAAATATTGTCTTAATTAAAACCCATTCCGCTTAAACCACCCATTCCCGGAATGTTTGGCATACGACCAGATTTAATTTGGCGAGCAATCTCATCAACTTGTTTTTTTGTTTTTTCAAATTGATTAATTAACTCATTATATTCTTTTTCTGTCCGCCCCGAACCTTTTAAAATCCGATTTTTTCGTGATAAGTGTTTTAACAACCGCGGTTCACGACGTTCTTTAACTGTCATTGAAGATAATAAGACTTCTGTTGCTTTTAATTTACGTTCTGCATCAGCAATTTTTTCATCACTCATTTTTGGCATTCCAGGCAATAATTTCATAATTCCACCCATTTTTCCCATTTTTGAGATTTGTCGCATTTGATTTAACAAATCTTGTAAATCAAATTGTCCCATCATCATTCGATTCATTGTTTTTTTAATATCACGTTCATCTAAAACATCTTTTGCCTTTTCAACTAGAGTTTGAACATCTCCCATTCCCAAAATTCGATCTGCCATTCGGTCGGGATAAAAAATTTGTAAACTACTCATTCCCTCTCCAGTCCCAATAAAAGTAATTGGCAATTTGGTTAAATGAGTAATTGATAATGCTGCTCCCCCACGAGCATCACCATCTAACTTAGTAACAACAACTCCGGTTAACTTTAACAATTGATTAAATTCTGTTGCAACATTAATAATATCTTGTCCTGTCATTCCATCAACAACAAGTAAGATTTCATCAGGAGTAATATTATTTTTAATTTCTTTTAATTCTTGCATTAATTCCGCATCAATATGCAAACGACCAGCAGTATCAATTAAAATAACATCATTTTTAATTTCTTTTGCATAAGTAACTGCTTCTTGCGCTGTTTGAACGGGATTTTGTGTTCCTCGTTCAAATACTTCAAGATTTAGATTCTTTCCAATTGTTTTTAACTGATCAATTGCTGCGGGACGATAAATATCACAAGCTACCAATAATGGTTTTTTTTGATATTTTTTTTCCACTAATTTGGCAATTTTACCAGTGGTTGTCGTTTTCCCACTCCCTTGTAATCCAACCATCATAACAATTGTTGGTTTTGAAGCAAAAGATAATTCCTTCGTTGTTTTCCCAAAAATATTAACCAATTCTTCATGAACAATTTTAACCATCATCTGTGATGCATTCAAACCATCGGAAATATATTCTCCGCGGGCTTTTGTTTCTACTGCCTTAATAAAATCTTTTACCACTTCATTATTAACATCCGCTTCTAATAATGCCAATCTAATTTCCCGCATTGTTTCACTAATAGCATCACTAGTTAAAGTTGATTTTTTCATATTTTTTTCAATTGATTTTTTCAATCGATTTGCTAAAAAGTCTCCAATCATCACTAATTCTCCTTTATTTTTTATAACAAAATCTTTCCTAATAATTATAATACTAAAATTTCCATAAAAAAAGAATAAAAAATTATTCTTTTAAATAACAGTTTCTGTTATTCGTAACTCTCTAATTACTGTAATAACAATGTCCCCTGGAATTGCCTTTGTTTTTTTAATTTTTTCTTTAATATCAATTGCAATTTTGTGTGTACGGTCATCATCACTAATAACTGGATTAACAATAACACGAATTTGACGTCCTGCTTGTAAAGCATAAACCGATTGAACACCAACTACTGTTTGACAGATTTTTTCTAATTCAGACATACGGGAAATATAATTTTCAAGATTATTATTACGGCTCCCTGGTCGTGCTGCTGATAATGTATCGGCAGCAGAAACCAAAACTGAATATGGATTATTAGCAGAGACTTCACCATGATGTGAAGCAATCGCATTAATGATAATTGGATTCTCATCACATTTTGTTGCTAACTTAACTCCCAAGGTAACATGGCTTCCTTCGTTATCAAAATCAACTGCTTTTCCAATATCATGTAATAGACCAGCTCGCATTGCAATCGTTGCGTCTAAACCTAATTCACTAGCCATCATTGCCGTTAATTTAGCAACTTCAATTGAATGCAATAAAACATTTTGCCCATAACTAGTTCGGTATTTTAAAATTCCTAGATGGCGAATTAATTCAATGTCTAAATTATCTAATTCTAATTCAGCAACAACTTCTTTTCCTGTTTCCAAAATTGTCATTTCAATTTCTTCTTGCTCTAACTTGATTGTTTCTTCAATCCGATTTGGTTGAATCCGTCCATCAACTAATAGCTTTTCTAATGTTTTTTTGGCAATTTCACGGCGAATGGGGTTAAAAGATGAAATTTGAACAACATTTGGAGTATCATCAATGATTAGATCCACTCCAGCGGCTACTTCAAAAGTTCGAATATTACGGCCGTCTTTCCCAATAATCCGTCCTTTCATATTATCATCTTCCAAATAAACAGAAGTAGTTGTTTTTTCTGCCACAATATTAACAGCATAACGTTCAATTGCGCTAGTAACAATATTAATGGCTGTTTCTTTGGCGTTAATTTTTGCTGTATTCTCAGCATTTTTTAAAAATTCACCAATTTCTTTTTGGTAACGGTCACTTATTTCTTTAAAAAGTACATCTTTCGCTTCTTCAAGAGAATAACCAGTAACTTTTTCAAGCTGTTGAAGATTATGTTCAACTAGTTCTTGATAATAGTTAATCTTTCCTTGTAATTCTTCTTTCTTCCGAAACGTTTCTTGCTCTTTACTATGTAATACTTCTTCGCGTTCAATAATTAAACGCTCCCTATTTGTTAAAAACTTTTCCGTTTCTAAAAATTCTTCTCGTTTCCGAGCTAATTCATTATTCATTTCTTGTCTAATTTGTGCTGCTTCAACTTTTCCATCTGCTTTTGCAGCATTAATAATTTTTTTTGCCTTTTCTTCAGCTTGTTTTATTTTTAACTTTGTTTTTTTAATTAATTTAAATCTTAGATATTTTTCACATAAAAATCCAAGAAAGTAAAAACCAATTGCAACAGCAATAATGATTATTACTCATATAGATATTTCCATAATTATGTCTCCTCTACTTAGAGTATTAAGCAAGAAGTATTAATTTAAGTGTATAAGTGGAATAATGGCAATAAATAATTACCACATACATTATACTCTTTTTTAAAGGAAAAAATGGAAATATTAACTATTTTACAACATAACTGTGCTTTGATGAAATATTAAACTTTTGATTTTGATAAGTAATTATAATTAAATTCTTGTTAAGTTTAAACTTTAATTCGTATTTTGATGGTAATGTTCCATAAAGATTTAATTCTAATGAAACAGTGTCTAATTGTTCAAAATGATAATTATCTTCTTTAATAGTTGGAATAATAGTGTTTCCTTTTACAAAAAGCAAAATTTCATCTGCCGAACAAGACAATAAATAAGATTGCTTTCCAAGATATTTCTTTTCTTTTTGGCCAAACAAAAACCATTCTCCTGCAGGTAAATAAACTTCTCGCTTCATTGTTTGTGGTGTTAAAATCGGAGCTATTAATAAATTACTCCCTAAATAAAATTGACTATCAATTATTTGTGCAATTGAATCATCCTCATCTTCTAAAACCATTGCTCGTAAAATTGGCACCCCTGTTGTCACTGCTTCTAATTCACACATTTTAAAATACGGTAATAGTTTGCGTTTTAACTTTGCATATTTGATTGCATTAGCTAATACCCTTGACGAAAAGTTTCAAAAGGAATAATAAACGGAATTTTATTATTTAAAGCAATATTCTTCCCAATAACATTTATTCCCGTTTGGATTAGTGGTCAAAATAGGGACAAAGTAATTGCAATTGGTAAACAAACCACAATTACCATTAATGGCACAAAGCGTGGTCCATTAAAAAAAGATAACGCATTAGGTAAACGATTAAAAGCAAAAAACTTATTATAAACTCCAGCCCCAATAAAACCAGTAATAATTCCCCCCAATGCATCAAAACGGAGTGAATAAACCCCTTCTTGATTACTAAAATAATCCTTTTGGTTGGTTCATCTTCCCCCTAAAATATAATTCATAAACTCAGTTCCATCAGTTCCTGTTCTAGTTACAAAAAATGTTGCTCCAACACTTAATAATGTTAAATAAGCAATTGCTCCAGCAAAACAACCACCAGCCTTATTTTTAGCTCATGACCCACCAATAGCAATAGCAAATAACAATCCAATATGACGGAATGGCATTCAACCAATTGTTTCAATAATTGTTCCAATATGGTTTGCTACTTTGGCAATACTTGTAATTTGACCAAAGCCTAACGGTCCAATAATTTTACCAACAACAATGAATAACCCAGCAACTGGTAAAATTGCAATCATTGTTAAAATTGCCTTAGCAAATTTATTAATCCCAATTTTAAAGCGTGAATTCTTTCCCCCTTCAAATGGCGCCTTAATTTTATTCTTTAATTTCATAAAATAGTTTTCCTTTTGCCTTAAATTTTCTGACTTTGCCATTCTTTATTTCTCCTTTCTATTTTAATTTTATTTACCAAAAAAAAATAAGAACTTGTCGTAACAAGTTCTTACTAAAAATAATTTACTTTATAAAATTCAAATAATTCTGGTTGGTATGTTTCTTTACTACATTCAACAACTTCATGATATTCTGAAAAAGTAATTGAATACTTTTTAGGCAAATATGTTTTAAAACTTAACTGCAAAAACTTTTCATCATAAGCATTAGGCAATTCTAAGCGTAAACATTTAAGGTTATTGATTAGCGTAATATTCCTTGAATGGATATAAGATAATAAACTATCTTCACAATCTTTAAAGTTAAGGTTTTTAAAATTGTTTTATTAACTCAAATAATGGAATATTTCTTAATCCTATCATTTTGATAACGAACTTTAATTAAACTCATAAAATCATTATCCAAACATTGATATGTATCAAGAAAATATTGATCAAGCGGAATATTAACAACATATAATTTATTAACTGCATTGTCATATTTTTTTTGAAAATGATAATTCCGTACTTCAAAAAACTCGATTCAAAGTAAAATAACCTTTCCCTTGCAAACTATAAATCATATTTTTTCCAATTAACTTTTTAAATGTATCACGAACAGTTGTCCGACTAACTTGATATTGTTTCATCAGCATTGCTTCTGATGGTAATCTCAACCCTGGTTTGCCTTTACTTATCATTGTTTTTAAAATTGTCTCTAATTCTTTACTTCCCATAGTATTAATTTTAAATTGAAAATCAATAAAAAAATGCTTTTTCTTTTAAAATTTTTGATTTTAAAAGAAAAAGCACTATTATGCATGTGGACTAAATGGATCAATAACTGTTAAAGTATCTGGTTCCTCTTTTGCACCCATTTTATGATCAATATTATAGTAAGTATTGTTTGACATTTTAATTCAATCAACAATGTCTTTTATCTCTGCTAATTCTTCATAAAAATCAATCACAAATCAATCATAAAATTTATAGGTTACTAAATCCCCAACTTCTTGAGCATGATGTGCTAATTTATTGGTTAAATCAGCGAAATATGCCCGTTTTGTTTGATAGATTTCCATTAGTTCTGTAATATTTTTAATATCATGATATTCTTCAACAATATTTTTTACTTCATAATGACCATCACGTTCTGATACAAAGTTCATAATTCGACGTTGATGTAAAACTTCATCTTGTGCTTGAACTTGAAAATAATGACTAAAACCAGGAAAACCTAATTTTTCGGCCGCTGAACTTAAATTATAACAAAAAAATTGCATTTTAAGGTGTTCATTAATATATTGTTGTAAGTCTTTTTCAATATCTTTTTTTAACATAAGTTCCCCCCTCTTCCTACTACCATTGTACACTCTTTATTGTCAGTTTAATTTAAAACAAACTTTTTTATTAAAATAATAAAATTGGTTTGCTTTAAATTTAAATTTTGATACTTCAATTTTTTTAGCAATAGGGCTAATTTTTAATTCATCAAAATTAATTAATTCATTAAGATTAAGGTTAAAAATAGTTGTTTTCTTTTCATTAATATTTGGATAAAAATTATTTCAGATTGCTTTAATTTGTGCTGCTGTTTCATCACGATGAATAAAATCATTTAATAATGTTCCAAATTGCTGACTTGATAATGTTAAATATTGATTATTATTTGGTTTTGTTAGGTCTAACGTTACTTGTTTTAAGATTTTACTTAAATCAACTTTATATGTTTGATTAACAACCAAATCATCAATAAATTTATTACTTGCTGTTGGCAATGCCACAATTTTAAAACTATAATTAGTAATTTCATTATTAGTTAAAACTTGATCATTGGTTTTAAAATATTTTAATTCAAAATATTTATCAAAAGATTCATCTTGATAACCTAAGAATTCCATTACTTTTGTCTTAATAATTATTGGTAATTTATCAACATAATTATCTTCACCAATAACAATATTATTAGCTAAATATTTATCAAATTTTCAAGTTTGTAAACTCTCAAAATCAACATATTCTTTTTCATAAATAAAACCATTCTTACGAAATTTTCGTGGCGCTCCTCATTGTGCATAAATTGCCAATACTAATCCCAATACTGCAATTAAAATTAAAACCGCATAATCTAATGCTCGATAATTTTTAATAAATAATGTTGAAACATCATCACGTTGCGTTTCAAGAACAAAACGAATTAAATTTCATAAAAAGAAATAAAAACCAGTTTGAACTCCACTACGTGTTATTGAATAACGCCCAGGATTATTTAATTTTGTTAATTCTGCACTATCATTATGCCACCATTTTTTAAAACGATTACCTAGTTCTGATTTGGTTTTAACAAATGATACTTTCGGCATCTCATCTAATTGTTTTTGGCTTGGTACATAATTAAAATATGCTTTATCTCAGACTTCTTTTCATGTCATTTTATCTTTTTTAATATATTTCCGGTTAAAGAAATGAATAAAATTATATTTTAAATCAAAAGGATATTCTTTTGAGTCTTTTTTCCATGGTTTTTTGCCAAATAACTGTCCAGCAAAAGGAATAAAAAAAGTAATAAATAATCATGCTAAAAAGTTAAAGAACGATTCATATAAGAAAATTGGTTGACGAAAGACAATTTCTCCGCCACTTGTTTCTGGTGATAATCCAGAAGATCCAGCTCATTGTCATAAGTTATCACGAATAAATGCTGGTAGTCAACGTAATGAATCATACGAAGTAACACTTCCTAATAATTCATGGTTAAAGAAATTACCTCAACGTCCTAATACTTGTCCCAATAAAATATTTGGAATAATAGCATCAGTATAAACTCAAAGTGAAACCTTTGATTTTCTCCCCACAATGCCAAACACAATTAAACCAGTAATGGTTCCAAACAGAACACCACCATGAATACTCATTCCTGCTTTTCAAAACGCAAATAATGACCAAAATGGCACCGCTCCTGGTTCTGTTACCCATGGATTGTTAACATCATTATTAACTTTTCCAAAAAAACTAGCACCAAATAATGAAAAAGGAATAATAACAAAAACTGATCAAATTAGAGGTTCAATCGGAATCTTCTTAATTTTTAACCGAATAAAACAGGCTAAAACAGATAAAATCATTCCCGTAGTAATAAATACAGCATACATATGAACTCAGCCACCATATGTTGCTAAAATGTCGTGTGGCGTATTAGTAGGCGTAATTCAATCCGGAGATGGTGGCCCACTTGTTAATAAAATATTACTCATTTAATTTTTCACTCCTTATTAATAATTGCTAATAATTAATGCATAACAATTATACACCAAGTTATGATAAAAAAGTTCACTTATTTTTACAACATAATTGTAATTCCTTGCTTTTTAAATTATAATTTATACAAATTAATATAAACCCAGAAAGCGAAGTGAAGTTAAAAATGAATACCACTGCGTTATCAGAAACAGCAGTTAATAAAATTAAAACTCTTCATCAAGATCATCTTCAACAACACTATAAAAAAATTACTAGTTTTTGACGAAAATCAGTTATAATTGATGTTATTTTTAGTATCTTAATTACAATTTTAGGAACAGGTTTATTAGTGGGAATTATTCTTAATGTTATTAATATTAGCAATAATAAATTACAATTTTATCTTATCTATGTTGCCTTACCATTATTAGTAGTAACAATTATTATTTATGTTTTAATTAAAGCTGGTGCTGTTAGTATTAGTCTTTTTCTTAATCGATTAGATTATAATGCATATTACCAAATTGCAATTGAAGATCTTTGAAAAGATGAAATTACCCTTGATGAAGTAAGCAATAACTTTAAAATTATTCCTGAACCAAACTTTACTAGTTTTAGTAAAGATCCAAAAAAAAATAATCTTTTACAACAAAGTTTAATTCGAGTAAGTAGCTTAGAAGAGAAGCTAGATAATAAAGTTATTAATGGTACAACAAAAAATAACACCTTTTCATTGGGTGTTATTACTGTTCGAAAAACAATGGTCTTCTTAAAAACATTAATTTTTTGTCTTCTTATTGGCCTAATTATTTTAGCTAGTCTTTCTAATAGTAAAGGCAAAGATTCAAAAACATCAAATAGCATTGCAAATGGTATTAATATGACTTACTTATTATTATGAATTGAAATGAAGCGTTCAGAAAACTACTTTTTCTTTACGGCCACATTACCAAAAAACTTCGAAATTGAAGCAAATATTGTTCCCCATCAAAATAAATTTAAAAAGTTTATTTTAAATAACAAAGAAATCCAACTAGAAGGAACGGAATTCCCTAATTTATTTGATACTAATACAACTGATCCAGTTGAACTACGAAAAATTTTAACACCAAAAGTAATGGCTAATTTAATTGACAATAGTAATAAATATCAAGAAGTTTTATCAATGTCCTTTGTTAATAATAAATTTACTTTACTGCTTGATAAATATTATTATAGTAAAAAAGCACATCATCAAGATCAAATTTGAAAACCCATTATTGCAAGAAACAAAAATATTCAAAATTGTATTGATGATTTAATTGCTAAGATTGAATTAGATTTAAGTCATTTGAGAAAGGGATTAGATTATTTAACTGGTTTTGATATTAAATAATCAAAAATTATTACTTGATATGGCTTAAGTTTTTCATCAATAGTTTGATAATTATTATAAATAATTTTAAAATTAGTTAACTTATTATCAAACATAATTTCTTGATTCGACAAATTAATAATTACTAAAAATTTTTGGTCCTGATAAGAGCGATAAAAACTTAACACAACAGGATTAATATCAAGAAAATCAATTTGGCCATAACTAAAGGCTAAATTTTTTTTGCGTAATTGAATTAAAAATTGATATCCCTTAAAAATTGATTGCGGACTATAATAATCTTTTTCCCAATTAACTCTTAAATAATTTGTATTTACATTAATTCATGGCTGATGAGAACTGAAACCACTAAACTGCTTATCATTTCATTGCATTGGAGTTCGGGCATTATCACGTGAACGAGCACTAAGAATTTTTAAAATTGCTGACACTTCATAGCCTTTTTGTTTTAAAATTTGGTAATAATTAATTGACTCAACATCCTTAAGTTGGCTAATATTTTGATAATCATTATTTTCCATTCCAAATTCTTCTCCTTGATAAAGATATGGTGTTCCTCTTAACATCAGGACAACAGCGGCTAAAGCAGTTGCTGATTCAAAACGATAATTTTGTGAATCACCAAAGCGAGATAAAGCCCGTGGTTGATCATGATTATTTAAAAAAGTTGCTAACCAACCGTCTTCTGCTTGAACTAACTGTTGTCATTCTTTAATGTTTGCTACTAATTTTGCAGGGTCATAAGGTGCTAATGCTCACTTTTCATTATTTAAATAATCAATTTTTAAATGATGGAAGGTAAAGGCCATATTTAATTCTTGTGATGTTGATTTAGTGTACAAAATAGCTTGCTCAATTGAAGTTGACGATAATTCACCAACTGTGATAACATTTTCTTTCATATGGTATGTCTTTTGTCCCATTTCTTGCAAATACTTGTGAACTTGTGGCAAATCAGTATAATATTTTCGTCCATCACCAGTTAAATCATCAACAAATGTTGATGGTTTTCCAATTAAATTGATAACATCAAAACGTAATCCTTGCACCCCTTTTTGTAATCAATAATTAATAATTTCATAAATATCTTGACGTAATTTATCATCACGTCAGTTTAAATCAATCTGAGTTTTATCAAACAAGTGTAAATAAAACTTTTTTAATCCATCATGATATTCTCAAACTGAACCACCAAACTTACTCTGCCAATTATTTGGTGGAATTGTTTTATCCCCTGATAAGAAGAAAAAACGGTCTTGATATTCTTTATTCCCTGCAAGTACTTTTTGAAATCATTCATGTTCAATTGAACAATGATTAAAAATCATATCCATCATAAGATAAATATTTCTTTTTTTTGCTTCACTAATTAATCTTTCAAAATCATTCATCGTTCCAAACAAAGGATTTATTTTTTTATAATCAGCAACATCATAACCATTATCTTTTTGCGGTGAAAAATAAATTGGGTTTAACCATAAATAATTAACACCTAACATTGCTAAATAATCTAGCTTTTGAATAATGCCTGAAATATCACCAACACCATCATTGTTACTATCATAAAAAGATTGTGGATGAATTTCATACACAATCGCTTCTTGAAAATTAATTTTATCCATTATGTGCTCCTTTACTATTTAAGTTATTTATTCACTAATATTTTCCGCTATTTTTGGTTGGTTTTTAAAATTAAGTAAACTTTTTCCTTTAATGCTTAATAATTCATTTCGTAATTTTGCAAAACGCGGGACTTTTTCTAAAAACCAAGTTAGTGTCATACTTACACTCATTGTTAATAAACCACTAATAATAAATCACGTAAATCCTGTTCCAATAAATGTCTTAACACCATTAACTTGACTAAAAGGTTGAATTGATAAAACACCTAATCATGCTCCATTCCCAATTCCGTTCGAAGTTACACCAGCAACCGTTAATAATAAGGCACCACTAGCTGAACCAACAATTGCGCCTAAAAACGGATAAAAGAAACGTAAGTTAATTCCATACATTGCTGGTTCTGTTACTCCTAACCAAGCAGAAGTTGTTGCAGAAATTCCAACTTCCTTAATTTTTGGATCTTTCCGATTATTAATAGTGAACATTAAAGTTGCACTTCCTTGCGCAATATTTGACATACATAAGATTGGAAAAATAAATGATCCACCAATTTGAGCAGTATTTTGAATCATTACAGCATTAAACATTGTATGAACCCCAGTAATAACAATTGGGGCATATAACAATCCCAGTATGGGAGCAAAGAAATATTTGGCAATTGGATTAATTAATGTCCAGCTTAACCCAATTGAGATTGCACTTCCAATAATATAACCAACCGGACCAATTAGACATAATCCAATGGTAAACGATAACAAAATAGTTATTAAAGGCACAAAAATTTGTTTCAAAACCGCCGGAATAATCCGGTTTAAACCTTTTTCTAAATAAACACCAAAGAAGGCTACTCCAATGGCGGGAATCACCTGACCAGTATACTGAACTTTTCAAGGAAACTTTCAAGCCCCAAAATCAAATGTTGGCGCTACATTAAAGATTCACAATGAATTACCAGCTTCACCAGCAATTGAATAAATGTCAACTAGTGGTGGTAATAATAACGTTAAACCAATAATGATTCCAATTACTGGTGAACCACCCATTTTATTAAAAATTGATCAACAGATTGTCACAGGGATGTATCAAAAAACTGCTTGGGCTGGAATTCATAAAAATTCATTTAACCCTTTTGCAAAAACAGAAATACTAACTAATGAAGTCCCTGGTCCGCTTCAATTAGCTTCTAAAATATTTCGGAACCCTAAAATTAAACCACCAGCAACTAACGCTGGAATTAAAGGAATAAAAATTTCAGAAAAATGTTGTAATAAGCGTTGATATCATTTTGTTTTCTTCTTTGAAGAAGAATTTGCTTGTTCTGTATTAAAGTTTTCTGATTTAGACTTCAAATACTTTTGAAATTCAAGAAAATAACTACTAACATCTGCTCCAATTACAACGTGATACTGTCCAATTGGTTGGACTGTTCCTTTAACATTTGCTAATTCCTCAATTCCTTTTGAATCGGCTCTATCATTGTCTTTTAACACTAATCTAAGCCTAGACACACAATGTGTATATGAAATAATATTATCAATTCCTCCTAATAACGGAATTAATGTTTCTATTTCAGTAAGATATGTTTTTTTTGGCATTTTTCACCTCTTGATATGGAATTGTTTCCATAATAAGATTATAATACACATTTTTTTAAAATATAAATTTATTTTAAAAAAGTTTTAATTTCATAATTTAAACATTCAATTGTTTGTTCATTATCGTTACTATTTCCATCCAAAATTTGTTTTAGCCTAAAAACAATTTTAGTTGCTAATTCCTCATAATTAATTGCAATACAATATTGTTTTTGCAAAACTGGAAGAAAAAAATCACTCATATTAGAAATATCAGTTACCAAACTATTTGTAATATTTTGTTTCATTAAAAACGCAAGAGCAATTTTATAACAAGTATGCGTCCCACAAATGATAATTTTCTGCTTTAAGTCAATTGTTTTAATAAGATCATAAATAACACCTTCCTGATTTTTATCAAAAAAATAGCTATCAAAAGAATAATTATGCATTTGAAATCAGTTTGTAACAGTATCATAACGAGCAAATCCAGTTGGTAAATTAGTCACGGGATTCTCTCCAATATAAAGAATTTTATGATGATTATTAAATTCACCATTTGCTGCCATTTTTTCTAATAATGAATACATCATTTCATTATCATTATTAATAAAAACTGTATTCCCTCATTGTCGACCATAGACAATAATTGGAATTGTAATTGTTTTTAAAAAAGTGCGAATATTTTGATCATTACTAATTGTAAATAAAACTAAAGCTGCTGGATTACGACGAACTATTTCCTGTAAATGTAATAAATATCGTTCTTCATTATAAGTTGTTTCGACTACAAATGGTACTATTTTTGAAAAGCTATCATTAATTTGTTTTAAAATTGATTTAACAATAAAAGTATTACTACTTGTTAAATCTGGAATTAAAATATATACTTCCAAAATTTTCTTTTTAATTGAGTGTGCAGCAAAATCTGGCTGAAAATTATATTTTTCAACAACTTTTTGAATTAAAACTCGCTTTTCTTGGCTAACATAACCACCATTAAAATAACGAGA
The DNA here is from genome assembly GCF_001886495.1 of Spiroplasma sp. NBRC 100390. NCBI lineage: Bacteria > Bacillati > Mycoplasmatota > Mollicutes > Entomoplasmatales > Spiroplasmataceae > Spiroplasma > Spiroplasma sp. NBRC 100390. The sequence goes on along the minus strand of NZ_CP018022.1, from coordinate 344,554 downwards.
CACCGTTCCAACCCCAACGCCACATTCCTCTGCAATTGTTTTAATAGAAATCTTTTTATTTTTCATTTAAATTCTTCTTTCAAAATCAGTTTTGCTTAATAATCGGTCCAAATAATAAAAATAATACGCAATAAATTATTAAAATTGCAATAACAAAAATAAAAAAATATGGAAAATCTCAGCGTTTAATATATAGCAGTTGAAATAAAAGCCCCGTGATTACACCAATCATAATAAAAATACTATGATAAAACCACGGAATTTTTTTAAAAATCTTTTGTCAAAGTCCTCTTTCTTTTGATAACGAAAAGCTACTCATTTAATTCACCCCTTATTTATTTAATTATATGCTAATTTAAGAATCTTAACAATTTTTTAAAAGTCTTATTTTTTAAAATTACAATAAAAAATATGTTTTTACAAAACATATTTTTTATTTTTATTAAATTCTTGTTATTTTTTCTTTAAATCATCAATTTCTAAGTCACCATGAATTACCAAATCTTGGTCTTTTCCTAATGCGTTTGGAATGATTGTAAATGTATTTGAGATTCCATCTGCCGCATGTTTAAATGGAATTTTTGAAACAGAAGCTAATGAATTAACAGCTCCCGTTTTATCACGACCACTCATTGGGTTAGCTCCCGGAGAAAATGGTACCCCTGCTTTTCGTCCGTCTGGCGAATTTCCAGTGGCTTTTCCATACACAACATTTGATGTAATTGTTAACACTGACATTGTTGGTTCAGAATTACGATAATGATGTTGACGACGAATTTCATTCATAAATGTTTTTACAACTAAAATTGCAATATCATCAGCTCGATCATCGTTGTTTCCATAAGTTGGAAATTCTCCTTCGGTACGATAATCAACAACAATTCCGTTTTCATCACGAATTGGATAAACTTTAGCATATTTAATTGCTGATAAAGCATCAGTTACAACTGATAAACCAGCAATCCCGGTGGCAAAGAAACGATGAGTATCTGTGTCCATAAAACATAACTGACTTCTTTCATAAAAATATTTATCATGCATATAATGAATAATATTTAATGCATTCGCATAAACACCAGCTAATCATTTTGCCATTTGAACAAATTTGCTTCAAACTTCTTCATAATTTAATGGTGTTTTTTCATCGCCATGACATGGTTCATAACGTGGTGATACTTGATTTTTATGTACCTCATCAATTCCACCATTAATAGCATATAATAATGTTTTTACTAAATTACAACGAGCACCAAAGAATTGCATTTGTTTTCCGACTTTCATTGGTGAAACACAACAAGCAATTGCATAATCATCGCCGTGTGTAACACGCATCAAGTCATCATTTTCATATTGCATTGATGAATATAAAATTGAATATTTTGCACAGAAGGCTTTAAAACCTTCTGGTAAATTTTGTGATCATAAAATTGTTAAATTTGGTTCTGGTGAAGGTCCCATATTAGCTAAAGTATGGATATAACGAAACGCTGTTTTTGTTACTAATGTACGACCATCTAGCCCCATTCCCCCAATTGATTCTGTTGCTCAAATTGGATCACCAGAAAATAATTGATTATATTCTGGTGTTCGCATAAATTTAACAATTCTTAATTTCATAATCATATGATCAACTAATTCTTGTGCTTCTTCTTCGGTTAAAATTCCTTTTTGAAAATCACGTTCAATATAAACATCTAAAAAACTACTTGTCCGTCCGTAACTCATGGCAGCTCCATTGTTTTCTTTAATAGCTGCTAAATAAGCTAAATATGTCCATTGAAATGCTTCTTTTGCATCTTTCGCTGGTTTTGAAACATCAAAACCATAAGATGCTGCCATTTTTTTAATTTCTTTTAAAGCACTAATTTGTTCTGAAATTTCTTCTCGTAATCTAATCACTTCATCAGTCATTACCATCGAGGTATTTTTTTTATCATCCTCTTTTTGGGCAATTAAAAAATCAGCTCCATATAAAGCTAAACGGCGATAATCACCAATAATTCGACCGCGCCCATATGCATCAGGTAGTCCAGTGATAATATGTGATTTACGACATGCTCGCATATCATCAGTATAAGCATCAAAAACACCTTGATTATGTGATTTACGATATTTTGTAAAAATTTCAACTACTCGTGGCGAAACTTTAAACCCATAAGATTCATTAGCTGCTTCAACCATTCGAACTCCTCCGTTTGGCATCATTGCTCTTTTAAATGGTTTTTCAGTTTGAACCCCTATTACCTTTTCTAATTTTTGATCAATGTACCCTGGCCCATGTGAAGTAATACTTGCTGGCAAGTCTTCATCAGCATCTAACACTCCACCATTTTCGCGTTCTTGCTTTGTTAAATCCATTACTTTTGCTCATAATTTTTCTGTTGCCACCGTTGGCCCAGCAAGAAAATCATCTGTTCCAATATAAGGTTTATAGTTCATTTGAATAAATAATCGTGTATCTACTTCATCGGTTCACTTACCTGTATGAAAACCTTCTCACTCTGGAAATCATGTTTTATTCATAATATCCTCCTATTGTTTTTTATTTTTAACTACTAAACTCTTGATTAAATATATTTTTAGAAAAATAAAATAGTTTTATCCTGTAATTTTTAATGTTATTATTCTCAAAATACCCAATCAATAATATTATACTATTAATATTCCAAAATTTACCAAATTTAATTTTTCTTTTGTTAATTCACAAATTAGCAAAAAAAGAACTATATTAAATAGTTCTTTTTATCTTAAAAAACAATAAATTACTTAATTTTTTCTTTTTTAATAAATCACTGTTTTTTAACTGGCAATTGGACATTATTAATTGCTTTACTAAATTTATCTTGATCCAAGACAAAATTATTATCAATGATTTCTGCAAAACCAGCTTTTAATTGTAATATTTTAATTTTACTTCCATAATTTTCTTTTTTTAAATTAACAGCTGTTGCAGCAACCTTTTTATGTGCAATAAAGTATGCCACCGTTGGAATAATAACTGCTCCCCCCAAAAAGTTACCAATAAAAGCCGGTAATAAATTAAATCCTGCAAAATAACCAACTGACGAACCCGGTAAAACTTCCGTCCCAAACATTGGGGTTCCTAACATTAAGACATTCATTCAGAAAATAAATGAATTAGCAACAACGTGTTGATAACCAGAAATACAAAATGCTAATAGAACAAAAAAGATACATAAAATTGAAGCAGTTGGACTTTTTGAAGAATAAGTAACATATAATGTTGCAGCAACTAAAATATTACAAAAAATCCCTGACATAAGACTATTTAAAAAAGTTATTCCCATATCGCTACTAGTCACTGCGTGACCATGGGCTAAAGCCTCTCCAATCGAACCAACCTTATGTTGAATCATGTTCATCGTTTGACCAGCAAAACTGTTTAAATCAGTTGTTGTTTGATGACCATAAACAGCAGCATAATAAATAATAACTGCTGCGAACAAACAACCAATAAAATTAGATAAAAAAATTAATAATAAATTACGAACAAACAATCATGGATTTGCGTGTCCGGTTGCCGCATTAATAAATCCAACACAATGCGAAGTATAAATTCCACCACCTAAAAATGTTACCAACAATAAGCCAACAGGAAAAACAATCCCAAAAATTACTTGTTTAATCCCAGTTGTTGTAATTCCTTGAATAGCATACAATGCAGCAATATATCCAACCGAAATAAATAGGCCCCCTAAAAAACCATTCAATAACGTATTAATAATTCCGGCCCTAATTTTACGATCAGATGATTCAAAAGCACCAATAATAGCTTGTTCAGAATAAGATCAATGGCCCTCTAAAACTGATACATCAATTTTTGATAACTTATCAATTTCATTTTGATATTTCACTATTTTAATAGTATTTTTCATTGTTTTTCCTTTCGTTCTTAAAATAAACTCTGTTTTAAATTATACATTAAATCCTAATAATTTTGCAAATAATGTTCAGCATTCATCACGCCCAATGTTTTTACTGCCTGATGTTTTAATAAAATAATCACTATCGGTAAAATTTAATTTTGTTTTAATAATTTTTTCTTGTTTTTGAATATCATTCTTTTTTAATTTATCTAATTTTGTCCCAATAACAATTGTTAGAATTTTAAAATGTTTTAAATATTGATACATCTCATAATCATCTTGGGTTGGTGAATGCCGTAAATCAACTAATAAACAAACAAATTTTAAATTATCTCGTTGGGTTAAATATTCTTCCATCATTTTTGCAAAAGCAACTTTATGATTATCATTTACTCTTGCAAAACCATAACCTGGGGCATCAACAATTCGAAATTGATTATTATTAATTGAAAAAAAATTTAACATTCTTGTTTTTCCTGGTGTTTGTGAAACTTTTGCTAATTGACGTTGATTTGTTAACATATTTAAAAAACTTGATTTTCCAACATTACTTTTACCTAAAAAGGCAATTTCAAATAAATCATCATTGATTCAACCGGCTTTGTTTACTGCCGAGGTAAGATAATTAGCATTTTTAAATTTAAACATTATTGCCCCTCCAATTGACGATTGATTTCATACATTAAAATTGTGCCTGCTTGTGCGACATTTAATGATTCTAACTTTGGACTAATTTTGACTTGAACATTATAATCACTAATTTTTTGTAACTCAACAGAAAGGCCATGTCCTTCGTTTCCTAACGCTAAAATATATCTTTCTGTTTTATTAAACTGACATTCTTGTAAAAAAATGCTCTTTTGTTTTAAAGTGGTTGTAATAAGTTTATATTGCCTTGCTTGTAAAGCCTTAATTTCTTCCAAATTAAGTTCTTTAATAATAGTCCCAAAAATTGCACCTTGACTAGCCCGTAATACTTTATCATTAAAAATATCAACAGTATGATTATATAAAATAATATTAGTAAAATTAAAACCCAAACCGGTTCTAATTAATGTCCCTAAATTTCCTGGATCTTGAATATTTTCTAATAATAAAATATTTTGATTAGCCCCGAAATCATTCTTGCTATTTATCTTATTTAAATCAATAACACCAATAATATTTTGACTATTTTTGCTTTGACTTAATTTTGCTAAAATAGGTTCTGAACAAATCGTTATTAAAACATTAGAAACATTTTTTAATTTTAATTTATTTGGTGCAGTTGTTAAAATCTCAACTAGTAATTCTTGTTGTAAAGCTTCTTCAATAATATTTCAACCCTCAATTAATGCTAAATTTAACTCTTTACGGTATTTTCTTTCTTTTAACTTTGCCAATAATTTAACGTGTTCATTTTGTGTTGAATTAATTTCACGATACTCCATCTGCTTGTTTTCTTTCTTTCTTAATTAACATACATAAAGCCGACAAGATACCTTTTTGTTTTAGGATCATCTCACTGTTTTTTTGTTGTTGCTGTTTCTCGCATGGCCACCGCCATTGCCCGTGGACGTTTTGGTGGATCTTGCATTTTTCCTAATAAAACCGATAATCCGGTACGTTTATTTTCTTGATTATTTTCTTGATTATAATCTTCCGCATCTTTAACACCAATTTGTTTTGCCATGATTTTAATCTTATTTTTTTTATATCAACGTTGAAATTGTAAGTATTTTTCAAAACTTCATTCCTTTTCTTCTCATGTTAAAAAAATACGTTCTTTTCCTTCATCTCAACTATCTAAATAATCACGGAAATTCGTTTGCGAGGTTGGACCTTGTTCCATCATTTTAAAAGTGCGAGCAATTGTCTCTGCTAAAGTATCATAACCATAGCCAATAAAAGCATTGCCAATTCAATGATGTTTATAAATTGGCTTTAAAGGGTCAATTGGTTCAGTAAAAGTAATCGCATATGATCAATATTTGTTGTCAGCTTTACTGCGAAAGAGTTCATATCCAAATTTTTCATGTTTTATAATAACCGCATCTTTTTTAATTTTACATACTAAATGCTTAAAACTTTTAACAATCGTGTCAATTTCAGTTCCAGTTAATGGCGCTTTTAATCTTGGCTGTTTTAATTTTAGAATATGTTCTGCATAATATGATGGCATAAATATAAACCTCTTTCTTTGAACCATAGTAATTAACTAATTATAATTTTAACTTTTATAATTCGTTAAGTAAAGGATAATTATAAATTAATCTTTTCCTAAAAGACATTTTTTAAAAAATTTTAAATATAGATAAGTTTTATAATTTAAAAAAAAGAACTTAATTTAATCATTTTGACAACTTAAATTGTTCTTTCTTTTTCTCTAAAAAAATTATTAAAACAATAGTTTAAGTTTATCCTTAAACCTTATTTTGCTTGTGCATTCAAATAATCTTTTAAACATTTTAACGAACAAACATTAACATTATCAATTCGCATAATTTTTGATTTAAGCTTATCACATTGATAACAAACAAACTCTTTTGATTCATTTAAATGATGTGTACATGGTTTTTCTTTATGAACTCAACACTCAGCAATTCCTTGCCCTAATAGTTCAAAATTGCTGCCATTGTCATTAACCATTCGTAAAAAACTAACTCCTTGTGCAACATCATGACCACAAGTTGATTTAATTAAAACGGATAAAATTTCATATGAAGAATTTGCAAAAGCTAAATTTGACATTTGGTTCTCATAATTACAAGTTTCACAATCAACATATGGAATATTTGTTAAATGTTGAATCTTTGTTACTAATTCTGCAAATTTATCTAATCATTTATTATTACTTAAAACTTTATTATTCATCTTTTTAATCTCCCTACTTAATTGTTTTATTAAGATATTTCCGCAAACATTCTCGTGAACAATAATTATTATTGTCAAGAACTAAATGTTCGTCATCTTGATAAAGTAATTTTTTACAATAAACACAAGCAACATTATTTCGTAAAACTTTAATATATGAATTAGTAACATCATTCATTTGATTACATTCATTACATAAATCAACATTAAATTGCTCAATTGCTTCTTTTTTTACATTAATTTTATCAAAACTAAAACCAAAAAAAAGATCATAAATATTTAAATCATCAATATCTTTTTCCTGATGACAGTTATTACAACAAAAAGAAGTAATTTTCCCAAGTTTAATTATTTCACATAAATACTCAAATAATTCATCTTTAAATTTAATTCAATATTCATAATGACGTTTAACATCATTTTTATTATTTTGTTCATTATTTTCATCAGTTATTTTATCATTATCTCGCAAGTTTTCTAACTTCATTATTATATCCTCCAAAGAATTCAATGCATTTATTATATCACAAATTGAAAGGAAACAATTAAGAACTTATCTGTTAGTTAGCATTAACTTAGATAACTATGTTCAATCAACTTAACCCAAAAATTTTTAAAATTCCATAGTATAATAATTGTATGTATTAACTATCTTTATTATGAAGGGAGTCAATTTTATGGCTAAAAGAATGCTGTCATCACTTTTCAACATTTTGTTTTGTTGATTAAATGTGATTCTATGAATTTTTAATGTGAATCCTGTTGGAACACTGATTTTTGGAACTGATTGTCCAAATACTCGCAAAGGAAAATTTGTTTATGGATTATGTTCCTTATTACAATGAATTTTAATGGTAACAATTGTTGGAACAATCTTCGTTATTATTTTCTGAGCAAAAGGACAACCATCAATTGCTCAACGTCTTGCTAAATTAATGTAATAATAAAAAGTTTTAATAAATATCTTTATAAAGTATATTTATTAAAACTTTTTTAATTGCTAAAATATTATTTTGTTGTCAACAATGGAATTGCCTTTGTATAAATTTCTAACATTTTTTGTAAATCACTAATTTTAACATACTCATTATATGCATGCATTGTTGATTCATTAATATCAAATTCAGCACCAAAAGCAACACAATTTGGCATTGCCTTTGCATAAGTTCCTCCACCAATTGCAACTGGTTTTGCATCCTGATCACCAGTAACGTCACGATAAACCCGCATAATATTCTTAATCATCGGACTATCAATTGGCACATGAATTGGTTTTTCTCAAGAAATAATTGTTAATTGTAAATGATAATTTGATAACTCACCTGTTAATGGCTCTTCAACATCTTTTAACTGATATGAAATTGGTACTCGCATATTTAATGTTAAACGCGTTTTTTCAGCATTAATCTCAACAATTCCATTGTTAACAACCAATAAACCAGTTTCATCCTTCATTGTTGAAAAAATCTGACTAAAATTAAAATCATTGTATAAATGTTTTTTTACAAAATTAGCAATTGGTGAATCAGTTGTTAACTCAGCATATGTTGCCAATGTTGCTAATGCTGCATTAATTCCTCGTTCAGGTAAACTTCCGTGTGATGCTTTCCCCTTCACAATTAATCAATCATTTTCAAGAGCTGTTTCAATTTGGTTTTGATCTAATTTAGCTTTAATTTCTGTAAGATATGGTCCTTGATAACGAACAACATCAGTCACACAATTATATGCCTCACCACCTAATAAAACAAATTTTTCCCCTTTACCAATAATATCGGCATTAATAATTCCTTTTTCTGCATATACAACTGGAAATTCACCATCTGGAGTATAACCTAGCGCAGGGGTTCCTTCAATTGCCATATATGCTTCAATTGACGCTCAATCAGTTTCTTCTGTTAAACCGAAAATTAAACGAATACAATAATCTGGTTGGTAATTATGGTCTTTTAAATATTTTAAAGCATATAAATTGATAATGGTTGGTCCTTTATCATCAAATGAGCCACGACCTAATAATTTTCCATCTTTAATCTGCGCTTGAAATGGGTCAAAATCTCATTTTTTAAGATCACCAGCCGGAACTACATCTAAATGTCCTAAAATAGCAAAGATTTCTGCACCCGTACCATATTCAACATAACCATAACGGTTTTCGGGATCCTGATAAGTTTTAAAACCTAATTCTTGTGCTAATTTAATGGCATAATCTAAAACAGCTTTTGTTCCTATTCCAAATGGAGCACTTGGTTGTGCTGCACTACGTACCGATGGAATTTGAATAATATCTTGAATTTTTGCTAATGCTTCTGAAAAATATTTTTCTTGTAATTTAATAACATCTATTTCCATTTTATTTTCCTATCCCTTCTAAGGGCCTTGATACTCATATCATAACATAAAATTTATTCCATAATATTAACTAAAATATCATTTAGAATATTTAATCCTTGTTTTGTACAACGTAAATGATTATTCTCAAAAACCAAATTATTTTTTGCAACTTCATCGGCAATTTTAGTTTCATAATAAGTTATTGCTGCTTGAGCATCTTTTACTGTTGCTAAATTAATACCCTCTAAAACTCGTAATCCCATCATTAAAATTTGAAAATAATAATCTGCTAATAATATTTCTGTTTTCTGCTGTGTTCAATTTGCATATTTTCGGGTGTTTTCTAATAAATAATAACCATCTTCATTAATAAAACCAGCGGCACCTGGTCCAAATAATCAAAATGATTTATTAGTTCAATAGCCTAAATTATGCTGTGATTTCTTATTATTATTGGTATAATTTGAAATTTCATAACGAACATAACCCATTTTTTTAAGAGCAGCATTAATAATTTCGTCAAAGGCAATATCATAATCTGGTAATTTTACTTTCGTTTTTCCTCAATAAGAATTTTCTTTTAAAATTAATGAATACCAACTAATATGATCAGGTTGTAATTGTTTAACCATTATTAAGTCTTGTTGAATATCATCTGTTGTTTGATCAAACAAGTTATAAATTAAATCAAAAGAAATATTATCAAATCCTTCGTCTCGTGCTAAATTATAACTAGCAACGACATCAGCAACACTATGATGGCGATTAATTTTTTTTAATAACTGATCGTTAAATGTTTGAACTCCAATTGATAATCGATTAACATGATAATTTTTTAGAAGTTGCAATTGACTTTTTGTAATTTTCTCAGGATTTAACTCAATGGTATATTCAACAACTGCTGTTTGATCAATTTTTTGCAACAATTGTAATAATTTTTCTAATTGTTTATCATCTAAACTATTCGGTGTTCCTCCGCCTAAATAAATTGTTTTTAATTTAAATGGTGGCTGTGATTGTAAAATTTCTTGTTCTAACGACAGTAAATATTCATCAACCATTTCATCACGTGATTTCTTAATTTTGAAAAAATCGCAATAAAAGCAAATATGGTCACAAAAAGGAATATGTACATATAAATGTTCAATCATTATTAATCCTCGCTTCTTTATTAATAATTATAAAATAATTTTAAATAAAAAAGAATTGTTTTTAAAACAATTCTTAATTACGGTTAAATAAACGACCAAAGATTGGTTCACCACGTCGTTTACGACGACGTGCAATTAATCATGGAATTGAAATTACTAGCGTTAAAATAATTAGAAAAATAATGAAAATAACTAAACAAATCCGATTGGTTTTTTTCTTCAAGGCTGCTAATTCTTCTGGTTTAACAATTTCATATCCATAATAACCAATAATATTTGCTTTACGTTTTTTTGTTAAAACAATATTAGCAATATGAATTCCTAATGTTGCGATTAAAATTGCAATTGTAATCGTAATTGCCGCTGTTAAATCATCAACAATTCCTCAACTTCAAAATCCAAATCGGAATTCTTCGCCAGAATGTTGCTGAAAACCATAAAGAATTCCTAAAACAATTCCCCCAAAGAAATACGTTGGAAATGCTAATCAATTTAAAATAATACTACGAACTGTCATTTTTTTATAATTATCAATCAAGAAATGGGGAATCGTATGATTACCACGCATTAAATGTGAAATATAATTGTTTGTTTCAATTCGAACCCGTGATAAATCAAAAATCCCAGCAAATAATAATCCTAATGAAATTAATAAAAAGGTAATTGTTAAAAATGGATGCGGAATATATTTTGCTTGAATTTCCATAATTGATGATATTCCTTGTTGATGTGTAATAAAATATAAGGCAATAAATAAACTTGTTGACATTGTACCAAAAAGCCCAAATGTAATCATAATTAATGTTCGAACTTTTTCCGAACGAATTTCACGCGCAATTTCTAATGGGATTAATTTATTAGCATATTCACGATTAAAATGACGACGACGATGTTTTGTTGGTAATTGTGGTTGATAAGCATAACGATTATTTTCGAAACCATTTGGGAAAGATTGCCCTTCCAACTGAGTTGCTGGTAAATAACTATTATTTTGATAGAAGGTTGGTGGAACCGGCATTGAGTTTGCCATCATTTGATTTCCATCAAAATATGGTTGTGGATTTACATTAGGATAATAATTTTTTCCATCATAAGATACCTCTGACTGATTAAATTGTTCATTAAACTGTAACTGATTATATGGATTAACTACACGACGTTGGTAAGGACGACGATATTGATTCACATAAACATGTTCATCATTAAAATAACCATCACGATTATTTTGATAATTCATTGTTTCTGGATACGAATATCCACCATAATTCTGTTGAGCCACTAAATATTGATCTTGCATCGAATTTGGTGTGGGTTGATGAATTCGACGTGGTAAAATTTGTGGCTGCGGTGGTCGTGAATAATTATTAGCAGCATCATGATTATAATAAGGTTCAACATAACCTGGTGGCACGGATGGTGTTCCTGGGGCTGTAATTAACTCACGTTCTTCATCAATATATTGTCTTTCATTATTTGCATAATAATTATATTGGTTACTTAAGTTCATTCGTGCTGGACGAATTGTATTGTGATTTTGGTATAACATTTCAGTATTATTTAATTGATTTTGCTTATATGCTTCATTAGGACGGAAATACTGATCTTGTGGCAACTGATTTTGTGCAATGCCATTATTATTTCCTTGATATTGGGTAAAATTTGGATTATTTTGATGCAATGATTCAGGATTAAAATTATCACCAAAACCATTCCCTGGTTGCATTTGTGACTGTTTATCATGTTCTTTATCTTTAGTCATAAAAGATTTTACTGTATTAAAAAAACCCATACTTTGTTTCACCCACCCTACTTGTGAAGATTAATTTATTTAAAAAAAGAATTATCTAGTTTTTATCACCCGTTTTTTTAGCTAGCATAATTTCTTGTTCAAAATACTCAATTTTTTCCTTAAAACTTGTTTCTTCTTTTAATTTCATCATATTTGTTCAATTTTGATTACTCTTTTTACTTCGAAATAAAGAAAAAGTAATAGCAAAATAAATAAATAATAATAGCGTTGCGAATCCTAGTAAAAACCCAACTAACCCGATTATTGGAATTTCTAAATCTAAGATTTTTATACTAATAGCCAAGATTCCTCCCATATAAACACCACACTATCTAAAAGTATTATACTATAATTTTCTAATTTTTACGAAAAAAATATTTTTTTATTTCAAACCATGTTCTAACATCAATAGTACCGCTTTTTTAAGGGTTTGTTGGGTTTCATATGTTAAAGCTAACGTATCAACAAAATGTAATTGGTTTATCTTACTATAAACTGCTCCCACCGCTGTTGCTAATTTCATTAACTTTTGGTCTTTATTAATGTAACTAATAATCTTATTATCAATTCATTTTGTCTTTTCAACACCCAACCAATTAGCATTTGTGCTTGATGATTGATCAGTATTAATTCAACAGTTATTAGTTGCTTTACTATTATCTCATGTTTTACTATTTGCTTGATAACCACACGCTGATGAGTAAATATTTGTTAAAGCGTCTTCTGTTGCTTGGGCAATATTTAATAAACCACTCGTAATAATGTATTGGTCACCATAAATTTCGGATTGTGCCGTATCAACACCAACCACCTTTGTATTTGCTTCGTTATATTTAATTCGATCAATTGTATCTTGAGTCTGTGGTCCTGCGACGGGAAAAATAACATTAGCTTTTTTACTAATTAAATAATCTGAAATAACCTTTCCATCTCCCTGATTAAATGATTGTGAAAACCATGATTCGTTTTTGTTTAATACTGTTTGTGCTTTACGAATCGGTTGTAATACTGTTAATGCTGGATTGATTCCTTGTAAAAGAGTTAAAATGTCTTGTTTTAACTCGTGTAAATTAGGATAAACACTATTATTATTAATTATTTCGTTAAAAATATCTGCTGATAATAAAAATCCTCATAAATAATTTGAAACCCCAATTGGATTATCCATCCCACCATAAGTTCCAATCCGTAACTGACCATTAAATTCTGTTTGATGCAAATTAAGTCACATTGCTGTAACAAACCCAGCTAAAAAACCAGCAATTTCTTTTTGAAATAAAATTCCAACAATGTTATCTGCTAAAGATCCTTTTTGTTCCATATTTTTATGAATATTTTGACCACTACCATCAATAAAAATTACATTATTAGCAAGGGTTGATGCTCAACCAATTGTATTCCCATGAATAAATCCTGGTAAAATTAATGTTTTTGCCCCAGCAATACTTGCTGTAATATAAGCTGCTTTAAATTCAGCTGGTGTTAACCCTACTGGTTCAAAATAACTGGCACGAATCTTACTATTTTGTCAATTTGATAAAACTGGCTGTCCTCCTTGTGAAACAAGATATTTACTTGCTCCTTCTCATGCTGATTGATTAAAAGACTTATCATTAATGGTACCACTGCTAATAACTCAAATATTATTCATGTAATGGTATTTTTTTAAACAAGCTGTTAAAAAACCCGCCGAAGGAATAACTATTTGCAGTGCCATTATAAATTTCATTATTTTTCTCATTACATACTCCTTCTAAAAATAAAGTTAAACACAATAAAAAGCATTGCTTCTTAAACCAAGGAATAATTCATTATTATGTTAACTTTTATTTTTTTCATCTGCCTCAATTGCCATATTTGACTTTACACGACTAATAAAGCTTTCACGTAGCAACAAGTTAATTTTAGGAACCAATAATCGCAAATGATTACGATATTCAGCTAAAATTAGGTCTGAGGTATAATAAAATATTAACAGAATAATTAGCACAATTGATGCACAAATTGTAAAAATTATTGTTGTAATATTATCAATTTGACCAGCAAAATTATCAACTGGAATATAGTTTTGCCCCGGAACATAATTACTAAATATTCCTATCTTTTTTTCACGAACAAAATCATCAAAGAATTTTGTAATAAATTCAACTCCAAATCATAATAATTGTAATTGAGCAACAACGGGACGATTGGTTGGGGAACGATATTTTCATTCGCAAGTCATTGCAAATAAAATACTAAAACACATTGAATAAGCTAAACCATTAATTATTTGTAAAAATAAATAAGCATCAGGAGAATGGTTAAAAGCAGCAATACTAAAGAATAAGAATCATAATAATAATCCTAAACCAAAACAATACTTAACACCAATTTTATTATAAAGTAAATGACATGCTAAATAAGCACCAAAAAATTGTGGAATTAAAAATAACTGCTCATTCAAACGAACAAATTGATTTACCTTTAAGGCATCATGGTATTTTTCCCAAGTCCGCTGCCCTAATAATCAAATATAAATATTTGATTGTGATATTTCTTTTAAAGCAATAATTAAAAGAAACATAAAAAAGATAATTAAAACTTTTTTTCATTTAAATGGTTCAAACATTTTTTGTTGTTCAATTGTAAAAGGTTGTGAAGTAAATTCTTTATGTGAAAATAACGAGTATATCATTGCTGCAATCCCAATCGCACAAACGGCAATCATTCCAATAATTACAATTTGTAAATGATTGGATAAATTGCTAGCTCCTGTTATCACCAAATTATTAAGCTCACTTCCAAAAATAAGAGCAAAAGTCATTAATGGTGCAATTAAACTAACAGTTTTAAAAGGAAAAAACTTACGACCGTAAACTTCATTATATGATAAAAAATAACTAGCTTTGCTAACAATTCCAAACCCTAAAAAAATTGCTGCAATAATTAAAGTTGGTAGCGACGGATAAGCAATTAAAATAATAATACCTAGGGCCGAACCAGCAAAAATTCCATATTGTACAAAATGTCAGCCAACGCGAGAAAAAACCTTATGTAAAAAAACATAAGGGATCATTGCTAACACTGCATAAAATGAAAGAGATGCAACTGTAATTAACGCAATCCCTTCAAAATTATTAATTGAAGCAGCAAAAAATAGGTTTCTAAATTCTAAATTATCACCAACAATGGCTGATAAAGCAAACCAATATAAAAAAGTTTGAACAAAGAATGCTTTTTGACTAGCATGTTTAATTTTAATGTTTTTTACTAAAATTAAGATATAAAGAACAAATAACAATAATAGCATTAATGGACTAAATAAAAAAACATCTCAATTATCGTTTAACATGCTTAGACCCTCTTTCTTCTCTGATAAATTATAGCACAACTTAATTTACATCTGTTCAATAACATTAACCCCTAATAAATTAAAGGCATTTGCTAAGATTTGATAAATTACTTTAATAAAAACTAAACGTTGTTTTGTTAATTCTAAGTTATCTAAATTAATAACTTTTGATTCATTATAATACGAATGGAACTGACGTGCAATATTTTGTAAATAATCACAAATTAAATGCGGTTGGCGCAACTTTGCCGCCCCTTCAACACAACGATTAAATAAATCAATATCATTTAAAAGATCTAATTCTTTTTGTGAAGTTAATAACTCAAAAGTTTTAACATTATCAATTTTAATATCATTAACTTTGGCTTGTTGTAAAACACTATTGCAACGCGCTGTTGCATATTGTGCATAATAAACGGGGTTTTTTGATGAATGCTCTTTTAAAACACCAATATCTAAATCCATATGACTTTGTGCACTTTTTGAAACTAACATATAACGAATTGGATCAACCCCAATTTCTTCAATTAAATCAATTAATCAAACTGCCGTTCCTTTTCGCTTACTCATTTTATATTCAGCACCGTCTTTAATTAATCGCACCATTTGAATCATATCAATATCTAAGATATCTTTTTTATAACCTAATAATTGTAAACCCGCCAACATTCGAATAATGTACCCATGGTGATCACCGCCTCAAAAATTAACTAATTTATCGGCTTTTGTTCGCATTAAACGTTCATTATGTGCAGCTAAATCTGGTGTAATATATGTTAAATCACCATTTGATTTAACTAAAACACGATCTTTATCATCACCAAAATCAGTAGTCTTTAATCATAAAGCGCCATCTTGTTGATACGTTTTATTTAATTTGGCATATTGGTCTAATGTTCCTTGAATTTTACCGCCTTCATACATTGAGGCTTCTGATGAATAATATTCAATATCAACCCGAAATAATTTTAATTGTTCTTTGATAATATCTAAAAATAAATCAACCGATTTTTTGCGAAACAATTCGTGCACCTCTGAATCACTAAGTTTATAATCCTCATTAAAAGTTAAATCAATAAATTTATCTTGATAATTATCCACAAAATATTGTGCTACTTCATCATACATATCACCACGGTATGCTTCTGGTGGTAATTCAGTTTTTTTCCCTAATAAATTTAAATAACTAACAAAAACAGTTACGGCTAAATTATTAATTTGATTACCAGCATCATTAACATAATATTCAGTTTGAACTTTATATCCCGCCGCACGTAAAATACGCGCAACACTATCCCCAATAGCTCCATTCCGTGCATGACCAATATGTAAAAAACCGGTTGGGTTTGCTGATACAATTTCTAAATTATAAATAAAATCTTTTGGTGCTGAATGTCCATATTTTGCTTGTAACTTTAAAACATCATTAATAACTTGATGTAATTGTTCATCAGCTAGCGTAAAATTAATAAATCCTGCTCCAGCAATTTCAATTTTTTTAAAATATGTCTTATTATTTTTTTCAATAAAAGCAATAATTTCTTCGGCAATTTTATTTGGCGCTTTTTTTAAATCTTTAGCTAATAATAAAGCTAAATTTGTTGATAAATGCCCAAAACCTTCTTGTCGTGGTTTTTCAATCATTACTTCTTTGGTTAAATTGTGTGCCTTTAAATATTGCTGCAAAAGATCTTCAATCAGTTTAACATTCGTATTCATAACTATGCTTCCTTCCTTTCTTATTCTTATATATATTTTACATACTTTTTATAATTACTTATCTTTTTTTCTAATTTTACAATAATAAAATCCATCAGTATTGTTTTCATACCCAAAAATTTGCTCAGTTGTAATTATCTCAAGATCATTATATTTTGCTAAAAAATTTCTAATTTGTAAACTGTTTTCATATACTTCAAATGTACAAGTAGAATAAACTAAAATACCTCCTGGTTTTAATAATTCATAAGCTTTCTCTAACAATTGTTCTTGGATTTCTACTAAATTAGCTAACTTCTCACTTGTAAAAGAATGATATTTAATTTCTGGTTTTCGTTTAATAACACCAAGACCACTACATGGTGCGTCACATAAAATTTTATCATATTGAACCGATGAATTAATTTTTCTAGCATCTAATAAATGCGGATAAATATTAGTAATCCCTAATCGTTGGGCATTAGTTTTAATTAAATTAAGTTTCTTTTCACTGATATCATATGCATCAATAATACCTTTATTATTCATTAACTGACTTAAATGTGTTGTTTTACCACCAGGAGCACTACACATATCTAAGACACGATCAGTTTCTTGGGGATCTAAGACTTCTGCAATTCGCATACTCATTTCATCTTGAATAAAAATTAAACCCTCTTGAAACATTGCGGAATTAATAACCGGTTTTTCAGCAATAACTCCAACTGGTGAAACCACACTTTTTGTTAAATTATAATCAGCATATTTTGTTAATAATTCATCTTGTGTAATTTTTAAAGTATTAACACGAAAAGCAAGTTTTGGAATTGTTAAATTATCTTCCATAACTTTTCGCGCAATCTCTTCATTATATTCATTTCGAAGAATTAAGTATAATGACGACGGAAAACTATATTTAATACTTAATTTTTTTGTTTCATCAGCAAGGTTGATTTCAAAAATATCATCACTGCTTTCAAAAATCCTTTTTAAAGTAGCATTAACAAACCCCGCATATTTTGAATTAAGTTTTTTTCCAATGTTAACTGCTTCATTAACAATAGCATAGTTTGGAATGCGATCCAAGAAACGAAATTGATAAATGCTCATTCATAAGATGACTTGTAGTTTTTGATTAGTTTTTCTATTATCAATAAATTGATTAGCAATATATTCTAAATATAATTTGTTTTTAAGAGTGCCATAAACAATTCGATAAATTAAGGTTTTATCCTGATCAGTAAAACTGGCGTTTAGTTCAATTGTTTTTGCTAATAAATGATTACTAAATTTATTTTTTGCAAAAACCTTCCACAGAATATCTCAGGCTAATTCTCTTGCTCGCATACCTTAACCACCTTTAGTTAACTTATAAACGATTAGCAATTTCTTGCTCTAAAATTGTTTTAATTTCTGCCACTGCTTGTTCAACGGTATTATTCACAACAACATAATTATAATTACTTTGTAGCGGAAGTTCATCAGCTGCTTTTGCTAATCGGGCTTGAAGAACAGATTCGGGCTCACTTTTTCGTCCACGAATCCGCTTCTCTAATTCATCTAAACTTGGCGGAATTAAAAAAATTGAAACTGCATCAGTAATTTTTTCTAATACTTGTGTTGCTCCTTGAACTTCAATTTCTAATAAAACATTTTTCCCTTTTTCAATTTGTTCAATACAATATGATTTTGGTGTTCCATAATAATTCCCAACAAATTCTGCATATTCTAATAGTTCATCATTTTTAATTGCATTTTCAAAGGTTGGTCGATCAACAAAAAAATAATTTACGCCATCAATTTCATCTGGCCTCTTTTCTCTTGTTGTCATTGAAACTGAATAAGCTAAATTTAATTCTTCATATTTAAACAGTTCCTGGCAAATTGTTCCTTTCCCAACTCCCGATGGGCCAGAGAAGATAATTAAAAAACCCCTTTTTTGCACACTAATTTTCTCCTTTTTCTAAACGTAGTATATATAAATACTTTTTTTTATATCTTTTGTAACGTAACATCACTAAGTCAAATTGAGCAAATGATAGTTCTTGATTTGATTCACAAACTATTATTCCATAGTTATTTATAATATTGTTTTTCAATATTGTAGTAATAATATCATAATAATATTGAATTTGCTTAAAAGGTGGGTCCAAAAATAAAATATCAATCGCTATTTGATTTTGAAACATTCAATTTAATAACACATTATAATCATAATTTAATACTTTTCCATTCACAATTTTTAGATTTTGAAGATTAGTTGTAATTATTTGATAAGCACCTTGATGGAAATCATTAAAAAAACATTGTTGTAATCCGCGTGATAATCCTTCAATTCCCAATTGACCACTACCAGCAAAAATATCTAAACCAGTTTTATTTTCATAGATAAAATAGTTATCTAAAATATTAAACATATCTTCTTTCACTCGGGCAGTCATTGGGCGGGTGTTCATTCCTTCTAAAGTTTTAATTTGATAACCCTTATACTTTCCACTAATTACACGCATACTTCTAATCTCTTTTCTATCTTTTTTATTATACTAAATTTCATCAATAATTATGGGATATGTTATAATTTTCTAAGAGGTGATTTTTAGTGTTACAAAATGAAATTCCAAATAAGGATTGATTAGTATTTGATGATACACCATCAATTCGACAATCATCAAATGATGTTTTGTTTCCATTATCGCCCGAAAATGAACTTGTTATGCAAAAATTAATTGATTTTGTGCGTTATTCACAAGATTTACAAAAAAATGATAAACAAACAATTAGACCTGCAGTTGGCCTTGCCGCCCCACAAATTGGTCATAATATTAAGATGTATTATATTAGAATTGAAGATACTGATGATGAAACTGGAACCAAAAAAGTAATTGAACATGCAATGATTAATCCAACAATTATTGGCAAAAGCGTACAATTGGCTTGTATTGAAGAGGGCGAAGGTTGTTTAAGTGTTGATGGTGATAAAGAAGGCTTTGTTCCACGTAGTTTTCGAATTATCATTGATGGATATGACTATCTAAAACAACAACAAGTAACAATTACCGTTCGAAGTTATGAAGCAATTGTTTTTCAACATGAACAAGAACATTTAGAGGGTAAATTATATTATGATTTAATTAATAAAAAAAATCCTTGATTAAAAAATTCGGATTGAATTATTCTATAAACTTAATAATTTTTAACTTTTTTAAGAAAAAGTATTTTTTTTGTAAACTTATTAATCTTTGTGTTATAATTTTTTGGATACTAGGGAATTAATTTTTTTCTTTTTAATAATATTAAATAATAAATTTAATAAGAAAAAACTATGAATTTTTAGAATTATGAGGTGATAGTTTCAATGAATGAAGAAAACAAAGAGATAAATAAAAATAAAACAACAACTACAAAACCAGCTAGTATAGTACCAAAAACAACAACACAAAATATTATTAAAAATAAATTTCCAACAAAAGTCTTTGCCTTAGGAGGTTTAGAAGAAGTTGGTAAAAATACATACTGTATTGAGCATGATGAAGAATTAATTATGCTTGATGCTGGAGTTAAATTCCCTAGTTCAACAATGCTTGGAGTAGACGCTGTTATTCCAAATTACAATTATTTAAAAGAAAATCAACGAAAAATAAAAGCTCTATTTATTACTCATGGGCATGAAGACCATATTGGAGGAATTCCATACTTGTTAAGAGAAGTAACAATTCCAATCATTTATGCCCCTCGATTAGCTGCTGCTTTGATTCGTGATCGATTAAAAGAAGCAAAATTAGAACAAACCACTATTGTTAAAGAAGTTGACAATATGAGTGTTATTAAAACTAAAAACTTTAAAATTAACTTTTTTGCTGTTAACCATAGTATTCCTGATGCCTTTGGAATTTCAGTTATGACACCAAATGGCAAAGTAGTATCAACAGGAGACTATAAATTTGACTGAACACCATTAGGACATCGTTCTGACATTGAACGAATGGCAAATATGGGGCAAGAAGGTGTTATGTTATTGATGGCAGACAGTACAAATGCGGAAGTTGAGGGATATACTCAAACTGAAACAAAAATTATTAAAAATATTGCAGAATTATTTGTAAAAGCAAAAGGACGAATCTTGATTTCAACATTTGCTTCAAATGTTCACCGAATTCAACATATTGTTGAAATTGCTAATAAATATGGTCGTAAAATTTTAGTTTTTGGAAGAAGTTTAGACCGAATTATTAAAATTATCCGTCAAATGGGACATTTAAAAATTTCTGATAAAGCCTTTATTAAAGCTAATGATGCTAAAAACTATAAGGATAACGAGATTTTAATTATTTGTACCGGAAGTCAGGGAGAACCAATGGCTGCTTTATCACGAATTGCTAATAATCAGCATCAACATATTTCAATTATTCCTGGTGATACTGTTATTTTCTCATCATCACCAATTCCTGGTAACCAAGCCGATGTTGAACGCGTTATTAACAAATTGGTTCGTGCTGGGGCAATTGTCCAAGAAAATAGTCCTCTGAACCAAATTCATACTTCAGGGCATGCTTCGCAAGAAGAACAAAAATTATTATTTACATTATTAAAACCAAAATACTTTATGCCAATGCATGGAGATTATCGTATGTTACGTCAACACGGTGAAACAGCAACTAGTGTTAATGTTCCAAAAGAAAACGTCTTTATTTGTGCTAATGGTGATCAAATTGAATTGTTAAACGGTACCGGAGCGATTGGAAAACGAATTGAAGCCGAAGCAGTTTATGTTGATGGAAAAGATTTATCTGGTCAAACAACTGCTGTTGTTCGTGACCGTGAAATTTTATCAAAAGATGGTTTAATTGCTGTTGTTATTTCAATTGATTCACAAAATAACCAGTTATTAACACCACCTCGTATTATTTCACGAGGAAGTTTCTATGTTAAAGAATCAGGAAATATTATCAATGAATCAATTCGATTAGCAACTGAAGCAGTTAATGAAGTTTTAAAAACTCAAAAGCCAACTTTTGGTGCTCTTAAAAATGCAATTAAACAATCACTATCGCCATTTATTTACCGTTATAAACGTCGTAATCCGCTAATTATCCCTGTAATTTTAAATAAAAAATAAAAGAATACTTTAATTATTCTTTTTTTATTTTATAAAATAACATATAATTTTAATTAATATTAAGAAAGGATATTACTATGAATAATGAACAAATTGAATTATTATGAACTAACTTAAAAAAACAAGATAACAAAGTTATGATTCCCCTAACAAAATTTCATGGGTATCAACAAATGACCGACAACGGAACTGTTGTAGCTCTCTTTAATGAAGCGGGGCACCCCGTTGAACAATTAAATGGAGTTGGTTTTATTGCCTTTGACCATACTGTTTTTTATGCTCTTGGTGGGGGTCAAATTTCAGATACTGGTGTTTTAATTAAAGATAAGCATAAAATTATGGTTTTTGATCTTAATAAGCAAATCTATAAAAAAGTATATCTTCATCTTGTTGATACACAAGGAGCAACAATCAATCTTAACGATACTTTAGAACAAAAAATTGACACAGAACGTCGCATTAAACTTACAAAAAACCATACTGCCCAACATCTCTTATCATATCTTATTGAACAAATTTTAAATGATGGTGAAATAACAGATTCAGTTCAAATTAGAATTGATTATGCTTTATTAGCAATGAATAAAGTTGATAATTGATTAAATATTATTTTAGCAGCGCGTCAGAAAATTATTAATGATTTAATTAACCATGATATTGCTAAAATTGAACATCAAATGCCAATTGCTGAAGCAGTAAAATTAACAATTGCACATCCAAATTTTGAATATGATCCAATTGTTCGGGTAGTTGAATTCCCTACTGCCACAATTGATTTATGTGGTGGAACGCATGTTAATAATCTACAAGAAATTGATTTTTTTGAAATTTGAGATTGTTGAGCGGATAAAAAGAAAATTCGAATGCAATTTTCAACGAATAAGGAAACAACACAAGCATACTTTACCAACTGAATTAACCAAAAAAGAAGCGGTTTAGAACAAAGTGTAAAAAAAATTAGTGGTTATGATTCAACCTTTACTTTTATGATTCCTGATTTTCCTGTACCAACAACCTTAATTGAAAAAAACAATTTGAACCTTGAAATTGAAAAATTAGAAAAGGAATTAAATGAAATAGCAAAAGTAAAATATAAGCAATTATTACAAACCATTGAAGAAACTACTTTTCCGGTTAAAACAACTGCTATTAATAATAACCTAACAGTGGAAGAAATTATTATTAATGATAAAAAAATAACTCTTGAATTAGTTCGTAATAAATTAAACAAATATTTGCAAGAGTATCAAAATACCTTAATTATTTTTGTTAATGCAACCTTAAAATATGGTTTTATTAGTTTTACTAAAAAAAATCAAACTAACTTTAATCTTAATAATTTCTTGCAAACAAATAAGGAACATTTTAAAATTACTGGTGGTGGAACCCCATTCTTTATTAGTTTTACATATCAAAATGAAATTAATTCATTTTTAGAACAATTGTTAACAGCTCTAAGAAAATAAAAAGACCAACAAGGTCTTTTTATTTTATCTAGTTAAAAAACTCGGAGCTGTAATAATTAAAATGGTAGTAATACAATTTAACCCCCCATGTGCAATAATATTATAAGTTACATTTCCATAAACAACCATAAACAACATTCCTAATGCTAATGCTGCTCCTAAATAACCCATAATGTGTTCTCAATCACCAGTCGAAGTAACATGCATTCCAGCAAAGAAAATTGTCGAAGCAACAAAAGCAATTCATTTGTTCCCCGTTAAACTAAAAATTCCATGTCGGCAAGCTAATTCCTCAATAATCGGTGCAACAAAAACCGTATAAATCGATAAAATCACAATGTTCCATCACTTACCAAGACCTTTAACTAAATTCTCTTGGTTCTTTGATGGAGTTGATGTTATTAATGATTGTAAATAACCAAAAATAAAATTAAAAAGAAAAACGACAATAATTGCAATTAAACCAACCAACAGCAAGCGTTTATAATCTTGTTTAAAAGTTAATTTAATTTTTTTAAAAATAAAGGGTGAAGTTTTGTAAGTAATAAAAATCGTTATCCCAGCAGCAAGTAAACTTGTTAATAAATTAATTGTTGTTAAAGCAGAAGCAGATGGCTGAAATGACTTAGCAATGATACCAATTATTAAACCAACCATATTAGGAATAAAATAAAAATAATAAAATGCAATTGCACCAGAACGCATAATTTCGTTCTGAGCGCCACCAATTACAAAATAAGAACCAACAGCAACGATAATTCAACTAATAAAGTTCATTCCGACTAAAGCATATTCATTATGAGTAAATAAATATGAAATTAAAATGCTAATAAAAAATGGTGCAAAGATTGCTGTTCCGATAAAAATATAACCAGTATTACGAATATTAACTAATTTAAAATCAAATGGTGAAGCACGATCAACTAAGGTTGGTTTTAATTCATATCATGGTCTTTTAAAATTATTATAAACATTTTCATTGTTATTCATTTTTAATACTCCTCTAAACCTTACTAGTTTATTATATACTGATTTTTAACCAAAATGTAGTTAAAACTACAAATTATTTCATAAAAAAAGATATTATTTAATATCTTTTTTTATTTAAGAATTAATGATGGTTGTGTCATTTCGGCAGGAATTTCTTCTTCCAATAATTCTAAAATAGTTGGAGCAATATCGGCAATTGCCGGATTTTTATCACGCAATTTTAATCCTGCTTTGGTAATAATAATTGGAACTAATTGGGAAGTATGTTTTTTATTTGGTCCCCCAGTTTCATCAATCATAATTTCAGCATTACCATGATCAGCAGTAATAATCATAATTCCATTAACTTTTTGCATTGCCAAATAAATTTTACCAAGACAATCATCAATTGTTTTTACTGCTTCAATCGCTGCTGGTAAAATCCCAGTATGACCAACCATATCACAATTGGCAAAGTTTAAAATAATAACATCAAATTCATTACGATTAAGTTCAGCGATTAATTTATCAGTAATTTCATACGCTGACATTTCTGGTTTTAAATCATATGTTGCAATCTTTGGTGATGGAATTAAAGCAGCTGATGCACCTGGCAATGTAATTTCAGTTTGAGTTGCTAAACCATTTTTAAAGTAGTCTTTTCCCCCATCAAAGAAAAACGTAACATGTGCAATTTTTTCCGTTTCTGCAATTCGTAACTGATGATAACCCTTTTTACTTAACCATTCTCCTAATCCATTAACAACTTCAATTGGCTGAAAAGCAACATGTTTTGATCCAACTGTTGCAGCATATTCCATCATTGACACAAAATAAATATCATTTAATTTTGGCATAAAATAACTTTCTGCTTCATTAACAGGAAAATCAGCATTTGTTAATGCTGAAGCAATAGCAATTGCACGATCAGGACGGAAGTTAGCAAAAAAGACTCCATCACCTGGTTTAATGTATCCTTGTGGAGTATTAATATTATAAGCTGGCATTAAAAACTCATCATTACGACCCGCCTGATATTCTTGATCAATATAGGTTAACGGATCACTAAACTCAGCTCCTTTTCGCGAAACTAAAACATCATATGCAACTTGAACCCGTTCATATTTTTTATCACGATCCATTGCATAATAACGGCCTCCAATTGTAGCAATTGCCCCTACTTTCAAGTTTGCTTGTAAAGCATTGAATTGTTCAATATATGTTTTAATACATTCTGGTTTGGTATCACGGCCATCACCAAATAAATGTAAATAAATTTCCTTAACTCCTTCTTTTGCTGCTAACTGATACGCTGCAAAAATATGATTAAGATGTGAATGGACTCCACCATCTGAAAATAAGCCCATAATATGAAAAGCACCATTATTTTGTTTTGCAAAATTAATTGCCGCTAAAATTTCCGGATTTTGATTAAAAGTTCCATCTTTAATGGCTTTATTAATTAACGTTAATGACTCATACTTAATTCGACCAGCTCCCAAATGAATATGACCAACTTCTGAATTTCCCATTTGACCATCTGGTAACCCAACTCATTCTCCCGATGCATGAGCAGCTACTCAAGGGTATTTTGCCTTTAACATTTCAACATTTGTCATATGTGCCTGTGTAACAGCATTTCCTTTTGAATCAGGGGCAATCCCTCACCCATCAAGAATTGCTAATAAAATTGGTTGTTTAGCTTTCATTTCAATATTTCTCCTCTTTTTCTTTTTCCTCAACAATTATATAATTATTTTTTATGATTGAAAATATATTTTTCAATCATTTTGGCAACACCGCCCTCTTCAACATTACTAGTAATATCTTTCGCAATTGCTTTAATTTGATCTTGACCATTGTTCATCGCAATGCCTAACCCAACATTTTTTATCATTCAATAATCGTTCATACTATCACCAATTGCCATCATTTCTGATAGCGTAATTCCCCATTGCTTTGAAATTCATTTTAAACCCGCTAATTTACTAATTCCGGGAGCATTCATTTCAGCAGTATGACTAGCATCAATTGCAATTTCAATGTTTTCAGCGCGTGCTAAAATAATAAATGGATCTGTTTCTTGTACATCCATTACAATACATTTATAAGCAGTATTCTTAATTTCAGATAAATTATCATATTGAATAAATTCACCATGAAAAAAAGTTAATTCTAGATTATTTTCTCCAATCGGGTCAAAATTAACAATTACTTTCGTTAAATCATCAATATAACATCATATTTTTTTGTGATATTTTTTTGCTAATTGAAATAAAAAATTAACTTGTAAAACAGATAATGTTTGTTGATGAACAATCTTGTTTGCTTTAATATCATAAATACAAGCACCATTAAAACCAATAAAATATTGCTGAAAATAATCCATTTTTACTTTTAATGCTTCTGGTAATGATGTTAAAATTGGTCGCCCAGTTGCAAAAATAACCCGTACCCCCATTTCTTGTGCCTTAATAATTGGCATAATATTAGCAGTTTCAATCCCTTGATGAAAACGACAAGCAGTCCCATCCATATCTAATGCAATTAATTTAATGTTTCTCATAATTTCCTACTTTCTATTAAAAATTTCATAATTATATTGTAAAAGAAAAAACCATATTTTTAAATATGGTTTATGAATTTAAATAATAACTAGTTGGTGAAATTGATTTATCATTAGGTAATAATGCTCCTGCGCTTTTACTTACAATTGGTGATGAATTTGCAACAGTTAGTTCTGTTCCTAATAATCAATCTTTAATTTGAACCCGAAAACCATAAATAGCTCCAACAGCCCCGCCTAAAATTGCTAGCATTATTAAAACACTAACCAAGACTGTTAATCAAGGGCGTGATTTTTTTACACAATTTTTGCATTGACATTGTAATCCATCAATTTCAACTTCAGCATTTAATTTTCGATTTTTCTTATGGTTTCCTTTTTCAGTTTCACTTTCAAATAAATCTGTTGGTAAGGCTGCTGCAATATTCATATTTTTACCAAGACCTACCTTAATATTAGGATCAATTGGAACATTTAATAAATCTGATGGTTTAATATTTCTTTGACCAGAATAATTTTCATTTTGATTTAAACCACCACTTTGTAAATTAGCAATCCGTTCTGCTAAGGTTTGGTTTTGCGTTGGAACAGCAGATGGTTGCTGCACATTATTAACCATTGGATTCACCCCCTGCGGATTTTGCTGCGCTGTTGGACTAAAATTAGTACGTTGCTGCTGCATCATTGGTTGTTGATATTGTTGTTGCGGCTGATACTGCTGTGCTCCGGTATTCAGAGCAGATTGCTGCTGCTGTTGCTGATACTGTTGTGCCATCGGAGCAGACTGCGGCTGATACTGCTGTGGAGCAACATTCTGCTGATACTGCTGCGGAGCAACTCCCGCTTGTTGCTGCTGTGAATATTGTTGCGGAGCAACACTTTGTGGTGGTTGTTGCATTAAATTTTGTTGCTGTGAATATTGTTGCGCCATCGGAGCAGACTGCGACTGATACTGTTGTGAAGCAACATTCTGTTGATACTGCTGCGGAGCAACTCCCGCTTGTTGCTGCTGTGAATATTGTTGCGGAGCAACACTTTGTGGTGGTTGTTGCATTAAATTTGGTTGCTGTGAATATTGTTGCGCCATCGGAGCAGACTGCGACTGATACTGTTGTGAAGCAACATTCTGTTGATACTGCTGCGGAGCAACATTAAAATTACTCCCTTGATTTGGGGAAAGTTGCTGTTGATTATTGTCAGGTTTATTTTCTAAACCATTATTGGTCCAAGTATGATGTAAACTCATTTTATGCCCTTTCATTTAAATTTTGCCATACACTATTGTACGATAATTATATCATAAAATGAGAATTTTTGCTATGCCAATATTGCTTTTGTAAAAACACTATTAATAATCGCACTTGGGCGTTTATTATTATATAAAATATCATATAAAGCTTCAAATAAAGGTAATACTATTTTATTAGCGCGAGCATCTAAAACAATTGTTTTGCAAGTTAAAACTCCTTCCACTGTTTTAGCATGACTTTCTAATACTTTTTTAGCATCATCTACTTGCGCAATTTCAAAACCAAGCGAATAATTTCGTGATTTGTTCGAAGTTGCAGTTAAAATTAAATCTGCCAATCCAGCAAAATTTAAAAAAGTTTCAATTTGAGCACCTTTTGTTTTTGCAAAAAGTTGAATTTCATTTAACCCCATTGTGATTAATGATGCTTTAGCATTATCTGATGCATAAAGACCATTAAAAATTCCTGATGCAATTGCAACAGCATTTTTTAACGCAACAGCATATTCAGCGCCAATAACATCTGTATTCGCAAAGGTAACAAAATATTCATTATTAAATAAATTACGAACTTCATGTGCAATTGCAATTTCATTTGAGACTGCCATAATGCAAGTTGGTTTACGTTGTAAAACTTCTTTAGCAATACTTGGACCATAAATCCCAGCATATGCTTTTAAAATTTTATTATCAATTAATTTAACAATTGAATGTGATAATACTTCATGTGTTTCAGGATCTAATCCTTTTGCGACATTAATAATAACGACTGGTTTTGTTACTGTTTGATTAAGTTTTTCAATAACTGGTTTAATAGCAATAACTGGAATTCCCAAAATAATATATTCAGCATCTTCAACGGCTTCGGCAAAATTAGTTGTTGCTTTAATTTCCCGATTAATTTTTAAATCACCAAAAAAATGACTATTCAAATGTTCATTGTTAATATCATCAACTTCTTTACTATCAATACCATACATTATAACATTATGATCATTGTCAGTTAAAACATTAGCTAAAACAGTACCATACGCTCCCGTTCCGATAATAGTGATATTCTTTTGTTCTTTTCTCATTATTACTTACCTCATTACTTTCTTTCTCTAAATAATATTTTAATTGGTACACCGTCAAACCCAAAATGTTCACGAATTTGATTTTCAAGAAATCGTTTATAGGAAAAATGAATATACTTAGGAGTGTTACAAAACATAATAAAGGTTGGAATCATACTTTCGGGTTGCGTTGCATAATAAATTTTTATTCGCCCGCCATTAAAATCTGGTGGTGGATTTAGTAATTGTGCTTTAACTAAAATTTCATTTAAAACACTTGTTTTTACGCGCTGAGTTAAACCAGCATAAACCTCATCAATCGTTTGAAATAATATATGCAAACGCTTTTTTTCTAACGCGGAAACAAAAACCATTTTTGCATAATTTAAATATTTAAAATATCCACGAATTTGTTTT
Organism: Spiroplasma sp. NBRC 100390; assembly: GCF_001886495.1. Lineage (NCBI taxonomy): Bacteria > Bacillati > Mycoplasmatota > Mollicutes > Entomoplasmatales > Spiroplasmataceae > Spiroplasma > Spiroplasma sp. NBRC 100390. Next base: position 314,670 of record NZ_CP018022.1, on the reverse strand, counting down.
TCAATTATCTGCATTGAGCGATCATTTTTTTCTGCTACAGCATCTCATTTGTTAACAACTAAAATAATTGGTTTATTTTGTTCAAAAGCAATTCCTGCAATATTAGTATCTTGATCAGTAATTGGTACTGTTCCATCAATAATTAGTAAAACAAGGTCACTTCGTTCAATTGCACTAACAGCACGAAGAACACTATATTTTTCTAGTTTTTCATAAACTTTTCCTTTCCGTCTAATTCCTGCTGTATCAATAACAGTATAAAGGTGATCATTTCGTTTAAAAGATGTATCAATTGAATCAGTTGTTGTTCCTGCAATTGGTGAGACAATTACTCGTTCTTCTCCTAAAATAGCATTTGTTAATGATGATTTCCCAACATTTGGCTTTCCAATTAAGGAAAAATGAGTTCCATCGGTTTTTGGTCGAATTGTAATTTGATCTAAATAAGAAATTACTTTGTCTAATAAATCACCAACACCAATTCCATGGGTTGCTGAAACAGCAATTGGTTCACCAAACCCTAATGTCATATATTCGTATAATTCACTTTCTTTTTCTTGTTTATCATACTTGTTAATAACTAATAAAACTGGTTTTTTCGCACGATATAATATTTTTGCAATCATTTCATCATCTGGCGTAATGCCTTCTTTATACGATAAAACAAAAATAATAACATCAGCTTCTGCAATGGCAATTTCGGCTTGCATTTTAATCTCTTGTGCAAACATTGCTTCATTATCTAACGTAATTCCCCCTGTATCAATCATTAAAAATTCGCGAGTCAATCATTCCGAAAAAGCATAAATTCGATCCCGTGTAACACCAGGAGTGTCTTCAACAATCGCAAGCCGGTTTTTAATAATACGATTAAATAATGTTGATTTCCCAACATTTGGTCGTCCTACAATTGCTACGGTTCCTTTTTGTGCCATTTATTTTCCTACTTTCTTATAATCCATTACTACTTGATAAATTGCTGCTACTGTTTGTTCAAAGGTTAAAGTACTACTATCAATTACAATTGCACCAGCAGCAATTTTTAATGGTCCCACTGCACGAGTTGTATCCACCCGATCTCGTTCTCTTAGCTTTGCAGTAATGTCTGTTAAATTATTTGGCATAATATTATTTTCATTATTCTGACTTCATCTTCGTTCAACCCGAGCAGCAATACTAGCTGTTAAATAAATTTTTACTTCTGCATCAGGTAAAACAACCGTCGTAATATCGCGGCCAACAACAACGTTACCTTTCTTAATAACTAATTGGCGCTGTAATGCGACCATTGCTGTTCGAATAAACTCAAGGCCAGTAATTTTGTTAATATTATCAAGTACTAAACTTGTTTGAAGCATCATTGTTACATCTTCATTATTAACATAAATTTTATTATTTAGCACTTGATAATTAAACTTTGCCAATTGATTTTTTAACTGCTGATGATTACTAAAATCAAGTTGTGCTTTTGCACAAAAATAAGTAAAAGCACGATAAGTTAATCCCGTATCAATAAACTGATAATTTAATTTTTTGGCCAATTCATAACCAGCAGAAGATTTACCACTACCAGCCGGACCATCAATAGCTACATTTAATTTCATCATCTTCTCCCATTTTCTATAACACAAAGATTAGTGCTAAACAAACACCTAATAAAACAACAAGCAAAAGCATTGTTAATAATAGCATCTTGTAGTGTAGTTTTACTTTACGATAAGTAACTAGTACATTATTATGTTTTTCTTCTAATAAAATACTTGATTCTTTTAACATCTCTGCTGTACTACGATTGTCATTTTTACGCATATGAGCAATTGTACTAAATTCAATATTTGTTGAATTAATTTTAAAATTACTATTTTCTTCTTGGATTTTATCACTTAGACGATGATATGTAATTTTTTCAGCTAAAATGCTTTCTAAAATTGTCTGATATTTTTGATAAGTTGGTTTATTTAACAAGGTTTCAGCAATTAAAATATTATGCATAACATCACCAGCATCTTGTTCATTTTTAGGATTAACCTGTGCTGTTAAATTAGTTGTGCTAACAACTTGCTCTAACAATTGTTGTAAATCATATTTAAAATCAGATGGATATGGTTGCTCATCTGGATTTTTATCCAAATATACTTTTTCTCAACTAAATTCTTGTTCAAAATCTGATTTAACATTATTAAACAAAGTAGCATCAATTACATTTAATTTTGCCATATAACTATTAATTACTTGATTTGCCTGATTAATTTCTTGATCTAATTCAATTTCTTTCTTAATCATTTCACGTAGTTGGGCAAATTTTTCCATTCTAGTTTCCATTGTACCCCTCCAACTTTTTCAAACTACATTAAAATTATATATTATTATTAAAATTTTTGTTATCATTATAGTAATAAATAAGATAATGGAGGGATCTTGATGGCAGACCGCGATATTTCAAAAAAAAGAACATATGTTAACACTGACTTGTGTATTTCTTGTGGAAGCTGCATTATGATTGATGAAACCGAAACATTCTTTATGGATGATGATGGTTTTGCAAATACAACAGAAAATGATCAAGAACTAGTTGAAGCTCAAATGGTTTGCCCAACTGCTGCCATTTTTATTAAAACATTAGAAGAATTTAAAGAAAATCGTAAGAGTAGTCTTGATACTGATTAAAAAATGTTTTATAACTATTTATAAAACATTTTTTAATAATTATTTTCTTGCCGAGCAAAATTTATTTTATTTTTCTTATTATATGCTGTAATTAAATCAGCTTCAGTAAATTTTAATTGTTCAGCAATAATTAAATATTGATTTAAAACTTGAAAATAAGTTTTAATTGTTTGTTTTTTAATTAATTTGGCACAAGCAGTAAAACATTCTAAATACAGTTTTGTTAAACTAATTGTCTTACCAAAATATTTATTTTGATAATGAAATTTATTAAAATCAACTTGTAAACTACTACTAATACTAATTAAAAAATGAATTCCATCAATATATTCTTCTAATAAAATATCTTGCTCTGAAGCTGGTTTAATACTTCAATATTTAAAATCCCGTTGTTCATTAATAAATTCTGCTAATTCAACTAAAAAAGCTAAAATTCGTTTATCTAAAGTTTGTTCATCATTTAACTTAAATTTTGTCAAAATATGATGATCTAGTTTTTTTTGATTTTCAAGTAAATATGCAAAAGTTGTGTTACTTAACATTTTTATTGGCCTCCTGTTCTGTTCTAATTTTATTTAAAATTGTTTTTGCTTTCGGAATTTTATCATATTTTTTAACAACTTCCCCCGTTAAGGAAGCAATAATACGTTCTGAAGCAAATGGATCGCGAGGATCATAAATTCATGCATTATCAAAAACTGTTGTCACCTTTTCTTCGCCCATTGTTCCAATAACAATAGCATGAAAACGATTACGTCTTTTTCTTAATACTTTAATTTTTTCAATAATATCAGATGATAAATCCGAAGTCATAAAGTCACTAATTACTAATAAATCAGCATTAAAATATTCATTACTATCCATTACCGTTAAAGTATGTTGCAGCGCTGGTTCAACATCCGTATCACCACCAAAACTTTTTGATAAAAAATCAATTAACTTTGGAACAGAATCTTTTAGTTGCGATAAATTATAAACATCTAAACTTTTTGAAAAATTAATCATATAACATGGGCGGTGTTCTGATAAAGCAATTTTAGCAATTGCCAACGCCAAGGCCTTAGCAATTTGTTCAGGACTACCTCGCATTGAAGAGGATGTATCAATTGATAACACAATTGGTCCTTTTTCTTCAGGAACATATGATTCAACTGTAGTTAATTTAATTTGCTCTTTTGGAACTTTATCTTGTGATAAGAATTCAAATGTTGTTAGTTTTCCTTCAATATATTTCTTATAAAAAATATATTTTAAAACAGGATCGCGTAGTAAAACTAATTCGGCAGGAAACATATGTTCTAAATCTTTTGATTCAGTAGCACCAATAATCTCTTCTGGTGATGAACCGACTGGTTTTCATTCATAGTCCATCACAATTTCTTCTAAAATTCGCTGTTCAATTAAATTACTTTCGCCTTGATAACGCCCTAATAAAGTTGCAATCTCCATAATTGCCGGGTTACTTTCTAAAAATTTAGCAAACTTATCAATTGCTGTCATATCAACACCCGGTTTCAATAATTGGATTGGATCTCACATTTTTCCAAAAAAATTTCATACTGTTTTTAACAAACTACTAGCTTTATTATAAATTGCAAGTTTATTATATAAATCTTGCATAAATTTATTACGTAACTCTTCAATTTTAGCAAAACGATAATCATTAATTCTTTTAATCAAAATAGATTCTCATATACCAACAAAATCTCGAAATAACATATTCGGATTATTATTTTTTTTATTAAATTCATAACGATAATAATTTAGTCGATCATAAAACGGTGAATTAACTTTAAATAAAAAATCCTGTGTTGAAGCATAATTCTTTTTTAAACCCTCATACCCGTTAACCTTAATTCAATGAAATAAATAAATTTCCTTTTCAATATTCGGGGTTAATTTAATTTTCATAATTTCATCTTCAATTTTTTGATCATAAAAATTATTAATTTCTTGGTCAAAAATATCACTTAATCATCGATTTGATTTTTTTAGCAGAGCAAAATTTGGACTAGCTAAATCCGTCTTTTTTAATTCTGTTAATTTTTCCGCTAATTTAACTCCCGTTTTTTGCTCTAAATATGGATTCATAGTGAATACTCCTTTGTTTCACAAAATTAATTTTTAACTAAATTTGATAAACTTCCAGAATTAGGTTCTGTGTTATCTCTTGAACGATAATCAACATCAACAATATCCTCATTAAAGTTTAATTTATCATCATTAAAAGCATTATTAACTGCTAAAACAAAACGGTCTTTAAAAAAGATACAATTTAATTCTAATAAACGGTCTTTTTCATCAGGAAAAGCAGTTGCTAAACTATCAATTTCACGTTCAACTGCTAAAATTCTTTTCTCAAGTTTTGAATTATTGTCTTCTACTTTTGAATTTTTAATTTCAACTCTAATTTCTTCATCTGTTTTAATAACTTTAAAAGTACTATCATTCACATAACTAATTTCAGTTTGTAACACATCAACCATATTATCTAAATCTTCTCCATAATATAATTCAACTAATGTCGGTTGCGTTTTGTTATGACGAGCATCAATCAAATCTTCAACGCGAATAAAGCAAATTGGGTATTGTTGATTTTTTCAAAGAATCCGATGGAAAGTTCCTTGTAATTTTCCATCAAAAACATCTAAATACTCACTTTTACGACTATTAACTCCTTGAATATCTTCATATTGCGCTGATAATTCTTCTAATTCTTTACTTAAACGATTCTTTTTTTCACGAACATCGTAAGTTAAAGCATCTAAATAAAACTCATTAAAAATAGCATTATATTCTTCTTCTTGTTCTTCATCATCTCAAATACAATATGGAATAACTAATCAATCAGCCTTGTCAACTGTATCACGACCATTATAAAAAGCTGATGCCTTCATTAAATGAGCAATCTTTTTTCATCGACGATCAGAAATATAATATTCACCGTCAGTTGCAATATACATTGCTTTTCGAAACCGTGAAATAAAATCAAATGTTGACTGAGTTATTTTAACTTTATTAATTTCTTTTCGTCATACATCATATTCTTCATGCGTAATTTGTAAAGCTTCATCAACTTTAACATCTAATTCTGTTACTCCGGCAATCATATCATTAAAATTTGCTTCATCCTTTAAACCATGAGCAATATAACGAATAATAAAACGGTCATATAACGCCTCTAATCCTTGCCCTTCTGCTGGTAACTCATTTGACGCAGAAATCAATAATTTCATTGGAACTTTAATATCAACTCCAGCATTACGAAAAATCTTTTCATTAATAATTGTTAATAAAGTATTTTGAATTGAAGGTCCCGCCTTTCAAATTTCATCTAAAAAAACAATTTCTGCTGTTGGCAAATATTTATCAATTAATCGTTTATAGACTCCTTTTTGTAAATCCTCAATTGAAATTGGTCCAAAAATTTCCTCTGGAGTTGAAAAACGATTCATTAAATACTCAAAAATAGTTCCATTTTTAAAAGCATGTTTTAAACGTCGCGAAACTAATGATTTTGCAATTCCTGGTTTTCCTAAAAGAAAAATAGATTCCCCACTTAGCATTGCTAACATTGCTAAATTAAAAATTTCTTCTTTTTCATAAACATTTTGTTGTAACTGTTTTGTTAATTCTTCTAATCTTTCTGTAAGTGTCATCATTCTTCTTTCCTCCTTAAACTTCTAAATTAATTCTTCGTTTAACATCATCTGATTTAACAACTAACAGACATGCGCCAACAATTCAGATTGAGGTAATTACTAAAACTAAAACAATAAATATTAATAATCACTGGCTAACTGGTTCTGATGTGTTTGCTTTAATACTACCTAAGATTAATAAAGTCGCACATAGAATTTCAACAAATAGAAAGTACAAAATCGCTAACATAATATAGGCAATTGCCCAACCATAAACTGCTCCGGCAGTACGCGCCATCCCCATTGGAATAAAATACAATAAACTAAATAATAATGTAATAAATAAAAATCCATAACTTAAAATATCCTTAACATAAATATTAGCAAAAACCTTAATATTAGGATCAACATAGTTACTTAAAGCAATTAAGATTGCTTTTTGGCCAATAAAGTACGCCAAAGTAATTGCAAATACTTGACCAAGAACAATAAAACTACGCCCAACCCGTTCTAACGGACTATCTCAAAACATGCGACGTTGAGAAAAATCATTATTTTGTGTTGGTGAAACATAACTAAAACGCTTTTGTTCTTGTTTTGATAATTCTTTAACATCTTCCTCGTACTTTCGTCGTTCTTCCTCTGTATCAAGTAACTCTAAATCCGGAAATTTGCTCCCATATGTTGGCTTATTTTTATTCATTTTGAACCCCCTTTTGCTACATATTGAACCATATTGTTATTATTTTAGCATTTTTTCATAAATTTAAGCAATTAAATTACATTTTTCCTACTTTTCAACAACGAAAATATGTTGTATTATCCCATTAAAATATTTTGAACCGCCCATTGCTGTTACTTCAATATCATATCAATAGGTTCCTGGCGTTTGAAAAATATCACTATCATTTAGTCGCCTTCCATTTGTATCAGTGATAACAATTGTAAAATAATTAATAATATCATTAATATTATAACCATCCTTATTAATTGCTTCTTTTAATTGATTCATAATGATACTTATGACATTTTGAACAGAACTTCCAACTTTTTGAGCGCCAGGATTAGTCTTATCATAATATTTACTAATTGAAACAGGATTAACAATTAAATTAAAAGTTGCCATTCCTGTTACAACATTATCATTACCAAGGGCGGTAATTGTAATTGTTTTATTTCCTGTTCTCAATTTTATTAAACTATTTTCCGAAATCCCACTAATTCTAAAATCAGATTCATTTAAATTCAACCCTCTGCTTCGTGCTTGTGCTAAAATTCGCCTTTGAATTTCACGATATACATCCTGCTGAGTTCAAGAACTATCTACCACCAAATGTGATAAGGAAATAGCACTAATTGGAGCTGCTGTAACATGAATAACCCCTGTTTTAAAACTGCCTTGGTAATTTAAAGAATCTTTGGTTGCAACAATTGTTGCATTATATGTTCCCACTCGTAAATTAGTGTTATTATATCGTCCAACCCTGACTTCATTTACAGCAATATTAAAACTATTACTTCTTGAAATCTCAACTGGATAATTATCACCTGGTTGGCCACTCCCCGTTGGATGATTATGCTCTCATTCATTAGCAACTTGAGTAATTGTTTGTTGATAATCGTTATATAATTCTTTTGTACTATCCAAAGTTGTATACCTTTTTGACAAGGCAAAATTTGATTGTAAAACACTAAGACTGTTTTTATCAACTCCACGCGGGTCCTTCACAACTTTAGTTGGAATTTCATATTCATAAGATAAATCATAAAGATTCCCAATAGTTCCATCATATGAAAATTGTACCTTAATAATAATTTTGGGAAGACTTAAAAGTTTATCTTGATACACTTTATTATTATTTCCGCGTAACATCCCATTAATCGGTGGTTGTTTATTAAAACTTGTTCCCATAATTGTTGTGGCATTTGCCCCGACCCCAACTGTAATGTCTTTAACAATATTATTTATGTTAATATATTGGTTATTTAATTTTTCTAACAAATAACTTTTTAAACTTGTTTTAATTGCTGTAATTTTATTTGTTAAACGAAGATCAATTTCTCGTTCTGAATCATCATATTGAACATTTTCAATTACATCTTTAACATTATCAACTAAATTAAATTCCTGATAATTAATTGAACGATCAGTATAACTTTGTTGATCATAATACATTTTAGTTGGATCACGGTTAACTTTATCGGGAAGACCATTATTATTAATATTTAAAAACTGAATTAATACTTCATTATAAAAAATTTGGTGTTCAGAACCTCAGACATACTGACTAAAATCATTATTTTCATAATCAAAATTATCAGAAACATTATCCGATTCTAGTCCCATTTCTTTAATATAACCTTGGTAAGAATTAACCCGTTCATTCCGCATTGCACCATTTAAAAATGTTTGGTCAGTATTTCGATCATATAAATCATAACTATTTTTAACATTAGTAAAAGTTGGCATTTTAATTCCAATCTTAGTAAAAATATTTGCAATCGCCCCATAATTATTGCGATGATAATCAAAAAGACTAGCACCAAATTGTTGTAAAGAATTAAATTTTTTAGAATTATATTTAACATTTAAGACTAAATTACTCGCAGAAGGGTTATCGGTAATTGCGGCAAATGGGGCTCCATCTTTATTAACAACTTGTTCATTAATAATAATACTATTATCATCTTTTGCCATTGGATAATATTCTGTTAAAAGAGCATTTAAAATTGTTTCATTGCTAGTATCTAATGCAATCCCATATTTCTGAACTAACATAGCAATCTTACTATTACTCATTAAATTTAACATTTGACTTAAATTTAATCATGTTGGCGTTGTGGCTTGCGTCGTATCATATGTATAATCAAATGTTTTGTTTAAATCAACATAATAACCAACATTATCAGTTCCAATTAATTGCAAAGCAAATCTAATTTTATAAGTAAACAATCCACGATCTTTATCAACCGGTGTAACTGTTACTAAACCATATTTATCATCATCATTATAGGGATAAGTTAAAATTTTTGGTCGTAAAATTAAATTTAACCGATTTCCTTGATAAATTATTTGTGTTCCCGATAAAATTGCCCCTGTTCCTTGTAACATTGTTTCAACAATACTTAGATTATTTTTAATTCAATCCTTTTTTGCAAAAATTTCTTGAATAATTTTAATATTATCTAGATTAGCATAAATATCAATCCCATCTTTTTCACCAACATTAAAAGAAACATAGGTTGGTAAATGTTTTGGATCTGGATCACCATTAAGATCAATTAATGGTTTTGATAATTGTAAATTTATCATTCTTGTAATTTTATTATCTAATAAAGTAGCATTAGCTCACGGATTTTTATTATGATAAGAAGAGGGCGCAACAACTGAATAAATAACACCACCCAAACCAGCCGCAATCGCAACTGTTCCAATAATGGCAAAAATCTTTAAATTGGTTTTTCGTGATAATTTACGTCGAATTGGTGATGATGATTTTAAAATATTGTTAGTCTTATCTTCTTTTATCATTAATAATCTTTGCTCCTATCTATATTAATCGTTTTTTTACTTTTCTTTAAGCTCTTTTGAATTTGTTTCTGGCTTTTTTTCTTGTTGTTCTAAAACTGGTTTTTGAACATAAATCCGTTGTTTTTTTTCCTTTAAATTATTTAAATTATATTTTTCTTTATTATACTTAATTGTTTCTAATTCAACAAGATGTTGTCGTTCTTGTTCTAATGTAACTAGTTTTGTTTCAACTTTCTTCACTTGTTCCTCATCTGCTAAGTATTCAAATTGTTTTCGTAAAACTCATTGTTTTTTAACTTCTCGTCACAATAAAACATATGAAGGAAAAATCACCAAAATACAAACACTAATCAAGGTAAAAGTAACAATAAAATAATTGTTAATTGTATTAAACATTCCAATATAAGTAACTCCTAAAACAAAACAAACAACATAATATACAATAGCAAAAACAGTGGAAATAATAATTCAACTTTTAAAACTAGCAGCTCTTTTTAACTTAAGATATGGCAAACCAATAAAACAAAAGAAAAAGAATGCACAAACAAGGCCAGCAACACCAGCAATAATGTAATGAATTTCATAGGTTCGATGTGAAATAACACCTGTTAAATTTTTAATATTATTGTAGGCCATTGCACAACCAGCACTAATAAAGTAACCCATAAAAGTACCTAAAATAGAAAAACCAATAATTAATAACCGAGCTGCAACTTCAACTCTAGTGTTTCATTGTAATGCTAATTCATCACGTTTTGAACTAATTTTTGTTAACATCCTAATCTCTCCTTATCCTCTTGTTGCACGAATTTGATTTGCTAATTCATTTTCTACCTTGCGTTGATATTTCTTACGGTTATTTTGTAAAGCCATACATCCAATTGTAAAACAAACAAGACAAGCAAGAATGATTCCTGGCAAAATAAAAGGGTTAATATTTAATCCAACAGCTGAACCTTTGACATAAAGGATCTGCAATACTGCAATTAAGAAGACGATTAGACAATTAATATTACCAACAATACTTACCACAATTGTTCAAATATGAACAGTTCGTAATGTTTGAGCAGTTAAAATTGGAATTGTTAAGAAAAAGAATGTTGCTACTCAGGAAATTGATAATAAAATAATTAAAGCAAGAACAATTGGCTGTCCAATCGCAACAATTGGTCCTGTAAAAGAGGTGTTTAATTTTGAAACCAAAGACATCAGGAATTGAGCAAGAACTTGGCTTAACGTTGGAATATAAATTAACGAAACAACAATTAATAGTAATTGGGCAAAAACAATCATTACTCGTGCTAAAGTTTCACCCCTTGTTGCAAAATAATATTTAGTTGCATCAACATTATACTGATACGGCAATGGTTTATTTTGCTTCTTTCGTTTTAATTCATATTCACCTAATGACTTAACTGTTTTATCAATGACAGTTTTATCTAAACTTTTCAATGACGCTGGTCGATTGTCTTCCACAAATTGAATTGTCTGAACCAGTTCTGGTGAAGTTTCACTTTTTGGCGATATTGTTTTTTCTTTTTCCATTTGACACCTTCCTATTCAACCACTTTTAATTGTGCTCTAAAATCTAAACTTTCCGCCATCGCAATATTAATTCGTTTTTGTTGTTGTCATGCTGAGAATCATAGTAAAAAACTACCCCAAAACAAAACTAATGTACAAACCCCAGCCATAATAACCCCAGGAAAATTTAAGCGAACTGGAATATAAAGATAAGCAACAACACTTATTGCTAACATTAATAAAGTAAAAAAAGAACCTAATGTAATAAAAATAATTCCTGTTAATTTTACTGTTTTAATATTACGAACAATTAACGTTGGAATAACAAAAACCAACGAAAAAATAATACCTAAAAGAGCAAGAATAATTGTCATCCCGCGAAAAACACCATCAGCAACACCGAAATTATTAAAAACAGCAGGAATTGGAAGATTACTAGTTGCAATCATTGCTAGTGAAGCTGACACAATTATAATAACCCCCAACATAATTCCTTGCCCAAGTAAAATCATAATACGACCAATAATTTCCATTGTATTATTAAAATACATTCGTGTTAAACGAATATCCTGGTCTTGTGAACTTGCTTTTGTTGTTCATTTGTCTGTTTTACTCATCAATACCACCTAAAATTATTACTTCCCTTTTATTTACAATGATTATAACATCTTCTCTAAAAAATACTATCCTCAAAAAATAAAAAAATTCTTCTAAGTTAGAAGAATTTTTATGGTTGATAAATAAGTTTTACTTTAAATTTAATTGTTCCTTCAAACACTGGAATCGATGCTTGAATTGTAATAGTTGATTCCTTAATAGTATCGGTTGTTGAAGGTAACACTAATTGGTTTAAGACTTCCTCTGTAAAAGCATTATAAACATTTAAATCTAACGGTACATTTGGGTATTTATTATGTAAAGCAGTATTTTTTGTAATGCCTTCATCTAATAATATTTGCATAATGTTTCCTAGCAAAGCAGTTTTTTCATCCTCAGTTGTTGGCAACTTATGAATAAAAATTGGCACTACTTTATTAGTTAAATCAATATCGCCAAAAGCAGTTGATGCTCCTGCTGTTAATTTAAAATTAACAGTTATCTTACCATCATAATTTGTTGGATTTCGTAACATCAAATCAAATTGTAAAACGAGTTCATTTCCTTGATTTGGGTCATAATTTTTAATTTCAGTGCCAATCATTGTTCCTAATTCTTTCACATTTCAATCAGCTTCATTTTTTGAAATTCCAAAAGTAGCCTCTTGCTGATCAACAAATGGTGGTTGTTTAATCACATCTTTTCAAATTTGTTGATTAAGGTAATACCCCTGGTCTCTTCATGTTTCTAATTTTGTTGCATTAAAACTATAATTTTTATTTGTCAAATCAATTGCTGAATCCGTTGTGATTGGATTATCAATCATTTTAATTTTTCCTTGAACAAGAATATCGACATCACGACCAGAACCATCTTCTTGATTACCAAGAATTGAAATAACATAAGGCGTTCAATCACCACTGCGTTCTGTTGCTTCCAATGCCCGTTTTAAATCATCTTTTCGTTCAATTCTAAAATTACTTAATTGTTTTGATAAATTAGGTCCCCATTCTGACGTATTAATAACATTATTTCAAACTAAATTTAACACTGAATCAACGGTATGATTATCTTGACGAACTAATAAAATTGAATCAACTGGTAATAAACTAATAGCGGTTCCTTGATTAATTAACTCAACTTCAATTGCAATATCACCTCTAAACATTAAATTCGTATTAAGGTTAATCGCATTCAATGTCACAATTCTTGACCCACCGATGCTGGGTCAATTTTTAGTTAAGGTTGTTTCTCAACTTGTTACATCAAAGTCCTTTAATTCTGGACCATTTACTAAGTTTGCTTCTTGCATTGCCATTGTTCAAATATAGTCTTTATTAACATTTGGACGTTCTCTTTGCGTTACAACAACTGGCACGGTTAATTTAATTGTTGATGGTAATCAAATTGGATCTTTTGTCACATCCCCAACAACACGAATATAATGATGTGCCTTTTCATCTTTTGGCGTTGCTAAGAAGTTTAGATAAATAGTTTCTCCAACTGGTGGTTCTATCACACTACTTCAATCAATTAAATAATCATTTCGATTATTTGAAACTCTTGCATCATTTACAAAATATTTTTTAACTTCTATTCAAACTAAATCATATAATGCATCTGGTGGTAAATTATTTTGTTGTAATTTTAGGTTAACTCGCGCACGATAACTAATAACTTCTAATTTAACGGTAATTGTTCCACTATAAAATGTTGTTGGTGTATTAGCTTTACCATTATAAGTTGCAAGCATTTCAACATCTAAATTTTGGTTAAAAATTAATGGTAATTTAAACCCCGACATATCATAAGTATCATAACCCGTTGGTACATCTGGTTGAAGATTATTAACTGCTACTTTTCAAATATCTTGGTATAAGTTATCAATTGAATCATATTTTGTAATATCTCAAAGCTCATTTAACTGAATTGTTTGGCTAAGATCAATTGATGCCTTTTTAACCACAGTAAAATAAATACTGATTGAACCAATAAACGGAATATCTTTATCATCACGAACTGTTAAAACAACAAAACCATCTTGTGGTGTATTAGGGTTAACAGGCTTTGTTAAATTAGCGGAATCAGTAACCGTAAAAATATCCAATGTTACTCCCGACTGAATTCGTTGTTCTGTTTTTGCTTGTTCAAAAATTGAGTCAATAACAGGAACATTGTCATCAGTAACAATCACATTATTTGTTAAAGTAAATTCTGTTGCTAGATTCTCTTTCCCATTAATTTTTGAAGGTGAAGGTGTTCCACATGCTATCATACTAGCTGCTGAACTGCTTACCAAAACAGTTGCTGTTAAAAGTGCTAAAATTTTTCGCATTGAGAACATCTCTCCTTCCTTAAAAATATTTACTAATATGATTATACACTGTTTACTATCTTATTGGTAATTAATATTAAAACGGAAAGTAACCGCCTTTAAATCCTCTGGAACATTGCCACCTGCTTGTAATGTTAATTTAATATCACAGACAGTGAAAAGACTATAACGGTTTTCATCATTAGCAAGGATGTCATTGAATCATTCAAACAATGAACCAGCACTACTATGATAATTATTCAGAGGAGTAAATGTTATTTGATAATTATTTTCAAAGGCTGTCTCATATTGTCCTTTTGAAATACCATTAACAATATTTAAGTTATTACCTGCTACTTGAGCAATATTTTGAATAAATTCTCATGTTTGATCAATAACTTGATTCATCAACATTGCTTCAAATGCCTTTTGATCAAGACCAACATTTCGCACATCAATATTAATTTGATTTAACGGTCTTGTTGCACCATATAAATTAGCACTTCAATATTTTGTAAATAAAGCATTCCGTTTCTGTGGATCATCAATGGTATAGGCATCAGGATTTCCCGGATGAACTAAATTAGTAACTGAATGTAATGATGGTTGATCAATTGTTACAAACTCTGTTTCTAGCATCGGATTACCAAGAAAATCAATTACTAAATTTTTATTTTCTTGAATTGTTCGTTTAACGACAGTATAGTCACTCTTTTCAATAAAACCATATGATTGAAATGGTAAAATATTTCAATCATAAACCCATTTATATTTTGAATCATTAGGATTACTCAAAACATCTTCTTGTAAATCTTTAATAGCGGTTGCTAATGTCTCTTTACCATCTAAAACATCTCTTACTTGTTCACGAAGACGATTACCAATGATATTTTGAATTGTTTCATCTTTTGGCAAGAACATAAAATAAAATTGCTCTGGTTTAGTTACATCTAATCGTTTGGGTTGAATTAATCCATATCAATCTTTTCAATCATTTGGCACTAAATCTTCTGGTAAAACCAACCCACGGTTTTCTGATGTTTCTAAAACATTAATTAGAAAAATTAGTAACTGTGGAATATATTTACCACCAATATTAATGTCTTTTTTTGCTAATGGTCCGTTAAATTCATTATTTTTTTGATATGCTGATTGAATCACTCGATTCATATCAAACATATATCCAACAGTGTTAACAGAAACACCCGGTAAAATTTGATCTTGTGGATTAACACTTGAAATAGCAAAATTACTATATGGATTATAATCACCAATAAATTCTTTATCAGCACCTTTATTTTCACCATAAAAAGCAGTAAATTTTGTTTTGTAAGCCGCATAAACTTTATCATCTAATTCTAAACTATTATTGCTTCCATTTAACATAAGATTATTTGCTTGACTACCCAGAATTTTTGTCTGATTTTCTCAAATTGTTGGGTTCGGCTTATCTTTGTTCATTGTTTCTGCTGTTTTAAAATTTAAAAAATTTGACAAAAATCCTTCAATTCCAACAAAAAGAGTTGGCATTCAAATTAATGTTGATTGCTCTACACCTTTATACTTAATTTTTAAATACAACATATTTTTCATTAAATTTAGCTTATTTGTTTGAACATCAGCAAGTCCTAATGCTTTTGTTCCTTGCGGATTAGTATAAATATTTAAAATTTGAATTTGGTTATCATCCCCATATTTTCCTTTAAAAAAGATATTATTAGCAATATACATCTTTGGAGCATTTTGAAAAATAAAATTATAAGCATATTCTAATCTTAATGATGTTGCTTGAACTCGTGTTTGAGCAACACGACCAGTGTTTGGATCAGCGGGCAACTCATATGTCGCGAAAACAGGTGTTTTTTTCGTATTATCTCGGAGTTCTGTTTTAGCAAAATTAACTTGAAAATAATCCCCCGCCTCAAAATCTGGTAAAGGACCATCCGTTTGAATGCCACCATAACTTAAAATTTTTGCTAAAAATGACACAGCAAAATAAGATGAGGGAATCAAAACCGCAATATATAACAATGCACAAATTGCTGCAATTCATCCTTTTTTTCGCGAAGCAACAGTAACATTTTTAGTTAATTTATTAAGTTTATCTCAACTTCCTGGTTTTTTTGCCATTAGTCTCTTCCTTAATTCCCCTTTATATAACCCACTTGCTATAATGGATTTATTATAGCAAAATTAAGAATAAATGCAATTAAAGATTAAATCAGTTTTTTTAATCTTAATTAATTTTTTTAAATGTAAACTGTTATAAAGGGGAACAAATCAACTCAGAAGGAAGCTATTTTTTTAATGTCTAGATTATTCAATAAGTAAAAAAACATATGCTATACTTTTTACGATTAAATAGAAATTACAAAAACATATGAACTAAAAACATTTTACCCTAGAAAAACATAACATTTTAAATTGCAAAATAATAAAAAAAAGTTACCTTTTGTAACTTTAAATATGAATAGCATGTCCTTCTAATCCATGGGCAACTTCCATTAAAACTTCTGATAAAGTTGGATGCGGATGAATTGCTTTTCCAAATTCATGAATTGTTCCTTCTGTTTCCATACAAACAGTAATTTCTGAAATCATATCAGTTGCTGTTGCAGCAATAATATGTGCTCCTAAAATTTCACCATATTTTGGTTCACATAAAATTTTAACAAACCCATCAGTTTCACCATCAGCTAATGCTTTTCCATTAGCTGATAAGGGGAATTTAAAGGCTTTATAAGCAATTTTGTCTTTAATCGCTTGTTCTTCGGTAATCCCAACTGTTGCAACTTCTGGAAATGAATAAATACATGATGGAATTCGATTATAATTCATTTTTTCATTTTGTCCTTTAATATTGTTAATTACTAAAAGTCCTTGTGCTGAAGCAACATGGGCTAACATTGCTCTTCCAACAACATCCCCAATGGCATAAACGCCCGGTAAATTAGTACGGCATTGATCATCAACTTCAATATTTTTTCGTTCACCAATTTTTAAACCAATATTCTCAAAACCAGTTGTAACAGGTACACGCCCAACTGATACTAAACAATAATCAGTTGCTAATTTAACTTCTTTGCCTTCACTATCATCATAAATAACTGTTTTACCTTTAATTTCTTTAATTTTAACAGATGTTTCAATTTTAACTTTATTTTTAATTAATAGTTTTGTTAACTCTTCACGAATATCTTTATCTAACATTTCTAAAATTGTATCTAAACCTTGTAAAATTGTTACTTCTGTTCCTAAACGACGATACAAACACGCAAATTCAATTCCAATAACACCACCACCAATAATTGCTAGTTTTTTTGGAATTTTTGGTAATGATAAAGCTTCTGTTGATGAAATAACATAACCTTCTTTTTCCGCTTGCTCAAATCCTGGTAATGGTAAATTACGTGAAACACTTCCTGTTGCAATAATTAAATTTGTACCTGTATAACGTTTTCCCGCTACTTCAATCGTATTTTTATCAATTGCTTTAGCTTCACCTTTAACTAGGTCCACCTTATTTTTTTTCAATAAGAATTCAACCCCTTTTGTTAATTGCGTTACCACCTTTGCTTTTCGTTCCTGCATTTTGATTCAATTTGGGGCAACTTCTGTCATTTTTGAAATATCAATCCCATAAGTATCAGCATGACCAATTAAATCATAAACTTTACTACTTTTTAATAACGCTTTTGTTGGAATACAACCAACGTTTAAACAAACACCACCATAATATTCTTTTTCAATAATTAATGTTTTTAAACCTTCTTGGGCTGCTTTAATTGCCGCAACATATCCACCCGGACCAGCTCCGACAACAATTACATCATATTTATTTTCCATCTCATGACCTCTTCTCTTACAATAATAATAAAGCCGGTGATTCTAATAATTCAGTTACCCGTGCTAAAAAGCGTCCACCATCAGCACCGTCAATTAAACGATGATCAATTGTTAATGACAATGGTAAGATTGAACTAACCTCAACTTCATTGTTACTATTAATAACTGGTGTTTTTTTAATAATTCCAACACCTAAAATTGCAACTTCTGGAAAGTTGATAACTGGTGTTGCTAATTCAATTCCAGCTGAACCAAAATTTGTAATTGTAAAAGTTCCATCTTTCATTTCATCTGGTTTTAATTTACGTTCACGTGTTTTTGATGCTAAATCATTAACCATTTTACCAATTTGCATTATATTTAATTGATCAACAGCTTTAACAACGGGAACCATCAACCCTGTTGGGGTATCAGTTGCCATCCCAATATTATAGTAATCTTTAAAAATAATTTCTTGTTGTTCTTGATCGTATGATGAATTTAAGATTGGAAAATCTTTTAACGCAATGGCACATGCTTTCATAAAGAAAGGCATATAAGTTAATTTAACTCCTTGCTTTTCTGCTTGTCCTTTTAATTGTGTTCTAATTCCAATTAATTTTGTAACATCAATATTTTTCATTAATGTTGTTTCAGCAATAACTGTTTTTGACAATGTCATTTGTTTAGCAATTGCCTTACGAATTGGTGACATTGGCTCACGACGAACAGCTCCTGTTGCATTAATTTTTGGAATTTCAATTGGCATTGCCGATAATGATGGCCCAGTTGCTGCGGCGCCACCACCTTGTGCTAAATCAACTTTCATAATCTTACCGTTTGGTCCTGACCCTTGAATTTTTGTTAAATCAATCTTTAAATCAGCAGCCATTTTTCGCACAAGTGGTGTTGATAAGACATTGCTGTTATTCCCACTATTAGCATCATTGCTGCTTGGTAAATGACGAGGAGCTAAAACAGTATTGGAAATTGGCACTGCACCAACGACTCCAGCCGCTTTTTCTTCTTCTGCTGGTGCTGCTGCTGGTTGTGCTGGAGCAGGGCTATCAGCACTATCTGCTCCACCATCATCAATTTCAACCACAACATCGCCAACATAAATTGTGTCACCAACATTCATGTTAATCTTGCTAACGATTCCATCACATGGAGCGTAAATTTCGGTGTTAACTTTATCTGTTTCAACAGCAAACATTTCATCTCCATCTTTAATTTTATCGCCAACTTTAATCATAATATTAGCAACTTTCCCTTCGGTTAATCCTTCTCCGATATCTGCAAATTTAAATTTAACCATTTTTCTTACAACTCCTATCTAAAATTGGTAGTTAATTAATTCTTTAATTTTAACTGCAATTTTTTGTACTGATGGTTGATGATAATGTTCTCCACGATCAAACGGAATAATAATATCATAACCTGTTACCCGTCCAGCGGGTGCTTTTAAATATTCAAAGCAATTTTCATTAACCGTTGTAATTACTTCTGCGGCAACCGAAAATGAACGAACAGCTTCATGTACAACTAAAATACGACCAGTTTTTTTAACTGATTCAATAACCATATCACGATCTCATGGTTGAATTGTTCGTAAATCAATTAAATCAACATTAACATTGACTCCTTCTTCTTTTAGTTGCGCTAAGGCCTTTTCACATTCTCCAACCTGTGCCCCATAAGTAACAATTGTTAAATCATCACCTTCTTGAATTTTATAACCTTCCCCAATTGGTAAAGTATAATATTCATCAGGAATTTCTTGTTTAAAAGCACGATAAATTTTTGTTGGTTCTAAAAAGATTACTGGGTCTGGTGATTCAACAGCAGCTAATAATAATCCTTTCATATCATAAGGGGTAGCAGGAATAATTACTTTTAATCCTGGGTTGTGAGAAAACATTGCTTCCATTGCTTCAGAGTGATGTTCTAGGGCACGAATTCCTCCCCCCATTGGCATACGAACAATTAATGGACAAGTAAAACGTCCGCGTGAACGATTACGCATACGTGCAACATGCGTAAAAAGTTGTTGTAAAGCAGGATATGAAAATCCCTCAAATTGCATTTCAACAATTGGTTTCATTCCATTAATAGCCATTCCAACGGCACTTCCAACTAAAGTTGCTTCGGCAATTGGCGCATCAAAACAACGGTCTTCACCATATTTTTCTTGTAATCCAACTGTTGCTCGGAAAACTCCCCCTTCAAATCCAGCGTCTTCTCCATACACAACAACATTTTTGTGTTTTTCCATTGCTAAATCTAAAGCATGTGTTAATGCTTGAATATTATTTACAACTGCCATTAGTGATGTCCTCCTTTACTTGGATATTTTGCAAAAAATGCTTCTGCTTCTTGGTATTGTTCTTCTAAGAATTTTGGCATTTCAGCATATGTATAAGCAAAAATATCACGAATTGAAACATTATTGTTTTCTTCAACTCAAGCAAATTCACCTTTAATAAATTTATCTTGCTCAGCATCTAATGCTTCTTGTTCTTTTTCTGATCATTTTTTTTGGGCAATTAAGTATGCTTTTAAACGAATTAAAGGGTCTTTTTTCAAGGCTTCTTCGTGCAATTTTTCATCACGATAAACTTTTGGATCATCAGCTGATGAGTGGGCTCCTAAACGATAAGTATTACATTCAATTAATGATGGTCCTTCACCTTTACGAGCAAAACTAATTGCTTCTTGAACAGCTCCATAAACAGCAAAAAAGTCATTTCCATCAACTAAAATATTGCGCATACCAACAGCAACTCCTTTAACAGCAAAGTTAATTGCTTTTGTTGCTTTTCGACGTGGGGTTGAAATGGCATATTGGTTATTTTCAACAATAAAGATTGCTGGAACTTCATGTAACTGAGCAAAGTTAATTGCTTCATAAAATTCTCCTTCTGATGTACCTCCATCACCGGTTGTTGTAATAGCAACACCATCACGTTTATTATACTTTTCGGCAAATGCTAAACCAGCTGCATGTGAATATTGTGTTGCAATCGGAATATTTACCGGCAAAGTATTAACCCCTTCTGGCATTTTACTTCCCATTTCATTTCCACATCAATATAACATAATGTTTCGCATTGGAACACCAGTTGCTAATCAAGCAGCATTATTTCGGTAAGCTGAAGAAAATCAATCTTTTCCTTTAATAATTTGCATTCCATACGCTACTTCTGTTGCTTCTTGTCCTGTCGAAGATAAAAACGATAACATTCGCCCTTGACGTTGAATTTTATTTTGAAAATCATCTTGGCGGCGTGATAAACACATTAATTTATACGCGGTTAAAACTTCATCATCGCTAATTTTTGGCATCAATTCTGGTTTAACAATTTTTCCTGTTGCATCCATAATTTGAAGCATTTCATTTTTTAACGAATTAAACTTGTCAAAATACATTTTTAATTCCATCCTTCCTGTTTTATTGTAACTTGTTAATTAAAAATAACATCTAAGATTTCTTGTGTTTCAAATTTTTCCCCAAAAATTTCTTTAATATTAATTTTTAATAATTCTTCTTTAATTTTATCCGGGCTATATTCGCAACCTGTTAAAATCGTTTCAAGGTGGTTTGTACCACCTGAGCCTAAAAAATCACCATAAAATTTAATATTTGTAATTTTTCCTTCATTAACACTTAAACGAACATCAACAGTTCCTTTTCCTTCATAACGGATCTTATTTTGATAACTAAATTCTGGTGAATTACCAAAGTTTCAGTTTCATGTTCGATATTTTTCATCAGCTAATTCATTAGCGGCAGTAATAATATCGGGTGGCAAATCAACCACGGTTGTTCCTTGGGCTAATAGTTCTTTTGTAATAAAATCCATAAATTGATCAATTGTAATATCTGTCTCTAACAATGGGCGAATATTTGTTACGCGCGCTGGAATTGATTTAATTCCTTTTGAAACAATTTTACTCTGATCAACATTCAAATATTTCTGCATCTTACTTAAATCAACATCAAACAAAAATGTCCCATGATGTAATAAGCGATCTTTATATTTTATTTGAGCATTTCCAGAAATTTTTTTACCATCAATTTCAATATCATTTTTACCGGCAAACTTAGCATTTAGACCAAGTTTTTGTAAAACATTGATAATAGGTTGCAAAATACTTTCATAATTTTTTGCGATTTCATCATTTTTATCAACAATGATGGAAAAACATAAATTCCCATCATCTTGATAAACAGCTCCTCCCCCAGTAATCCGTCTAACAACATTTACTTTATCAGTTTCAACTGCTTGTAAATTAATTTCTTCAATGGTATTTTGGTTTCGACCAATTACAATTGTATTAGAATTTTTTCACAAAAAGAAAATATTGTCGTTAATCTCACTTTTTAAAAGATATTCATCTAAAGCCAAATTAAAATAGACATCCGTTGAAGGATTTTTAAAACAAATCATAGTTATTTTTTAAAGTAATTTAAACCTAATACCTCTAATGCTGGTAAAGTAATAAAGTTATATGGTTTATTAAAGTGTGGCAAGAAGAAAATATCAACTAATGGCAATTCATCAATTGTAACTCCTTTCATAATAGCTAATGAAAACATATACATAACTTCTGTATGATTAGCTACTGAACCAACTTGTGCTCCAATAATTTTTCTTGTTTTTTTATCCCAAAGAATTTTGATTAAAACTTCTTGATAAGATTCCATAAATTCTGGACGATCATTATCCGTAAAAGTAATTTGTTCATAATCAAAACCAAGATCTTTAGCAACTGTTTCTGTTACTCCTGTTGAAGCTAATGCTCAACCAAAAACATTAATTGCATTTGAACCTTGGAATCCTGGTGAGGCTAAACCTTCTGGTTTTAAAGCATTAACAGCAGCAATAACTCCTGTTCGAACAGCATTTGTTGCTAAAGCAATATATGCTGGTGCTTTTTTAGCATTATCATAAACTTCAACACAATCTCCAATTGCAAAAATATTTGGATCTGAAGTTTTCATATATTGATCAACCATAATTGCAGCATTTTTATCTAAATCAACAACACCATTTAAAATTTCTGTTGCAGGTTTAAATCCAACCGATCAAATTACTAAATCAGCATCATATGAACCTTTATCGGTTACTACCTTTGTTACCTTGTTATTATTTCCTTCGAATTTAACAACTTTTTCGCCACCACGTAAATTAACGCCTGCTTCACGCATTGCGTTTTCAACTTTATCAGTAAATGGTTTATCGTAATAACGCGGCATAATACGATCTGAAATATCAACTAGGGTTACATTTTTTCCTTTTTGGTGAAAAGCATCAACTAATTCAACGCCAATGTATCCTGCTCCACACACAACCACATTTTTAATATTTTTATCATCATTTGCTTTTTTTACCAATTCCCCATGTTGGTATCATTTAACAATATGCACACCTTCTTGATTAATACCCTCAATTGGTGGAATGATTGGCCATGAACCAATTGCTAAAATCAATTTATCATAATTGTCTTCAAATTCTTTACCAGTTTTTAAATCTTTAACACGAATTTTTTGACCTTTATTATCAATTGATAATACTTCATGTTCCATGTTTACTTTAATACCTTCACTTTGCAAAATTTCTGGTGAAGCATAAAATAAACCTTTTGGATCTTTTACCTCTCCTGAAACTCATAATGCAATTCCACATCCCAAAAACGAAATATTGTTGTTTTTATCATAAGTAACAATTTCTGCTTTAGGGTCTAATCTTCTTAGGGTTCTAACAGCAGTTGTCCCCGCATGATTAGTTCCGACTACAATAACTTTCATTTATATTCTCCTTCTCTGTTCTCATAGTATTTTTAGTTTTTTCGATATAACTAACTAAAAAAATGCCCATAGTTATATGTTAAACTGCGGCATTTATTCCTGAAAATTAAATCATACCGTAACTCTATTATATACCTGCCATAAAAAATAAAAAAGAAAAACATACGAAAAAGATCAGAAAACTGAAAAAATACCAAAAATTTTGAAAAATTTTGGTATTTTTTGACTAAAACACTGCTTATTTTTCAAAATGCTTTAAGAATCAGCGACCTTCAACAGCTAATAACCGCTGTGTTTGTTCATTAACTGGCATTTTTTCTAATTCCTTATCAATTCGATAAATTCGAGCATCTAAATTATCTAAAAATGATAAAATTTCAGCTTCTAATAAATGCGGTTCAACTGGTGACCCATATTCTAAACGGCCATGACTAGCTAAAATCATATGTTCTAATAAAATAATTTTTTTAGAACTTAAATTATTAATTTTAGCGAGATGGTTTAATTCATTCGCCATAATTGAAATATGACCCAGTAATTTTCCCTCTAATGAAAAATCATTAGTTGCCCCACTTGTAATTTCAATAACTTTTCCTAAATCATGTAAGATAACCCCACAATATAAAAGTTCAGCATCAATTAACCGGTCAGAATATACATTGGCAACATTTTTAGCCATTTTTAACATTGTTAAACTGTGTCAAATTAATCCCGACTTAATTTCATGATGGTTGCGAACTGCTGCTGGTCAAATTTTAAATTGTTCACCATATTTTGTTAAAATTAAAGTCATAATTTCACGATATTCTACTGTCTGCATTGCTTGCACTGTAGTAATAATTTCATCATACATTACATCAGGTGAAAGTGGTGCTACTTCAATAAAATCTTCTAAATTAATACTATCATTATCAATAATGTCATAAGTATTAATTTTTGCTTGTAATACTTTTCGATATTCAATAATATTAATATTTACTTTATAACAATTACCTTTAATTCAACAGTCAATATCAGCAGGACGAGCATCTCATAGACGAGCTTCAATTGTTCCGGTACGATCTTTTAATGTTATTGACAAATAAGTGCTCCCGTTAGAAGCAGTTCCTTGTGTTACTTTATCAGCAATTACCACTAATTCAACATTATTGGTCTCTTTTGTTAAGTCTTTAATATTCATTGTCTTTTTTCCTTTCTAAAAATAAAAAAGTACGTAATGAAGAAAAACATCACTTTTTTGTTTTATAATAATAATCCTGGATTTGATAATAAATATGCAACATAATGAACAAATTTACTTGCTTCAGTAACATCAACCACCGCTTCATTATAACCAAGTGTAATTACCATAATATCACGAATTGTAATATCATTTTTTTCAACAACAACTGGTTTTTTAAAAATAATTCCCATAGCAATACCAGCAACATTGTCAGCTGGAATGGTAAAAGTACCTCGTGTAATTCCATATTCACCATAATTCACAATTGAAAATGATGCGTCTTGATAATCTTTGTCCGTTAATTTATCATTAATAGTTTGCTCAATTAATTTTGTTGACTTCACTGCAATTTCTTTAATTGATTCATTTTTTAAATCATACAAAACCGGCATTTTAACCCCTGCATCAAGGTCAACACTAAAAGCAATATTATAAAATCATTTTAATAAGAGTGCATGTTCTTTATTAATAAATGCTGCATTTAAAATTGGGAATTTTTTTAAACCCTCATAAACTGCTTTAATATAAAATGGTAATAATGTTAATTCAAGTCCATTTGATGAATATGCTTCTCGCATAATTGACAATAAACTAACTAATTCACTAACATCAACCTCAACATCAATAAAACTATGGGCAATGTTCTTTCTACTCTCCATAATTTCTTTTGCCCGGGTAATTGCCTGATGATTTAATTTAACTTGATCAGCTTGTAATTTTTGATCGCTATGATCAGGAGCAACCTTTTCTTTAATATGTTCTGATGCTTCAGAATGTACACTTGAATGTTCTACTGAATGTGGTTTTGGTTCATCAGGAATCGAAACAGATTCCCTATGACTACTATGGGCCTTTGCATGATGATCAGAATGATGGGTTTTGACCTCTTCATCATGTTTTATTTCTTTATGATGACCAGTAGCCTCTGAATGAACTCCTGAATGTGGTTTTGAATGCGTTGTTGGTTTTGAATTGAAAACATCGTTTTTTAAAATTTCAGAAGAGTCAGAATGCGAGACCGGATGGGTTCTTGGATGAACAGAATGTGTTTTTACTTCTTCTCCAGGTAAAGCAGATACATCATGACTACTATGGGGTTTTGCATGCGAACCAGAATGATGGACTTTTACTTCTTCATCATGTTTCACTTCTTTATGATGACCAGTAGCCTCCGAATGAACTCCTGAATGTGGTTTTGACTCCGTCGGATGGGCAACAGTTTCGCGATGATGAGGATGTGATTTTAAATGTCCTGGATGTTCAACATGCGTTACATGTTCATCATTATGCGGTTTTGCTATCGTTTCATTAATTTCATTTAAAACATCAGGTGCTAACTTTGAATTGGGATTCATTCCATCAATATTTGAAGCAGATAAAGCAATATCTTCTCCTAATTCTTCTAATGTTAAATCCTCACTAAAATAAATTGTTTCAGGATTATCATCAGATAAAACCAATTCTTTTTCATTACTTTCTTGATTTAACTCATGTTGAATGTCCGTATACATACGATGAATCATTGTATTTGATATTTCATCATAGTTTTTTGTTCTTTCAGTCATTTCTGCTGACAATGCTAAATCTTGTTCTAAATGAGTAATGTCTTCGATAATTTCTTCTTGAATGTTAATTGTTTCTAAATCATCTTTAACTGTTGCTAAATTATCTTTTAATTGTCCAAGATCCTTTTGCAAGGTTTCAATATTATTTTCATTTGGAATATTCTCAATGACATTTTCAACCTTGTCTTTTAAAAGAAATGACGTTGTACTGACATTATCCTGAAACAAATTTTGCGACACTTGTTGTGATGATGATACTTCGGGCTTTAATTCAACCGTAGGTTCAAACTCACTTTTAAGATTCTCACCGGCAACTTCACGCGCTAATAATGTTTCAATTAATTCTTCCCGAAAAATTTCAGTTTCTGATTTTTTAATATCACCTGGTGGATTATTATTTGCATTATATCTGGATGCACCACTAAAAGAACTAGTATTATAAATTTGACTAGTTTCATATTTTTGTTCATTAAGAGTGGGCTCTAGTGGTACTATTTCTAATAAAATATCGCCACTATTAATAACTTTATTTTCATAAGCAATAAGATTTTGTACTTCACCATCTTCTGATGTTTTTATTTCATATACTTTATTTTGGGTGATGACATTAGCAATTTTATCTCCTACTTGAACTTTTTGTTGGTTTTTAACAAAAAGTTTATCTATAATACCTTTACGATTATCATCAGCTTCAAATATAATCTTTGCCATTTAGTACCCCCTATTTTCTAAATATATCTTAGCACACTTTTAAGCATTTAAATAATTAGTTTCTAATTCTTGATACATTGCCTCCATTTTTGCTTTCGCTTGGTTATTTGACTTATCAACACAGACAAAGTAAAACTTAATCTTTGGTTCTGTTCCGCTTGCCCGAACAGCAAATCAACTACCATCTTCAAAATAAAACTTTAATAAATCTTGTCCTGGCATACCATATAACCCTTTTAGATAATCTTCCTTTTTAATACATTTGATGCCATTCAAACTAAGAATTTCTTCTTGACGCAATTTTTGTAACATATTGTTAATAATTGTTTTCCCATCAACACTATCACGAACTAAGTTAACAGTATTACAATAAAAATATCCAAATTTATCGTATTGTTCAACCAAGACATCAAGTAGTGTTTTTCCTTGTTGGTGGTAATATCAACAAGCTTCAGCTATCACCAACGATGATTGAATTCCATCTTTATCACGGGTAATATCTTTTAAAACATAACCATATGCTTCTTCAAATCCGAATAAAAATTGAATTCCATTGGCATCTGTTTTACTCATTTGATCACCAATTCATTTAAAACCAGTTAATGTTTTAATCACTTTAACACCATAACTTTCAGCAACTTTATCTGATAAATTACCCGTTACAAAAGTATTATATAGTACACCATTTGTTGGTAATGTTTTGCTTTTTTGATAATGGGAAAACAAATATTCAATTAAAACCGGTGCAGTTTCATTACCTGTCATTAAATAGTATCCTTTATCTGCGGTTTTAACACCAATTCCCAATCGATCAGCATCTGGATCATTCAAGATAATAATATCCGCATCAACCTTTTTCGCATATTTTAAGGCTAACTCATAACATTCCGTTAATTCTGGATTTGGATTAGGCGCAAAAGTGAAATTAGGATCATTGGCAAATTGTTCCTCAACAATAATAACTTCATACTCACATTCTTGCAAAATCCGTGGTGTTCAATCTTTACTCGTCCCATGCAAATTTGAAAAAACAATTTTAATATTACGTCGTTGATTTGGATAAAACTGCATTGCTTTGACATCAGTAACATAATCCTCTTCAATTGTTGTAGGAACATAAGTAATTAAATTTGGATCTGGTTTCAACATTAAATTAAAAACCTCTTCCTTAATTTTTAAATAATTTGCTCCAATAATATCCGTTGCCACTGGCAAAAACTGACAACCATTATGATCATAAATCTTATAACCATTATACTCACGCGAATTATGACTAGCTGTAATAATAACTCCTGCCACCGCATTTATTTTACGAATAGTATATGAAACAATTGGCGTTGGTCGTAAATCATTATTTTCAAATAAAATTGCTTTAATATTATTAGTAGCAAAAATATCAGCAACTTCTTGTGCAAACTCCGTTGAGAAATGACGATTATCATGGCCAATTACAACACCCTTTGTTTTTAAATCTGCTTCTGAATAAATTTTCTTTAAATATTGTATAAACGCTAATGTGGCTCTTCTAATTGTATATAAATTCATTTTTCCTGTTCCAGGGCCAAGTAATCCCCGTAATCCAGCCGTTCCAAATTCCAAATCGTTAGAAAAAGCAGCAATTAATTCGGACTCAGACATTTGTTGAAATTCAGCTGCTAAGGTTGGATCTAAATTTTTAGCATTTTTTCATAACTTTAAATTATCTAAATATGACATATTAATTCTCCTTTAAAATTCACCTTTTTAACAATTTTATTTTATAATATTTATAACAAATTACTAGTAAATCAGTCCTTATTTTCAATAATATTATTAATAAAAAATAATCTTCATAAAGAAGATTATTTTAAATTGGTAATTCAAAGTCATAGATTTTTCCTTCAATAATATAAATTAAAGTTTCTGCAATGTTAATAATATGCGTTCCTGCTCGTTCAATTGAACGTAACTGTTGCATTGTTAATGTAATAACTTTAATTTCTTCTTTAGTTTTTGCTTCTCGAATTTTTTCAATTAATGCATCATTTTCAATTTTATAAATTTTATCTAATTCAGTATCATATTTTAAAATATTATAAGCTGATTCAATTCGTTCTTCTTCAAAAATATTTGATACTTGCGTTAGCATTTCAATAACCTTAGCAACTAATTTTTTTAAAAAATTAATTAATTTAGTTGATGGTTTATATTTAATATAGTAGCGACAAATACTTTTTGCATAGTCAGCAATCCGTTCAACTTCCTTAACAATTAAGATAAAACCAACTGCTCGTCGTAAATCTTTTGCTACCATTTGTTGTTTTGCAATTTTTCATAATGAAACTTCGATAAAAGCTTCTTGCATTTTATTAATTGTTTCATCAGATGAAATCACATTTTTCCCAAGTTCAATATCATTTTCTTCAAGGCATTTAACCATATCATCATATTGATTTTTTGTCATTGCAATCATATCAATAATCATTTGTTTTGTTTGGGCTAGATCATTTTCAATTTTAATGCTCATCATTTCCCTCCTTTTAATCATTATTCAAAACGACCAGTAATATAATCTTCAGTTTTTTTATTAGCCGGACGTGAAAAAATAATCTTAGTTTTATTATATTCAATTAATTTCCCTTTTGCAAAAAAAGCAGTATAATCAGCAACTCGGGCTGCTTGTTGCATATGGTGCGTTACTAAAATAATTGTAAAATCTTTTTTCAACTGAGTAATTAATTCTTCAATCTTTGATGTTGAAATTGGATCTAACGCACTTGTTGGTTCATCCATTAATAAAATTTTTGGTTTCATTGCAATAGCACGAGCAATACACAATCGTTGTTGTTGTCCCCCCGATAAAGCAAAAGCAGAATCTTTTAAATTATCTTTTACTTCATCTCACAATGCTGCTCGTTTTAAACTTTCAACAACAATACTATTAATCAGTTTTCGATCGCGAATTCCTTGGTTTCGTGGTCCATAAGCAACATTATCATAAATTGACATTGGAAATGGTGAAGGTTTCTGAAAAACCATTCCAATATCAGTTCGTAATTTAACAATATCTGTTTCAGGACTATAAATATTTTTCCCATTAATTAGAATTTCACCTTTAACAACCGATTTGGGTTCAACATCATTCATCCGGTTAAATAGTCGTAATAATGTTGATTTCCCAGACCCTGATGATCCAATAAAAGAAGTTACCGTATTTTCTTTAATTTTCATTGAAATGTTAAAAAGGGCCTGTTTATTTCCTTTATAGAAAAAATCAACATTTTTTACTTCAATTAAATCTGGATTATTATCTGATGAATCAAATGTTGGATTATTAATAATTACTTTCGGATCCATTATTGTTCTCCCTTCTTATCATCTTTGTCTTTTTTTGCTGCTTGTTTTTTCTTAGGGACAAATTTCTTTCAAAAATTATTAACGTTCTCTTTTTGATGGAGATAGTTTTCCCTTGAAAAGAAAAATTTCAAACTATTAATTCGCATTTTTCACTTCTGCTTAAATCCAATTTTAACATAATTTGGAGCAAATTTTTTCCCTAAAATATGAGCAAAACTATTTGATAATCAAATTAACACCATAATTGCAAAAGCTAATTCAAACATAATTCGCATCGCATCAGCAGTTGCTCCTTCTTTGGATAACATTAAAATTTGAGTTGTCATACTTGCTCCTGGCGACATAAACCCTGCAATTGGCAAGCGGACAGCCGTTCCTAATGTTAAATAAACTGGTGCTGATTCCCCAATTACTCGCCCAATTGCCAAAATAATTGCTGTTACAATTCCTGGCATTGCATTTGGCAAAACAACTTTTAAGGTTGTTGCTGTTTTATTTGCGCCTAGCGCTAACGAAGCATTTCGCATTGAATTTTCAACGCCCGCTAAAGCTTCTTCAATACTACGAATCATAATTGGTAGAATAACAATTGTTAAAGTTAATCCTGATGCTAAAACCGATAACGGCAACCGACAAACACCAATAAAAAATGCTAATCCAAATGTTCCATAAATAATACTTGGTGTTGATGATAAAACATCAATTGCAAAGCGTACTGCTTTAGCAAAAACACTACTTTGACGAGCATATTCATTTAAATAGATGGCAACCATTAAACCTAACGGCACAGCAAATATCATTGAACAGATAACTAATAACAAAGTAACAAGAAAGGTTGAAAGAATCCCAGCACTACCATCAAATGTTGATGTAGAAATTAAGTCTCGCCAAACCATTCCAAATAGTCCTTTTCAGATAATAGTAATTAAAATAATTAAGGTGAAGGATACAACAATTACTGTTGATGAGATTAAAAAGAACATTCCTAAACCATCTTTAAATTTTTTAATTCCTCGTGTTTTTTCAATTCGTTCATAAAATAATTTATTAATTTTATTACCATTATATGATTTGCTTAAACGCAAACTTTTTGTTGTTTTACGAGTATGATAATTTCGTTTACGTTTATTAAACGCTTGTGATGAAATAATGAAAATATTAATAATACAAACAATGATGAACAAAACTAACCCAATAGCATATAAAGCTGACTCATGCATTGGCCCAGAATTTTCTAACATTTCTAACCCAATAGTTGAAGCTAATGTTGCAATTGATGAAAAAATAAAATTAAGAAAACCATTCCCAACTTTTAATCCATCAGGTGCATTTCCAGCAATCATCATAACAGCCATTGTTTCTCCAATAATTCGTGCAACCCCCATCATAATGGCTGTAATAATTTTAAACCATGCTGATCGTAACACAATTCGATAAGTAGTATGGGTTTTACTTAATCCTAATGCCAATGACCCAAAACGATATGAATCAGGAACATTTTCTAACGCATTTATTGATAAAGAAATCATAATTGGTAAACCCATAAATGCTAATGTAATTGATGTCACCAACAAGTTTGATGTTGATGGTGCTCCCATTAACATAAATAATGGTCCCAAAATAGCCAAGGCAAATAACCCGAAAACAACCGAAGGAATTCCTGCCAGTAATTGAATAATTCCTATTACACGGCGTTTAAGGGTTGGACTTAAATATTCTGAAATATATAACGAAGAAAAAATTGTTAACGGAATTGCAAAAAGTAAAGCAATTAACAAAACAAAGAAAGTTGCAATAATAATTCGTCAAATTCCAAATTGATTATTATTAGCATTTCATGTTTGACCCGATAAAAATCCTCAAAAACCACCAGGATAATGCTGGAAGAAATAAATTGATTTATAAATAATAAAGCCAACTAAAGTTAATAAAATTAAAATTGTTAAAATCGCAAAACTATAAATAATAATTTTAGACCCAAAATCAATCAGCTGTTTTCGGCCACGAAAATTATTGGCAAAACGAATGCGTAACATACGCATTTTTTCCCGCATTGGTTTTTTATCTGCTGTGATAACTTCTTTAACATCTTTATTTGCCATCGTTAGTTCTCCAATCCGTTATATTCATAACCAGGATACGCCTGATATGTACCAGGGAATTTTTGTAAAATAGTATCTCAAATACTACTATAGTTTGTTTTAAAATTCCAAGGTACTTTTTCATCAGGTGTTGTTTTCCCGCTTTTTGCAAATTCTGTATTATTATTATATTTTCGAAAGAAAATATCATCAAATGTTAACGGTTCTTCTCCCTCTTCAATATATCAATATGCTGCATCATGAGCACTTAATTTAAAATTTGGGTCATAATACGGATTAACTTGCCCATTACGCAAATATTTTTTTGTTTTTGCATATGGCAACGGATCTAACATTCAAGCAATAAAAGCTAATGCTCGGTCAAATTGCGACCCACGATAATTAATAATTCCGGTAAATGGTCGCGTTAAAGAATACGCCGGATTAAATTCTAAGTTTTCATCAACAATTTTATATGGTAATTCAGGTACGGTTGTATTTTTTCCAATTACACTAGCAATTGATTGTGTTCCAAGACGGTTATCAGCAATAATTGTTTTAAGATAGGAAAATGAAATAAAACCAATCGATCCTGGTGTAGTTGAAACGGCTTGATACATTGCTCCGTTTGAAGCCGCAACTTGATTTGTATCATAGTTTTTGGTTTGGATTACTGCTGACTCAAAGAAATCTCTTGTTCCACTTCCTGCTTCTCGTGTTAAAGTATAAAACTTATTGCTGCCACTACTACAAGCTAATTGTGAACCAAAAGCTTGTTGTCAAGTGAAGTTAGGGTCAGTATAAATTCGACGAATTAATTCTGTTCCTTCTCCGCCATAAAAACTTTTAAATTGTAATGAGTGTTGCTTAGGATCAATTTGACAACCAGTTGGTAAATGATAAAACAATACAATATAATCACGGGCAAATACAAAACGAGATATTTGATAGTCTTCTCATAATTGTTGTGCATTAGCATGATTATCGCCTTGGGTTGGCGTTGAATTAACATCTTTTGATAAAAAGCCAAAAGCATAAGCCTCACCTTTAACCCCAACTAAGGCAGCTGCACTTCCTAATGAATTATATAAAATGTCTGTTTTTTTATCACGTTTATATTGTTCAGTAATATTTGCCATCACTTGTGCAACAGAGGTACTTCCCCCCGCAACAATAACGTTACTCGCAGAAGCAACTGTTCAAATAACAATTGATATTACTAACACTAAAACAAAACCAATTAAAGTAATCATTTTATGGTTGCTAATCTCTCCTACTAAAGTTTTAAAGAAATTCTTCTTTTCTTTCTTTTTTGAAACAGCTTTAGTAGATTCGTTTGGCTTCATCCGTTAAGTTTCCTCCTGCTGTGATATATCTTAAACTCTGCTCATTTGTTTACATTAATTGTATCAAAAAAAATAAAAAATCATAAAATATCTTATGCTTTTTTATTTTCAAAATCTTTAATCATTTCCTCTGCTTGTTGCAATTTAATTCCTACAATCTTAGTTACCCCTTTTTGTTGCATTGTTGCACCATATAACACATCACAATTTTCCATTGTTCCAACTCGATGAGTAACAACAATAAACTGTGTTGTTTCAACAAACGTACGAATATATTTAGCAAAACGTTCAACATTTGCTGGATCCAATGGTGCTTCTGCTTCATCTAAAATAACTAATGGAATTGGACGGACTTTTAAAATCGCAAATAAAACTGACAATGCAACTAATGATTTTTCACCACCAGATAATAAATTTAAATTAGTAATATTTTTCCCGGGTGGTGATACTTTAATATCAACACCAGTCTCTAATAAATTTTCTGGTTCAGTATAAATAATTTTTGCCGACCCACCACCAAATAAAACTTCAAAGGTTGATGGTAAATTCTTATTAACTTCTTTAATTGTTTTGTCAAATTGTTCTTCCATAATAGCATCCATTTCATCAATTGACTTTAATAAATTTTTAACAGAAGCATATAAATCATTATACTCATTATTCATAAACTGAAAACGTTCATATTCTTCCTTATATTCATCAATTGCTTCTAAATTAACACTACCAATTTGAGTTAAATCACTTCGTAATTGTTTAATTTCGTCCCGAATTAAGTCTTCGTTATCAATTACTTTTAATTCCAATGTTTTGGCATGATCATATGTCATCTGATATTCTTCTGTTAAGTGTGTTAAATTTTGTTGAATTTTAACATTAATAATTGATAAATCAGTATTAATTTTACTAATTTGTTCTTGTAACGCGGAAACATAATAACGTTTTTCTGAAATATAATTATTCAATTCATTAATGTTAAATGATTGTTTATCTTTTAAACTACGTGCAACATTTAATTGTTGTTCTAATTTTGTTTTTAAAAGTTCTTTTTGTTGAATTTTATCAACAATATTCAAAATTTCTTGATTTTCTTCTAATTTTGTTTCATCAATATTTTTTGCTGTCAACAAATGATATTCACTTTGTAATTTCATCTGATCATGTTTAATAATTTCAATTTGCCGTTTTGCTGCCCCAATTGAAGCTTGGCTTTCAGCAATAATTTCATTAACTTCATCCAATTGATGACGAATTGTACTTAATTGTTGGATGATTCCTTGTTGTTCATCACCTTTAAGTGCTAATTTCCCGTTAATCTCATTAAGTTCTTTTTCCGGATTCACGATTGTCATTTTGGCACGGCGCGACCCACCCGAAACAGCACCTTGGGGGCGAATTACTTCGCCATCTAAAGTAACAATATTGTAACGATATTTTGTTAATTTTCCAACTTCTTGAGCACTATCAAAATCATTGCAAATAATATAACGACTTAATAAATAATCAATCGCAATACGATATTCCTTGCTAGTTTTAACTAAATTATTTCCAAGTCCCAAATATCCCGGTACTGACTTAATCACAAATTCTTCATCACCGCTAAGATAACGTGGTGAAATAACATCCAATGGGATAAAAGTTGCTCGTCCAGCACGATTTTGTTTTAAATATAAAATTGCTCGTTTCGCACTATCAACATTTTTAACTAAAATGTCTTGCAACCGTCCCGTTAAAGCTGTTACAATTGCTTGTTCATATTTGTCATCAACATTAATTACTTCTTGTACTAATCCAATAATACCTGGCAAAACATTTTTATTATTAATAATATTTTTAACCCCTTCATGTAAATTATCTTGATTTTCAAATTTATGTTGTGCTCGTTCTAAATCGCTCTCTAAACGCACAATTGTTTTATTAATTGATCCTAAATCTTCATTTAATTTAGCTTGGGCTGCATTAAAATCATTTCGCTTAGTGCGATATTCAAGTTGTTGTTTTTCCAAAATCTCTAATTTTTCTTGTTCATTTTGTAGATTAAAAGTTAATTCATTATAATCACTAAGCATATTAGTAATTGTAATATCGTTATTTGACATTTTTAAAGCAACTTCTTTATTATCTAATTCAATTTTATGTACTTTTAAGTCACTAATTTCTGAAACCAAACTCTGAAATTCTTTACTTAAGACACTAATTTTTGTATCTAAGTTAAAATTTTCTTTATTTAATTCATTATATTCAATTTCGTTATTTTTTAATTCACGATCAGCTTCTTGTCTGGTACTTGTGATTGTTTTTTGTTGTTCACGTAATTCAAGTAATTTATCATTAAAAAAAGTAATATCTTTAACTAAAACTGCTAATTCAATTTCATTCAATTTGTCTTTTAAAGCAGTATATTTTAAAGCTTTTTCGCTTTGTCGTTTCAAACTTGGCAACTTTCGTTCAATTTCATTTAAAATATCTTTTAAACGAGCCAAATTTTCATTTGAACGTTCTAATTTTTTTAATGACTCTAATTTGCGTCGTTTATATTTTGCAACTCCTGCCGCTTCTTCAAACAAAGCACGCCGCTCTAATGGTTTTGCTTCTGCAAAACCATTAATATTTCCTTGCGAAATGATAGCTAATGATGATTTTGTTAAACCACTATCCATCGCAAAATCTTGAATATCTTTTAAGCGCACACGTTGTTTGTTAATAAAATATTCATTTTCTCCTGTCCCTCGAAAAACACGACGAATAATTTCAATTTCATCATAATCCATTGCAAAAATCCGTTTTGTATTATCAAAAGTTAATTTCACTTCTGCCATATTTAAAGCTGATTTTGTCTCAGAACCATTAAAGATAACATCTTCACTATTATTTCCGCGAAGTGATTTAATTGATTGTTCACCTAAACATCAACGAATTGCATCATTAATATTTGATTTTCCACTCCCATTAGGACCAACAATTCCAATCATTTCATGATCAAAATTAACAGTTAATGGGTCAGCAAATGACTTAAATCCAAAAGCCTCCAGTTTTTTCAAAAATAACACTGATTTTCACTTCCTTAAAATTCAACCTAATAACAAACCGAATTATTCCTTATTAATTATTCTACAAAAGTTAACTATTTGCAACTAAATTTTTTAAAATCATTTATAAAAAATAAAATTATGGAAATAATTTTTACAATAAAAAAAGATAAAACAATTTTTTTGCACGTTATTAAGCATATAATGAAGCCGGTTATAAAATAAGTGAGGATTAACCACCCTCACCTCAGAACCAATAATTTAAGAAAGAAGATGGAACTATGAAAAAGATACTGGTTCTTTTTACTAGTTTAGCAATGACTAGTACAAGTACAATTAGTACAATCGTTATCAATAATAAAAATAATAATGTTAAAGTCACGAATGGTGTTGACGTTAAAAATGGTGAATTCCCATGATATGGTCTTATAAATGCCAAAGGTGCTCCAATTACAACCACTGGTGCAGGTGGTGGTGTTCTAATTGCCCCAAATTGACTTTTAACAGCTGCTCATGTTGCTAGTGATTTTCAATTTGCACAAATGCCAATGCAAATTACCTTTGGTATTTATGATACAATAAAACCTTATCAACCAGAAACAGTATATGCTAATCAATATTTTGTCTATGGTGGTATTCATTATGATATGACAAAAGATATTGCCTTGGTTAAATTAAATCATCCAGTAACTGATATTACACCAATTCAAATTGCAAGTAAGTTGCAAATTCCCCAACCAGGGCAAAATGCAACTGTAACTGGATTTGGAATTAGTGGCGTTGATTCTCAAGGTCATGCAATTTGACCAACACATATGAAAAAAGCTTTAATGCCAATTCAAGATCCAGCAATTGCCAAAGATCCAAAATACCAAATTTCTAATTTTGATCAAAACTATGATTTTTTAGGTGGAACAATTACAGGGAAAAGAATAAGTGGTGCTCTTGGTGATAGTGGTGGTCCTGTGATTCAAAAAATTAATAACCATTGAGTAACAGAGGGAATTGTTAGTCATGGTGTTTATGACTGAACAACACCATTGCCAAATGTTTTTACGGCTGTTGGGGCTTTTAGTGACTGGATTCAAAACATTATTAAAAATAATTAATAAACACATTCACATTCAAAAATACATTAAAAAAAGCAATTTTCATTGCTTTTTTCTTTTATTATAATTTATTCCTTTTCCTTATCAAACTTCTTATTTTTGTTTGCTTTTTGGTCTTGGGTTATTTTTTCTTTTTGTTTATTTTTTTGTTTTATTTTGATTGAGCGTTGTTCTTTTTTCTTTTTAATAATTAGTTTAATCTTTTCTCACCATAAAAAACCATTATTTTGATGATCTGGCAACAGTAAATTTAAGAAAATTCCAACAAAAGCAGCTAAAGCAACACCCGTAAATTGTAAATTACCACTACCAATATTAAAATTAAAAATTGCTCCGCCCAATCCTAAAACTAACATAATTGCTGTTACAAAAACATTTTTCATATTTGTATAATCAATCCGATTATTAATTAAAACACGAATTCCATTCGTAGCAATTAATCCAAACATAATCATACTAATCCCGCCCATAACTGGACCTGGTAACATCTGTACCAACTGATTAACGGGAGCAATAAAAGATAATACTATCGCAAACAGCGCCGCTAAACCCGTTACTCACACGGAAGCAATTCTTGTCATTCCAACAACTGATGCATTTTCACCATAAGTTGTGTTTGCGGGCCCTCCAATTAATCCATCAAAAATAATTGAAACTCCATCGGCAACTAATGTTCGATGCATTCCAGGATCTTTAACAAAATTCTTACCTGTCATTTGACCCATACTAATATGATCACCAATATGTTCAGCAATGGCAATAATTGCCAAGGGACTAATTGCTAAAATTGCTGGTCCAATATTATTTGCTTTTAAATCTCAAATCTTTTTAAAAGAAGGATATCATTGTCATTGACTTGGGTCACTAATTTTTGAAGTGTCTAAAATATGATATTGGGTTCCAATTGCAAAATGTAAGATAACACACAATAAATAACCCATCACAACACCAATAATAACTGGCACTACTTTTGCAAATCCTTTACATTTTAAGGAAATAATTGCTGTTACTAAAAAAGTAAAAACTGCAATTCCAATCCCGATTCAATGTGAATAACTTTCTTTTCAAGCCGTTGGATTAAATCCAGCATTATTAATAGCACTCGGAGCAACTGACATTCCAATAATAATGATTAATGGTCCAACAATAACTGCTGGTAATAGTCGCTCTAAAAATTTATTACCAATAAAGTATACTAAAACTCCAAATGTAATATAAATAACTCCAACCATCATAACAGCAATAAAAATTGCATTGCCATATAGCGGATAACAAACTCCCATTGCCCCCATATAAGCAAAGGAACTTCCTAAATACATTGGTACTTTTGCTGCTGTAATAGCAATGTAAATTAATGTTCCAACCCCTGAACAAAATAAGGCCATTGAAATATTCATAACCTCAACACCTGCCGTTTGGTTAATAATCAGGGGTACTAATACCGTGGAACCAAACATTGCAAAAACATGTTGTAATGATAAAATTGATCATTGTAAAAAACTTTTTGGCCGTTCATGTGGTGCTAATAATAATTTAACATTATTATCAATACTTGTAATTTGTTCTTTCTCCATTTTTTCTCCTTTCATTGTTAAAATTGCATAAAAAAACTAGTTTGTAAGTATTACCAACTAGTAAATTGCATTATTAATTTTCATTATATTTTTAATTTGTAGAATATTAAAGATATCAAAAAGAATTAACTTATTTTTTTGTAAAAAAGTTTTAAATTCTTGTAGCATCTTAACTTGCATTTTATACCTCAACATTCTTAAAATAAATAATATCATTTTTAAAATAATTTGCAAATAATTTATCCCCTTTTTTATTGCCTTATAATATTCTTTATTAAACAATAAAAAAGGGAGTGGCTAACTCTCACTTTTTTAATTTAATCATTGATATCAGAACAAAAAATCCTTAAATTAGCAAACCAATAAATTATTCTGAATAATCTTGAAAAATAACATTACTAATATAATTTGTTATGCGAAGTGGGTGTGTATTTCCTCGCACAGTTCCGATAGCCTCGTGTTCAATTGTAACCTTATAATCATTATCTGCTGGTTCTATAAGATCTATTGTAACATTAACTTTAATTTGTCCAAGTCTATATCCATTAGGGTCAGAATCACTGCCATATTGTGCTTCATCATAATACGTAAATATCAGTTTTTTAGCAGTAGACTTATTTAAGTCTTTTAAAATAGTAATTTCTCGATATTCTTTTTTATTAGTTCAATCAATGATTGCAAAATAGCCTTTTATATGAACCTTATTTATTAGTCTACTAGGATTTCCTGGCGTAGAAACCCAAGTATTGATAGTTCTTGGATCAATTTCACCAGCACTTATCGCTGGATCTAATTGTACTTCAGCTGTTGAATGAAAATTCTGATCGGTAGTAGGATAATTAGTGTGTAAAATACTTATATTTTTATCTATATAATGTGCACTGTTGGTCATAACACTGGGTACTCCACAGCCAACAACTGCCATTGCCCCTAAAATACTTAATATGTTGTTCATTTTATTGTCCTTCTTTCCTTTTAATTTTATTTATTTAATATTCCAATATAAAAAATATAATATAGTTTCTATAAAACAAAGTTAAACATTGTGTACAAAAAAATAACTCTACAATAAATTCTAATCCAACAGTGTAGTTATTTGTTTTGTTTTTATTTAATTAATATTATTTATATTTTTAAATTAGTAGGTTAATATATTGGTATTATATCAAAAAAAAAAAAAAAAACAGGTTATATTTCTAATATTCTCCCATTTTTATCCTAATACTTTCTTTGTTAAACAATATTGTAATTGCTACTCTCATTCAATTGTTCCTGGCGGTTTTGAAGTAATATCATAAGTTACACGATTAATACCATGAACCTCACTAACAATTCGTGACGAAACTTTTTCTAACAATTCAAACGGTAATCGACTTCAATTTGCTGTCATAAAATCAGTTGTGTCAACACTTCGTACAACAGCAGTATAACCATATGTTCGCACATCCCCCATTACCCCAACTGATTGAACTGGCAATAAAACAACAAAGGCTTGGGCAACTTGATCATATAAATTAAAATTATATAATTCATCAATAAAAATTTGATCAGCTGCTTGTAATAATGTTACTTTTTCGGATGTAATTTCCCCAATAATACGAACCGCTAAACCTGGTCCCGGAAAAGGATGTTTGTAAACAAATTTGTGGTCAATCCCTAATGCTTCCCCAGTTTTACGAACTTCATCTTTAAATAACTCACGTAATGGCTCAATTAATTGAAAAGGCAAATCTTTTGGTAATCCCCCAACATTATGATGCGATTTAATTGTTGCTGAAGGTCCTTTCACTGATACCGATTCAATGACATCGGGATAAATCGTTCCTTGTCCTAATCATTTAACATTTTTAATTTTTTGGGCTTCTTCATTAAAAATTTCAATAAACAAGTTTCCAATAATTTTTCGTTTTTGTTCCGGGTTATTAACTCCTTTTAACGCTGTTAAAAATCTTTCTTTAGCATCGATTCTTAAAATATTTAAACCAAATTGTTTTTGAAACTTTTGTAAATCATTTCAACCACTATCTTGGCGTAATAATCCCGTGTCAACAAAAATGCAAGTTAGTTGTTGACCAATTGCCCGATGTAATAAAACAGCACAAACACTAGAATCAACCCCTCCCGATATTGCTAAAACAACATTGTCAGTCCCAACTTTGGTTTTAATTTCAGTTATTGACATAGTAATAAATTCTGAAATTTTTCAATCTGATTCACATTTACAAATTTTAAAAACAAAATTTTTTAATAATTGTTGACCAATTAAAGTATGAGTTACTTCAGGATGAAATTGTAACCCATAAATTTTTTTGGTTTTATGTCTAATTGCACTAACTGAATTTGCACTATGGGCAATTTGAACAAAATCTGTTGGCATCATTTCAATGTGATCAGCATGACTCATTCATACTTGTGATTTAACTGGAACATTAGCAAATAAATCATGTTGATCATCAATAACTAATTCTGAAAAACCAAACTCTTGTTTTGCTGCTCGTTGAACTTTTCCACCAAACAAATGACTAATTAACTGCATCCCATAACAAATTCCCAAAATTGGTAAATCCAACTGAAGTAATTCTGAATCAATTAAAAAGGCATCATCAGCATAAACTGAAGCAGGACCACCTGATAAAATAATTCCTTTCATTGGAGTTGCTTTGATTTTTTCTAATGGTGTATTATATGGTCACACCTCACAATATACTTCTAAATCACGAATTCGACGGGCAATTAGTTGCGTATATTGCGACCCAAAATCTAAGATAATAATTTTATTTTCTGTTTTCATTTATTCACCTCTAAAAATATATACATCGGGTAATTGACGATATTGATCATCATAGTCGAACCCATAACCAACCACAAACTCATTTGGGAATGTAAATAAAGCATCATAATCATATTTAAAGTCCGGATGCATTTCTATTTTATCTGCTAAACAAACCACTCGTAAACTATTTGGTTTTTTTGCTTGCAGTTTTTCAATCACAACCGATAATGTTTGACCCGTGTCAATTAAATCTTCAATTAACAAAACATCCTGACCTGTAATATCTTTTGAAATATCTTTATGAATTGTAATATTGTTAGTTGAATTTGTTTTTTCATAACTTGAAACACTCATTGTATCAACAACAATATAATTTTTAAGTTGTTTTAACAAATCACTCATAAAAAACAACGCCCCATTCAACAAACCAACACAATATAATTTTTTTCCAGCATATAACGTATTAATTTTTTCCGCATAAGTTTTAATTCCTTGCTGAATCTTGGCTTCAGAAAGATATAATTCTAGTTTTTCCATTTGCACAATTAATAATCTCCTTTACAAAAATAAAAAAAAATAAAAGCATAAACTGCATTAGTTAATTCTAAATAGGTTATGCAAATTATTTTTGTTAAATTAAGAAAATAAAACAAAAGAATCTTCATGACCTATAGTATCTTAATAACGGTAAGATGTAGAAACATTAGTCCATAACACTAACATATATAAGCATTTTATTTTTATCACACAACAACTATAACTTATTATTGCTATTAATGCAAGATAATTTTTGAATTATATCCTATCTTATTTATAATTGATTATGCCTTTAATTTAAAAAATGTTCCAATAAAATAAAAAACTAATAAAACATTATAGCTTGCAAAAAATATCATTAGCACTTTCAATTAACTGTGCTCCATTTTTAATAAAACTATTGTTCTTATTAGCAATTGTAATTCGTTCGGGAAAACAAAAGACTTCTTTACCATCATGATTTGCTAATGCAACAAGGCGGTGCGTATCATCATCGGGTGTTGATTGAACGATAATAAGACCATCCATTAAACCTGACATAATTCGATAAAGTTCATACTTTGTCTTTTTAAAATTTCCATCATATGATTCAGAAATGATGATTTGAAATTTAACATCGGGATATTTTTTACTAATGTGATTATAATCTTGCCATTTTTTAATTATTAATATACTATTGCCCAATCCAAGATTTTCAATAACACATTGATTAATTCCTTTTTCTAGCATTACAATTAAAGTTAACTTTCGTTTGATAATTTTTTTTGTTAACATTTTAGTAATCAATAATCCTGTTTCGTCAGGTTTTGTTGTTCCACAAATTACTAACTTATGACATTTATTATTAACTATCGTTAAATCACCATCATAAAATAATACAAAAGGTGGCCGATAAATATTACAAAGAGCTTTCGGATAATCCTGATCAATAATTGTAACATACCGACAAGTAATTTTTGCTTCAATATCAATTAAATCTTCATAAGCAATTTTCTCTTTTGTTTCTAATGCTTGATAAATCTTAAGTCAATTTCCCTCATATTTTAATGCAAAAAAAAGTAAAACTCGACGCATTTTGCTTCCTTTCTATTAATAAATAGCATCTTATTAACATAAAAAATATAACACGAAGAATTTTACTTTTTTAATTTTTATTTATCAATAACATTATTTTTTAAAATAATTTCCCGAACCGGACGATAAGTTTTCCGATGAATTGCTGTTACTCCATATTTTTGTAAAGCA
Organism: Spiroplasma sp. NBRC 100390; assembly: GCF_001886495.1. NCBI lineage: Bacteria > Bacillati > Mycoplasmatota > Mollicutes > Entomoplasmatales > Spiroplasmataceae > Spiroplasma > Spiroplasma sp. NBRC 100390. Next base: position 270,233 of record NZ_CP018022.1, on the reverse strand, counting down.
GATAAATGTTTTTTAGTCCCATAACCTTTATTATTTTTAAAATCATATTGCGGATATGTTTGATCGTATTCTAACATTAAATTATCCCGCGTTACTTTTGCTAAAATTGAAGCTGCTGCAATGGATTGTGAAAGATTATCACCATCAATAATTGCTTGATAATGATAAGATGGTGCTAATTTCTCAGCATCAGTTAAAATCAAGGCTGGTTTAACCGTTAACTTATCAATGGCATTTTGCATACCAATAATACTTGCTTGTTTTGGATTCAGTGTCTCAACCATTTTAACTGACATTATTTCAATTGTATAACTAATAGCAACATTCATAATTTCTGTTGCCAACATTGTTCGTTGTTTTACAGTTAGCTTTTTACTATCTTTAATTGCTGGATTGAAATAATCAGTTGGTAAAATAACGGCACTAACAACTAAGGGTCCCGCTAAACAACCTCGACCCGCTTCATCTGTTCCTGCCATTATTGTTTCTGGTGGATATATTGCTAAAATCTTCTGCTCAAAAATATTCATAATTTATCTTTCCTTTGTTGGGGGAAATTCAAATGAAACTAATCCAAATTCATTATTTCATAATTTATTTAAAAAATCAGTTACAATGTTCGTTACATTGTCCTCATCAACTTTATGAAAGCGATTCTTTTGCATTGTTAACAGTAAACGAAACAATTCAACTTCGTTAGTTACATCAAACTGATCAGTTGGCAATAAATGATATTGTTTTACTAATAATGAAAAGTAATGTTGATACATTCATTTAACCGCTGCCAAACAAATATCTTCCTTTGGTAAAATGTCTTCTTTAATTGCCCGAGTAAATGCTAAATTAAGAGCAACTTGCTGTTGTTCAATTTTTGGTCATAAAATCCCAGGTGTATCAACTAAATCAATTTGTTCATTTAATTTTAATCATTGTTGACCTTTTGTTACCCCTGGTTTATTACCAACTCGCGCTGAATTACGGTTTACTAAAGCATTAATAAAAGTTGACTTCCCAACATTTGGAATCCCTGTTACTAATACTTTTAACTTTGGCGTTTTAATTCCTCGTGCTTTATCGCGTACAATTTTAGGGTTTAAAATAGCATAAATTTTTTCAACAATAATTTTATTAATTTTAGTGTGTTTACTATCTAATGGTAAAACAGCAATTTGCTGGTGCTCATAATAACTAAGCCACGCTTTAATTACGATTGGATCTGCTAAATCTTTTTTATTTAAAATAATTAGTTTTGGTTTTGAACCCCGTAATCTATCAATTAAAGGATTGGCAGAAGAAAAAGGAATTCGACTATCAACAATTTCAATAATCAAATCAATTAATTTACTTTGTTCATCAATTTGTTTAATTGCCTTTGCCATATGACCAGGAAATCAATGAATATTTGTTGACATCTTCTTTTCCCCCTTTTTAATATGCTCCTTTATTAAATTATTATTTTAAAAATAATTATTTAAAATAGTCCTCAACTCATTCTAATGAAACTGCTGGGATTTTTTTGCCATTTTGAAGATCTGCTAAAAAATCAGCACACAATAATAAATTATCCGTTGTTTCACCTTCTGGTAATGAAACATTTGCTGACTTTAACTTAATAAACTCTTTCACAAGTTCATCAACAGATGTTTTTAATTGAACACGGACACTATATGCTGTTTCTAATTTTTCTTGATACTTTGTTAATAATAATTTAAAGGCTTTAATGGCCACAACTTCTGTGTTATCCTCAATATCAAAAATTCCTAAAATTTGGGTATTTCAATAAACAGTTGGTGTATTGAAATTAACACCAGTAATCGGTGCTGTGTCAATAAATTCAACATTATTATAACGATGAACTTTTTCACGACCAAATAATGCTAATCTTGCTTTTTCAAAACTTTCACTATTGTTAAATAGCTTTGCTAATAAAATTTCTTTATTACTGTGTGGTAAACTAATGATTAATATTTTTTTATCAACATAATCTTTTAAAAAGGCATTAAATCCCTTAAGACACTGCTGATATTCTTCCTCACTCTGCTGATCGGGACTTAATAACATTTGACAATAAATTCCCTGATCACGATAATATTGCATTCATTTTTTTGTTTGTTCCACATCAGCTTTCTGCGTGTTTGAAAAAAGGATTATTCTTTTTGCTTGTTCTAATTTAGCATAATTCAAGAGATTAGCACCAGAGTAGGCAATTCTTGCATCAACAACTTCAATAATAACGTCTGCTGTTAATGCTAGTTTATCAGCTCTTTTATTATTTTTAATAAATTCACTTGGAATTTCAAACGTATTGTCACACATAATTGTGTTTCCTCCTTGTTTTATAATTTAGTAAAAATTAAAAAGACTTTAACAGTCTTTTTAATTTATTTAGTTTTAATAATTTCTTTAATCCGTGCAGCTTTACCAACACGATTTCGCATATAGTAAATACGAGCACGACGAACACGCCCATATTTTACAACTTCAATTTTATCAATTAGAGGAGAATGTAACGGAAAATTTCTTTCAACTCCAGCACCATTACTAATTTTACGAATTGTAACTGATTTAGCAATGGCACTACCTTGTAACTTAATTACTACTCCTTCAAAAATCTGGATTCTAAACTTATTTCCTTCCTGAATTTTATAGTGAACCTTAATAGTATCTCCTGAAGAAAATTCAGGTAAATCAGTACGAAGTTGATTTTTTGTAACTTCTTCTGTTAAACGCATATTCATAACTATTCTTCCTTTCTACGGTTAATAAACCTATTTTATTTTTCGTTTTTAATTTTTGTTAATAAGATTTCTTGTTGTGGTGTTAAAGTTATTTTTGACAATAAATCTGGCCGTTTTAATCAAGTTTTTTTTAACGCCTCATATTCTCGTCACTGTGTAATGTTCTGGTGATGACCGCTTAGCAGGACTTCAGGAACAAGATGCCCATCATATGCAACTGGTTTTGTATAAACAGGATAATCTAAGAGATTATTTGTAAAAGAATCATTAAGATGTGATTGTGCATTAATAACATCACTGCATAGTCTTGCAACACTATCAATTACAATCATACTTGCTAATTCTCCACCTGTTAAAACATAATCGCCAATCGACAATTCATAATCAACATAATGTAAAATTCTTTCATCAAAACCTTCATAATGACCACAAATTAAAATCAAATCCTGTTCTTGTTTTGCAAACTGTTGTGCTTGCTGTTGATTATATTGTTTTCCCTGAGGTGATAATAAAATAGTAGTAGTATTTTTAGTTTGATGAGCCTTAATAGCTTTAACTAATGGTTCAATCATTAGAACCATTCCTTCACCACCACCATATTGGTAATCATCAACTTGGTGATGTTTGCCAATACTATAATCACGAATATCAACAATATTAATTGCAACCAGTTTCTTTGCTAAAGCCTTTTTAATAATTGATGTTGTTAAAAAATTACTGAACATTTCTGGAAATAAAGTTAATACTATAAACTGTTTCATTTAAATCACCTTTTTTAAAATTATTCTTTGTTGAATAAAATCAATTTGTTCAACATATTCATCAACATATGGAATCATCATTTTTGTCTCATCAGTTTTTTTAATTTCAAAAACAACATGTGCTTTTGTTTCAAATTGATGCAATAATGTTCCAATTACAACATTCTGGTAAAAAACTTCAAAATTAGTTAAATCTTCTTGACTAATAACTGTTGCTAGTTCCAAATCTGTTTTTTGGCATAACAGATAACATTCTTTAAAGATCATCACTTCATTAATATTACTAAACTCTTTAAACTTCAGAATATATCCATGATTAGTGGGCGTAATTTTAATTAATGTTACTGGTTGATAAAGCAGTGGCAATTGTAGAAACATTAACTTATTAACTAACTGTTTTACATCTTTAATATTAACTAATAAGGTTGCCTTAACTTCCCCTTTAATTGCATGTGGTTTATTAATCTTAAAAATTTTTAGTAAATCTTCCATTTAAAAAACCTCAAATTTAATATTAACTTTATGTTGATCAACTTGTCCTCTAATATTTAATAATGTTCGCAAACTATTAGCAATCAATCCTGATTTACCAACAACATACCCAAAAACTTCTTCACTACACATTACTAATAAGTCAACTTCACCGGTTTTTGTTTCTGGCAATTGTCGAATTTCATAATATAATTCGTTATCGTCTTGAGAAATTAACGGTTCAATTAAATTTTTAAGTTCTGTAATGTACATATTATTTATTGTTGAAATTTTAAACAACAACTATTTTTTTGTGCTTTTTTTGGGTTTTGAAACTTGTCTTTCATTATGTAATTTAGTCATTAAACCTTCTTTACTTAATAAATTACGAACGGTATCAGTTGGCTGCGCTCCTGTTGATAATCATTTGTAAGCAATATCTTGGTCAATTTTCACATCACCATTTATAGGATTATACGTCCCAATTAACTCAATATATTCTCCATCACGCTTGACACGAGCATCTGTTGCAACAATTCGGTAAAAAGCTGCTTTCTTTTTACCTGTTCTTTTTAAACGTAATTTTACCATTAATCTTTTCCTTTCTAATTCTCTTCTTATGTTAAACTATGAAACTTAACATCCTATATATCATACCCTAATTAAGAAAAGAGTCAAGTTTTTTAACTTAACAGTTTTTTATTTGGCAAAAATAACAAGAAGAAATATTTAATAATTTCTAATTAATAAAAATCTTTATTAAAAAGCCATAAATTTCATTCCCACTACGATATATAAATACATATGTATTAATGATGTCTGACAAGTTATAGTAAACCAGTAAACCGATATTAATATTTTATTAAATTTTGTTTAAAATAATTACTATTATTACTAATATTTGTTGTTAATTTAATATTTGTTTATTTAACTATTTTTCCTTACCCATCAGTTTCACCAATTAAATTATTTATATAAAATAGTTTTAATATCTTAAATAAAAAAACTTTGTTGTGAAAAACAAAGTTTTAAAAAGTTTTAGTTTTTATAAATATTGATAATGTTAAAGATATAATTTTATCCGATTATTCCTTTAATTATCTCTTTTCATCAATTATCTCTGTTACTTGGATCATAAAAATCTTTATTTGTAACATCAAATGATGCCACTTTTAATGAATTTCATACTCGATAAACAGCATTAGCACTTTGTGTCCCAACATTTAAAAAGCCATGAATTTCATCCCCACTACGATATAAATACATATCTATTGTTGATGATTGATAAGCTACAATAAAGCGGTATTCATATCTTATTAAATTTTGTTTAAAATAATTTTTGCTACTACTATAATAATTATTTTTATCAATTCTTGCAGAACTAATTAATTTTGTTGACAAACCAATATTCACTCGTTCAACTGTTGTTCCCTGCCCACCAGAGCTAGCAGTTGAATTATTTAGATTAATATAATTATAATATTTTAAAAATTCTTCTCATGAAGTAGCATAATCCGTTCACTTAAATAATTTAATATTAAAATAATCCCTTGTAGTGCCTGTACTCATAAATCCTATTTTTTTAAAATCGATTTTTGGATTTAATTTTCCTTCTTCTATCTTTAACTTATTTTTTTCATTATTTTCTGCTTCCAAAAAGATATTTGTTCCTAAAATTCAGGCATAAAAAGCAGAAGTTGTTGCTAATATTGTAGTAAAAGCCGGCATTACTACCGATGTTCCACTAGCAACTGTCACATTAGCTGTTAAAATTGGAAAAATAATATCTCAAAAACTATGCGCTAATGTTTTAATAGATAAAGTGATATTAATACTTTTAATAATATTGTCCACATACTCATTATGCAGAGCTAAATAATAGGATATTCCCGCCGTTGTAACACCCAACGATGCTGCAACAACAGTCGCCGCAATTGCTCATGGTACACTAATTCCAAAAAATCAGGCTGCCGCTCAAAAACCGGCTGCTGCAATTGCCACAATGGCAGTTGCCGTTTTAAATCCTGTATTTATATTATTTAGTTTATCTCAATATTCTAATGCAGCTTGTTTATCTTTATTTGTATTACTAAAATTTGTATTATTAATAAATTCATTAGGATTTACCGTTGAATTTGAATCAAATGACTTAGTTCCCTTATTATTTTTTTGTACTTCTTTGTCATAAAGATTTCTAAAGTTTGGAAATTCTTTACGAAAATCATTTATCATACTATCAAATAAGTTATTAAAAGACTGGACTTTCATTGTTTGATATTTTTTTACACTTTTTCTACCAAAATCACTTGCTAATTCAAACATCTTTTTTTCACGTGAACTTTTGTTCGAAGATTGTTTATGTAGATTTTTAAAATACTCATCAACTTGCTTTCAATTAACTTCCTCAACATCAGTTTTTATGCCTTGGATAGTTGATAAATTGTTATTAATAATAGGGTCTTTCCTCCCTAACAGGTTACTATTAGCAGTAGCATTTGCTATTCCGCTTCCAACAATTATCATTGTTCCTAATCATACTAATAATTTTTGCATATCTATATTAATATTCCTTTTATTCTATACAACCCAACCACCCTACCAAAATTACTAAATTTAACAATAAAAAAATGATTACTATAATATATTCGGTAATCATTTGCAGAGTGTAAGTAATTTATGGTCAAAAAGTAAAATACAGTGATTTAAAATAAAAATAATTTCTCATCGTTTTCATAAATTTATTATAACAATTTTTTGTTAAAATAAAACATCTTATTTATAAAAAATATTTAATAATGTTTGTGGTATAAAAACATCTTTGTTTTGTAATGTTACACTATCTTCTTTAATCCCAAATACTTTTTCATTCACCCGTTTATTCAATGTTTGGCCATGATACTTATGATATAATTTATTATTTAAAAAAATATATAAATATTGTAAACCAATAAATAATATTAAAATGCAAATGAAAGCAAAGATTAAAATTAATCATCCTCATTCTTGATAAACATTTAAGAAGAAGTATGGATATCATGTATTTAGTGGTCTATGGTCTAAATAACGTAGTGTACCACGAATTAAAATAACAATAAAATATAAAATTGGATAAATTAAAATTAATCATAATGCCAATTTATGATGTTTTTTAAGATTATATTGAAAATTCCCCGATGTTAAAATATAACTAATAATCATACTAATTGGAATTATTAAATGTAATACAATCGTTGATATTCATGAATAAGCATCATATTGATTAGCATCTTGCGTATTTGTAAAAATTCCTAATCAAAAAACTAACATTGTAATTGTAATATATGTTGTAACTGCTAATTTTATTAAGTAACTAGGGCTTCGATTTGCAAACTTACCTTCAAATAAATAAATAAAAAAATATATCGCAACAATATAATTTGTTTGCGTTGTAAAAAAAGCATAATAATTTGATACTCGTTCCGCATAACCTAACCCACTAAATTGTGGTAGTGGATCAATAATTGTTAAAACTAAATCAACAATTAAAAAGGATAATACTAATAACAAAGTTCCTAAGCGGACATAAAATAAAATTTTATTATTTCATTTAAACATACAAAAACCTCCGATATTAGATTAACTAATTTTTACTTAATATTTTGTAATATTTTTGTTACGATGTCACTTTCTCATTGGTATTTCTTTAATTTGTCAATAATGATTTGAAAGGTTGCTGGGAAAACACTACTTTTTTGATCAAAGTGGTATCCAGAAGCATCTTCTAAATCAAATAAATATAAATCATTCAAATTAGCTCGCGACCAATATTCAAACCCATCTTCATGGTCTAAATCAATTGTTTCAAATTTACTCTCACTTGTTTTAAAAAAACTTTCCCAAAGTTCGTCAAAAGATTTTATCCCTGTCTGTAATGCTTCGTATTGATACATTGTATCTAAAATCATTTTATCAAAATAACCAATTGCTTTTCCAGTTCCTTTTTTAACAGAACTAAACTGTAATCCCAACGCATATTGTTCATCAAGGCCAATAATAATAAAGGGATGACGTGATCAATTTTGAAATTTATCGAAATGGTCAGCCATAACAATATCCCCTGGTTTTAAAAGATATTTCATTATTTAATTGTAATTTGCAAATTTTTAATTAATGTTTTAGAACAATCAGAACAAGCTAAAGATGGAAAAACATCCCCATTTGAAACAAATTTAATTCCGACTGGATTAAAAAAGTTATGACAAACTTCGCATTCTTTTAGTCCTTGTTTAACTTGCCCCAAACACTTTTCACACATATTTGCATTATTTTCCCGCAAAAAGTATTCATGACAATGAATACAATTACCAATGTCATTTTTAAATTGACCCGTTTCTCATTTTGAATATTCATAACGATCATTTGAACCAACATAACCATAAACTTTTAAAATTCATTTATTATCTTTTGAAACTTTCTTACCATTCAAAGTCACTTTTGTTAACAAATATTTGTTAGCTTCTGCTTGGTTCGTAAAAATTTTCACAACTTTAGCTTGATCTGGATAAAGCGCATTTTCAGTGTAAAACACTATATATAAATTCTTAGTCTCATTCACTATGTTTTCATCCTTTCTTGTTGTGGTGATTGATGATAATTTTGTTCTGCACATTTAAAACAAATAAGATATTCTTTATTATTAACTAATAATTTGCCAAATAATTCACGGTTAAAATCATCACGAACAAGCCGGTGTTTTTTACACAAATCACATTGAAATGTTTCAACTCCTAATAATTCACTTTCACATTCTGAACAAAGGTGATGACGATCTAATTTACTTTTTACGCGGTTGCATTGCTGACAAACCGATAATTCTTTAATGAATTCTTCCGTTGCGCGTTTATTTAATTCATAATTATCAGTTGTATTATCAAAGGTAAAAATTAAGCAGAATGAAATTTGCTTAACAATATCAGTATTATATTTATTATCTAAATAACAATCTTCCAATGCTTGTTTTGCATCAGCGGCCGTTTTGCAAATGCAACGCAATGTTTGTGTTGTTCCATTTCCATCAAAAATAAAATAATAATCCCAATTCACTGCTTTGCTCCTTATTTCACGACATTAATAACTATTCTTTTATTATTATATCATTAATTTACAAAAACAGGGCGGAAAAAGACAAAAGACCCTTTTGGTCTTCATTTTTCTTCATAGTTGATTCAACTGCACGGTAAGACAATATTATCTAACTATTTTAAATTAATTAGTAAAAATTCGTAAAACCTTTAACGCTAATACTCGTGGGTTCCGATCAAGTTCTTTTCGAATTTTTGGATTATCAATAATTAAGGATAAAAATTCATATACCTTATTTTCATTATATGTTGATAGTTTATCAATAAATTTCTTAACATCTAATTTTAATGCAACTAGTAATTTCAAAATTTTATTTCAACTAGTTTTTGAACAATCTTTTTCAATTCGACAAATTGTTGATTGTTGTAAGCCAGATATCTTTGCTAATTCACGTTGGGTTAAACCCTTATGGATCCGTAATTGCTTAATAACTTCGTTCATTTATATATTCCTTTCATATAAAAAATAACTAAGTTAAATAATATATCTCTTTATCTATGCAATGCTAAAATTATAACAGAAAAAAAATTTTATTGTTAAATAAAATTTTTGTATGCATCAAATTAAAATAATAAATTACGGGGAGTGCGTGGAAAAGGAATCACATCACGAATATTCAATGTTCCTGTCACATACATTACCAACCGTTCAAACCCAAGCCCAAATCCAGCACTTTTATAATAACCATATTTTCGTAAATCTAAATATCATTGTAAATCTGATGTTGGAAGTTGTAATTCATGACAACGTGCAATAATCTTATCATAACTATTTTCACGAACACTTCCTCCTACTAATTCACCAATTCCTGGTACTAACAAATCACAAGCAGCTACTGTCTTATTATCATCATTAACTTTCATGTAAAAAGCTTTAATTTCTTTTGGATAATTAAATAAAAAAGTTGGTTTCTTAGTTTCTTGTTCACATAAATATCTTTCGTGTTCAGTTTGTAAATCCATTCCCCAAAAAATGTCAGCATTGTCAAACCTATGGCCATTCTTTACCGCTGTTTGTAAAATTGTAATTGCTTCGGTATATGAAAGACGTACAAATTGATTGTCAACAACATTTTGCAACCTTGTTAATAACTGATTATCACCATTATTATTTAAGAACTCAAGTTCACGACGATTATTATTAAATAAATAATTAATAATATATTTCACCATTGTCTCAATCAAGTCCATATTTTCGGTTAAATCAATAAAGGCAACCTCTGGCTCAATCATTCAAAATTCTGCAGCATGTTTTGTTGTATTAGAATTTTCAGCGCGAAAGGTTGGACCAAAAGTATAAACTTGGCGAAAAGCTTGGGCAAACCCTTCCGCATGAAGTTGACCTGAAACAGTTAAACTTGCTTTTTTACCAAAGAAATCCTCAGCATAATTATCATCGGTTCTTGTTGTGACAACAAATGATTCTCCCGCTCCTTCAGCATCATTACTTGTAATAATTGGTGTATGAACATAAATAAAATTATTCTTATTAAAGAATTCATGAACTGCAAATGCACTACTACTACGAATTCGAAAAATTGCATTAAAAGTATTAGTTTTTGCCCGCAAGTGCGCAATTTCACGTAAATATTCATAAGTATGTTCTTTTTTTTGTAACGGATAATCTTCACTTGCTTGGTCAAGAATTTCAATATTACTTGCTTGAATTTCAAATTGTTGTTTCGCGGTTGGTGTTAAACAAAATTTTCCTGTAACTTTTACTGCCGATGAAATACGAACTCCACTAAGTTCTAAAAAATTAGTTAGTTGTTCTGCCTTATAAACAATTTGAACATTATCAAAAATAGTTCCATCATTAACAATTAAAAACCCTAGTTTTCCACCGCTCCGATTTGAGCGTACTCATGCTAAAATTGTAATTTCACTTTGATCTTGAATTTCGTTTTGATATAATTGTAAAACTGTTGTCATTATTTGTCTCCTTTTTTGTGTTTATAATTTAAGTGCACTTTGCAATGCTAATTCAACCATCTGGTGAAAATTACTTTGACGTTCAGCAGCTGAGGTAACTTCGCCTGAAACAAATGAATCTGAAATGGTTAATAATGCTGCAGCTCTTTTATTTAATGCTAAAGCATTAGCAAACAAAGCAAACGATTCCATTTCAACACAAACTGCATTATATTCAGTTCGAATCTTTTTTCAATCATCGACATTTTTACGATAAAAAACATCGGAAGAATGTACGATTCCAGGATAAGTCTTAATTTTAATTGCTTGAGCCACTTCTTCAATTGTTTCAAAAATAGCTTCTGAAGCCTGAAGAACTTTATCATTAACACCCGCAACAATTTGAGCAAAATTATTTTCCCCATAAGCACCTGTTACATTAACAATATCATAAACTTTTAATGAAGCATCGTAGCTTCCGGCCGACCCAATTCGAATAATATTATCAACATCATAAAACTTAAATAATTCATATGAATAAATTCCAATACTTGGGCAGCCCATTCCACTTCCGGCAATTGTAATTGGTTTATTTTGATAAGTTCCGGTATACATATACATATTTCTAATTTCATTTACTAATTTTACATTTTCTAAAAAAGTTTCTGCAATAAATTTAGCGCGCAGCGGATCTCCGGGCATTAAAACTGTTTTAGCAATATCTTCTTTTTTGGCATTAATGTGTGGTGTCATTGTTGTCTCCTCTTAATATTCTATATTTAATTTATATTGTACTATAAAAAATAAAAAGGAACATTAGTTCCTGATAATTTAACGATACTTTTTTAAAATTTTATTACTTTTAACCTTATTTTCTAAATATTGTCGTTCTTTATCCATTGATAATAACACCTGAATTAAATTATCATTTCAATATATCAATGGTAATAAAACAGAAATAAAAATTTCACTTTTTTCGTATAATGATGATGAAACAACAATATGGTTAACATCAGCATATTTTGATAAATCAGAATTATATTTTGAAGTAACAGCAACAACATTTGCACCATTATTTTTTGCTTCTTTTGCTGCTGCAACAACAGCTTGTGTTTTGCCCTCTAGACTCATACAAATTAATAAATCATCTGGCTGCATTAAACTTGCCCGCATAATGGTATTGTTTTCATCTTCAACCAAAATACTACAAGCAAAACCAAAACTAAATAAACGATTAGCTAATTCTTTTACTGCTAAACCAGTATTACCAACACCCACTAAATAAATTGCTTTTGCTTTTTTTAATAATGTAACTGTTTCTAATAATTTATCACTATGAAAAATTTGATTATTACGTTGTAAAATATCTTGATAATATAGAAAAATATTTTCTGTTGCATCTAAATTTAAATTGTTAGTTTCTAAGCGCTCTTGTTCAGCAACAATTGCAATAATAAAATCACGATAGCCTTTAAAACCTAATTTATCAATTAAAGAATAAATTGGAGAATAACCAATACCTGTTGCTTTTGATAATTCTTCAATCTTAATATTTCGAAGATTGCGAACATTATCACGAATGTAATTAGCAATTCTAACTTCTTTTTTGGTACAACTTCCTTGAATCATTGATAACTTAGAAAGGATTGAAATATTTTCCATTTGTTAATAATCCCAACGATTATCTTGTTGCGCCATAACAAATTCTTTATCAACAATATCTGATGATCAAACTTTATTAATTAAATTATCAGTAAAATACATTCAAGGCAATAGTTTATTGACATAAATTTTATGGTCGTTAGCACGTTGATTAGGAGTAGAAATAATATGTGATCAATTTGATAACTGAACCGCTTTTGACATATCCTTTCCAGAAATTGCAACAATTGTAACTCCTTTTTCTTTCGCAATTGTTAAGGCTTTATTAACTGATTCATTATCACCAAATAATGAATAAGCTAAAATTAAATCATTTTTATTCATAAAACGAGAACGGACCATTAAATCCTCTTCATTTTCGTTTAAATTAAAGGCATTAAAACCAAAACGGTATAGTTCTAATGCTAAAGTTTGTGACAAAGCATTAGTTGAGCCCATTCCAATTACAAAAATTCGATATGCCCCTTTAATAGCATTAATTGTTTGATGCATTACATCATTATTAATCATCGCATCATTTTGATTAAGAATATCAAAATATGTTTTTTTCATTAAACTTTCCATGTTCTCAAAATCCAACGATTTGATTTCAACATCTGCTGCAATCGCAATTAAAAAATCCCGGTAACCTTTAATTTGCATTTTTCGTAACAAACCATAAATTGCACTATAACCAGTATTAACTTGTTGTGCTAAAATTTCAATATTCATTGTTGTTACTTCTTTCATATTTTCTTTAATATATTTAATTATTTCATTTTCTTTTTTTGTAAAATTTTTTGAATCAAATGTCTCTAATTTTGATAAAAACGAAGCCATTGTAATCTAATCTCCTTTTATTCTATTTTCCATTAATTCTTGTGCTGCTAACCGGGCAATCATTGCCGCATTGTCAGTACAATATTCTAATTTTGGAATGATTATCTTTAAGTTTGATGTTGCTAAAGCTAAAATTGCTGTTCGTAACGCACTATTGGCAGAAACTCCACCAACTAACGTAACCATCTTTGGTTGAAAATTTTCAATTGCTAACTTTGTTTTTCGCATAATAATATCAACACAAGTTTTTTGAAAAGTGGCACAAAAGTTTGGGAGGTTAAGATTTTCCTTACCGTGTTCTTTTGTAATTAAATTAGCTGCCGCTGATTTTAAACCACTAAATGAAAAATTATAACTTTGATCATTTAAAGGCAATGGTAAATGATAAGCAGTTGGCATCCCAGTTCCTGCTAATTTATCAATAATTGGCCCACCAGGATATCCCAGCTCCAACATCCGCGCAACTTTATCATAACATTCACCAATTGCATCATCTAACGTTGAACCTAAAATTTCAAAATCCAAATGTTTTTTCATTAATATTAGTTGTGTATGGCCACCGCTAACAAGCACCGCTAACAAAGGAAATAAAAAATCATTGTCAATTGCACTAGCATAAATATGACCATATAAATGATTTAATGGGAGAATTGGAATCGCCAAATAGCTAGATAACGTTTCAGCTATTATTTTACCAATATGTAAAGCACCAATTAAACCCGGTTTTGCTGTGTAAGCAATGTATTGTAAATCCGTTACTTTTATTCCTGCTGTTTGTAAAGCTTCTAATAAAACATACGGAAAATTTTGTAAATGCAGACGGGACGCAAGTTCTGGAACAACACCACCATATTTTGTGTGTTCATTAATTTGTGACGAAATAATATTTGCTAAAATTTTTCCATTTTTATAAATCGCAATACTAGTTTCATCACAACTTGTTTCAATTGCAAGAATTACCATTACATACACCTCAAAAATATTATATAATAATTTTTAATAAAATGATAAGAAACCGGTTACTATCAAAAATAATAAAAAAATACTACAGAAGTGTAGTATTTATTTTAGTTTTGTATATTCAATAAAAATCCAATCTAAATAACCTTGTTGTCTTTCATTACTTTTTCAATGCCTGCAATTGCAGCTTCTTCGTCAGCACCTGATGCAACAATTTCCACTTCTGCACCTTGATGAATTCCTAACGCAATAATAGTCATAATTGATTTCAGATTACCAGTTTTTCCGCCTGAGAAAATAGTAATATCTGACTGGTACTTTCCAGCTTCTCCTACAATTAATGCAGCTGGGCGTGCATGCATCCCAACAGGATCAGCTATAACAGCTTTAAATGATGCCATTAAATTTCCTCCTTTAAAATATACTCAATTATTATATCAAAAAAAATTAAAATAACTATATTATCATTCAACAATTTTACCTTTTTAAACAATAATTTCAATGGGAATTTCTTGTTGTTCATTTGAAATTATCCTTGAACTTAGAAATGTCATCACCTGCTCAATGATTCAATTAAAATTAATTTTAATTGCTTGATTTGATATTAAATAATTAGTTACCAAATTAGGATCAAAAATAACATTAATAATTTTTAAATCTATTTTTTTAATACTTTTAACAAGAAAATAACTCTCTTCATCAACACAAATTACTGTTTCAATATGTTTATCAATTATTGTATTTGTCAATAATGTTAAATCTGTCTCATAATCATCACCAGTTAAAACAAGATAATTTGTCATTAAGTTTAAATCATTGCTCGCCTTAAAATATCCGCGATATAATGTTTTTCACTCTGTTCCTAATGATAAATACAAGATTGCTTTTGCTTGCAAAGCTGTGCTTGTTACTAATTGATACATTATTTTTTCAAAATTAAAATACAACGCTTGAAACTTATTATTCTGCTGTCCAAAAACAAGGATATTTGCATTATTCTCATATTTTTTTAATAAATTTGAAACATCTTCATAATAACTAGTAAAAATAATTATTTTCATGTTTCATTGCTGTTGCAAGGTTTGCAATTTTAAATCAAAAAGGTTTTTATCTTCATTAACTAATACAATATTGACCACAGTGTTTTCATTAGCTAATTTGTTTGCTAAAAACTGGATAATTTGACAAGTTCATTTTGATGTTTTATCAAAAATTAATAATGTAACATTTATTTGCTCTTGATTTTTTTTAAATAAAAAATCATTTTGTTGTAAAATTGCACTAATTCGTTCGCGCATATCATCACTAATTGACCCCCCGCTAAAATAACGAGAAATTGTTCCAACTCCACAACCGGCAATTTTTGCTAATTCCTTATAATTTTTAATTTTCATCTCGTTCAACCCCCATTATTTTATTTTCTTAATTGCCTGACTATCCGCCGAGATGATTTTAACATTATATGGGCTTGGAAAAACAATTTGCACATTTTGAGCAATAATTTTCACAACAACACCAATTCCAAACAAATCATGACTAACACTATCATTTACTTTTCACATGTTAGATTGAAAAGAAGGTTCAAGATTTTTATTTAAATGAAAAGATGTTGTTGTTTCACCACTTGTCTTTACCCCATCACGACCAGAAAAAGATTTTGGTTTACTAAATATTAATTCACTAGTAACCTTTTGATGAAAATCACTATCTAATTCTTTGATAAAACGGGAAGGAAAGCGTTCATTTCCAGTAATATATGAATAGCCTTCCGGATGACTTAAAAATAGTAATTCTTTTGCTCTTGTAATCGCAACATATAACGTTCGACGCTCTTCTTCAATTTGATCATGTCCCATTTTAATCGCTTGACTTGTTGGAAAAATTCCTTCGTTTAAACCAACAATAAAAACAACTTTTTTTTCTAATCCTTTGGCACTATGAATTGTCATTAAAGAAACAGTATTATCAGTTAAATTATCACTATCACTGTCAGTTTGTAACGAAACTAATTGTAAGTATTCGCTTAGTAATTCAACTCCAGTTAAATTATTATTTTGTTGATCAAATTTTGCCACTGAAGCAATTAATTCTAAAATATTCTCTTCACGTTCTTCTTCAAAATTATCACGTAAACGTTGTTGATATCCTGTTTTATTTAGTAACAACATTAAAAGATTTTCAATTGTTTTTGTTTTTGGCAATTCCGTTAAAGCGGCTAAAATTGCTGTACGTAAATCAGTTAGGTTATGCTGTAAACTTGTTGATAGTAAATTAAAATGTTGTTCTAATAATACTGTAAAAGATAGTTCTTGTTCTTTTAAAACGGTCATAATTTGTTCAAATGCTTTTGGCCCAATTTTTGGTGTTAATAATAATACTCGTTCCACCGCTAATTGATCATTATTCATAATTACTTTTAAGAAAGCAAGAGCATCTTTAATTTCTTTTCGTTCATAAAATTTAAAAGCACCAAAAATACGATAAGAAATCCCATAGTCTGCTAAAGCAATTTCTAAGTCATGCGATAAGTAATTTGCCCGATATAAAATCAAAATATCTTTATAATCATAACTTTCTTGTTTAATAAAGTCCTTAATCTTTCGGGCCACAAAATCACTTTCATCAGCACTATTTACAGCATGATATAAAATCGGTAATTGTCCTAATGCCTGATTTGTAAATAAATCTTTTGCAATCCGATCTTTATTATTTACAATTAAATTATTAGCTAATGATAAAATACTTTGACTTGATCGATAATTTTCATTTAAAATAATTGTTTCCGTTCCAGGAAAATATTGCTCAAGATTTAAAATTAACCTAACTTTTGCGCCTCGTCATGAATAAATTGTTTGATCAGGATCGCCAACAACTGTAATATTATGAGCAGCCCCAACTAATCATTTAATAATATCAAATTGCAATTCATTCGTATCTTGAAATTCATCAACTAAAAAATAATCAAAACGATTTTGTCATTTTTCTAAAACTTCAGGATGATGCTTTAATAACTTATATGTTAATAAAATTAAATCATTAAAATCAAGACTCTTCAATTCTTTTAACCGTTCCTCATAATATGCATAGACTTCGGATCAACGTTTTTCAGCACCAACAGCATTGCTCTTTGCGCTAGCTGGACTAATAAAGTCATTCTTCTGATTACTAATATAACTCTTTACCATCCGACCTTCTTGCGCGTCATATTTAACATTAAATGTTTTATAAATATTGCGTAAAATACTATCCTGGTCAGCCATATCAATAATATTAAAATCACGTTCATAATTTAAGGCAACAATATCTTCTCGTAAAATGCGCACACATAAAGCATGATAAGTTGAAATCATACAATGTTTTCCATTAACACCAATTAAGTCAACAATTCGTTCTTTCATTTCATTTGCTGCTTTATTAGTAAAAGTCACCGCACAAATTCGTCACGGTTCTAAATTAGCATACTTAATTAAATAAGCAATTTTATTAATAATTACCCGTGTTTTCCCACTACCAGCTCCAGCAATAATTCGAACAGGACCCTTAATTGCTAATACAGCTTCTCGCTGATTTGGATTCAAATGTTCAATAAATTCATTTCCCATACGCTTCTGCCTTTCTTTTCAAACAATTACATTTTACCTTATAATTCATCAATTTCTTTTAAAACTTCATCAGAAATATTCCCTGGTTGGTCTTTTTGCAAATGAACATGTTGTGTAGCTCTTGTTATTGGTTTTTTCGGAACTTTTTTTTGTTTTTTAACAATTGGTTTTGTTTTAACATTAAACAAATGAAAATGACGATCAAATAAAATTTGATGGTTTGGATTTAAAGCAACTGCAAAAATTAATCCTAAATATCATAAAAAATAAGTTGTTGTCACAATTCGAATCACAATTATTGCCACCGGGTTTTTGTTGGTTGTTCGGAATAAATCGCCTAAATTAACATGAAAAATTAAATTTAAACTTAAATTGGTTAATAACACAATAAATCATGGTAAAAAAATAATAAATAGTTCCCGGGTAAAAATAACCCCTAATTTTAACTTTTCTTCTGTATTAACTAATTTAATTTGAAACAAAAACTTACCAACAGTTTTCCCATCTCAAAAATATGGTAAAAGAACAAAATAACAGAAGAACAACAAAAACGTTATACCAATAACAACAATTGGTGCTCAGACAGTACGTTGGGCATCTCAATAATTCATTGTTAAAGTTAAAACTAACGGAATTAAACTAGCCAAAATAATATCAAGAAAACGCACAAAAATAACACGTAATGGTCGTGCTAATGGATGCAAGTTATAATCCTCATCTCGTCTTGTTGCTGTCATTGCCATATCCGCAGCATCTTTGCTCACTATTGAATGATTAGTTTTATCTGCTAATTTTGCCATAAAATCTTATTTAGTATTTTCTAGTTTTCAACTTTTAATAAATCCCTTAATGTCATTAACAATTACTTTAAACTTTGGTTCTTGAATATCTTTAATGTATTTATTTTTAAGAAAACTTTTATATCGTCGTTCTAATTTATTCTCGGTGCTATGAATTGCTTTAATGGATAAGGCTTTATTATTTTGTAAACGAACAAGACGTAAAAATGTTACAAGGCAAAAACGAATAAAAGCATATTCTAATTCTTCTTGATATTCACGATATAAATTTAAATCACGATATAAATTGAAAATATAAATTCATTGTTTAATTAAATCAAAAACGCTATAATTTACAAGCCCTAATTCATAATCAGCTAAAATATCTTCAATTGCTAAAAAGCCGTTGGCATATGCCAAGATATTATAAATAAAAAAGGCATCAGTACGGCGATAATCAAGTAAAGTAATATTTTTTTGTAATACTAATTTACGACGAAAAATTTTAGTAAAAACTAAAGAATGCGTATAAGCTAAAACTTCCTTATCTGTTTTTGGAGATAATAAAACATTCGCCTTATTTCGAATCTCACTATTTCCTTTTGAATGAGGATAATTTAACCGAAATTCAACCATGTCAATTTTCTTATGTTCAACTTGGTGTTTTGTTACATTTTCTTTTAGTACAGCAACAGCTGTCTTGTGAATAATTTCACCTTCATCAACAATCATAAAATAATCACCATGCGCAACACCAATAGCAGTATTAAGCCCATAAGAAAAACCTTGACTTCGTAAATTTGTGATTACTTGCATTTTTTTGCCAACATTATAAAAATGCTCACTCATAACCTCTAACGTTGGTGATTTAGGTTGAAAACCAGTATCATCAACTAAAACAATTTCATAATCATCATTGGTTTGTTCTTTAATTGACATTAATGTTTTCATTAGTTTTACGGGGTTATTTTGTGTTACAATAAGAAATGATAAAAACATACTAGTATCCTCCCTATTTATACTTGTAATAATTATAACATTTTAATTTCTTTTTTAGTATAATTATTATATTAGACAACAAAAGAACATAGTTAAACTTAAATGTTCTAAAAATCGAGGTTCTAAAATGGGAAATGAAACATTACAAAAAATTTTACAGCAAAGAGAAATTAAAACAACCGATGATATTATTTTTCGTACAATCTTTGATGTTTTAAGTGCTCTTTTTACCGATGAAAATCACCTTTCAACTTTAAGAAGTGGTTATACTATTAATGATCATCAACAAGTATGATTTCCAAATATTACACTCCCACAGCGACTTGCAACTGAAATTAAAAAGGGCTATGCCAATTATATGGCTCCTGACGGTCAATATCTTTATCAATTTGATAGTACCAAAGCACTTAGCAAACGAAAAAAACTTGGTGAACAACAAATTCAAAAGCAAACACAATTTGTCACCTTTGCAAAATTAAATGAAAAAGAAATGGGAATTGGTTATTATTTTGTTGGTATTTTTTGTTTCGATGGTTATACCGATGAAGATTGTCAAACCATGATTTATAAAAAAATTGCTGATCTTTATCATTTACCTAATCTAAAACAGTTCTAATTATAAAAAAGAAAAAACCATACTTAATTTTAAGTATGGTTTTAAAAATTATAATTATTATTACGATTTTGTTTTGCTTCTAATCGTTGTTGTTTTGCTTCTTCGCGCGCCATTTTTTTGACACGCCCATAATCAAACGGATCATGTTTTCCTGACCCCGCTTTAATATGCTTACCAAAAATATTAATTTTTCAAGTTCAATTTCTTTGTTTAAATCCCATCATTATCTCCCCTCATAATAAACTATTAAGCCCTATTTCTTTATGATACACGATATTAAATTACTTTTCAATTTTTAAATAAAAAATTCCTAAAATAATAAAAAATTGTTATGTTAAAATCTCAGAACCAGTTTCCGTAATTAAGATTGTATGTTCAAAATGAGCACTGCCTAATCCTAAAGCAGAAACGGGGGTTCATCCATCGGATAACATTTTAATTGCCTTAGTACCAATTTGCACCATTGGTTCAATACAAATTGTCATTCCTGCTTGTAACCGCATCCCAGTTCCAACAACCCCAACATTGGGAATCATTGGTTCTTCATGTAAGGCACGGCCAATCCCGTGGCCAGTAAATTCAGTTGGTAAGTAAAAGCCTTCTCCTTCAACATAAGTTTGAATCACCGCCCCAATATCACCAATACGAACATCGGGTTTTAAAATTGCAATTGCTTTTGCTAAAGCAGTTTCCGTAACAGTTAATAATTTAACATGTTCTGGATTTGCTTCATTACCAACAATAACCGTAAAAGCGCCATCACTGTTGTATCCTTTGTAAGCACATCCCGCATCAATAGAAACAAGATCACCCGCTTGTAACGGGACATTGTTAGGAATCCCGTGCACTAAGACAGTATTTAATGAGACACAAATTGCAGCGGGAAAACCATATAATCCCTTAAAATTAGGTTGACAATTAT
This sequence comes from Spiroplasma sp. NBRC 100390, assembly GCF_001886495.1. NCBI lineage: Bacteria > Bacillati > Mycoplasmatota > Mollicutes > Entomoplasmatales > Spiroplasmataceae > Spiroplasma > Spiroplasma sp. NBRC 100390. The sequence continues at coordinate 248,873 of NZ_CP018022.1, read as the reverse complement.
GCGCTGCAATAATTTCTTCTGCCCGTTGATTAAGCATCATTCCTGTTACCCCTGGTTTAATCATTGCTCGTAATTCTTGATGAATTTGTCTTAAAACAACACCAGCTTGCCGCATGTATTCAATTTCTTGTTCAGTTTTAATTGTAATCATCTTTTGACTCCATTTCTTTTTTTATTTTATCATAAAAAGAAAAAAACTAACGATACTGTTAGTTTTTCTTTTATACTAATTCAATAATCACCATTGGAGCGTTATCTCCTTTGCGATTATCTAATTTTAAAATGCGCGTATAGCCTCCATTACGGTTTTGATATTTTTTTGCAACACCGTTAAATAACTTTTGCAATGCTGTTTCTTTTTCATTCGCATCAATATCGCGTAAAAAACTAGCGGCACGACGACGAGCATGTAAGTCTTGACGCTTTCCTAAGGTAATTAATTTATCAACGTGACGACGTAATTCTTTTGCTCGTGTTTCAGTAATTTCTAATCGTTCATTAATAATTAATTCTGTTGCTAAATTACGCATTAAACCATTTCGTCAAGCGGTATTCTTTCCTCTTTTTTGTTGGTATGACATGATAAGATTCCTCCTTTCCTAATCACGACGAAAGTGTAAACCTAAATGGGCCACTTTGTCTTTGATTTCTGTTAGTGATTTTTTTCCTAAGTTTCGAATATCTTGAATTTCATCTTCTGTTTTTGAAACCAAATCACGTAGGGTATCAATTTTTGCTCGTTTTAAACAGTTTTGTGAACGCTGCGTAAATTCTAACTCATCAATACTACGATCTAATTCATCTTCTTCGGTTTCTGTTTCTGATGAAATAATTTGCGTTGCTTTAATTGCATCGTTTAAATTAACAAAGAATTCTAAGTGCTCAGTAATAACCTTTGCCGCCATTGCAACCGCATTAACCGGTGTAATTGAACTATCAGTTTGAATTTCTAATTCTAATTTTTCTAAATCCGCATTTTTCCCAACTTTTGTTGGTTCAACATTATATGCAACACGTTGAATTGGACAATAGTTTGAATCAATCACGATTAAATCAGCATATTTTTTTTCTTTCTTATTGTCCGTAAATGATTTATAACCACGCGAATTACGAGCATGTAATTCTAATTCTAATTCGCCACCTTTAGCAATTGTTGCTAATAATAAGTGTTCATTAATAATTTCAACTCCTGTTGGAACCACTAAATCTTTTGCGTAAACTTCTCCTTCTTTTGAAGAAACAACCTTTAAGATTACTGATTCACCATCCGGAATAATATCTTGGTTAATTTTTAATACTAAATTTTTAATATTTAAAATTATTTTCGTAACATGTTCAACAACGCCGGGAATAGCCGTAAATTCATGCGAAGCCCCTTTAATGCGAACTGCAAAAACAGCAGCCCCTGGTGTTGCTGATAACAATGTTCGGCGTAAGGCATTCCCCAATGTCACCCCAAACCCTCGTTCTAAGGGTTCTACTAAAAACTTTCCATAATTATTTGCTTTATCTTCTGCTTGTAATTTAAATTCTGGTCTAATAAATTGTTTCATCGCCTAATCCTTCTCCTATCCTCTTGGTCTTTTTGGTGGTCTTGCCCCATTATGAGGAATTGGCGTTACATCTTTAATTGAAGTGATTTCTAATCCAATTGCTTGAATACTACGGACCGCAGCATCCCGCCCTGGACCTGGTCCTTTTACTTCAACTTGAACACTATTCATTCCGTGTTCTTGACTTGCTTTACCAGCAGCTTCAGCAACCATCTGCGCCGCATAAGGCGTTGATTTCTTACTTCCTTTAAAACCCATTGCTCCTGCTGATGATCATGAAATTACATTACCTGCTTCATCGGAAATTGTAACGATTGTATTATTGAAAGTTGAATGAATATGTGCAATTCCTTTTAGAACATTTTTCTTAACTTTTTTCTTATTCGTTGTTTTTTTAACAGCCATAATTCTTCTCCTTATCCATTATTTTTTCTTATTAGCAACCGTTTTACGTGGTCCTTTAACCGTACGAGCATTTTGCTTTGAAGATTGTCCGCGTGCTGGTAAGCTTTTACGATGACGCATCCCACGATAACTCCCAATTTCCATTAATCGTTTAATATTTAAAGCAACTTCACGTCGTAAGTCACCTTCGGTTTTTAGTTTTGCAATTTCATTCCTAATTGTTGTTAATTCATCTTCTGATAAATCTTTTACACGAATATCTTCTGATATTTTTGCTTCTTTTAAAATTTTTTGTGATTGTGGTTTTCCAATTCCATAAATGTAAGTTAATGCAATTACAACGCGCTTATCATTTGGAATATCCACTCCGCCAATACGTGCCATTTTCTTCCCATCCTTTCTTAACCTTGTCGTTGTTTATGTTTTGGTTGTGAACAAATTATCATCACACGCCCTTTTCTTCTAATTACACGACATTTGTCGCAGATTTTTTTAACTGATGATCTTACTTTCATCGTGTATTCTCCTTTACCAAAGTTTTCTTTTGTTATCCTTTTATTTATGTCTAAAAATAATCCGCCCACGTTCTAAGTCATAAGGTGACATTTCGACAACTACTGCATCCCCGGGTAAAATGCGAATGTAATTCATCCGGATTTTACCCGAAACGTGAGCTAAAATAACTGCCCCATTTTCTAATTTCACCTTAAACATTGTATTTGGTAATACTTCTAAAATTGTTCCTTGTACTTCTAATAAATCAGTTTTGGCCATTTTATCTATTACCTCCAATCCCCGTTATTTTAGAACTGCCATAATTTGATCTCATACAGCATGTCCTTCCATATCAGCATCAATAACGGTTAGTACTTGCTGGTTCAAATAATACTGTACTAAAGGTGCTGTATCATTTTGATAAGCTGCTAACCTAATCTTAATTTTTTCTTCACTATCATCTTTACGTTGTACTAATGGTGTTTGATCATCATCACAAACTCATTGTACTTTTGGTGGAAACGCCGTTTGATGATACGTACGTCCACAAGTTGGACAAGTTAACCGTCCAACAATTCGATCAACCAATTTTTTTTCATCAATTTCAAAATATAAAGTATGATCAATTTTACTATTTAACTTTTGTAATAACTGGTCTAATTTTTCTGCTTGCGTAATTGTCCGCGGAAAACCATCTCAAATTAAATCACCACTGATTGTTTGCAAATGTTGTTCTACCATTTGAATCATCAAATCATCAGGCACTAATTTCCCTTGCTCTGAATACTGCTGGCAAAGCAACCCCAATGATGTTTTCCGATCAATATTATCACGAATAATATTTCCCGTTGAAAGATGCGTAAAGCCAAATTGTTTTACTAAATGCTCAGACTGGGTTCCTTTCCCACTACCTGGCGCTCCTAACAAAATAATGTTTCGCATTGCTTGTCCTCTGGCTTTCTATCATAAGTATGAATCTTTTGTTTCATCTTCTAATTTTTGTGACTTTTTGTCAATAAAAGCTTGTTGGGTAATACGACCTTTAACTTGACGCATTGTTTCTAGCGCAACTGACACCATAATAATTAATCCTGTTCCCCCAATTGCTAACGCACTTGGTAATGATGTTAACTTACTAATAACATATGGTAAAATCGCAATTGCCGCTAAAAAGAATGACCCCAAAATACTTAAACGATTAATTGTTCCTTTAATGTATTTTTCGGTTTCTTTCCCAGGACGAACCCCCGGAATAAAGGTTCCGGCCTTTTGAAAGTTTTCTGCAATCTTCTCTGGATTCATCTGTACTTGTGAATACAAGAACGTAAATAAAATTGTTAACACAGCATAAATGATAATTCCTGGCCATGTACTAAACGATAAGTAATTATTCGTAAATTGGACAAAGCCATTGGTTGGATTGCTAACACTAATAATTTGAGCGACAGTAATTGGCGCTGAAATTAATGCTGAGGCAAAAATAACTGGAATAACTCCTGCGGAATTAATTTTTAAGGGTAAGAAAGGACGATTATTTTCATCACCCGATGCTAACCCACTTCCGGTTTGCTGAATTGGTAATTTACGTTCTGATTCATTTAACATTACAACGAACAGAACCACTAATAAGAACATTACAACATAAACTAAGAATTTTAAAATTCCAGTAAATAATAAGTTAATATCTTCTTGTCCTGAAATTCAAAACTTAAATGTTGTTTGTAAATTGTTTGGTAATTGTGCAACAATCCCAGCAAAAATAATTAACGAAACTCCATTTCCAATTCCTTTAATTGTCATTTGATCCGCTAATCATAACATTAACATTGTCCCGGCAATTAAAGCGGTTGGTACTAATAAATAATAGAAGATTGGACTTCCTGTTCCAAAATCAGATGAATCTCATTTTGGTGAAATGATTCCTTGGTTTGCCATAGTAAAAATTGTTGCAATTCCTTGCATAATTGCAAAAGGAATTGTTAATCATTTTGTTAAACGATCTAATTTTTTACGCCCGCGCTCCCCACTCTTTGCTCAACGTGATAGAGGGGGAATAACGTCCGTTGATAACAACTGCACAATAATTGAAGCAGTAATATATGGTGAAACTCCTAAAGCTAAAATTGAAAACTTCCCAAGCGTTCCTCCTCCCAACATTGAAATCAAACTAAAGAACTGATCATTGTTTGATAAATCTTGGAAGTTTTGTGAAATTGTCACACCTGGGACTGTTAAATAACTTCCCAAGCGAATTAAAACTAAAACTAATAAGGTAAAGCCAATTCGTTTCATCAAATCTTTATTTTTAACAAAGAAATTTGATGATTTAACAATATCAACATCACCATTTTTACGGATTGCTTTTCTTTTTTTCACCTTAGTTTTCACTATATTACCTCCACTTTTCCTCCAGCTTTTTCAATTGCTGCTTTTGCAGTTTGTGAAACTTTGTTAACTTTGACATTAACACTCTTAGATATTGTACCATTCCCTAAGATTTTAATTAATTCTTTTTCATTTTTTAGCACTTTTTTTGCAACTAATGTTTGATGGTTAACATCATTTAAACCTAGTTTTTCTAAATCATTTAAATTTAATAAAACATAAGTTTTTGTTGAAATGTTAGTAAACCCAACTTTTGGTAACCGACGAAAGATCGGTGTTTGTCCCCCTTCAAAACCAGGGCGAACTCCACCTCCAGTACGAGCATTTTGCCCCTTATGACCTTTCCCTGAAGTTTTTCCAAGTCCTGATGAAGTTCCTCGTCCTAAACGTTTTTTACTGTGACGAGCCCCTTCGGTATATTGTAATTCGTTTAATTTCATCTTCCTTACCTCTTATCCTTGTAATTCTTCAGGGGTTTTACCACGTAATTTAGCAATTTGTTCAACTGTTCGTAAATTGCGTAAACCATCTAATGTTGCTCTAATCATATTAATTGGTGTATTTGATCCTAATGATTTTGTATAAACATCTGCTAAACCTGCTAGTTCAATTACTGCCCGCGCTGGTCCCCCGGCAATAACTCCGGTTCCTTTTCGCGCTGGTTTAATTAAAACCTTGCCGGCTCCAAAATGACCAATAATTTCATGGGGAACTGTTGTTCCAACTAAAGGCACTTTTACTAATTGTTTTTTTGCTTCTTTAATTGCTTTTTTAATTGCATCAGGAACTTCATTTGCTTTTCCAGTTCCAAACCCAACACGACCTTTTTTATCACCAATAACAACAACTGCCGCAAAACGGAAGTGGCGTCCTCCTTTAGTAACTTTTGTCACACGACGAATTGTTACTACTTTTTCTTCAAACATATTATCCTCACCACGACGATCAAAGTTTCGTTCTGAACGTTGATGTGGTTGGCGAGGATTATTTCGTGAAAAATCGCCTTTTGGTGGTTGCCCTGATGTTGGTGTCCCAGTATTTGGTGTTAAACCTGCTTTATTCTCTGCCATATTTTCTTATTGCTCCTTTTAAAATTTTAATCCTGCTTCACGCGCAGCTTCTGCAAATGCTTTTACTTTACCATGGTATAAATACCCACCACGATCAAATACTACCGTTGTAACTTTTTTATCAAGTGCTTTTTTTGCAATATCAGTTCCAACTTTTTTTGCTGCAACAATATTGCTTGTTGATTTTAAATCTGCCATTTTTAATGTTGAGGCAGCAACAATTGTTGTTTGCTTAACATCATCAATTAATTGGGCATAGAAATGCCCATTTGACTTGAACACATTTAGACGGGGAATTGCAGAAGTACCATTAATTTTTGCGCGAACACGGAAATGTCTTTTTTTACGTTTTGCGCTTCGACTTTGACTTTGTGAATTTGCCATTGTTGTTCTTCCTCTCTTCTGCTATTTACCAGCAGATTTCCCTTCTTTACGAATAATATGTTCATCTTTGTATTTAACCCCTTTTCCTTTGTAAGGTTCAGGTTTACGATAATTTCTAATGTTAGCTGCTACTTCCCCAACTAATTGTTTTGAAATTCCTTCAACAACAATTTGTGTTGGTTTGGGAAGGGTAATGGTAATTCCTTGTGGAATTTTATATTCAATTGGATGTGAATATCCTAAGTTTAAGGTTAATTTATCACCTGCTAAAGCAGCACGATAACCAACCCCATTAATTTCTAATTCTTTTTTGAAACCTTTGCTAACACCTTCCAACATTCCTTGAATTAAAGAATTGATGGTTCCGTGTAGTTGCTTACTATGTTTCACGTCATTTGCTCTTTCTGTTGTCACAATGCCATCTTTTGCGTTAACTGTAATAACACTTGGGATTGCTTGTTCTAATTGCCCTTTTGTACTTTTGACAATAACATTGTTTGGTTGAATTGTTACTTCGACACCTGTTGGAATTTTTAACTCTCTATTACCAATTCGAGACATTTTTCTGTTCTCCTTTAAAGTTTGCTATCAAACATAAGCAATAACTTCCCCACCTAAGTGAGCATGTTTTGCTGCTTTGTCAGTCATAATTCCTTGGCTTGTTGAAATAATTGCAATTCCCATCCCATTTAAAACTTGAGGTACTTTTTCAACGGTTACATAAACTCTTAATCCTGGTTTTGAGATTCTTTTTAATCCTGAAATAACTTTTGTTTTTCCTTTGTATTTTAAAGTTAAACTTAATTCTTTTTTCACATCTCCTGATACTTTAAAATCTTCAACGTAACCTTCTTCTTTTAAAATCTCAGCAATTCTTACTTTCATTTTACTTGAAGGCATGTTCACACTTTTGTGTAAACGTTGGTTAGCGTTTCGAATTCTTGTTAACATATCAGCGATTGTATCAATCATCATAATTAATTAGTCTCTCTTTCTATCATGAAGCTTTTCTAACCCCAGGAATTTGTCCTTTGTATGCTAAAGTTCTAAAGCATAAACGACATAAATTAAATTTACGTAACACAGCATGAGGTCGCCCACAGTTTCCACAACGAGTATAACCTCTTACCTTGAATTTTGGATGGCGTTGTTGTTTAACTTTTAATGATTTTTTGGCCATATTTCTTTCCTCCTATTTTTTAAATGGCATTCCCATTTTGACTAATAATGCATGAGCGTCGCTATTATTAGTTGCATTTGTGACAATTGTGATATCCATTCCGCGAATTTTTTTAACTTTATCATAGTCAATTTCGGGAAAAATAATTTGTTCTTTAATTCCTAGGGTGTAATTTCCACGCCCATCAAAAGCGTCTAAACTAACTCCACGGAAATCTCTTACTCGTGGTAAAGCAATATTAATTAGTTTATCTAAAAACTGATACATTTTTTTACCACGTAATGTAACTTTTGCTCCAATTGGCATTCCTTCACGTAATTTGAAAGCCGCAATTGAACCTTTTGCTTTGGTAACAACTGGATGTAACCCAGTAATTAACGCTAATTCATTTGTAATATCTTCGATTACTTTACTATTTTGTGCTGCATCGCCAGCTCCCATGTTAACAACAATTTTTTTAACAACAGGAACTTGCATAATTGACTGATAACCTTGCTCTTTGAATAACTCTTTAACAATTACATCTTTATATTTTTTTTCTAAATCAACATTCATTATTAATAATTATTCCTTTCTTTACGCTAAATGCGCTTTTGACTTACGAGCAATGCGAACTTTTTTACCACTATCAGCAACTTGATAACTGATTTTAGTAATTTCTTTTTTGTTCTTTGGATCAATTAATGCAACATTTGAAATATGAATTGAAGCAGGAACTTGTTGAATTCCTCCTTCTGTGTTATCTTGTGAAGGTTTAACATGTTTAATGTTGGTAATTCCTTCAATTACAACACGATTTTTTTCACGTAAAACACGGATGATTGGTCCTTCAGTCCCTTTGTGTTTTCCCGTTACAACTTTGACTAAGTCACCTTTTTTAAATTTAACTTTACTCATAACTTAGTCCCTCCTATAATACTTCTGGTGCTAATGATGCGATTTTTCCAAATCCAGCATCCTTAACTTCACGGGCAATTGGACCAAAAATACGTGTTCCCCGTGGTGTTTTATCGTCTTTAATTAAAACTACTGCATTTTCTGAAAATTGAATTTGTGTTCCATCGGTTCTTTTTAATCCGCGTTTTGTGCGAACAATAACTGCTTTAACAATTTGCCCTTTTTTAACAATTCCACCGGGAGTGGCCTTTTTAATGGTACATACAACAATATCCCCAATATTAGTAAACTTACGTCATGAACCACCTAAGTTTTTAATTACTAACACTTCTTTTGCTCCGGAGTTATCGGCAACTTTTAATCTTGATTCTTGTTGGATCATTTTCTTTTCCTCTTCTTAATTAACCAATTGCTTTTTCAATAACTTCAATTAAACGAAAGTGTTTAGTTTTTGATAAAGGTCGTGTTTCCATAATACTTACCTTATCACCAATATGTGCTTGTTCGAGTTCATCGTGTGCTAAATATTTTTTTGAATATCTAACACGTTTCTTATATAATGGGTGGTTTTTGTATGTTTCAACTAAAACAGTAATTGTTTTTTCACTTTTATCTGAAATAACGCGGCCTTGTAGCACTTTTCGACTATTTCTTTCCATTATTTTTTCCCTGTCCCTTTCTTAGTGGTTGTTTTATCATCGGCTTTTTTTGTTGTTTTTCCTGCAGTTAAAATTTTATCACGGTTTTCTTTTCAATTTGTCCCATAAGTATACTCTGATGCTTTTGGGTCTTTTGCTTTTAAATCTAAATTGATTTTAACACCTGTGCCGCGACCTTTTGCAGTTCCGATTGAAATTGAACTTTTCATTGCGGCTAATTTTTCTTTAGCATTAAGTTCCACATCTTTTTTTGCAGTATTAGTTCCCGCTGGTTTTTTTGTTACTTTTGACACTTCAATTTCTGCTTTTGCCGAAGTAACTGATTTAACGGTTACTGTTGATTTATTACTTGTTGTTGGAGCAGTTGGTTTACTTGCTGCTTTTGCTGCTTCGTTCTTTTTAATTAAAGATTTTAAAGCAGCATCTTTTGCCCCTGCTGGTTTAGCAGATTCTTTCTTTGCCACAGGGGTTTTTGAAGCTGCTGTTGGCGTTGCTTTCACCCTTGGTGCTGCTTTTGACGCCGCTTGGTCAGCTTCTTTCTTTGCCACAGGGGCTACTGATTTTTTGTCCGCTGGTTTTTTTACCACTGGCTCTGTTGTTTTTTCAGCAGCTGATTTACTTTCTTTCAATGGTGCTGCTGATTTTTTAGCCAGCGCTGGCTCAACTTTTTTTGTTGTCTCTGCTTTTGGCGCTGCTGATTTTTTGTCATCCGCTTGAGCAGATGTTTCAAGATTTACTGCTTCATCACTTATTTCCATCGCATCAGTTAATGGTAAATCCATTAAACTTGCCATGTTGTCTTCTGAAGCTTCTTGTGCTGCCATTATTTCATCAATTTTAGCTTTGCGTTGTTTTGCAAATTCCTGTGATTCTTTTTCAATTTTAGCGTATGTTTCACTTAAATTAATTTTGACATTAATTGCCGTGTTTTCACCAGCTTTTTTACGAGAAGATAAGATTGTTAAAATGCGAGCAATTTGCTTTCTTAATTCAGGAATGCGATGTGGTTTTTCCAAGTTTCCCATAGCTGATTGAAATCTTAAAGCAAATAATTCAGCGCGTGATTCTTCTTCCAGTTTTTTTAACTCTTCAACTGATTTTTTGTTTAAATCATTCATCTTACTCTTCTCCTTTTTTTATAATCTTACATCTCACCGGTAATTTATGCATTGCTAAACGTAACGCTTCACGGGCTGTTTCTTCTGAAACTCCTGCCACTTCAAACATAACAGTTCCCGTTTTAACTACTGCTACTCATTCTTCTGGTGAACCTTTTCCTGATCCCATCCGTACTTCTAATGGTTTTTTGGTTTTTGCCATATGGGGAAAAATTCTAATTCAAACCTTTCCTCAACGTTTCATATAACGAGTCATGGCAATCCGTGCTGCTTCGATTTGACGGTTTGTAATTCATGCTCCGTCTAGTGATTGTAATCCAAATTCTCCAAAATCAACCTTAGTATTCCCTTTTGCTTTTCCTTCGTATTTAATCCGATGTGGACGACGATATTTCGTTCTTTTTGGTACTAACATTATTTTGCCTCCTTAGGAGCAGAATGTGATCTTGGTGGATACTCACGACGATTATTATTTGAACGATCAAAATCTCTTCGTTCAAATTTTGGTTTTTCATCACTAGTTGTGACTAAATCTTTACTTAAAATTTCACCTTTACAAATTCAAACCTTAACACCAATTTGACCATAAGTTGTCAAAGCTTCAGCCAAAGCATAATCAATATCACTACGCAAAGTAGCTAATGGCACTGTTCCTTCGGTATATCCTTCGGTACGAGCCATATCAACGCCACCTAAACGTCCTGCGACAGAAGTTTTAATCCCTTGAGCACCAGCTTTCATTGCTTTTTTAATTGCTAACTTTTGCACAGTTCTAAATGATGCACGATTAACAATTTGTTCCGCAATTGTATTTGCGACTAATTGTGCATCAGTATCAGGGTTTTTAATTTCAACAACATTAATTTTTACTTCCATTTTACGATCACCAATTGTAACTCTTACTAGTTTTACTAATTCTGCGATGTTTTTTCCTTCTTGCCCTAAGACAACACCAACACGAGCAGTTCTAATAAAGATAACAATTTCTTTTTTTGTTCGCTCAATTTCAATTTTAGAAACACTAGCTCCTTTTAATTTTTTCATTAGAGCTTTTCTAATTTTGATATCTTGATGCAATCAATTCACATAATCTTGCTTTTCAGCATATCATCTTGAATCTCATGTTTTAATAACTCCAACACGTAATCCAGTTGGACTAACTTTTTGACCCATATCTTGTTATCTTCCTTTCTTATTGCTGCCCATCACTAACAGTAACTGTGATGTGACTTGTTCTCTTTAAAATTTCATATGCTCGTCCGTGGGCACGAGGACGGAATCGTTTTAATGTTGGTCCTTCGTTAACGAAGATTTCTTTAATAAATAAGCGATCAGCATCCAACCCATTATTGTTAACAGCATTTGCTACTGCTGACTTTACTAATTTTTGAACTGGTACTGATGATTTTTTGTTTGTGTTGTTAAGAATAACTATTGCGTCTCCCACTTTTTTGTTACGAATTAAATCGGCAACCAATCTAACTTTTCGTGGCGATATTCGAATACTTCTTAAGTTTGCTCTTACATCCATTTATATAATACTCACTTTCTGAATTTAATTATTTTTTCTTTTTCTTATCATCGCCATGGCCACCAAATTTTCTCGTTGGTGAGAATTCTCCTAATTTATGACCAACCATATCTTCAGTAACATAAACGGGAATATGTTCTTTCCCGTTATGTACGGCAAATGTATGACCAATAAATTCAGGGAAAATAACGCTTCTTCTTGATCAAGTCTTAACAACTTCTTTTTTATTTATTGCATTTAATGCTTCAACTTTTTTTTGCAAATGTTTATCAACAAATGGTCCTTTTTTTAGACTTCGTGACATTGTTGTACCTCCTTTTAAATAATCTCTCTAATTTTAATCTTTACTTTCAACTACTGTTAGTCATATTTGACTCTAATTAGCAAGATTATTTAGTACGTCTTCTAACAATTAGTTTAGTTGAAGCTTTTTTCTTATTACGAGTTTTTACTCCTAATGCTTTTTTACCTCATGGTGTCATTGGTGCTTTACGCCCAACAGGAGCTTTTCCTTCTCCTCCTCCATGTGGGTGATCATTCGGGTTCATAACTGATCCACGAACAGTTGGGCGAATTCCGCGTCAACGGTTACGTCCTGCTTTTCCTCAATTTACTAAGCCATAGTCTTCATTTCCAACTTCTCCGATAGTTGCTCGACATTCAGCTAAAACCTTGCGAACTTCACCAGAAGTTAGTCGAATTGTAACATATTTACCATCTTCATCTTTCCCTAGTAATTGAACTGATGAACCCGCTGCACGCGCTAATTGTCCACCTTTGCCAGGACGTAATTCTAAATTATGAAGTACTGTCCCTTCTGGAATGTTTTTTAATTGCATGCAGTTTCCAACTTTAATATCAGTTTTCTCACCACTAATAATTTGCATTCCAACTTTAATTGTTTTTGGTGCTAAGATGTATCTTTTTTCACCGTCAACATAATTAACTAAACAAATAAAGGCATTACGATTTGGATCATATTCAATTGTGACAATTTTGCCAACAATATCATCTTTATTTCGCTTAAAGTCAATAATTCGATATTTAACTTTATGACCGCCACCTTTATGTCTTGTGGTAATAACCCCTTGGTTATTACGACCAGCATGTCTTTTCCGAGTCTCAATTAATGATTTTTCCGGACGATCAGTTGTTAGTACGGAATAATCTAATGTTGTCATATTACGACGACTCGGTGTAACTGGTTTAAAACTCTTAATTGGCATTTTTATTTATCCTCCTATTTCGCCAATAAACAGTCCCAGATAGTGTCTCCTGGAATTATTTATCTTCTCCTAATAAATCTAATTTTTCTCCTGGTTTTAATTTAATGATTGCACGTTTTGTATAAGTTGTTTCTCCAACAAATTTTCCCATTTTCTTTTCTTTTGGGTCATAATTAATAACATTAACTTTTTCAACCTTTACTTCAAAGATTTTCTCAAAAGCTTTTTTAATTTGAACTTTGTTAGCAGTACGTGCTACTTCAAAAGTGTAAACACCATCAGCCATATTACGATATGTTTTTTCTGATAAAATTGGTTTTTTAATGACATTTGTAATATGCATTATGCGTACACCTCCTCAATTGCTTTTACTGCTTGTTCTGTTATTAATAACTTGTCAGCATTTAGCAAATCATAAACGTTAATTCCAGCGGATGTAATTATATTTATTTTTTTAATATTACGTGATGATTTAAAATTAACTTCATCACCTTCTGTTGTAATGATTAGTAATTTTTCATCATTAACTTTTAAATTATTTAAAACCTCAACCATTGCTTTTGTTGAAGGTTGTTCAATTCCAAATTGATCAATTACCACTAAATTTTTATCTTGTGTTTTTAATGATAACGCCGATTTAATTGCTAATTTTCTTACTTTTTTATTAACATGTTTCAAGTAATTTTTTTCTGGAGTTGGACCAAATACAATCCCTCCTCCTTTTCATTGTGGTGCTCTAATTGACCCTTGGCGAGCACGACCAGTACCTTTTTGTCTTCAAGGTTTTCTTCCCCCACCAGATACTTCAGTTCTTGTTTTAGTTTTGTGTGTGCCTTGACGCATTGAAGCTTGTTGCGCGACAACAGCATCAAACATTGCTTGTTGATGTGGCTCAATCCCTCAGATTGTCTTATTTACACTAATTTCTTTAATGCTACTTCCCTTCGCATCAAGTACTTGTAATTTCATTCTAAAATTCCTTTCTACAAAACTATTCTGCAACCGATGCTGGTGCATCAGTTGCTGGTGCTGCTTCAACAGGTGCTTCAGCAACTGTGTCAACTGGTTTTTCTGTTTTAATTTCGGATTCTGGTGTTTTTGGGTCAACAGTTCTTTTAATTAGCTCTGTTGGTGTTTTTGGTGTTAAACCTTTGATTGTTTCTTTAATAACTACAAACTGTTTGTTTGGTCCCGGAATTGAACCTTTTACTAATAAGGCGTTTTTTACCGTATCAATTGCAACTACTTCTAAATTTTGAATTGTTACTTTTTCAGTTCCCATATGTCCTGGCATTTTTTTCGATTTTAAAATGCGGTTTGGAGCAATTGGTCCCATTGACCCAACTCCACGGTGGTATCCTGACCCATGGCCCATTGGTCCACGCGAATAGTTGTGTCGTTTGATTGAACCTGTAAATCCTTTTCCTTTTGAAGTTCCGGTTACATCAACGAATTCCCCAGCAGTAAAGATATCAGCTTTAATAATATCGCCAGAATTATAGCCATCCATGTTTCTGATTTCTTTAACGAAGCGCTTAGGTGTTGTATTCGCTTTTTTAAATTGTCCTTGGTCTGGTTTTGAAACCAAGTTAATTCTTTTATCTTCGACAGCTATTTGAAGTGCTTGATAACCATTTTTTTCTTTAGTTAATACTTGTAAAACAACATTAGGTTGTACTTCAACTACTGTAACTGGTATTAATCTACCATCGGTAGCAAAAACTTGTGTCATACCAATTTTGCGTCCTAAGATTCCTTTCATTTCTTTCCTCCTTGAAAATACGTCATGTATATCTTGCTGATAAATTAAATTTAAGAACGGTTATTTATTTCATTTCAATTTCAACACCACTTGGTAATTGAACACGTTTTAAAGTATCAATTACTTTTGGACCATCAGGATTAATGATGTCAATAATTCTTTTATGTGTTCTCATTTCAAATTGTTCTCTCGAATCTTTGTATTTATGAGTTGCACGTAAAATAGTAATGATTTCACGATCAGTTGGTAAAGGAATTGGTCCTTTAACTTTTACTCCTGCGGCTTGGGCTGCTTCAATGATTTTTTGAATTGATTGATCAACCACACGGTGATCATAACCTTTTAATTTTATTCTCATTTTAGTTTGAGCCATTACTTTTCCTCCTAATTTATTTATATTTTTTGTGTAAACATTGACAACGCCTATCAGTGTATCAAAGATAGACCACAAAAGATGTTTCCACAGAATATACATGCTAATTTATTTTATTGGATAAAAATCAATAATGCAAGTATTTTTTGAAAAAAATAATAAAAATTAATATCTAAAAAGCAGTGAAATTAATGGTCCTTATTGTGCTCATAATACCCAATAACAGAAAAATATTATCTTACCTTTTATTCTTTTTTTAATCTCGTTATAATTATTATTGTATAAAAGTAACAAAAGGTGAGGAGAAAAATGGCAAACAAAAAAGATGATAAAACCATCATATGAAAAAAATCAACAAATGTTGAGCATGATTTACGTTATGAAAAAATCCAGGAATTTAAAGCCCAAATAGTTAAAATTGAGTTTGATAATTTAGCACGTAAAACATCACGAGCCCATGAAGTATACCGCAAGACAACTAAAAAACCACAACTTGATAAGAAAAAAATAATTGATAAAAATAATCCAATGTATAAAATCCTATTAAATGCCCAAAAAAAGAATAACCAATTAAGAAAACAAGCTTTTAAAACCGATGACCCTAATTATATTGATGTTAATAATATGACTGTTGCCGACCGTGTTAAAGTTGTTAAACTAGCGAAAAAAAATAGTCCGTATTATCGTCAATTATTATTAGAAAAAAATACAACTGGTCTTTCTGAATTAGCACGAAAACGAAAAATTGAAATGATGAGACAAGGAACACAACCGAAAAAAAGAGTCAAAAAATAAAAAAATATAAAAAGGGGAACTTTTTATACTGCTAATTTATTTATGATAAACTTCATTATTAATAATTTTAAAACCACGATAAATTTGTTCTAATAAAATTAAACGGCATAATTGGTGCGGTAATGTTATTGCACCAAAACTTAATTGAAAAGTAACCTGTGTTTGGATTACCGAATTAAAACCATGACTACCACCAATAATAAACATTAACTTTGCTTTTTTAAAATCTTTGACATCTGCTATTAAAGCAGCAATTTTTTCACTTGTTAATTGTTGGCCATTCAAAGCTAATAATACTTTGTAATAATCCGGATAATCTAAAACTTTTTTTATGACTAATGCTGTTTGTTCATTAATTGCCACTTGTTCATTTTTATTAATAATTTCTTTAATCTCAATGACTTCTATTTTAGCATAATGTTTGATGCGTTCCAGAAACATTGCACATCCAGTTACCAAAAAAGTTTTATCTAATGAACCAACTGTTAAAATTTTAATATCCATTAATTGTATTGATCTGTCATTGAATCAACATTAATTCTTCATTTTAAATCAGGAAAGGCATAATCTGGTGATAATGTCGGAAATTGACCTTCTTTATCAACTTTCTTATCTTCATCAGCTGTTAAAATCCCATCCTTATCACCCTTTTTAACATATCCTAAGGCAATACTAATATTTGGATCGATATTAAGACCTGGAATCTTAAAATTATAGTCATGATAATCATCATTTTTTAATGTACTAAAATCATAAAAACCATAACTAAGGAAAAACCATTGATGTGCATATGTTGGTTTGTCCGTACTACTATTTGGATTTTTATAAACCAAGTAATTAGCATAAGCAACTAATTTATCAATTGTCGCTGAAAAAGTAAAGCGTTTATGCTCACCCTGAAATTCAAAGCGAATTGTTACATTTGGAATTGTTATTGCAATATAACGAGCTGATTGATACCCACGGTTTTCATTAATTTGGTCAAACCCTTTACTATAATTATTATTTGGATCATTTAATCAGTCTAAAATTGTCGCAACTGGAGATAAAGTTTTTAATGATGGCGGTGTGTATGGCCCCTTCTTAGTACCTCAAGTATGATCTTTCACTCAATCCTTATTTGATGTTTTTTCTGCATTACCAGTCATTGTCATCAAATTTTGATTAGTATGATCTAAAACAGCTGGATTTTCATTTGCAACTACACCTACTTGTTCAAAATATGAATCATAACTAGTTGAATAGTTGGCAAAGAATTCTTTTCATAATGTTTTTTGGTCAATCTTTTTTGTATTATCAAACGGATCAGAACCATCAGTCTTTGCATTTGTAATAATATTATCTTTTTGTCCTTGCAATCCTGCCGCAATTTGTTCAGGTGTTCAGTTTGCTCCTTTTCCCGTTGTCTTACTATTGTCTTTTGTTAAATTTATTCCCGTTAAAAATGGAACAATGACATTACTAATTAATCCCATTCTTCCCCCTTGTAAACCATATTCATAAGGAGCTCCTGTTTCATCTTTCCCGGATTCAGCGGCATTATCAATTCCATTAACTGACTTTCCAGTTACTGTTGGCGCATGACTGAATTTTTGATTCCCATTATATACAAAAACAGGCACCGGATTTCCTTGCGGTGTTGTATTACAAGCAACAAGTGAAGTTGTTGATGTTGTGATTAAAGTTGTTGCTGTAAAAAGTGATAATAATTTACGCATTTTAGACCTCTTTTCCTAAGCGTTTATTTAATATAATTGCATCTGCTACTATCTAAAATGTTAACCTAAATTTTAGAATTTTGCAAACCATAATCAGCAAATGAACCATGTTTTTTTACAAATAATAATTCAACACTACCTGTTGGCCCATTTCGATGTTTTGATAAAATTAATTGTGCTTTTTCTGTTTCCAATGGAACATCTAAATTATTTGGATCATGTGTTGCATAGTAGTCTTCTCGAAATAAAAACATAATAATATCAGCATCTTGTTCAATTGCCCCCGAGTCACGTAAATCTGACATAATTGGCCGTTTATCTTCTCGTTTTTCAACTGATCGTGATAACTGTGATAAACAAATAATTGGTATTTCTAATTCTCGTGCTAAAGCTTTTAATTGTCGTGAAATAGTTGAAACTTCTTGCTGACGTGAATCACCAAAATGTGTTCCTGTACTTAATAATTGTAAATAATCAATGACAACTAATCCAACTTCATTTTCACGACATAGTTTTCGAAGTTTTGATTGTAATTCAATAACTTTTAATCCTGGCGTATCATCAATAAACAATTTAGTTTGTTTTAAAAAATCAGCAGCTTTGGTAATGTTTTCTCAATCACGCGTTTGTAAACCTTTTCCGGTACGAACTTTTGCTGAATCTACGGTCGAATAACTCCCAATCATCCGTTGGATTAATTGTTCTGCTGGCATTTCAACTGAAAAAATCGCCACAGCTTTTTTTGATTGTGCAGCAGATTTAACAGCAAAGTTTAAAGCTAATGCTGTTTTCCCCATTGATGGTCGCGCTGCTAAAATAATAAAATCTCCTTTTTGAAAACCTGATGTCATTCGATCTAAATCACGAAAACCACTTGGACTACCTGTTAACATCTCACCAGAATTCTCTAACAATTCAATTTTTTGTAAAACTTTATCAACCTCATCAAATGATGTTTTAAATAAGTTTCCTTTACGTTCTTTTTTTACATCTAAAATTTCTTTTTCAGCTTTGCTAACAACTTCATCAATTGGTTGATGAGTTTCAATTTCACGATGAATATTTTCAAGAACTGCTTTTAAACGACGTGATGTTGTATTTTTAATAATAATATCTAGATACTCTGTTAGATTTGCATCAGTCGTATATGATTGAAATAAATCTGTTAAGAACTCAATTCCCCCAATTTTATTTAACATATTATTTTTTAACATGTAATTACTTAAAGTAGTAATATTAATAGCTACTTTAGCCAAGAATTGTTCTTGTAAGGCTTTAAAGATAACTTTATAATTCATTACTGTAAAATCTTCTTCTGTTAAAATTGAAAAAACTTCTTCTGCTGCAGCAATTGAATGAGCAATAATTGCTAAAACATTTTTTTCAGCATCATTAATAACATTAATCTTATTTAACTCTTTTTTACTTAAGTTATCCATTACCTAACTCTCCTTTTTATCGACCATTACTTTCAAAGTTGCAATTAAATTAGGGGCTAATTTAATTTTTAAATAGTGCAGCCCAAAACTTGTTAAATTATTATTATCAAGAAATTTCTTTTTATCAATCTTTAAATTAAATTCTTTTGCTAAACGATCTTCAATTTGAGTTAACGAGATTGAACCAAAAGTTTTATTATCATGAACTTTTAATTTAAAATTTAATGTCAATTGTTCTAAAGTCGCTTTTAGTGCTTCTAACGTTGCTTTAGTTGCTGCTGCTTGAACCTTTTGTTCGGACAAAACAACATTTAACTTTGCTAAATTAGTTGGGGTTGTTGGAATAGCAAATCCTTCTTTAATTAAATAATTTTTGGCATAACCATCCGAAACTTCAATAACATCATTAATCTTACCTTTTCCCTTAACATCTTTAATTAAAATCACTTTCATCATAATCACCTATTATCAATTATATAGGAAAACTATCTTAAAAAAAGACTTCTTTTATCATTTTAAAAAAGACAATAAAAAACGAATTGTACAATTCGTTTTTAGCCAATATCTAATAAGTATAAACATAAAACGGCTTTTTTAAAAACCTTGTCTAACCGTTTTTCTGCATCAGGATCTTCTTGGTATGTTAATGAATTACGATATTTTGTATGTTGTAAAAAACTAAAAATATCATATTCTAACTTAGGATTAAATTCTTTAATATCTACTCGTTTTTCTTCTAACAATGGTAGTAATTTATTTAACACCGTTAACTTCGCACTGATATCACCATTATTAGCAAAATACTCCGTAAAGATTGCTTCCTTATTAATTTTTTCTTCTTCATCATTATCATTATCAAATGATCGCTTTGATGTAAATCCTGGTTTTCGTCTTAATTTTCTATTACCACCAAAATGATTTTCCTTTACACCAAAACGTTTGACCTTATAACCGTTACTAATAGTATCAACAACATCAATTCCAAATCAATCTAATAATTCATGAATTTTAGTTGAGTAACTGCCAAAGGCAATTGACTTATAATTATTTAAAGCAATAATATTTGGACCATCTGTTTCTGTTGACAAATTAACAACATTTAAAGTATATTCACAAAACTTTAACAATTCTGAATCTTCAACAAAAAAAGTATCAATTTGATTATAAATTACATCATAATTTTTTTGTTCTTTTTTCTGGTCCAATTTCTTATTTAAATCTAATTCCAAGTCATTGATTAAATCAATACTATAGCTTTCTTTTATAACCCCTAATTCTCGTAGGGTACTATTTAGTTCTAAATTAATATTAAAAAAAATAATTGCCTTATCAACATTCATACCAAATAATTTAGTTGATGAATTATCTAACGACGATTTAATAAATTGATCATTAACCATCACTGACCAATCAGATAAAATTTCTTTAAAATTTGTTAAAAAATATGCATATCTTTCATTTTCATTTTTATCAAAAATTGACATACTTCACCCCTGATTATATTTTTTGTTTCTATATTAGGTATATTATACCAAAAAAGCAGGATTAATTAAAGTACTCCTTCTTAAAACTTTTATAACCCCTTAATTAAAATTTATCTACTTGTTAACACTCACGCTTGACCATTTATTTAAATTAATCTTTATTATCTGTCTTTTAATAAAATAACTTTTTCTAAAAAATTAAAAAAACATATCAATGGGAATTTGATATGTTTTATTTATTGTTTCTTGTTTCTTATTTAAATTAAATATACTTGAAATGGTGGACCCGAACGGGATCGAACCGTCGACCCCCTGCGTGCAAGGCAGGTGCTCTCCCAGCTGAGCTACGGGCCCAAAATTAGATAAAAAATGGTCGGGCTAAATGGACTTGAACCATCGACCTCACCCTTATCAGGGGTGCGCTCTAACCAACTGAGCTATAGCCCGAAAACCTAAATCATTATAACATTAATTTTGTTTAAAAAACAACTATAAAACCAAAATATTTTAAAAAATAATGGAATAATTTTAATTGCCCTTATCCAATTTAAAATTTTAATATATTACTAAAATTTAAAAAATAAAAAAGTAATTCAGACTATATAGTTTCACTTAAAAAGTTAAAAATTAAATGCTAAAATATTTTTAATATCAACTATGAAAAATGAAAGAAGACAACAAATGAAAAAAATTTTTAACTTATTAATTATTACAACTATAACCTTTGGAGCTATTCCAAATCTAATAGCTAATAATTCATATGATATTCAAAATCAAACTGTCTTACCAGCAAACACAGAATGAGAAACAATAGAATATCAAGAACGTTTAGAGTTAGAAAATCGTAGTATTGACGATTTAGAAATGACACAACGTACACAAATTTGTTTAAAAGAATCAGGAATTTATACAATACATGATTTTTTGTCAAAAACAGAAGATGAAATTAAAAACATTAAGAATTTAACAAGAAAATCATTAGCCGAGATTAGACAAAAAATGAACGAATTAGATTGACATTTCAAAGTAACTAATAAAAAGCAAGAAAACTAAATTGCTATCAATTAGCAAATAATTTTTTAATTAAATTCTAACTTAAAATTAGGTTTAAAAATAAACAACACTGAATAAATTATCGCAAATAATTTATTCATTTTTTTTGCAGAAAAACTAAATAAAATTAGAAATAGACAACACAAATTCTAAACATATAAAAATGTCTCTCCTAACTTTATATATTAATAACAACCTGAAAAGGTTCTTATTAATATATTTTTAGTTAAAAGAAACATTACAAAAGTAATTTAAATTACTTTCTATTTTACAATCGGATTTAAATCTTCAATATCATTAACATTCGCGCGATTTGATTTTTTACGAGTTTGTTTTTCTAACTTTGCTTGTAATTTTGCCGCTTTTAATTCTTCTTTTGCTAAACGTTTTGTTTCTTTCTTTGACATTTCTGGATTATGATTAAAATCATCATCATTAATAAAACTAAAGAAATCATCATCGCTTAAATCAATTGGTTTTACTGCTGCCTGAGATTGTTGTGTTTCATCTTGGTTAATATAAACCGGGTTGGTCACAAAAGCCTGTTCGTAATATTCTGGATTTCCTATACCAGTTTGATTTTGATTTGGTTGTTGTTCTGTGGGTGCACCTTGTTCTGCAAATGTTTGTGGTGTTGGTACGGTGCCCCCAAGTAACTCAGTTCCTTGTTGTTCTAAAGATGGTTCATTTGTAACAATCGTTGGCGCAGGATTATATTGTTGCTGTGCAGTAACAGGTGTTATTGGTTCTCCTTGTGCTGTTTGTCCTGATTCAGTTTTAGTTTCATTAAGATTTGAGACAACCGTTCCGGTTTTTAACTCATTATTTTCGGCACTAAATCCACGATTACTTTGTTGATGATCATCATCACCATCACGTTTTCTTAAATCATTATCCCTTCTACTGCCCTGATACTTTTTTTCCGTAGAATCTTTTCTATGATAATCTTCGTCTCAATGTTCATTATATCCGCCATGGCCACAAGTGCATCCTCCACCACAACTATTTTGTGGTCAGCTGTTTGGATACATGCCATGATACATTCCCGGGTGCATTCCCATCGGTGGCATTGGTGGCATCATTGGATAATATGGATATGGTGCTGGCGCTGGTTGCTGAGCTGGCGCTGGTTGCTGAATAAAAAAAACTTGTGGCGAAGCACCACTAGCCGCAGGATACGGAGTAACAACTTGTTGTGGAGGTGTTGAATATTGTGGAACTGTTGATACTGCTGGATAATTATTTGCAGATGAAATTGATGGTGATAACGTTAGTGTACTAATAAACACTTCGGCATCACGACGACTTCTAAATAATGCTATTTCACTATTGGTATCATGTGACTTCACTAAATATCCTTCTTCATTTGGTAAGATATAAAAGCCATTATTCATTACTACACCTCATTTACCCTATCTTCTACCCATACTCTATTACATATATTATAGCATAAAAAAAAGAAATAATATATAGTATCATATTTATTTTTTGATTAATAGATTATTGCTTTAAAAAATAAAAAAAGATAAAACCTATCTTTCTCTAATATTTAATCTTTTTTAGACATAAACCATATGGTTTTGCACAATATTTTGTTGTTTGACCAACTGGGGGATAATTTAAATTTTTTGTTAATTGTTCTAAACTAATTTTACCCCAATAACATGCTAAAATATTTTGTGTTAACATCCGAATTTGATAACGAATAAAACCTTTTGCAATAAAATGAATCTCAATTTTTTTTGCTTTGTTTCGTTTAACATAAATTTTCTTAATTATACGACGCGTAGTAATTTCTTCGCCTTTTTTTACTCCCGAAAAATAAGCAAAGTCATGCTCACCAACAAACACCTGACTAATTTGATGTAATTTTTTAATATTCAATAATTCATCAACTTTTAATTCATAGCGATGATTAATGAGATCATAGGCATGATCATTAATCGTATAAACATATTCTTTTAGTTTTGTTGTACGAACACTAAAATTATCAGCAACGACTCGATAACCTTTAATATTAATATTAATTGGTAAACTTTTACTAATTGTTTTAATAAAAAATGCTATGTTTCGTGGTTGGAAAGGAATCTTAACTAGAACTTTTTGATCACAAGCATGAACACCAGCATCAGTCTTACTAGCTCCTAATGTTCAAATTGGTTGCTGACAAATGCCAAAAAATGCTCGTTCCAATTCCCCTTGAATTGTTCTTGCATTTTTTTGTTTAACTCAACCACTATAATCATAACCATCATATTCAAGGGTTAATAATAACGATAACATTATCATCCTAAAACAAAATCATCAATATGGGGAATGCGAATTTGTAAGAATCCAGTTGGGATTTTTCCAAATGTTCAGCCATTTGTTCCTCAATATCAAACCTCATAAAAAGTTTGATACTGACCCATTGTCACTGATTGCGCAATAATAATACTTGCAACCCCAACACCAAAAATAAATAATAAAATATCTGGAAAATGAACAAGATAATGACGATAACGTGTTCGCTTAGCATGAGGATCATAACCACGAGCATCCATTGCATAAGCTAAATCTTCTGCCTTTTGGAAAGCTGATACTAATAACGGAATAATCAAAGCTGTTGTTGATTTAATTTTATCTTTAAAGTGACCATTACGAAAATCAACCCCTCGCGAAGCTTGGGCCTTCATAATTCGACCAGCCTCTTCAATTAGTGTTGGAATCATTCGTAATGCAATCGAGATAATTGTTGATAAAATATGAACCGGGAAACGAACTAATTTTAAAGGACTTAATAAATCCTCTAATGCTAATGTTAAATCCAATGGTTGGGTTGTTGCTGTTAAAATTGTTGTAATCATAATCATTAAATAAATCCGACAAGCCATATATAACGCATTAAAAACGGCTTTTTCCGAAAAAGCAAATCAGCTCTTTCCACCTGGTGCAAAAGGACCAGTTGCTGTCGCTTTTCCACCTCAGTGTCAACCAATATAACCATCGGTTACTAAAAAACAGTTAATTAATAATAAAACGACAAACATAAATAAAATTGGTTTTAATAATGATACTAACAATCGTGGTGGTAATTTTGCTAAAAAAAACAACGTAAAAATGGTTAATCCTAGAATGGCATAGCCGGTAAAACCAGTTGAAAAAAAGATTGATATCATTAATGATAACAACATAAATAGTTTTACCCGTGGGTCCATTCGATGAACAACGGAATTATAGGCAATATAACGTCCAAATGATAAGCGCATCTTTTTATCCCTTTCCTTTTTGACCTTTACGTTGAATAATTTCTTTTGCTAATTCATCAATGTTCCGGATGTCAGCATCTGATAAATCAAATCCTTTTTCTTTTAATTGATAAATTAAATTATAAATCTTTGGTGGTTCAATTAAAAGTGTTTGTAATAACTCTTTGTTTTTAAAAATTTCAAAAGGTGTTCCAATCTTAACAATTTTCCCATCTTTTAAAGCAACAACTTCATCAGCAATTTCTAACACATGATCCATATTATGAGTAACTAAAATAATTCGTTTATTTTGTTCTTGATTAATCCGGGAAAATAATTTAATAAAGTCTTCTTCTCCTTCAGGGTCTAATCCCGCTGTGGGTTCATCTAAAATTAACGTATTTCCTTCCATTGCTAAAATTCCAGCGATCGCAACTCTTCGTTTTTGTCCTCCTGACAAGTCAAACGGTGAACGTTCTAGATAATTTAATGGTAAACCAACCATTGTTAAATATTTCTTAGCATTTTCCCGAGCAACGTCTTTACTCTCCCCCAAATGAACTGGACCAAACATAATGTCTTTTTCAATTGTTTCTTCAAATAACTGATATTCGGGAAACTGGAATACTAAACCAATTGATTTTCGTAATTGTTTAATATTTCTGATCCGTTTTTGCTTTGCCTTGATAATAAAACCATTTGCATCAACAACTCCGGTTGTTGGAATTAATAAACCATTAATGTGCTGAATTAAAGTTGATTTTCCACTTCCAGTTGAACCAATAATAGCAGTAATTTTCCCGGGTTTAATAACTAAATTAATATCTTGCAATGATTTATATTCATATGGTGTTTTTGGTGCATAAACATAAGAGACATCGGTAAATGTAATGTCAATGTTTTGTAAGGCCTCAATTTTAGTTTTCTTTTTTACTTTTGACATATTTCATCCACCAACTCTCTAAGATCTAGCGTATTTTTAACATTTAATCCATTTAAACGTAAACTATCAATTACTCGCGAAACAAAGGGCACATCTAAATGAATTGATTTTAGGAATTCTTCATCATACAAAATTTCATGTGGTTTTCCACATTTAACCATTTGCCCCTTATTCATTACAATAACTTTATCAGCATTTAAGATTTCGTCCATATCATGGGTGATTGAAATAATTGTTTTTTCACGTGATTCTTTTAAATCAACCATAATTTGTTTAATTTCTTTCCGTCCTTTTGGATCTAACATACTTGTTGCTTCGTCAAAAATAATGATATCAGGTTCTAATGCTAACGCCGAAGCAATCGCAACACGCTGTTTTTGTCCCCCCGATAACATTAATGGTTCATGGTCAAGAAAATTAGTCATTCCTACTTTTGCAGCAGCTTTGTCAATAATTGCTTGCATATCTTTTTGTGGTATTTGGCGATTCTCTAATCCAAAAGCAATATCATCGCGCACAGTTGACCCAATAAATTGGTTATCTGGATTTTGAAAAACAATTCCTAAGAATTTACGGATTCCAGTTAGCGTTGATGAATGAACTTCATTGCCAAAAACTTCAATTTTTCCTTTTTGGGGACGTAAAACACCAATAATAATTTTACTAATTGTTGATTTTCCACTCCCGTTGTGGCCAATAATCGTCACATATTCACCATGTTTGATTTCAAAACTCACTCCATCAACGGCATTAGGATGATTTTCACGGTAGCGAAATTCAACATCAGTTAATTTTAATGAAATATCATTTAGTTTCTCTAATTTTGAATTTGTTTTCTTTGCTTTTTTTGCCATTTTTTCTCATCCTCAATGTTAATTACATAATAGTTTAATTATATCTTAATATTTTTAAATATTAATTGAAATTTTATCTTTCCAATTTCATATTTAATTATATATAAATATTATAAATACACAACAAAAAATTTATTTTTCACAATAGCAACTACCACTGCCCGTTATTATTAAAATCATTATCATCTAAGTCAATATTTTGAATATAAACATCGCGTGGTTTCGCACCATTTTGTGGTCCAATAATCCCATTGTCTTCTAAGGCATCAATTAGCCGGCTTGCACGATTATAACCAATTGAAAATTTCCGTTGAATTAACGATGTCGATGCTTTTTGATTTAAGATTACAAAACGTTTAATTTCATTATACATTGGATCAATGTCTTCCCCTTCATTTCCACCACCAACTTCATTAGAATTTTCGATATTTAAGAATTCCTCATCAAATTCAGGTTCTTGTTGAGCGTGACAAAAATCAACTAATCGTTGAATTTCATCATCAGAAATAAAGGCTCCTTGTGCTCGCGTTGGAATATTCTGCCCGGCCGGAGCATATAACATATCACCATAACCAATTAATTTTTCAGCGCCACCTTGATCCAAAATTGTTCGCGAATCAATTGCAGAAGCAACAGAAAAAGAAATTCGTGATGGAATGTTTGTTTTAATGACCCCAGTAATAACATCCGTTGAAGGACGTTGCGTTGCAATCACCATATGAATGCCTGCTGCTCGGGCTAATTGAGTAATTCGCATAATTGAGTCTTCAATATCTTTTCCAGCTGTCATCATTAAATCTGCTAACTCATCAATCACCACAACAATGTATGGTAAACGTTCTTTTGGAGAAACTTTATTATTAAATGTTTCAATATTTCTAACCCCACGTTCTGACAACATACTATAACGGCGTTCCATTTCTGCAATAACTTTTTTCAAAGCTGCATTTGCAAATTTTGTATCAGAAATAACTGGTGCTAATAAATGTGGTAAGTTATTATATACGGCCAATTCCACCTGTTTTGGATCAATTAATAATAATTTAACTTCTGATGGTTTTGTTCGTAATAATAATGATGATAAAATCGTATTAATACATACTGATTTTCCACTTCCTGTTGACCCCGCAACTAATAAATGCGGCATTTTATCTAATTCCACAAAAATAATTTCACCATTAACACTACGACCAATTCCCACTAAAAGCTTCTTATTTTGTTTTTCTAATGGCACTCGTTCCATAATTTCACGTAATGTTACTTTGTTACTAATTTCATTTGCAATTTCAATTCCAACTGCTGACTTACCTTGAATTGGTGCTTCAATTCGAACATTTTGGGTCGCTAAAGCATATTTTAAATCATTTTCTAAATTCATAATTTTATTAACTTTAATACCTGGTTGCATCTGAACTTCAAACTTAGTAATTGTTGGACCAATGTTAACTCCTTGGACACTAGCAGCAATATTAAACTGATGAAAAACCTCATTAATTTTGCCAGCCTTTTTTTGAGCCGAAGTTTTATTACGTTCATTGTTCCGACGGTTATCTTCTTTTGGACTTAACAACCCCAAATTTGGTAATTTATAATGGGGATTATTAAAACTACTACGTCGCGGCGCAGCTTGACTAAGTTTTTTATTAACTTCAATTGTTTTTGGTTTTGAAGCACGGCGTTGTTGTGGTGGCATGCCAAAATTATTCCCGCTCATTAATGGTGGTTCATAAGGGGGATAATATTCTGACTGATAAGGGTCTGGTTCATTAAAAATTGGTTGATTACTCTGACGATGATAAATCCCATCATCATTAAGAACAGTTGAGTCAAATTGGTCATAGTCTTGTGGTTCTGAATTAAAATCTTCAACCTGAACATGATCATCATAAAATGATGTTTGTTTAACTTTAGTTGGATTAAGATTGCGATTAATTTTCCCAAACGGCGTGATATTTGTTTCCGAATTCAGCTTATCACGAGCAGCATCAATATTAACGTCTTTACCATAAGCAGAACTATACACTGGTAAATCGTCAATGTTTTTATTAGAATAATTATTGTTTTGACGATTACGTGGTTGAATATATTGTTCTGGTGCGGAATGGGTGTTTGGTGCACGTTGTAATGCTGTTGGATTATAATCATTAAATTTATCAGAGCGCATTCCTGATTGCCTTGCTTCTTGTTCATCAAAACGAACATAATTTTGTTTCCCTTTTTTCTTTCCAACAAAATCATCAGCAATTAAATCATCAATTAACCGTTGGTCATGTAAAGCAGTATAAGAAGGCATTTGAATGGTAATATCTGACGCTTCAGTTGTATGCATTACTTGCCGTGCTGAAAATAATTCCTCGTCAGGAATGTTAAACGATTGGTAAATATTTTGTTTTTGCCGACGATTAGCCGATAATCTTAACACTCGTAATCCTTGTTGTTGACGTTGTATTTTTGGCAAAAATAACCCCCAAGCTGTCCCAGTTGTTACTCAACTTCCTCATAATAAAAACGCTAATAAACAGAAAATTAGTGAACCAAAAATTGTCGTATAACTAAAAATTCCCGCTAGGAAATTTCCAATAATTCCGCCACCAGCATATAAAGTAATTCAAGCACCATTAAACCCAATAAAAGTAATTGGATGACTCGGATTAGAATTAAAAATTGAAGCATCTTGTCAATGTTGTAAATAATTATTAATAACGTCTAAAAAAACAGTTTTATTAAAAAAAGCAATTTGACCATTAGCATATTGATAAATCAATAAAACACTACTTACTAATCAGCAAGATAAAATGACAAAACTAATAATCATTCAACATACCCGACGTTTTAATTTAATTCGTACACCAATAAAAATGGTAACCCCTAGAATTAAGCATACTAAATATAGTAGATACTTAAATCAACCAAAGGCAAAAGTAAATAAAACATCATCCAAAAATTGCCCAATTAAAGTAATTCGGCCCACCGCAAGAATCGTAAAAAAAGTAACTAGCAATGCACCAATTACTCACCCGATTGAATCATTGCGGCGTTGTTTTTTTTCGACTTTTAAGATTGCAGTGTTCTCATTATGATCATTTAAAAGGTGATCATCATAAGATTTCTTTTTCATGGTGCAGCCCTCCTAAAATCCTAAATATTTAAGAATTACTTTAAATATGACCATACATTTAAAAGTTTCAAATATTTATCTACTATAAATATATCATAAAATTAAATTTCATTCACAATTGCTAAAATAATTGGTGTTTTTCCTGTTTCAGTTTTAACAAATGAACTAATTGTTGATCTAATTTCATTTTTAACTTCATTAACATCATACATTTCACCAGCAACAGCTTTTTTATAATGTTTCTCAATAATTTCAGTAATTACTTTTTGCATCTTACGAAAAATATCATTATTTTCTTGAATATAAATTACTCCTCGCATTTGTGTATCAATTAATGAAACTAATTCTTTTGTTTTACCATCAATTGAAACACCAATAATAACAACACCATCAGTTGCCAATTGTTTTCGTTCATTTAAAACAACAGCGCCAATATCACCGACTCCAATTCCATCAACATATAAATCAGCTGTTTTTACTTTGTTTGTTGTTTTTGTATATTCACCATCAACAAATTCAACACCATCCCCATTATCGACAATAAAAATATGTTCTGGGTTAATTCCAGCTTCAATTGCAGCAGTTTTTGCTTGAACGAAATCTTTGTATAATCCTTTGACCGGAATAAAGTATTTTGGTTTAATAATTGAACTCATTAACTTAACATCTTCATAACTCGCTGTCATTGTTCAAACTTTTTTATCCGATAAAGCAATTGTTTTTGCAACAGTTCGTGCTAATTCATCTAAAACATTCGCATGGTTTAATTCACTTCCTGGATTTGGTGGTGTCGCTAAAATAATCATATCACTTTCTTTAATATCTAAAATATCATCATTTCCAGAAGCAATTTTAATTAAACGACTATATAAACGTTCACCACTACCAGTTACAATAATTAAAGATTTTTCTTCTTTAACCGCTTCTTGTAAAACTTTAATATTAATACCATTAAAGTTTAATTTATTACTATCTGATAGCACTTTTAATGATTCTAATAAAGTTTGACCATAAATTCCAACTGAAATATTATTTTCTCGTACTAAGTCAAAGAGTTCACTAATTTTATGTAAATCTTGGTCAAAACAAGCTAAAATAATTCGCCCTTCTGCTTCTTTCACTGCTCGCTCAATATAATTTTTAATTTTATGGTTTGGTGCAGTATAATCGCGGCGTGATGCTGTTGAAGCTTCTGATAAAAATAATAATACCTTATTTTTAGCAACAATTTGATTTAAGTGTTGTAAATCAGTTGCAAAATTTGAATCAGCTTTAGCATCAAAAATATAATCTCCCGTATAAATAATTGTTCCATCTGGTGTGTGTAATGCAAACCCAAAACTATTAGGCATATTTGTTGTTGTTGAAAAAACTTCAACTTGACATGTCCCAAAATCAAGGACATCTTTTGCATTAATAACTTTAAAACATTCTTCTTTACCACGTACTTTAAAACGTTGTAAGTGGAATTTTAAAACATTACATGTTAAATCACTACCATAAACTGGTACTGGTAATTCTTTTAACATATAAGTCAATCCTTCTGAACACTCATCAGAAGGTTTCGTAATAAAAATCCCCTTAATACGAGCACGATTTTCTTTTAAATAATCAAAATTTGATATTACTACATCAATTCCTAAAATCCCCCGTTCAGGGTTCTTTGTTCCTGCATCAAAAATAAAAATATCTTGTTCTACTTCGATACAGTATAAATTCTTACCTCGCTCATCTAGGCCCCCAAGAGCGAAAAAACTAATTTTTGCCATAATTAAAATCTACTTCTTTCTATCCTTTTTTTGTTTAATACGCATTTACATTTCATTATTTAAATGTTTTTTTACATTGTTTTCTTAAATTAAATAAATGTAATCTTAATTATTATACATTAGTATTAAAAAAATACACAAATAATTAAAAAAATATCTTATTACTATTATAATAGCACATTTTTTCAGTTAAAATAATAAAAGTATTAATAAAGGATGTGAAAATAACATTGAAAGCAATATTTCCAGGTAGTTTTGACCCCATTCATGATGGCCATCTTAATATTATTAAGAAAGCAAGTGTTCTCTTTTCAAAATTATATGTTGTTGTTACAAATAACTTAGAAAAAACAGGACAGACTGACATTAAAATTCGAGCAGCAAAAGTTACTGCTGTTTGTCAAGAAATTAATCCTCGCATTGAAGTTGTCATTAATGATGAAATGTTAACTAGTGATTTTGCAAAAAAATTAAAAGTTAACTATATTATTCGAGGATTACGAAATAATAATGACCTAAAATATGAAATGGAATTAGCCTTTGCCAATAAAAAATTAAATGAAAATGTTGAAACAATTTTTTTTGTTGCTGATTATGGTTTAACTGAAATTTCTTCTACCTTTCTAAAACAAATTGAACAACTAAAAAAATAACACATAAAGGAGATGTTAAAATGAAATTAAATAACATTAAAAATGTTTTTATTTCAGGAGCAAGCAAAGGAATTGGTTTTGAGTTAGCAAAAAAATACTTAACCAACCATATTAATGTTTTTTGTGTTGCAAGAAACACAACACCAATTGCCACATGAGCAGAAGAACAAGATCTAAGTGATTATGTCCAAACATTTAATTGTGATTTAAGCGAAATTTCAGCAAACAGAAAACTGATTTCTGAACTTAATAAAATTGATTTTGATATCATAATTAATAATGCTGGTTTTAGTGTTTTTGGGATGTTTGATACTACTAATATTGATGACGAACTAAATTTAATTGATTTAAACATTAAAAGTCTACAATTTATGACAAAATATTTCTTTCTAAAATATCATAAGACTACCACTGAAAAAAGAATAATAAACATGGCTTCAATTGCCGCCTTTCAACCAGGACCATTGCACGCAACTTACTTTGCCTCAAAAAGTTATGTTTTAAATTTTAGTTGTGCGATAAATTTTGAATTGCAGCAACAGAAATCTAAATTAAAAGTAATTAGTTTATGCCCCGGCCCAATTGAAACAGACTTTTGAAATAGAGCCCAATATCAAAGTAAAAAACTACCGCCTGGTAGTATGAATGTCACTAAATTTACTAAAATTGCTTTTAAAAAAATTAATCAAACAAAAAAAGACGTTGTTTTAATTGGAAACAAAAATAAAATTAATGTTTTTTTCACAAAACATTTACCTCGTAAGATAGTTTTAAAACAAGTCTATAAAATGCAAAAATCAGGTTTATAATTTATAAACTAAAATATAAAATATAACAAATCAACTTTTTTTAAGTTGATTTTTAATAAAAAACATTATTTTATTTTACTGTCCTTAATAATTAAGGATGAAAGAAAATAATGTTATTAGTATTGTAAATAAGATATATCATAATGCTAATATCAATAATAAAAAATCATGACCATCTTTAAAATTAAATTTGTTTAGAAAATAATTTATAACGACCCATTTTTAGAAACAGAAATTTTAAAATAAAATTTTGCTTGAGTTTTAACTCAACTAAATAAACTTGTATTTTTAACAGCGGCGCTAGCGGTAAATCTAGCAGTTATGACATTATTAAAATATTGTAAATTTAAACTTAACTTTATATTTATTACATCAATCAGTCTTGAATTCATAGGTTCTCCTAGAAGAGTAACACGTCTTTCTTCTATTATTGTTTTATCCTGTTGTTTATTGTTTATTAATCAAATATTATTCATAGAACCTAACGGTAAATGAACCTTTTGGTTAAAATAGTTAAAATCAAGTCCTTCAGCTCAATAATTACTCTTTTCTTTAACTTCTACAGTAAAAAGATTATATTTTGTTCCTTGTGGTAATTTTTTTGTTCAAATAAATGTATTTTCATCCGAAGAGTGTATATAAAAAGCGGTCACCTTGGTAATTGGTGTTTCTAATTCAAAATCTTCGATAAAACTAGGACTTTCTTGATTTATATTAGTTTCTATTTTTATTAATTTTTTTCTTGTTTATTAGTTTTAAAATTAGTAATTTCCAAATTATTTTTTACATCATATAAACTCATGGCATTTAATGTTAACATTGGAGCACCAGCAATTGTTAATACACTCACTAAACTTAAAATTTTTTTCACTTCAAATTAACCTTTCTTTCTTAATTTACACTAATATAGTATTATTTTATGTTAAAAAATAAGAAAATCATTTTTTGATATGTAACTTAAAATATCCTCTGATTTAATTAATGGTTTTATGCCTCTTGTATTTACAATTTAACTTTTAAAAAATAAAAAAATATTGAATTCAATATTTTTTTTATTTTGTTATTTTGAATTTTTTCCTAACAAACTAAACATATTTTTTTTATAAATTTCAACACCAGGTTGATCAAACGGATTTATTTTTAATAAATAGGCTGACATTGCACATGCTTTCATAAATCAATATGATAAATAACCAAACATTTTGTCATCCATTGTCTCAAATTCCAAAATAATGTTAGGAATATGTCCTACTTCGGAATGAGCTGCAATAACACCTTGTATCGCAATTGTGTTGACCTCATGCAATGTTTTTCCTGCTAGATAGTTTAAATCATCAAGGTCTTGCTCTGCTTTGGTTAAAGCAAGATCTAATTGTGGTTTTTTAATCTCAATAACTGTTTCAAATAAGATGTTTTTTGTTCCTTCTTGAATAAATTGACCAAGAGAATGTAAATCTGTTGAAAAAATGCATGATAAAGGTAGTAATCCTTTTGAATCTTTTCCTTCTGATTCTCCAAATAATTGTTTTCATCACTCAGTAATCATCTGCATTTGTAATTCATAACTTACAAGCATTTCAGCTTTATATTTCTTTTCGTGATTCAAAATATAACGCCCAACAGCATATTTATAGGCATGATTAGTTAAATCATCAATTAAAGTGTCTTGATAAGCCTGTTGCGCCCCTTTAAAAACATTATCAACGTCAATGCCACTTACGAGCATTGCAAAAACCCCAACCGGAGTTAAAACTGAATACCTTCCTCCAATATCATCAGGAATGACAAAGGTTTGATATCCTGCTTCATCAGCCAATGTTTTTAATGCGCCTTTATGCTTATCGGTAATGGCAACAATTAATTTTGCCGCTTTTAAAAACCCTTCTTTTTTCTCTAAAAGCTCCTTACATAGACGAAATGCAACCGCTGGTTCTGTTGTTGTTCCAGATTTAGAAACAACACAAATTCCAAATTTCTTATTTTGAAGATACTGTAAAACTTGTGCCGTATAAGTTGAAGACATTGTATTACCAATATAAATTACTTTGACTTTTTGTTGACTATATAACCCATTAATCATTTCAATCGCAGCACGAGCACCAAGATAACTCCCACCAATTCCAATTACTAATAAAACATCAATTTCATTAGCTAATTGTTTTGCTGTTTGCTTCATTGCTGCAAGTTCTGCTTGATCATAAGTATTTGGTCATTCAACCCAACCTAAAAAATCACTTCCTAGGCCAGTTTTGTCATGAATCATATGGTGAATATCTTTAACTTGTCCTAAATACTTTTCGAAAACAGTTTCACTTAATGCATTAGTAAAATTTACTTTGATCATTTTAATAATATTGCCTGCTTTCTATCTAAAAATCCCTTTGTTTACAAAATTTAAACGTTTTATTTTACTTGTTAACGAAGTAATTTTTTCACGTAAAGGTTGAAAACCTGCTCCTGTCTCTTGAATTTGACTGTTGTTCTTCTTCAATAATTCAGGTCGGCAGTTTTTATAACTTAATTTAACCTGTTTTTTAACTGGATCAAAATCAAGTACTTCCACTTCAACATTGTCACCAACATTAACAAATTCTTTAATATCTCTTACAAAGAAATCTGAAAATTCACTAATGTGGATTAAACCAGCAGCATTTTTTAACTCACAGAAAGCACCAAATGGTGTAATATTTGTTATTTTAGCAATAACTTTACTTCCTTTTTCATACATAATTAGTCACATCCCCTTTCTAAAACTGTAATAATTATACCGCTATAACTATGAAAATCATTTTCTAAATCAGAAAATATTTTATCAACCTCATATAAAAAGGATTATATTGCCTTACTTTAATAAATTAATGCGATATAACCCGTTATTTTCATTATTATCCCCAATATTCCCCGCTTGATCAGGTTTTTCTTCTTTGTAAGAAGCAGTATACTGACAATTAGGATAATTAGTACATGCTTTAAAACGTTGATAACGTTTATTAAATTTTAAAATAATTTCACCAACTCCACACTCTGGACATGGGCCAAATTTAGGACCAGTTTGGTGAATGTAACGACATTTTGGAAAACCAGAACAAGCAATAAATTTTCCGTATTTTCCATAACGATATACTAAATCACGACCACACTCTGGACAATCAATCCCTGCTTTTTCAACCGGAATCTCTTCCATTAGTTCCATTGCTGCTTCAATTCGTGGTTCAAACCGTTCTCAAAATTCTTTTAATAATGGTTTAGGGTCTGCTTCACCATGGGCAATGACATCTAAACTTTCCTCAATTGTTGAAGTATATGTTTCATTAATAATATCATTAAAATATTCTTGCAACTTGTCGCTTGTTAAAATCCCTTTTTCTGTTGCTTTAATAGCTTTATTTTCTACAATAATATAGCCACGATCTTTTAAAGTTCGCATAATTGGAGCATAAGTTGAAGGACGACCAACACCAATTTCTTCTAATGTTTTAATTAATTTTGCTTCAGAATAACGACTTGGTGGTTTTGTAAAGTGCTGAATCCCAAATAATTCATTTAAATTAATAACTTGGTTTGGTTTTAATGCTGGTAATTTTGCAATTTCTTCATCATCATCCAATGCTGAACATTTTAAAAAACCATCAAACTGAACCGTGCTTCCCGTCATTCGAAATTCATAATTATTATTATCTAAAATAATTGCTTTGCTTAGTAATTTAGCATTCGCCATCAAGCTAGCAAGCGCACGATTATAAATAATTTTATATAAACGTAATTGATCACGACTTAAATATTCTTTTGCCATATCAGGAGTCATCATCAAATCAGTTGGTCGAATTGCTTCATGCGCATCTTGTACATTTTTTTTGTTTTTAGCAGGAATTTTAACTTCCCCTAAATATTTTTCACCATAGTTAATTGTAATATAATCAAATGCATCTTGAATAAATTTGTCACTTAAACGAATAGAGTCTGTTCGGGGATAACTAATAAATCCCGTAATATCATCTTTTACCTTAATTCCTTCATATAGTTGTTGAGCAATTAAAGAAGTTTTATTTGAAGCAAAGCCTAATTTGCTACTTGCTTCTTGCAACATTGTTGATGTTGTGTGTGGATTAGGGGATTTTCGTTGTTTTTCTGTTTCCTTAATTTGGATAACAACAAAATCTTTTTTTAATGCCTTTTTAACTTTTAAAACATCAGCTTCGACTTTTAAATCAATCTTTTCATCCATAAATTTAGTTAATTTAACAACCGCTTTTTTATACAATCCTTCAACAGTTCAATATTCTTCAGGAACAAAATTTTGTCATTCTTTTTCACGTTCAACGACTAATTTTAACGCAACAGATTGTACTCGCCCCGCTGATTTTGATTTAATCTTTTTTTGTAATAATTTGCTTAATCGAAACCCAATAAAACGATCAAGAATCCGACGTGCTTCTTGTGATTTTACCAAATTCATATCAATATCAGTTTGATGATTAAACGCTTCTAAAACAGCATCTTTTGTAATCTCATTAAAACGAACACGACGTGATTTATCATTACAGTTTAAAACTTCATTTAAATGATATGCAATCGCTTCTCCTTCACGATCGGGATCTGTTGCGAGAATAACTAAATTTGCCGCTTTAGCTTCTTGTTTTAATTTTTTTACCAGTTCTTTTTTCCCACGTTCCATCTTGTAAGTTGGTTCAAAAGTTTCAATATCAACTCCCAGACCATACTCACCCTTTGTTGACAAGTTTCGAATGTGTCCTTCTGAAGATAATACTAAATAACCATCACCAAGATATTTTTCAACTGCCTTTGTTTTTGTGGGGGATTCCATTATTACCAGCGTATTCGCCATTTTTTCTCTCCTTTAAATTGGATAACATTACAATAATTATTATACATAATATTTCAAAAACTATTTAAATTTATTTTTCCAAACTAAAATAGACTCCGAATTTTATTAATAATCATATCAATTGTATTCGCAACACTTGGAACGGTAAAATAAAGAATAACAACAATCCCAACTAGTAATAAAATTATGCCAATAACAATCATACTAATTCAAAAAGCTTTAACATTAAACTTTGAGCGAATTACAACTCCAATTTGTTTTTCATCAATTTTTTTGTTTCGATTTTTCTTTACTTGATAAAAGTTATCAATTAATTTATCGTATTGCTTTGGTGTAAGACCAAATTCATTCATAACTTCAAACTGATCCATCTTGCTATGACCAAGTTCATCAAAAATTTTATCATAAATATCTTGCGCTTGAATTTTTCCCATTAAAGTATTAATTGTATAATTTTTATATGTTCCCTGTATTGGTATCGTGTCAAGAACACCCTTTGTGAAACTATTTTTTAATTCTACTTCTGTTTTATCATCTGCCAATACTTCAACCTTTGTTGGGTCTAAATCAATTACGGGTGCATTTGTGTCAAAAAAATCATTTAAATCTTCAGTAAAACTATTATTTAAAGTATCATTATTTTTTGATTCATCAACAATTGATGTGGTTGGATCATTAAATTCAGTATTGTCAAAAAAGAAATTGTGTTCATCATCATCTTCATCAAAGTGATTATCAAAATCATCATCAAAATTAAATAAATCAAAATCATTATTTTCAGACAGGGTATCAATTTTTAATTTTGGTTCAGGTTTAGCAGTATCTTTTACTTCGGATTGATTCTTCACATTTAAACTAGATGGTGAGTCATTTTTTATTACTTCTTCAGTTTCATCTGTTACTGATGTTTCTGGTAAAATTATTGTTTCTGAACTAGTTACAGTTGGAAGTGGAACTTGTTTTTCATTTCATTTTTCCCAAGCATTAATTAAAGTTTTGTTTAAAGCTTCAGCTTCTTTTAAATGACGAAGCGAAGTATCTAACGTATTTTTTAATTCTTTGTACTCACCACTAGTTGACCTTGGTTGATTACGATTACGACTAATAAACTCATCTAAAATTTCAGAAATATGAATTGCTCAATTGTATTCATCTTCCGCACTAAGGGGACCAACAGGACGACGAAAATCATTATTATAAGTACCTTGGCTTGCTGGTGGACGAGAATTATAACGTGGCGAATAATAATCATCCAAATATTGCTGATTATGATAATCGCCGGGATTACCATACGACGATGGATTTGTGCAATCACTTCCAGACATTAGATTTGGTGCCGAAGGAAGATTTGAACCCTGATTAATGTTTTGCAAACCATTAGGATTTAACATATTTTGATACAGTTGTGCTGAATCTAACACCGGCGGAGATTGTTGTTGTGATGGCATTGGTTGTTGAATTATTGGCGAATAATGGTACTGTGTTAATAATGGGGGATATAAATTTTGCGGTAGGGTATACTGCACTACTGGTGGGGGAGTAGGATATGGATAAAACGGTGAATATGGATATTGATAATAATTAAAAAAATCAGGATTATGATGAATCCGACAATTATTATGACAAGTTTTACTACGACCCTCTTTTTTTATGTTTTCACCCATATAATTATTCACCCTATTCGCAATTTAATAGCTTATATTAATTATAACATAAAAACCAAGAAATATCATTGTCCGACCCTCTAGTGATGGCGTTAGGATTATGGTATAATAATTGATAAAAAGAAATAAATAAAAATAACTGGTATAACCAGTTATCATAACAAGATTCTCATCTAACTACATTAAATAAATTAATTATAAATTTGTTAGGTCGTCTTTTTTAGATTTAAATTTAATAACAACTAAAATTATAATAATTAATAAAATTATTAATCCAAGTATTATTCATATTCAATATAAATTTGTAGTTTTATGATAAGAAAATAATTTATATATTTCATCCTTATTTTTACTATAAAATAGGTTACCTTTAAACGTAGTTAAATTATTAATATCGCCAGTAATCCCTTTTAATTTCGTTGCTTTTTGAGTATTAAGTTGTAAATTATACATGTTTTGACTTGTTCCAAAATAAACATTATTGTGATAATAAACAGCACTTCGGGCAATTTCCGTTTTATTATAACCTTTTATATCAGAATATTGTTTTTCTTTATTATCATAAACAGTAAAAATGTTACCTTCTAAAACATAAATATAATTATTTATAATCACTAAATTACTTACAACATTTTCAAAAGCCAACATCTTATTATTATTTTGATAAATTACGGGAGTAACTTTTTTTGAATTATTTTCTAGTTTATATAAAATTGTATCAGTAAATACACCACTAAAATAAACATCATCATTTTGATCAATTTTCATAGCATAAACATCAAAATAACCAGAAAAACCAGATATTAAAATAACATTATTAATATCTGCATTTAATATTTTTCAAACAATATTTCCTGCAAAATAAACATTATCAGCACTGTCAATTTCAATCGTTCTAATTTCGCCAGTAATCCCACCAACTGATATTACTATGTCAGAACCTTGTTTTAGAACAAAGACACCATTATCAGCACCAAAATAAACATTATTATTACTATCAATAGCAATTGCATTAACAGAATCACTAATTCCACCAATTTTGGCTGGTATTGTTGAACCTTGTTTTAACACAAAGGCTCCATTCTTGGTACCAAAATAAATGTTATTTTCACCATCAGCATTAATTATAGTAATAGTACTATCAATATCATTAATTTTTTTAGCAATATTGCTATCATTTTCCAATACATAAGCACCATTATCAGTACCAAAATAAAGTCTATTTTCATTGGAAAAAGATCCATTTATTGTTTTAATATTATGATCAAAAGAAATTTTTTGTTCTTTTATCTCTTTATTACTGCAACTGACAACATTGCTCGCCCCTATTGTAATTAAACTTATTATTGATAATATATTCAATACTTTTTTCATAATGAAAGCTCCTTTTTTATAATTGTTAAATCGGGTTTCAATTTATTTAATAAGTTTGATATTTAATTTATAATTAATATATGACATAAATCCACCTTTCTAATTGATTTTTCTTAAATAAACTAATTAGAAAGAAGGTCATCCTTTTTTATTCTCTCCCAAAATTACAACACCATCCCCAAAAATAGGATTGCTTGGTTTTTCAGAAAATATAATAGCATTAGGTTGGAAACAATTAAAAAAGTGAGAGTTAGCCACTCCACTATATGTCTAAATTATTCTATTCGGATGATTCTTTATATATGTAAATAATTTGTAATAGGAGGGTGATTATTTTCAGAATGTCACAAATGATTTATAACAATTCCATTAAATTACCGCCTAACTATTTGGAAAAACAATTATGAAGTAGTTAAAACTCTTAGCATAATTATAACATAGCAAAGTTAAAAACCATACTCGTTACCTTTCTTGAATTATATTGTAATTTTGGGATAAAAAAATAAGGGAGCGCCCCCTATCTAATTAATTTATTACTATTTTAATAATATATTAAAAATAAAAAAAGTATTTTAAAAAAATACTTTTTTATAAATAAACTATTTTTTTATCGTTGTTCCCGCACTACCAGCTAATGCTGCTTTTGCTTGTGCTAATTCGGCAATAATGGCAACTGTTTTAGCACCTGAACTTGCAAATTTCATTGCGGCTTGCACTTTCGGCAACATACTACCTGGTGCAAATTGATTTTCAGCAATGTATTTATCAGCGTCAGCTAATGTTAACACATCTAAAGCCTCTTGATTAGGTTTACCATAATTAATTGCAACTTTCGCAACTGCGGTTAAAATCATTAGTTTATCTGCCTTAATTAATTCTGCTAATTTTGCACTAGCAAAATCTTTATCAATTACAGCCGGAACACCCTGATAACCATTAGCGGTTTTTACAACGGGAATTCCCCCACCACCAACAGTAATAACAATATGTCCCTTACTAATTAAATCTTCAATAATTTGTTTTTCAACAATATTAACGGGCTGTGGCGAAGCAATTACTCGTCGTCATCCTCGTCCAGCATCTTCTTTAACTGTAAAACCGTTCTTTGCTGCTAATGCCTTTGCTTCTGCTTCCGGATAAAAAGCACCAATTGGTTTTGTTGGATTATTAAAGGCATGATCTTTTTGGTCAACTTCAACTTGTGTTACAATCGTCACAACATTTTTATTAATTTTTCGTTTATTTAATTCATTTAAAATTGCATTTTGTAAATGATATCCAATATAAGCTTGTGACATTGCGCCACATTCTGGAAATGGCATCATTGGAATTTTATTATTAACATGTGATGCTTCATCAAAGGCATTGTTAATCATTCCAACTTGTGGTCCATTTCCATGCGCAATGATTAACTCATCACCGTTTTCAATAATATCAACCATTGCTTTTGCGGTATCTTTTACAATTTCTTGTTGTTCAGTGGGGGAGTTTCCTAAAGCGTTTCCCCCTAACGCAACAACTATTCTTGCCATAAATTTACATATCCTTTCTTATTATTAGAATCAAGGCCCAGTATTTGAAATTGGTAATAAAGTACCAATTGCCAACAAGACAATTGACCCAACAGTAATTCCAACAAGTAATGGCCATGATGCTTTAATAAAGCGATCATATGGAACTTTTGAAATTGATAATGCTGCCATTAAAATTGCACTAGTTGGTGAAATTAAGTTAATAATTCCATTAGCAAATGAAAAGGCAGTAATTGTTCCTGATGCTAATCCAGTTGAAACTCCATTCGCAACTGGTCCTAAAATTGGAAAGACCGCTGTTGCAAATCCTGAAGTTGATGGAATTACAAAGGAAATAATTAAGAAGAAGAAGAACGCCACCATAATAAAGCCAGTTTTTCCTAATGACGACATTGGTGAAGATAATCCACTAACTAATTTAGTTTGCATTCCAGTATTAGTCATAATGAAACCAATCCCAGCAGCAAACGCAATAATTAAACACACTGATAAAATATCAGCTGATCCACGAATAAAACTATTAACATAGTTTTCTTCTCCTTTTCAGTTAATTAATGCAATAATGATTGACGCAATAAAGAATAACGCCGAAATTTCCATAAAATATCATTGGCCTAATGGCGCAAAGAAATGTGCAATTCATGGAGCGTGTTTGCTAACTAACTCTGTAAAATCAACAAATATCGGAATTCCAAATTTATCTCACCCAATTAAGGCAAAAATCATCAAAACAAAGGCAATCATAAAAATGGCCATAATTGCTTTTCGTTTTTTATTATATTCAGGTAAATCAGCAGCAATTGCAAATTCTGCTTCATAGAAATCTTTTTTATCAAATAATGGTGATTTCCCTGGAGTACGACGAACTCGTAACGCATATCAAACAACAAAGGCAATTCCCCCTGCCGTTAGTAATAGTCATGATACTACTCTTCAAACAATTCCTGTTGATGATGTTAAATCAAGAACACCCGCATTAGAAACTGCAATTTGAACTACAAATGGGTTTAAAGTTGACCCAATACACCCAATTCCAGCTCCCAACAAAATTGTCATAACAGCTGTCAAGACATCAAATCCAGCAGCTAATAAAACCGGAATAATAACAGGATATAACGCAATCGTTTCTTCTCCCATTCCGTAAGTTGTTCCTCCAACTGAAAATAAAAACATTACAATTGGAATAATTCAAATTTCGCGACCTTTCATTTTTGCTACTAATCGCCCAATTCCGGCATCTAATGCTTTGGATTCAATAACAATTCCTAAGAATCCTCCCAGCACTAAGATAAAGACAATAACATCAACTTTATCTTTAAATCCTTCCATTGGGGCTAAAAATAAGTCAAAAATTCCAGCTGGTCCTCCAGCATGCGTTTTTCCATCCGCATCAGCATAAGACCCTGTTGTTCCTGGAATTCAAGAAATAATAATAATTAA
Organism: Spiroplasma sp. NBRC 100390; assembly: GCF_001886495.1. Taxonomy (NCBI): domain Bacteria; kingdom Bacillati; phylum Mycoplasmatota; class Mollicutes; order Entomoplasmatales; family Spiroplasmataceae; genus Spiroplasma; species Spiroplasma sp. NBRC 100390. The sequence continues at coordinate 205,117 of NZ_CP018022.1, read as the reverse complement.
CAACGTAATTCCTAATAAAATTGTGAATGCTGTTGGTAATTTAAACTTAAACTTCTTTTTATTTTTTACATCCATTTCTGTAAACCTTTCTGAATTCTATTTTTCAATAAATTCTAGCCACGAATTGTTGCTAGCATTACTGCTTTAATAGTGTGTAAACGATTTTCCGCTTCTTCAAAAACACGTGAATATTTTGATTGAAATACTTCATCAGTAACTTCCAATTCACCAGTTCCTCCGAATTGTTTAATCACTTGTTGTGCAGTATCAGTTTCAGCATCGTGGAAACTTGGTAAACAATGCAAGAAAATAACATCTTCTTTTGCTTGTTTCATTTTTTCCATTGTTACTTGGTATGGTGTTAAATCTTTAATTCTTTGACCTCACACTGATGGATCTTCTCCCATCGATACTCATACATCAGTTGCAATAGCATCAGCATCTTTTGCTGCTGTTTTATGATCTTCAGTCAAAGTAATTGATCCACCATGTTCTTTTGCAATAGCTTCTACTTTTTTTAACAATTCTTTGTCTGGTCATAAATCTTTTGGTGCACAAGCAACAAAATGCATTCCTAATTTAGCACTAACAACCATATAACTATTTGCCATATTAAAACGCGAATCTCCAAAGTAAACAAATTTTAACCCCTTCATGTTACGACGACCTTTTTCTTCTTGCAATGTTAAAATGTCAGCTAACATTTGTGTTGGGTGAAATTCATCAGTTAAACCGTTTCAAACTGGTACTCCTGAATATTTTGCTAAAGCTTCAACATCAGTCTGTTTGAAACCACGGAATTGAATTCCATCAAACATCCTTCCTAATACTTTTGCTGTATCTTCAATTGATTCTTTTTTCCCCATTTGACTACCGCTTGGTCCTAAATAAACGGGGTGCATTCCTAAATCAAATGCTCCTACTTCAAAGGCACATCTTGTTCGTGTTGAATCCTTTGCAAATAACAAAGCAACAGATTTACCAGCTAATGGTTTTTGTTCTGTTCCAGCATATTTTGCATCTTTCAATTGTTTTGCTAAATCTAATAAATAATAAATTTCTCTTTGTGTGAAATCTAATAAAGTTAAAAAACTTCTTCCTTTTAAATTTACAGCCATATTATTTTTTCTCTCCTTTTAAATATAATATTAATGTTTTAAATATCTTCTCTTCAAATTGGCATTGACATACAACGAGGTCCACCACGTCCTCGTGATAATTCAGATGAATCAATGACATGAACTTTAACTCGTGCTGCTTTTAATTCTTCAATCGTAATATGATTACGTGAATAAGCAATTACTTCACCAGGACGAACTGTAATTACATTTGTTCCATCATTTCATTGTTCTCTTGCTTGGGCAATTGGGTCTTCTCCACCACATTTAAAAATATGTACTGGTTTCCCTACTTCTGCTGATAAATAATCTTTAATTGTTTCTTTAATTTCTGTAACCCCATTTTTTGTGATCTCAAAAATTTTAAATTCACCCATTGCTTCAAAAATTAATGGATGAGCAATAAATTTATCATAGTCAATGTTTGTAAAAACAGTATCTAAGTGCATAAAAGCACGATTTTTTGTTTTTAAATCTAACGCAATTACTTTTTCGTAACTAACTGAATCATTTTCAATTAAATTTTTTGCTACCTTTTTAATTGCTTCCATTGATGTCCGCTGTGATGCGCCAATAATTAATGTTTTTTTGTTTAAGACTAAAATGTCTCCACCTTCTAAAGTTTCTTTTTCATCACGACTATATCAATAATTAATTTTATCTTTAAAACGTGGGTGATGTCTTAAAACAACATCAGAAAATAATGTTTCACGATTTCTTGTTACCGTAAACATTTTGTGGATAGTTGCTCCATTCCCAATTGATGCAAATGGATCACGTTGAAATAAAATATTTGGTAGAGGATCAACCGCTAACGGATAATCATCAGTTATCTCAACTCCTAATTCATATTTTGTCACTCCCGCAATCATTTTATTAACAAGAGCTTGATTATCTAATTTGTCTAAATAAGTACGTAATTTACTAATATACTCTGCTTTTGCACCAGATTCTTTTAAAAATTGGTCTAGTAAAGTTTGCCGCATTTTTGAATCAGTTTCTAAAACTTCAGCGACTAATTTTTCAATATATAAAACTTCTACGCCTAAATCTTTAAAAACTTTTGCAAAAGCATCATGTTCTTTTTGCGCAACTGCTAAATCTGGTGTATCATCAAACAATAACCTTTCTAACAAATCTGGTGATAAATTAGCCAATTCATCGCCAGGTCGATGTAATAAAACGGTTTTTAGTTTGCCGATTTCTGAGTAAACATTAATACCATATTTTTCTGCCATGTTACATTTCCTCTTTCTTTCTACGTTAATCTTTAATAAAATACTTTAACAAAAATATTTTATTAAAAAATTTTAAAGATAAATATGCAAAAAAAGTAAAAAACAAGTTGTTTTTAAATATGCAGGATGCTTATCAAGTTGTAATATTTTAATATCATTTAAATAAATATACTTTTTTGTATTCGTTGTTCTCCTAGCACAATATATATTTATTGAACAATATGACTTTTACATATTGCAGAAGTAAAGATGCCATTCCTTACTTTTTTATCCTTATATGTTTATAATATACTCTTTTAAATAAAAAAACAATAAATTTCTTATTGTTTTGCAGTATTGATAATATTAGTTGAAGTTAAAATATTCATTAACAAATCATGTAAACACTGAATAATTTGTACTAATGGAACAACTTTGTTTCGATAATCTGCTGTTTTTTGAGCAATTTCTAATCGTTTTTCTGGGGTTAAACCAAGAACAAACTTGTGATAAGCTTGTACTTCCTCAATAATTTTTGTTTTATTAAATTCTGGTAACTTAATTTTTCCCTCATTAAAATCTTTTTCAATTTTATCAATATTTTCTAATTGTGCTTTTAATTTTTCTTCTTCTTGATCAACTGAAAATTCAGTTAAAACAATATCACGCTGTAAGAATAATCCTAATTGGTTTACTAAATTTCAAATTTCTAACGCATCAGTTGCTTGGTTAATATCTTCTAAACATTTATCAAGGGCTGAATCTAAACCTTTAATTTCCTCATCATAAATTTTTGTTAATTCAATAATTTCTACTTTCATCATATCTACGAAAAGTTTATTTAAATCAACTGGACTTGATTCCTTGGCACTAGTCATAAAATCATTTAAAAAACGAGGTAGCGGAATAATTGCATTAAATAATTTACTTACTTCAATTAATGTTGTCACTTTTTTTTGATCAACTTCTTCTGGTTTTTTGTCTTCTAAATATTCAGCCCTAATATCATCAAATAAAGGTTTAATTTCTGTTTTAACAAAATTAAATAAATCTTCAAAATTAGTTTTAAATTTAGCTCCTGCTAAAAATGCCTCAATTTTTTGATTTTTTTCTGCCGTATCCTTTTGATAATCTGCTTCAAAAAGATTAATATATTTTGTTAAATAATTCATCATTCCTTTTTCAACATCTGCTCAGAAATTATTCTGTTGTGTCATAATATCATATCCCTCTATTTCTATAAATTACTATGTACTTCAATTTTACCGTAAAATAAGAATTTATACCATTTTTATTTACCTTTTCTTGATTTTAAATTATAAAAAATGGTCTTATTTTAAAAATAAGACCATTTTTATTTTATTCAATTTCAACTAGTTTAAATGGCACCATTTCTTGAATAATTGGGTCAAATTCTGTTTTTAACTCAGCAATATTATTTCAAATTGGTTTTGTCAAAGGTTTATATCTACTAATAATATTTTCTGTCTCTGCAGTTAGCTTTATTCCCCACTCATTAAAAAATTGTTTTAAATTATAATCAGTTACATATGAAGTTATTCTAATAAACATTTGTATTTTTTTCTCATCAGTATCAAAACGAGGCATTGATTCAGAATCTTTACCATTATTAATTTGACGATATATTTTATTTAATACTGGATAAAAATTATGACCAAAGCCCATTTGCAATTGTCAAAGCATTCCTAACCTAATTCAACTACCAATATCACCACTAAGATTATTAAAATCCTTATTCTCATTTTGTTGTGCTAAATATCTCTTAATTGCTTGTTGTTTTTCACTTTCTTTATAAATTCTTAATTGAATTCCTAACTTTTGTTGAATATATAATGCACTAAGATTATTACTGACTTCAGTTAAATCGTGTCACTTATATTGCAATGTCTGATAGGTATGGCCAGTTTCATGCCATAATGGTCATTGATCAGTAATTTGATCTAAGAATAAATCTTTGCCAGCGCCAGTACTATTTTGGAACATTACTCGTCCATGAGTAGCATTGGCATAACCCCAAGAGTTGTCCTCGTTAGCTATATGAATATACTGAGGAAATTTTTTACTAATATCCTTATTTTTTGCATTTAAACCATAAAAATCATTGGTTCAATTTCAAACATTATCTCAATGGTTTAATGTTACATTAAAAGAATGTTGTGGGCGTGATAATACCACATTTTTGATCATATCTGTTTGCATTGTTGCAAAATAGTGTTTAGAAACAAATTCCACAAATGGTGACTTTGTTGTCTTAATTTGTGTAATAAATTCAGTTTGATCTGTTTCATTTATTTTAAAAGTTGGTATTTTAATGAATTCCTCTGAATCATCTGTTACTATATCAATTACTTCCAAATCTGTTTGATTATTATCTTCAATATAAAGTACACCAGAATATTCTGGAATAACTATACTTGTTTCGCCAATAACTAAAAAACTTTCAAAATATTCATGACCATTATTTATATTTTTATATTTTCCTCATTGCCCAACTCTGAAAAAAATATTTGTAAGATATTCATTCTTATTTATGATAATTTCATATTTAATTCCAGCTTCTAAAAAATATCCTGTTGGTTTAAATTCAGAATGTCTAAATCAACGATTCTCTCTATTTTTAGCTTCATCTGCTGAAACAAGTGCTACTTCCCTAATATTATTTTTATTAACTCTTAAATTAATTCTTTCATTATATGAACTTACAGCAACTACGGTTGGAATACTACTTCCGATTATTGTCATTGTTCCTAATAAACTCAATAATTTTTTCATTATTTTTCCCCACTTTCATCTTAGTTTTATTGATTTAAAATTTAAAAAACTAACATATTGGCGGAGTGTACTCCTTTCAAAGTAAGACTAAATATTTGGCATGCAAAAAATTAATCAAAAGATTAATTTTATAATAAAATCTATTATTAGTAATCAACATAACTCTTCATCTCAATTTCTTTTAGATAATTGATATTTTTGTTAAGTTATTTAAAAACATAGTGATTTTTTATTAATATGTAATTTAATTTTACCGCAAAATAAAAATTTATATCCTTTTTATTTTATTTAATTCTAATTAAAATTGGCTTTGTCAGTGATTTTAAGTGGACCAATAATATTTTTATAATTATTAGTTCTCTTGGTATGTTTTAATTTTTTGGCGATTAACTAATAAATTGTTTAAATTAATAACAATTGAAACCAATAGGGCAGTAATTAAACCCAAGACAATCAAATATAAAATATAATACTCTGGTTTCCGAAAATCTTGAAAAAAATATGGGACATAATAGTTTTTCGCAGGAGCACTATAATTTCATAATTTTTCATCAATCGGGGTCAACAATAATACCATTTGTCGTAAAGCAATAAAAATTGTGTAAAAAACAGGATGCAAATAAAACTTGTATAATTTTCGAACATAAAAATCCCGATGATTAATTAGTTTTTTTTCAAACCTTAAACAAAAGTAGACAATAAAAATAATTGGACAAAGTCAATGTTGAACAACAGTACTAATTCAATAAATCGTAGTATTATTTCAACTTGCAGTAAATTTTTGTCCTGTAATTGCTCCAATCACAGTACCAATTGTAAAAAACAAAAAAGTTAGCAATGCAGCAAAAACAATATATAGAACAAAAAGATGATTTGTAACAAAATAACAATATTTTTGTCTACTAAAATAAATCAAACCACCTAGCGCAAATAACAAAATTAATAAATCAGTTTGTACACTTCATCAACTAATAAAATATCATGAGTAACTTAACCAATTTAATTGATAATGAAATAGACTATAAAAATAAGTTAAAGTTAAAATAATAACTTCCAAAATAAAAAGAATACTACAGTAAATTAAATTTTTAATCTGTGCTGTTTTCAACATATTACTCCTTGTGATGATGATATTTATTATACAAAATATTTTTACTAATTTGGTACTTACTTGCAACAAAATCGATTGCTTGTTTAACCCGATAATTTTCTTTTTTAATTAATTGGTCAATCTCATTAATTAATATTTCATCAGCCACAACTCATTCTGGTTCAGAAATAAATCCATCAACAACAATCACATATTCACCAAAAGCAACATTTTCTTCTGTTGTTAAAAATGTTGAAACTTCTTGGCACGAACCACGATATCATTGTTCATGAATTTTGGTAAGTTCCTTCCCTACTGCAATTTGCCGATTACCTAGAACAGTAAAAATTAGTTTTAATGTTTCTAGCAAACGATGAGGCGCTTCATAAAAAATAACTGGATATGGTAATTTGGCAATTTGCTCTAGTTCCTTAGTCTTCTTTGTTCTAGCTTTATCTAAAAATCCAAAAAATAAAAAATGTTTTGGATTAAGACCTGAACTAACAATTGCATTTAAGGCAGCATTTGCCCCACTAATTGGTACAACATCATAAGGATATTCCGCTAAAATTTTATGAACAGCATAATAACCAGGATCACTAATTAAAGGATAGCCCGCATCGCTAATAATCGCAATCGATAAATTAGCGGTTAAATCATTAATCATTTCGGTAAATCGTTCTATTTCATTTTCTTTATTTAATGAAACTAATTTTTTCTTTAAATTAAAATAATTTAACAATTTTAAAGTGTTACGAGTATCTTCACAATAAATTTTTTGCACATTATTTTTAATAACATCAATTGCTCGTGGTGTCATTTCTTGTAAATTGCCAATTGGTGTTGCAATTAAATAAACTTTTGGTTGATTACTTTTAAAACTATATTGTTTAATTTTATTTGCCATTATAAAGACTCATTAGTTTATCAAAACTATCACCCTGCACTAAGTATTGTGACATAATTTGAGAAACTCTTTCTAGTAAATCATTATTAATGATTGTTAACTGATCAGCAGTAAATTTTCCTAATACTCAATTACGAAGGGGGATTTGGTCATGTTTACCAATTCCTAATTTAATGCGCAAAAAATTTTCACTTCCTAACTTGTGAATTAAATCTTTAATACCATTATGACCTGCACTTGAACCATTCTTTTTTAATTTTAAAACATTAAAGGCGAGATCTTTATCATCATAAATTACAATAATATCTTCTAACGCCAATTTATAAAATTGCTTAATTAATAAAACTGCATCACCACTTAAATTCATAAAAGTTTGTGGTTGACAAAAAAGAACTTTTTCATTGTTAATTGTTGTTTCTCAAACAAAAGCATTAAAAACATTGCGGGGTTTTGTTAGATTAAACTTAACAACCAATTTATCAATTGCTAAAAACCCAATATTATGTCTTGTATAAGTATATTCACCGCCTGGATTACCCAAGCCCACAATTAACTTCATAATTTCGCTCCCTTTTATTTCAACACTCGTTGATAAATTTTATCAACATTACGTAAAAAATAATTAATATCAAATAACTTGTCTAATTCTGACAATGATAAATATTTTGCAACATCATTTTTGATTAGAACCGTTTTAAAATCAATTTGTTGTTGTTGGGTAAGTAACGTACACTTTTGAATAAAATCATAAATTTCTTCACGCGAATAATTAGTTTCTTTTAAAATTTTTGTTAAGACAACCTGACTAAAATAAAGATTATTTGCTTGTTGTAAATGCTCATTAATTTTGACAGGATTAACAACTAAATCATCAAGAACAGTAATCATCCGTTTTAAAAGATACACAACTAAATGATAGGTGTCTGGAATAATAATCCGTTCATTACTACTATGTGAAATATCACGTTCATGTCATAATAAATTATTTTCAAAAGTAACATTCATATTGCTACGAACTAAACGAGCTAACCCCGAAATATTTTCCGCACTAATTGGATTTTTTTTATGTGGCATTGATGATGATCCTTTTTGGGTTTTACTAAAGCCTTCTGCAATTTCACTAACCTCTGAACGTTGAAAGTGACGAAACTCCAGAGCCATTTTCTCTAACAAATTAGCAATTTGACCAAAACTAGAAAATAATGCAACATGATAATCCCGTGAAGTAACTTGGGTTGCAATTGGATCAATTTGTAAACCTAACTGTTGAGCAACATATTCTTCTACTGCCACTTCAACATGGGCAAAATTACCAACAGAACCAGAAATTTTTACAACTTCAATTCCTGTTGCTGCTGTGTTAAAACGAATTATGTTTCGTTCTAACTCAGCATATCAAAGTAAAAATTTTAGTCCTAACGAAGTTGGCTCGGCAAACATCCCATGAGTACGACCCATAATTAATTGTTTTTTATATAAAAGGGCTAATGATTTTAAAACTGTTTGCAATTGCTGCAAATATTTTTTAACAACTTCATTTGATGCTTTAATTAAATAATTTTGACTAGTATCAACAACATCAGTTGATGTTAAACCATAATGAATTCATTTCTTTTCTGGTCCTAATGTTTCTGACAACATTCGGGTAAAAGCAACAACATCATGTTTTGTTTCAGTTTCTAATTCTAACATTCGTGGTAAATTTACGGTTAAATGTTCTTTAATCTTTTTAATATCAGTCGGTGGAATTAATCCAATTTTAGCTCAACCTTCACAAACTAATAATTCTACTTTTGCTCAAATATTATATTTATTTTCATCATTTCAAATTGCTTCTAATTCTGGAACAGCATAACGATTAATCATTAGAAAATTTCCTCATTCATTAAAATAGTTTGTTCACGATCAGGGCCAACAGAAAATAAACTAATTGGCACCCCAACAATTTCTTCTAATTTCATTAAATATTGTTGAGCATTATGTGGTAGTTCTTCAAATGATGTTACCTTGCTAATATCTTCTTCTCATCCTGGCATTGCAATTAAGATTGGTTGACATGCATCATATTCTTTAATTGTGCTTGGAACATAATCAATTTGTTGACCATTATATTCATAACCAATACAAATTTTTAATTCCTTAATTGATGATAAAACATCTAACAACATTATTGCCATACTAGTATAACCACTAATTCGCAATGAATGTTTCATTAAAACACCATCAAACCATCCAATCCGACGAGCACGGCCAGAAACAGTACCATATTCGCGTCCTACTTCTCGAATATATTTTTCTGTTTCTCCAAAAATTTCTGATGGGAACGGACCAGTTCCAACTCGCGTATTATAAGCTTTTACAATTCCAATCACGTTATTAATATAACGCGGTGCAATTCCGACACCAACCGGAATTGAAGCAGCCGTTGGATTAGAAGATGTTACAAAAGGATAAGTTCCGTGGTCTAAATCTAGCATCACCCCTTGTGCCCCTTCAAATAAAACTTTTTTATGCGCATGAATTGCATTATCAACTAAAATTGAAGTATCAGTTACTAATCCTTTAATTTGATGAAATAAATCTAAATATTCTTTTCAAATTAATTTTGGATCAAATCCCTCACTATTAAAAACCTTTGTTAAAATTTCATTTTTAAATTTTAAATTATTTTCTAATTTTTGTAAAAATCCTGCTTCATCAAACAAATCACCCAACCGAATTCCAATTCGTTCTGCTTTGTCTTGATAACAAGGTCCAATTCCTTTTTTAGTTGTTCCAATCGAATCTTTTTGGCGATATTCTTCTTGTAATTCATCAATTTTCATATGATATGGAAAAATTAAATGTGCACGATCACTAATCCGTAGATTACTGCAATCAAAGCCATTTTCTTGTAAATAGTTAATCTCACTAACTAATTTTCGTAAGTTAACAACACAACCATTCCCAATCACATTAATTGAATTTTTATTAAAAACACCAGAAGGAACAATACTTAATTTATATTTTGCCCCCTTAATCACAATCGTATGCCCAGCATTATCACCACCCGCTCAGCGCACAATAACATCAGCTTTTTGGGCAAAATAATCGGTAATTTTACCTTTTCCTTCATCACCTCATTGACTACCAACAACAGCTAATGTTCGATAATTTGTACCACTCATAACTCACTTCCAACCTTTCTACCTTTTAATCTTAATATAATTTTTGATGATTTCACAACTTTTTCCACTTATTTAGTTTTAATTACCGCTTGAACAAAACCATTAAATAACGGGTTTGGTTTATTTGGTCGCGAAGTAAACTCCGGATGATATTGAGCAGCAATATAAAACGGATGGTCTGGCAATTCAATGACTTCAACCAAGTTCTTTGTTTCATAAAGACCACTAAAAACTAGCCCCGCTTGTTCTAATTGTTGACGATAATCATTATTAAATTCATAACGGTGACGATGACGTTCTAATACTTCATCTTTGCCATATAACTGACGAGCCAATGTATTTGGAACCAATCTTGTTTTATAGTTTCCTAATCGCAAAGTTCCACCAATATGTTCTGTTTTATCTTTACCACGAATCAGATCAATAATAGCGTTGTTGGTTTTAACTAATTCGGAAGAATTTGCATCTTTAATATGACAAACATTACGGGCAAATTCAATCACTGCCGCTTGCATTCCAAAGCAAATTCCTAATAATGGAATTTTATTTTCACGTGCAAACTGACAGGCTAAAATTTTCCCCTCAAACCCCCGTTCACCAAAACCACCAGGAACTAAAATTCCTTTTGCATTTTGAAATAATTGTTGATAATTATCAACAGTAACATCTTCGGCTTTAATTCAATCAATTTTAACTTGGACACTGTTTTCATAACCAGCAATGCGTAATGATTCACTAACTGACAGATAAGCATCTGGCAACTCAATATATTTTCCCACTAATTTAATTTCAATTGTTGTTTTTGAATGATCAATTTTTTCCACAAATCGCTTCCACTCCGCAATATCTGTTTTTGTAATGTTTAAATTTAACAATTTACTAATTACTTGTTGGGCATTTTGTTGATACATTTTCATTGGTACTTCATAAATACTTGCCGCATCAGTTGCAACAAGAACATTATTTTTTTCAATATTACAAAATAAAGCAATCTTTTCAATCAGGCTATCGTCTAATACTTGTTCGGCACGGGCAACAACGATATCAGGTTGAATTCCCAATGATAATAATTCTCGTACTGAATGTTGTGTTGGCTTTGTTTTTGATTCCTTTGAAGCCGCAATATACGGTACTAATGAAACATGCATATATATCACATTTTCACGACCCTGTTCCATACGTACTTGTCGAATTGCTTCAATAAAGGGTAACGATTCAATATCACCAACTGTTCCACCAATTTCAGTAATAATAATATCAGCTTTTGATGTTTCTGCTGCATGATATACTTTCTTTTTAATTTCATTAGTAACATGTGGCACAACTTGAACTGTCCCACCATCATATTCACCACGACGTTCTTTTTCAATCACATTTTTATAAATTTGTCCCGAAGTAATATTTGATTCTTTTGTTAAATTCTCATCAATAAAACGTTCATAATGCCCTAAATCTAAATCCGTTTCTGCCCCATCGGCTGTGACAAAAACTTCCCCATGTTGATAAGGACTCATTGTCCCTGGGTCAACATTTAAATATGGATCAAATTTTTGCATAAAAACATTTAATCCACTTGCTTTTAATAAGACACCAATTGAAGAAGCAGTAATTCCCTTCCCAAGGCCACTTACAACTCCTCCCGTTACAAAAATATATTTTGCCATCGTATTTTCATCCTTTCATCCCCAAATAAAAAGAGTTTAGAAATTAACAGGGTTGTCAGTTCTAACACTCTTCAATCTTGGTATTAATTATTTTCTTCCATTTCTTTTTCAAGAGCTTTTCAGTCAATTTCTTCTGTAATACCCAATTTAGCTGCTACTGTTTCATCGTCATCATCAACAGAATAATCATTAGAAATTAGGTCATCATCCTCAACCTCAATTTCAACAAAATTATCCTCTTCATTATCGTCTTCATCTAAAGTATCATCAAAATCAAGAGTGTCAATTAATGTTTCCTCATCTTCGCCCTCTTCCTCTTCATCTAAATCAATATCTTCAAATTCTTCTGTTGTTTCAAATTGATCAGTATAATCATATTGTTTTTTAATATCATCATACTTTAAAAATTCGCGTAACCCCCACATACCTTCGCTTGTTAAGACAAAACGGTTATCTAAAACTAAATCAGTATATAATTCCGCAATAACGTCTTCCTTACTTGTTCCGTGTACTGTTACATCACTTTGTGAAGCAATCTCATTTCAAATATTTTCAAAAGTATCACTTCCACCTTTTTTCTTTAAACATGAATACACTAACTCTAATAATTCTACACTATCGTTCATTCATTTAAACCTTTCTTACTAACTACTTTCATATTTTTCACCAATTGAAAACCAAATTGTTGTTGCAGTTTCTTTGTTATTATTTTTAAATGCCAAGACTTCTGATACTTCCATAATGCATTTTACACCAGCAGGAGTATCAATATAAATTGGTTTTGTATTACTATCATATAATTTAACTGGTTTCAGGTTATATTCAACCATAAAATAATTATAATGGTTTTTATATTTTTTTATCAAATTATTTTTAATTTCTTCTAAATTTCTTTTATTTGGGTTGATTTTTCGTAAAAATTCTCGATTTGTTAACATTTTAATTAACGTAACTAATATTTCGTCATTTTCATACTCTAACATTTTTAAATAAGTAAATAAAGTGTAATCATCCAGTAAGCAATATTCTTCTGCCTTCATCATTTTGCCATTAAATAATGGACTTAATAATGTCACAATTTCTTTATTTTTAAAAGCATAGTTTTCGTGGTACAAATCACATAAACGTTTAAACATCATTTTAAAAGTTAAATCAAAACCAATACTTAATGGATGTAAATAAATTTGTTTATACATATGATAACGACCAATTAGAAAGGATTCAATTGCATATTGAACTTTTAATGGAAAAATAATTTTTTTATCTTTGATAAACAAATGGCGAATGATTCATTGTGTGTCAACATGACTATAACCAACACCGCTTGTTTGACCATCTCGTAATAAGTAATCCATCCGGTCAGCATCTAGTTGTGATGAAACTAATGATGATAAAACACTATCATGATGTTTTCCTTCAATAATCATACATAATTCATTAATTTCATCAGGACTAAATTCTTCGGTTAAAATCTTATTAATGTTTGTGGTTGGACTTTTAATTAACAATGTTGAATAACTTTCATGACTAATATCACTATTTGTAACTTTATTAATCATTTCAAAAGTGTGTGAAAAAGGACCATGCCCAATATCATGTAACAATCCTGCTAATTTAACCAATAATTGCTCATGTTTGCTATACATTTCTTGAAAACTTGGTGTTTCTAACATTTTACTAACCAAATGATAAACTCCAATACAATGTGAAAAACGCGTATGAGACGCACTTGGAAAAACATATTGTCCCCCCGCCAACTGACTGATTCGGCGTAAACGCTGAAATTCTGGGGTATTAATTAATTTAACAGCAATTTCTTCAGTAACTTCAATATCACCATGAACACTATCCCGAATTGTTAAGGGTAATTTCATTGTTCTTATTGTAATTTTGTAATATTACTAATTACTTGTTCCTTTCCTAATAAATAAATAACCTTTGCTAGTTCTGGTCCGTGTTCTTGATGAGAAGTAAAAATTCGAATTGGCATAAATAGATTCTTTCCTTTCATTTTATACTGATCACCCATTTTTGTAATTAGGTCTTTAATACTTGTTTCTGTTCAATCTGATAACTGGTCTAACTGTGTTTTAAAAGTTGCAATCATTGCTTCATAATCAGTTAATTCTGTTAACACCGTCATTGTTGTTGATGTCAACTGCTCAACTGGCTCAAAGAAAGGTTTTGCTAACGTAACAATTTCCGCTCCATATTGAAGTTCTTTTTTATAAATTAATAATAACATATTTACTCATTCTGTCCCCTTTTTTGTTAAATCATATTTTTGGGCTAAAAAAGGTCGAACAAAAGCAAGATAATCTTCATCACTAAGTTGTTTAAGATAATAATTGTTCATTCAAGTTAATTTTTTAACATCAAACATGCTTGGTGATTTACTAAATCGTGTTTCATCAAATAACTTAATTAATTCATCATGTGAGAAAATTTCTGCTGTTCCTGATGGCGATCATCCTAATAAACTAATAAAATTAAAAATTGCTGATGATAAATAACCTAAGGTACGATACTGACTAATAAATTGCATTAAATGACTATCACGTTTTGATAATTTTTTATGTTGTTCATTAACAATTAAAGTTAAATGTGCAAAAATTGGTGGTGTTACTTTAAAAGCTTGATAAATCATTAATTGTTTTGGGGTATTAGAAATGTGTTCTTCACCGCGAACAACATGACTAATCGCCATTAGCATATCATCAATTACCACAGCAAAATTATAAGTTGGAATCCCATTTGACTTTAAAATAACTCAGTCACCAAGGTCTTTTGATTCAAAATGAACTGGGCCACGAACTAAATCATCAAAATCATAACTCGTATTACCAGGAACAAAAAAACGCAAATTATATGGCATTTGATTTGCTAATTTTGTTGCAACTTCAGTTGCTGATAAATTTCGGCATTTTCGATTATAACGTGGTGAAAGATGCCCGGCCGCTAACTGCGCTTCGCGATCTTGTTCTAATTCCGCTGGCGTACAAAAGCAATAATATGCTTTCTTCATTTTCAATAACTCTTGAGCATATTTTTGATAAAGGTCCAATCGTTCTAACTGACGATATGGCCCATAAGCGCCCGGACGATCAATTGTTTCGTCTGGTTCAATTCCTAATCAACGTAAATTGTCTAATTGTGATGCAATTGCACCATCAACATTTCGTTCTGTATCAGTATCTTCAATCCGTAAAACAAAAACACCTTGATAATGTTTTGCAAATAAATAATTAAATAAGGCTGTTCTTGTATTTCCAATATGTAAAAACCCAGTTGGACTTGGGGCATAACGTAATCTAATCTTTTGACTCATTTTAATTCCTCATTCTAACTTCTAACGATTCTCGCTTTTGACTAACAGTAACGTTGTATAACTTTGAATAATATTGCTAAAGTTCTTTTCTGTTGTTGTTGCTTTAATATTAATATTTTTATCTTCTAATTGTAATAAGTGCTTTAAGTTCATCTTAATTGCTGTCTTATATGCTTTTAATTTTGGTTCATCAACAATAATTGTTGTATCAATGTTAACAATTTGATAATTTTGATTAACCATTAAAGTTAGTGCTTGTTCTAAAATTACTTGTGAATTAATATTTTTGTTTGTTTCATCAAACCAGTCCCCTAAATCACCAAAACCCAATGCCCCAATAATTGCTTCACTAATTGTGTGTAACAAGATATCACCATCAGAAACAGCTTCAACTTGATATTGACATGGAATAAAAATTCCTCCCAATAAAAATCCTGTTCCTGCTTTTAAATTATGTAAATCATAACTATTACCAACACGCATTATTATTCTCCTTAAACATTAAATTTAAAAAAACAAATATCGCCATCTTGCATTATATAAGTTTTTCCTTCACTTCGTAAACGCCCATTTTCTTTGACTGCTTTTTCACTACCATATTTGATTAAATCAGCATAGGAATATATTTCAGCCCGAATAAACCCACGTTCAAAGTCAGAATGGATAATACCAGCACACATTGGTGCTGTTGAGCCTTTTTTAAAAGTTCATGCTCGAACTTCTTGTTTTCCGGCGGTAAAGAATGTTTGTAATCCTAATAACACATATGATTTTTTAATTAATTGGCTTAGTCCCGCTTCTTTAATTCCATAGTCACTCATCAGCAATGCACGATCGGCTGCATCTAACGCCGATAATTCTTCTTCAATTTTGGCACAAATAACAACAACCTCAATCTCGTTTTGTTTCCCATATGCTTTTACTTTTTCAACATATACATTATCTGATTGATTAAGATCTGTTTCCGCAATATTAGCAACATAAATAAATGGTTTAATTGTTAACAAATTAAAACTTTTCACAACTTTTAATTCATCTTCTGATAAGGCAAGATCTTTTAATAATTTATTTTTTTCTAATGCCGCTGCTAACTTTAATAATAACTCATATTCAAGGACATCATCTTTTTGCTTTAATGTTTGTGCTTTTTTTGCCACTTTATCAATTCGCTTTTTAATTTGTTCTTGATCAGAAATAATTAATTCCAAATTAATAATTTCAATGTCACGAATTGGATCAATTGTTCCCTCAACATGCGTAATATCTTTATTATCAAAACAACGAATAACCATACAAATTGCATCAGTTTCACGAATATTTTGTAAAAAAGCATTTCCTAATCCTTCCCCTTTGCTAGCACCAGCAATCAATCCTGCAATATCATAAAATTCAAATGTACTATAAATCGCTTTATTTGGTTCGCAAAGATTAATTAAGGTCTCCATCCGTTCATCGGGAACTTCAACTGTTCCAACATTAGGATTAATTGTTGCAAATGGATAATTTGCTGCTTCAACTTGTGAATTTGTAATTGCGTTAAATAAAGTTGATTTACCAACATTTGGTAAACCAACAATTCCCATCTTTAATGCCATCTTTTTTCTTCCTTACTATCAATTAATCTTCTGTTAAACCTAATAATTCTAAAATTCGATTTAAATCTTTTAATCCGTGGTAATTAATAACAACTTTATCCGTATCAATAACTACTTTTGTTCCTAGCTTTCGCATAATTTTATTTTCTAAAAATTCATTAACAGTTCGTTTTGGCGGAACTTTCTTATTATCTTCTTGTGTTTTTGTTGGTTTTACACCATAAGTTTTAACTAGTTCTTCAACTTGTCGTGCATTTAAATTAAGACTTACAATTTTATCAACAACTTTTTTAAATTCACTTTTATCAATGTGAAGACTAACCAATGGTTTAACTTGTCCCATTGTTACTTTATTTTCTAGTAATAATTTTTGAACATCAGCTGGTAAATTTAATAAGCGTAAGGTATTTGTAATATGACTACGTGATTTTCCAATCCGTTTTGCTAATTCATCTTGTGTTAAATCTAATAATGCAATTAATTCTTTATAAGCATTTGCTTCTTCAATCGTATTTAAATCAACTCGTTGAATGTTTTCAACCAATGCCACTTCTTTCATTTGTTGATCATTAAAGTCAACAATAATTGCTGGAATTTTTGTTAATCCCGCTAATTTAGCAGCACGACTACGACGTTCTCCAGCTACTAAATAATAACCATTACTTGTCTTTTTAACAATAATTGGTTGAATCAAACCATATTCTTTAATTGATTGTGCTAATTCTGCCAACTCCTCATCATTAAAAGTTTTTCGTGGCTGATGTGGATTTGGAAAAATTTCTGTTAACGTAATTTCATTAGCCGCTGCTTTTAATTCGTCACTACTTTCAATTTCCTTAATTACATCGTTAATTCCTTCACCAAAAATTTTATCTAATCCTTTTGAACTTAATCGACTCTTATTGTTTGCCATTGTTTGCCAACACCTCTCTCGTTAATTCTTCATACGCAATTGCACCCGCTCCACCTCTATCATAATCAAAAATACTTAATCCATGCGAGGGTGACTCACTAATTTTAATATTTCGAGGAATATGCGTTCGATACACTTTTTCATTAAAATACTTTTTAACTTCCGACATTACTTCAAATGATAGTTTTGTTCGTGAATCAAACATTGTTAAAACAATCCCTTCAATTGTTAAATTTTTATTAAACATTTTTTGTACAAAGCGAATTGAAGTTAACAACTGGGCCAAACCTTCTAATGCATAATACTCTGCTTGAATTGGAATCAAAACAGAGTCAGCACAAGCTAATGCATTTCGATTAATTAATCCTAATGAAGGTGGACAATCAATTAAAATAAAATCATATTTATCACGAATTGGTTTAATCCGATCAAGTAAAATACTTTGATTATCATCTAATTTTTCCATTAAATACACATCTGCTCCAGCCAATGAAATTGTTGCTGGAGCTAAATCAACATTATTGATAACTCCTGGAACAATAATATTTTTTAATGGTACCTGGCCAACTAAAACATCATACATACTCATCCCATCATGAATTTCATCTTTATTAGCACCCGTTCCAGTTGTTGCATTCCCCTGGGGATCAATATCAACTAATAAAACCTTTTTCCCACTTCGTGCTAATCCAGCTGCTAAATTAATTGAAGTTGTTGTTTTTCCAACCCCACCTTTTTGGTTTGTGATTGCAATAATTTTCCCCATAATTTTCCTCTCTTTGCTCTGTAACTAATAATTTTATATACTACTATTATATAACACTTTACCCAATTGGGAATTTTTTTATTTGATTAAAACTTCGTGGATATGGTTTTATTGTTGGTGCTGTCTTAATAAAATAACAAATATTACGTTCCCCTAAAGGAGGGATGTTTTCATATTGGGTTTGTTCCAGTTCCAAATTTAGAACCTTCAATGTTGCTTGCGCTGTTGCCAATTCGTTAACAATATTAGGTCCTTTATAACAGATGACCCTACCTTGCACCTTAACCATTCGCACAACTAATTCTAACAACACCCCTAAATTAGCAACTGCTCGTGAAACAACAAGATCAAACTGTTCAGAATGTTCTCAACTATAACTTTCAGCACGAGCATGAACAATTTCAACATCATCTAACTGTAACTTGGTAATTAGTCGTTGTAAAAACAAACAACGTTTTTCTAATGCTTCAATAATTGTTAATTTAATTGTTGGACAAAAGATTTTTAAAATAATCCCAGGAAATCCAGCCCCGCTTCCAACATCAGCAACTTTTGTTTTATCATCAAACGAATATTTTTTTAACAATAATGCTGAATCAAGAAAATGTTTTATATAAACATCCTCGCGACTAACAAGCGTTGTTAAATTCATTACCTTGTTTTGTTCGACTAAATATTGATAATATTGTTCTAATTGTTTTTCTTGTTGCTGACTAATAACAAGTTCAGAAAAATAAGCATTAATTAGTTTAATCATCATAACCCCTCATAACTTTTAATTGCGTTAACATTATAACAAGATATTTGTTAATATATAAATAGATAGCAAAAAATATGAAAAAGGAGCTTTAAATATGAATAAAAAAGCATTAATTGTTATTGATTATCAAAATGATTTTGTTGATCCAAAGGGATCATTATATGTTCCTGGAGCAGAAAAACTCCACCACCAAATTTTAAACCTAATTAAAAGTTTCCAAGATAATAAAGACTTAGTTATCGCCACAAAAGATTTTCATCCCAAAAATCATTGTTCATTCACAAAATGACCACCCCATTGTCTTGCCAATAGTTTGGGAAGTGAACTTTATCAATTACCAGAAAGTTATTTTAATAAAATTATTTTAAAAGGAACCCACCAAAACCTTGACAGTTATAGTGCTTTTTTTAGTGACGATCAATCTTCCAACGGTTTACATGAATTCTTGCAAGAGCAAAATGTTACTGACCTTGTTCTAGTTGGTGTTGCTTTAGATGTTTGTGTTTCAGCAACTTTAACTGATGCTATTAAACTAAATTATCATGGTTATCTTGACCTAAGATGTACTGTTGGTCTGAAACCTCATATTACTTTTTAAAAAAGCTATTATTTTCAAAATAATAGCTTTTTTTAAAAATCATCATCATTGTCAAAATCAATGTTTTTTACTCGCATAATGGTTTCACCATTTGGTAATTGACCAATACGCCCACTGGCACTACCTCTTCATTTAACTTGATAGTAAATAATTCCTTTAGCATGTAGGATTTTTAATAAGTCAATCCAATTGTATAATTGATCGCGATACATTCAACGTTTTTCGCTATGTGCCTCTATTAAATTTCGATTGTAAAAACTATGCGGATGTGACCACATTCGAATTTGACGCATTGTATTTTCCCGTTTTGATACAATTTCAAGATTTTCGGCACGATTATCCCGTGGATTACCATTAATATGATCAATTGTCATGTTCGGTGGCACTTGACCAATAAATAACTCAACAACTAATTTATGCAGCGGTTTTGTTTTTGTTTTTCCTTCTTCACGACGACGAATTAAAAAATAATTCGTGTTTTTAGGTTTTTTTAATTCCTTAACTTTCTTGGTCACATTATTACGAACACGACCCATATTACTAATTTCAAGATAAGGAAAATCAGGATGAATTTTTCAAATTTCTGTGTTTTTTGTTTTACTCATTTTTAACCTCTTACTTTTTCGAAACTGCCTTATGATTTGTAATATAAAAACGATATGGTTTTAACTTAAAATTAGTTGCATAATCAATATTAACCCGTGGGGTTGTTGTAATGTCAAAAACACTCGGGATTGTTTCTTGTCCTAAATATAATGTTGAACTTTTAATAAGGTCAAGACCATCATCAGTTTTATTAATTTTTAAATAACGTGATAGTTTTCCGGGGCCGTTTGCTAAATTAGGTTTACTAATAAAATTAGGAATTGTTTCATCAAGAATAATTTCACCAGCTCGCAGCAAAACAGCACTAGGGTAATCGACTTGATCAGTAACAATATTAAAACAAAAATACATCCCATAAATCATAAAAATATGAGCATAGCCACCTTGTCAAAATAATGTTTCATTTCGGAAACTTCGTTTATTATTAAAACCATGATTAGCATCATCAGCTGGCCCATCATAAGCTTCTGTTTCAATAATTTTACAAATAATTTGTTTCCCATCAATAATACGAATTAAATACTTCCCTAATAATTGTTGTGCAACAATAACAGCATTTTGCGAAAAAAAAGCAGGATCTGCTAACCGTGTTAAATTTAGCATTTCTGTGAAAAAAGCATAACAAAAATTATTGCTAATTTGTTATGCTTTCTTAACCAATCTTTTCACATTGGTCGAAATCAACCTCGGTAGGTGTTAAACGACCAAACATCTCTAAGTTTACCGTTGCAATTCCTTTTGAAGTATCAATTTTTGTGACTTGTCCTTCCATTTCAACAAAAGTTCCTGATAAAATACGAACATAATCATTAACTTCAAAGTTAGCAACAAACACTTTTTTAACTTTTTTTCCTTGTTGTGCTGCCGCTTTTTTAGCTGCTAGTGACTTTGAAAGCATTGTCTTTGCTTCTTGATCAGTTAATGGAAACGGTTTTGTTCCACGTCCTGATGATCCAATAAACCCTGTAACACCAGTTGTATTTCGGACAATATATCAAGCTTCATCATTCATAATCATATTAATAAAAATATATCCTGGATAAACATTTTTTTCTGTTGCTTTTGTTTTTTTGGCAAGTACTGTCTCTTTTACAACTCTAATATCAAAAACAACATCTTTCATATTTAATGATTCTACCCGTTGAATTAAATCATCACGGACACGATCTTCGTGACCAGAATAACAATTAATTACATATCATTTTCCGGGATACTTCGTAACATCTTCTAAATCTTCACTATTATCCAATTTATCATTATTCGTCTCTAGTTCTGTCATTGTGTTTTGTTCTGTCATTATTTTGCTCCTTTAATTCTTACCTATCATATTATTATATAATGCGCGCAACAGTTAGTAAATGGTGTAAAACTAAATCCAATACTAAATAAAATATCGCAAAAGCAATAATAAATAAGATTGTTATTAAAAACTTGCGCCCTAAACTACCTTTGCTTGTCCAACGAATTCTTGTTACTTCTTTAGCCATTTTAACGGGAAATTCACGAAATGCTAATTTTCAATTTGTTCTTTTACTTTTATCTGAATGTTTACGCTTAAAAAGACCTTTTTTAATTGGCTCACCATTTTCATCAATTTCTGGTGCAATAATTTCTTTTTTTGTTCCAACTTGAATTGGCGCTGTTTTACTTGCTTTTTTTTGAAAAATTAGCGCTGCTTTCTCATTTTTCTTTTGTAATTTTAACGCCTTTTTTTCTTCCTTTGTTAAAATTGGTTTAATTTCTTTTTTTGCATTCTCATCTTTCGCTTTTTTAGCCATTACGAGCACCTACCTTGTTTCTTTATGTTTCGTATGCTTGTTACATGTTTTACAAAACTTATTTATTTCTAATCTCTCTTTTTGTGTCATCTTATTCTTAAATGTTGAATAATTCCGGTTTAAACATTCCGAGCATACTAATATGATCTTTTCACGCATAATATTCACCATATTTAATTATAGTATATTAATAAAAATATTGATATAGTTAATTTAATTATTTTTATAAAAATTTTTTGTTTTTTGCATAATTCGTTGCATTGCATTATCAACTTGCCGATAGTCTAGTGCTAAAAGTTGATGAATATTATAAATATTTTCCCCCGCATACCACAACCGAAAGACTTCTTTTTCTAATGGTGATAACTGTTGATAAAATAGTTTAATAACTTGTTTTTGTTCATCAAAACGCGCAAGTTTTGATGAAAAATATTCTTCATCACTTGTAACATTATCATTTGCTAATTTAACATAATAATTTAAAACCCGATTTTTCATATTTAAACATTGGCGAATTTGTTTATGAATATCTCATGTATAACGTTGAAAAATAAAATCTTTTAATTTTTTGCGTGATTGGGGATTATACATTTTTGCACTTTCTAACACTGAAAAATATTTTAAACTTTCTAAATCAGATAATTCAATTGGTAAGGCAAAATACTTATAAAAAGTTCGCCGCTTTACTTCTTCTAAAAAAGGCGCATATAATTTATATAAATTAATTATTGCTTTATTATTGTGACCTTCTTGAAATAAATAGAGTAGTTCATATTCATTAATAAGAATCAATTCCTTTCCAAATGTTAACTTATTGTTGTAGTATTTTAATTTGATAAATTAAAATTGCACTAGCAACTGATACATTTAAAGAATCTAGATGTCCTGTTGTTGGAATATAAAGATTAAAATCAGAATGTTTTAGTAACTTAGGACTAATCCCCATTCCCTCACTCCCCACAATTAAACAAACAGGGGTATCATAACTTAATTCATTCACTTTTTGTGCTTCTGTTGTTAAACTGGTAGCATAAATTCAAAAACCTTGTTTTTTTAAATATTCAACAGCATTTGTCAAATTATTTACCCGAGCAACAGGAACATAATTAAAAGCTCCTGCCGAAGTTTTTGCAACAGTAGCATTAATATCAACTTGCCGCTTATCCAAAATAATGACCCCATCAACATTAAACATATCACAAGTTCGGAGAATGGCCCCAAAATTATGCGGATCAGAAATTTGGTCAAGAACTAATAAAAATGGATGCTTCTTTTGTAAGGAATGTTCAGTTATTGTTTCAAGCAAATAATTTTGCGGTTTTAAAATTTCTAGCACTAAGTTTTGATGCTTATTTGTTTTTACTAAAGATGTCATTTTATCAAAGGAACAAAAAACAACCTTCAGATGACGATCTTGTGCTAATTTTAAATAATAATCATTATTTTTATTTTTATCTAATAAATATAATTTATTAGCCTTCATTGTTGGATTTAATAAGGATTCAACAACTGGATTAATTCCATAAATGTATATATATTCTTGCATATTATCTTCCTTTTCCTATTTTATTATGCATAACCAATATTAATAAATTATTCTACAAATATTATATTTCAATTTGATACTTTTTAATAGTTTCTTTTAATTTTTCCATTGCCCGTTGATAAATTGCCAAATTTTTTGCCGATTTACTTGAAAATTTAGTGTCTAATGTTGGTAGAATCCCGATATTTGCTTTCATTGGTTTTAAATCTTTTTGTTTTGGATTAGTAACATAATTAATTAATGAACCTAAAACGGTTTCTGATGGTAATTTAATTAAGGGTAATTCTATCATATATTGATAAACATTAAGAGCACACAATAATCCTGATGCAGCTGATTCTAAATAACCTTCAACACCAATAATTTGACCAGCAAAAAAGATGTTACTATTTTGTCTAAATTGTAAATACTGATTTAAAACTTTTGGGGCATTAATATAATTATTTTTATGCAAAACACCATAACGAACAATCTCAACATCAGCTAAACCAGGAATGAATTGCTTAATAATTCGTTTTTGCTCTGGTCATGTTAAATTTGTTTGTCAACCAACCAAATTATATAAACTATCAATGACATTGTCTTGTCGTAGTTGGACAACAGCAAATGGTTGCTCACCATTTTGATTTAAAAGTTTATTACTACTCATTGGTCCATTTAATAAGATCTTCTGTGATGTTTGCGCCATAATTTCAATTGGCTGACAACCTTTAAAATATTTTTCAAAAGCAGGGATAATAACGCGCTTCGCATTAACCAATTCTGTCACTAATTGTCTAAATTCTTGCTCAGTTAATGGACAAATAATATAATCCTTTTGATCGGAATGGCGTCCACCATAATATGCTTTAGTAAAATCAATTCCGGCTTTTGTAATAATTGGTGCTGAACCATCATAATAATATAACGCTTTGTTCCCAATTAACTTTTTTAATTCTGTTTCAAAATTTGGACTAATTAACGGTCCTGCTGCAATAACAGTAACTTGTTGTGGGTCAATCGTTGTAAATTCATCATATATAATGGAAATATTAGGATGATTTAATAATGTTGCCGTAATTTTTGCAGAAAACAACTCACGATCAACACTAAGAGCATCATCTCCTGGCACTTGCACTTCATATGCTGTTTTTAAGATTAATGAATCCAATAGTTTTAATTCCTCTTTTAAAATACCAATTGCATTTTCTTTTGATACACTACGAAAAGAATTAGAACAAACTAATTCCGCAAAAGTTTCTAATTTTTGAACTAAATTCTTGTGCTTTCCCTTTCCTTCATATAAGTTAACTTTTAATCCTCGTTTCGCTAATTGATACGCAATTTCTGAACCAGCTAAGCCTGCCCCAACAATATTAATTTCTTTTGTTTTCATTGGTTTAAAGAATATCTTTTTCTAATAAAACTTTTCGAAGTTCATCAGCTTTAACAAAATCTTTACTATCTTTAGATTTAATTCATTCTAATAAATATTCACGAATTTCACCACTAATAACTGGTAATTTAAAATTAAAATTCATAATATTAAAAATTATATTATAAAAATCACTCGCTAATTGAAGATCTAACATTTTATTACGTAATTGGGTGTTAATCATTTTTATCATTTGACTAATAATTGTTAAAACATTAGGACTATTTAAGTTATTTTCTAACTCAACAAGAACCTTTTTAACATGGTCACCATGTTTTGCTAAATTGTAACTTAAATCATATTCTGCTAAAAATAAATTAATTGCTTTTAAAACTTTTAAAATCTTGTCAATTTCATTTTGAACAACTCCAATAATAGTATCAGTAACATTTAGTGGTTGAGTATAGTTAGTTGCATATAACAAATAGCGCAATGTATTAGCACCATATAATTTAATAAAGTCACGAACTAAAACACTATTATCTAATGACTTACTCATTTTTTCATTTGCAACGTTTAAATGTCCATTATGCATCCAAATTTTACTAATTTCTTTCCCCTCATTTTTAGCAAAAAACTGAATTCGTTCATTCTCGTGATGCGGGAAAACCAAGTCAATCCCACCAGCATGAATATCAATGGTTTGATTGTTAAAAAATTTATCAATTAAAACAGCACATTCAGTATGTCACCCTGGACGACCCATATATTTTTGACCATTAAGATCATAAAATGGAAATGAAAGTCCTGTCGAAGTATTTTTTCATAAAGCAAAATCATATTGACTATGCTTATTTTCATCATGGTCAATCCGTGCATTAACTTCTAATTCTGCTAACTTCTTGTTAGCTAAGCAACCATAAACCTCTTGATATTTTTTAATATTAAAATAAACGTTACCCTTAACTTCATATGCTGCTCCAATTTTAATTAATGCTTGAATAAAAGTAACAATATCATTGATATGATCAGTAACCCGTACCCGCTTTGTTGGCATTTTAATATTTAAATTAGTAACATCTTCTTCAAAAGCCTGAATATAAAATTCCGCAATTTCTTGTTCAGTTTTATGTTCTGCAGCAGCTTTATTAATAATTTTGTCATCAATATCAGTATAATTTTGGACATAATTAACTTCAATTCCTTGAAATTGTAAAAAACTAACTAATAAATCAACACTAATAATAGCACGAGCATTACCAATATGAATATAATTGTAAACCGTCGGTCCACAGGCATAAATATTAACTTTTTTTGTTTGACCATAATCTGTAAAATCACGAGTCAAAGTATTATATAATTTCATACTTCACCCTCTTATCTATTTGATTCAAATTCCATTTTTTTTAAATGAAACAAAAGCATTTGAATATCCGCTGGATTAATCCCCGAAATCCGATTCGCTTGCCCAATTGAAATAGGACGAATCTTTTTAAATTTTTCTCGTGCCTCAAGTGCTAAATTATCGACTAAATCATAATTTAAATTAGCAGGAATCAATTTGTTTTCCAATTTAATTGTTTTTAAAGCAATTTCTTGTTCTTTTTTAATATACCCTTCAAAACGAATATTGATTAACAAATTTTGTTTTAAAAAGGATTTTAAATTCTTTAAAGGTAATAACTCCTCTTCCAAATATTTTAACTCTATATTTGGTCGTTTTAACAAATTATATCCCGAGATTCGTTCGGTAATATTCGTAATTTCTAACGTTGCTAACTTTTGAATGATTGGTGACTTTGTAGTAAAATAAGTATCTTTTAGTAATTGGATTACTTCATTATAACTTTTGACATTTGCTTGATATTCGTTTCAACTTTGTTCATCAATTAAACCAAACTGGTGAGCATATTTTTTTAAACGTTCTTCCGCATTATCATTTCGTAATAATAACCGATATTCTGCGCGAGAAGTTAATAACCGATAAGGTTCTTCTGTCCCCTTTGTAATTAAGTCATCAATTAAAACGCCAATATAAGCTTGATCGCGACGTAAAATAAATGGTTGTTGGTCATTAATACTTAATACCGCATTAATTCCTGCCATTAATCCTTGACAAGCAGCTTCCTCATAACCGCTTGTTCCGTTAATTTGTCCAGCCGTATATAGGTTTTTAATTCGTTTTGTCTCTAATGTGTGCGCCAACTGTGTTGGGACAATCGCATCATATTCAATTGCATAAGCTCATTTTAAAACCTCAACATTCTCAAAGCCGGGTAACGAACGTAGCATTTTGTCCTGAACATCAATTGGCATTGATGTTGAAAATCCTTGTACATAAATTGTATTTAAACTTTTTGATTCTGGTTCTAAAAAAATTTGATGACGAGGTTTATCAGCAAAACGAACAATTTTATCTTCAAAACTAGGACAATAACGTGGGCCAGTCCCTTTGACATTTCCAGAATACATTGCTGATAAAGGTAAGTGGTCTTGCACAATAGCATGTGTTGTTGATGTTGAATGAATTAATCAACATAATTCTTGTTCTTGTAGTGGTGTAAATTTTTTTGTTGCATAAGAAAAAGCTAATTTCATATCAGTTCCTGGTTCTGGTTGAGCTTTTGTATAATCAATTGAAGTATTAAGCACACGAGCTGGTGTTCCTGTTTTTAACCGAAATAATTCAAATCCCAAGTGTTTTAATTGTGTTGATAACCCTGCTGTTGTAATATCTCCGTCGGGTCCCTGTGCTTTTTTTTCTTTTCCTTGCAAAACCAATGATTGCATATATGTCCCTGTTGTTAAAATAACTTTCTTCGCAAAAAATTGGGTTTGATCTTTTAAAATAACACCATAACAAACATTATTATCATCAACCAACAAACTTTGAACTGCTCCTTCATATACCTCTAAATTAACTTGGTTTTCAATAACAGTTTGCATATATTTTGAATATTCAATTTTATCTGATTGTGCTCGTAATGCTCATACTGCAGGTCCGCGAGAAGAATTTAATAGTTTCATTTGTAAAGCAGTTGCATCAGCAGCTTTTGCCATTTCACCACCAATAGCATCAATTTCACGAACAACAATCCCTTTTGCTGGGCCACCAATTGAGGGATTACATGGCATTAAGGCAATTTTATCTTTATGTAAAGTAATTAACAATGTTTTTTTCTGCATTCTAGCCGCAACTAAACTTGCTTCAACACCAGCATGACCCGCGCCAATAACAATTACATCATATTCTTTCATTAGAATCCCTCCTTTATATTATTTTACTAATTTAATTCTGTCTCAATTCGTTTTAATTCTTGTTCAACATTTAAACGCTCAAATAAATTTTCTTTTTTTTCTATCCTTTTATTATATATCATTTCTTGACTTAAAATTGTTGAAAATGTTAAATTTTGTAAATCAATATTAAAGTAATCCGCAATTTTTTGCGCATGATCAATTAATACTGGTTGTAATAAAAAAGCACTAACAACAATGACATAAGCTAACGTTGCTAACGTTGTATGTAATTGTGCTGTTTCTTGATTCTTTTCTAATTCTCATGGTTTACTTTCTTCAATATATTTATTTGCTTTATTACATAATTCTAAAACAATACTTAATGCTTTTGAGATTTGATAATTATTCATTGCCACCTGATAACTTTTAATTGCCAAAAGACAACTATCAATTAAATCATTTTTTAATGGTCCTCGTGATAGAAGTTCCCCATTAAAATATTTACTAATCATATTGCTTACACGTGATACTAAGTTACCAATGTTATTAACTAGATGGGTATTATATGATTCAAAGAACATTTCATAAGAAAACTTTCCATCATTATCCGTTGGAATTTCATATCCTAAATAAAATCTTAAAACATCACGACCATATTGATCAATTAAATATAATGGGTCAACAACATTACCAATTGATTTACTCATCTTGGTATCTTTAAATAAAATTCAACCGTGTGATAAAAGTTTGTTTGGTTGACGTAGTTCCAAACTTTCTAACATACTTGGTCAATAAATTGTGTGAAACCGCGCAATCTCCTTCCCCAACAACTGCAAAATCTCAACATCTGGATTATTTCAAAACTTGTTAAATAATGTTTCATCATCTGATAAATAACCTAATCCTGTTAAGTAATTAGATAGTGCATCAATTCAGACATAAATAATATGCTTATCATTTTCTAATGTTTTAATTCCTCAGGAAAAAGTTGTTCTTGTTACTGATAAATCAGTTAATCCTGGCAAAATAAAATTATTTAACATTTCATTTTTTCTTGCTTCTGGTTCAATAAAGTCTGGATGCTCATTATAATAATTAATTAAAAACTGACTATATTTTGAAACTTTAAAAAAATAAGTTTCTTCCTTAACTTTCTTTGGTTTGTTCCCACAAACCAAACATTGTTGGGTTGTTTTATCTAATTGTGATTCTGTTAAAAATTCCTCGCAGCTAACACAATACAAACCCTCATATTCACCTAAATAAATATCCCCTTTATGATACAACTTACTAAAAATCTTTTGAACTCCAAGTTCATGAGTCTTATCTGTTGTTCGAATAAACTTTGAATACTCAATCCCTAACTTATTTCATAGTAACTTGAAATTGTTAACAATCATTGTTGTAAATTCATATGGTGTAATACCTGCTTCTTTTGCCTTCTTTTGAATCTTTTCACCATGCTCATCACTACCAGTTAAAAAAAAGGTTTCATAACCATCTAACTTTTTATAACGGTTCAAAATATCCGCCAAAGTTGTTGTATAAGCATGACCAATATGTAGCTGGGCGCTTGGATAATAAATTGGTGTTGTGACATAAAATAATTTCTTGTTTTGGCTCATAATATCCCTCTCATTTTTGTAATTGCTAATATAAATTATATCGCATTTTCTGTTTGAAAATAAGGTTCTTTACTCTGATTCTTAACTTTCAGTAAACCATGGTGCAAATAAAAAATAGTTATCAACATAACTATTTTTGACTGTCAATAATTTATCTTGTTACTTCACTTAGCTTCCGAGAAGAAATACTACGCAAACCTTCTCCTAACATTTCTGTCATTTGATAAGCAATATAAATAAAATCAATGTCATCAATACGATCACTATAACTTGCCTTTAAAATTTTAACTGCCTCTTTATACAATTTATTATGGTAAACTTTAATGTCCAATTTTTCTTTAAAATAACTATAAGATAACGTTTTAGCATTTAACAATAGAGAATCAATTCGTAGTGATAATGTTTTATAAGTATCAGCTAACGCTAACTCCAAACGATATGTAAAATCATCTTCAGTAATAACACGACCGCTATTTCGAATCCAAAGTACATTGTCATATAA
This sequence comes from Spiroplasma sp. NBRC 100390, assembly GCF_001886495.1. Lineage (NCBI taxonomy): Bacteria > Bacillati > Mycoplasmatota > Mollicutes > Entomoplasmatales > Spiroplasmataceae > Spiroplasma > Spiroplasma sp. NBRC 100390. Next base: position 174,550 of record NZ_CP018022.1, on the reverse strand, counting down.
CAATTGAATCGGATTAGTTGAATCACGAATTTTTTCAATACTTAGAACTAATTTTAATTGGTCACGAATATTATGAAAGTGTTTTTCTAAAATAGGATTTTTCATTTTAATAATCTCCTTCAATCCTTAAACTTTTTATAGCACTGGCATAAATACGCAAAAGGTATCATTATTCAGCTTTATATATTATAAGATTAGCTTCTTATATATAATTATCATAACATAAGAAATATCTTTTTCTAAAAAAATAAAAAACACTAAAGATTCTTAGTGTTTCTTGCTTTCAATTAAACTGTTGCAAAGTATAATAATGTGCGTACCATTTGTGATACATATGACATTTCATTATCATATCATGCATATACTTTAACTAATTGTTTTCCATCAACTTCAATAATTTTTGTTAATGTTGCATCAAAGATTGATCCGTGTGATTCACCAATAATATCTGATGAAACAATTGGTTGTGTATTATAACCAAAAGTTTCTGATGCAGCCGCTTTCATTGCATTATTAATTTCATCAACTGTTGTTGTTTTTTTCAATTCAACTGCTAAGTCAACGATTGACCCTGTAATTGTTGGTACACGTAATGCCATTCCATCAAATTTACCTTTTAATTGTGGTAATACTAATGCTACGGCTGCGGCTGCTCCAGTTTTAGTTGGAACAATATTAGAAAAGGCAGCACGCGCTCTTCTTAAATCATCATGAGCTAAATCTAATAAACGTTGGTCATTTGTAACAGCATGAACAGTTGTCATATATCCTTTTTCAATTCCAAATTTTTCGTCTAGAACCTGAGCCATTGGTGCTAAACAGTTTGTTGTACAACTTGCTCCTGAAATAACCGTATCATCTTTTGTGATATCTTTATGATTAACATTATAAACAATCGTTTTAACATCAGTTCCTTTTGCTGGCGCTGAAATTAAAACTTTTTTTGCTCCTGCTGTAATATGTTGTGAAGCTCCTGCTTTATCAGCAAATCTTCCTGTTGATTCAACAACAACATCCACTCCCAATTTCCCTCATGGTAAAGCGGTTGGATCTTTTTCTGCACAAACAATTACTTTTTTCCCATTAACAATAATAGCATTTTCTTCTGAAGAAATTTTTCCTCGCATTCATCCTCCTTGGGCTGAATCAAGTTCTAATAATGTTGCTAATGTTTTTGCATCTGTTAAATCATTAATTGCGACAATTTCAACATTTTTTTCTTCAAATAATTTTCTGAATGCTAAACGGCCAATACGTCCGAACCCGTTAATTGCAATTTTTGTCATCTACTCTTTCTCCTCTACTACTTTAATAACTTAGTCTGCAATAAAACATTGCATACTTACTCTTATTTTACAACCTCATCTCCTAATTTGCAAGAAATTTAGAAAATATCCAAATAAAGCAAACACAAAAAATTAGAAATCTTCATTATGAATTAAAAATTCATTTTAATCATCAACTGTTTCTTCAAATAATAATGGATCACCATATAAGTCTAATGCAATCGCTTCAAAAGCTAAAATTGAATTTGCTTGTTTTAGTTTTTCAAATTCCTTCATCTCCGCTGTATAATATTCTGCCATTTCCGTTAATTCATATTCTACTTCTGTTCGTGGTTTATGTTTCAATAAACTAAAAGAAGCTTCTAAACTACGATATGCCGGATCATCTTTTGCTGTTAAACCATGCACAGTCAAATATTCTGCAAGAACTTTTTGTTTTTGTTCTTTTAAGATATTAAATTTTTCTAACGGTAAATAATGTTTATCAATAAATGCTTTTTTATCATGTTGTCATTCATTTAAAAATAAAATTCGATGTAAATCACGTTCAAAACATTCAAACTTAAATTTATCATCTGGGTCTGGTTTATCATAATCAAACCAATAATTTTTAATCAAATATTCTTTTTTGTCTTTTGTTATTACTTTAATTCCAGTTTGGGGCTGATACTGATATTTTTGAACATTCAAATATAAAATATCTTGCACATTATTTTTTTGATCATATCCTCTAAAAAAATATTTATGTAGTTCATACTTTGGCATAATCATTATCACTTCTCCTACTATTTCCAATTAATTCTAATTCTGTTGCTAATCCTCGAATCCGATCAACAATACGAAGTGCTTTTATATTATTAATCTCCTTATTACCAATTTCATTTTTAACATTAGCATAAATTGTTGTTAATGCAGTTGTTGTAAAATTAGAAGAAAAAAAAGTTGGTAACTGACGACTAATCCGATCATTTAGAATTCGAAATAATAAATCATCGCGAACTCATGGTGAAACAGTTTCTCCCCCAATATCATCTAAAAACAAAATATCAGCACGCAATAAATCATCAATTAATGAGGATTCGTTATTAAAAAGATTAAAGGATTCTTTCACTCGGTTAATTAAATTAATTACTGAAATAAAAGCAACTTTTCGATTATTGTTTGCTAAAACATTAGCTAATCTAATTAATAAATAAGTTTTCCCTACCCCCGGTTCACCATAAATGTATAATCCTTTTTGTCGTTGTCCTTTGACAAATTTAACCATTTCGCCAATAATCTGATGCATATTATTAAAGTTTTCATCTTTCTTAATATCATTTAAACGAAGTTTTAATAACTCATCACTAAAATCATAATAGAGATAATTATTTTTAACTTTATTTACTTCATTCAATGTTATCATATGGTTACACTCAACACGAGTTAAAAATAACTTATCAACTTCTTTTCTAAAATAATATTTATAACCCTTAAATTGTTGTTGACACAATGATAAATTTGGCATGGATTCACAATAATGATAATTATTTAAATATTCTTCAAAGAGCAAACTAAACTTTTCATAATCATTAATATCAAAAGAAATTGCTTGCAAATTAAGCATTAACTCTTTATTACTCTTAATTTGTTCTAACAAATTTAGTTTTGCCATTCCGGCGCCTCCTTTTTTCAGATTATTTTATAAGTTTTTTAAATCATCTAATAATTGATTAAGATCAACTTTTTCCTCTCCACGTTGTTGGCGTTTTTGCTCATAAAGCTTATTATATTCTAATGTCGCCATATTATTTTTCACTGTTGATTGTTTAAATTGATAAGTACTACTTTTAATTGTTTCTTTTGCAATTTTATTTTTTTGTGTTTTTGCATAAGCGCTACGTAAGTGTCCCATCGCTTTATCAACAGTATCAATTTGTAATTGATTAAAAGTATTGGCAATTTTTTCACAATATTTTCTTTCAATTCGACGTGAATTTTTAAACCAAACATATTCAATTAAACAATTAACAACACCTGGTTTTAATGAATAATTAATAATTAAATCACGAATTAAATCAACTTCCATTGGTGTTGGTTTTGTATTTTCTCGTAATAAGGTTAAATATTCAATGGGATCAATTGATGTCATTTCATTAATTTTTGCTTCTAACATATTTGTTGGTCTTACAATATTTTCTTCATTAACAATTAACTTTAATTGCTCTCCGGTTATTTGTTTTTTCAAAATTGTTTTCTGATGAAAATCAGATAATAAATGTTGAAATTTTTCATAATTAAAAATACGTTTTTGATCAATTAACTCAATACTCTTATAAATAAAAATAGCAAGATTATTTGTTAAAACATGATAATAATTTGCTAATTGAATAATTTTTTCACGATATGGTAGATACAATTTATGATTGGCATTTTTGGTTGCTAAGTACTTATCAATATAAACAAAATCTAAATTAACATTAGCAATATTTAATTGTGGTGATATTTTATCACCAGTCTTAGGGTGCTCCTCTTCAATAAATTTATCTTTAATAATTGTAAAACACTTTGCACCAACAATATTTAATAAGTAATCACTTAAGATTTTATTTTCAAAAAAAGCAATTGCAGAAATAGGTAATTGTGGTTTTAAAATATGATGTTTCCCTTTTTCACGTTTCAACATTTTTAACAACCCAATTGTTTCTAATGTATTTTTTGCTGTTAAAAACTCTTCATATGTCATTTGTAATAATAATAAAAGATGGTCTAATTGATACTTAATATTTAATTCTAAAACAAAATCTTGTGCCGTAAAAGCAATATATAACATATGTGCTTTATCCCCAATAATTGGACGATATAAACATAAAAGGAGCATACGTTCATCATCTGATAATTGGCTTTCTTGTTTTATTAAATATGTAGCCTCTTTTTCCAACATTTTTTCACATTCCTTCACTTAATCATTAATAATATTACAACTAACAAATAATAAGTAAATATAAATTAACAAAATCATAATATCTTTTTAGTTATCCACAAATGTTTTTAATAAAAATCCCTATTCTTATTAGATTTTTAGAAGTTTTACACATATAAACAATTTTTATTTATCAGGAGACTTATATTTTTTAAGTTTAATTGGTAGTAATATTGAAGTTCAAAATCAAATTGCTCAAAAACAACTGATACGTTTTTTAAATCTAATTAATATTAATTTTAAAGATCTATTTTCTGCACATCATAAATTAATGCTGTGACGTGATGTAATTAATTTATATAAAATGGTAAAACTAGAAATTGCCATTGGTAAATAAATTGCCATTTGAATTGGAAACTTAATTGCTTTTGCAATAAACGTTGCTCCTAACACAACAAAATTTCAACCAATTGAATATAATCATAAAACATTAAATCCAAATGAAATTAACACAAACGTAATAATATATAACATAATTGTTTTTATAATTCAAAATCTTTGATTCTTAAACAAAAAAACAACACTACCCATAAAACCATAAAAAGCAAGATTAAAAGCAAAACCAGCATGATAAGTCCCTTGAATATTAACCAACGCTCCTAAAGTATCGGTTGCAATTCCACTCATAACGCCAAAGAAAGGTCCAAATAACATTCCAACAACAAAAATCAAAAAGTTACCTAATGCCAATCGAATTCCCCCTGTAATTGGAATTGTATATCCGATTAAATTTGTTAAAATAACTGATAATGCAATCAATAGACTTGTTACGGTCATTGTCAAAATATTAATTTTTTTTAAATTTTTATAATCCAATAAAACGCCTAAACCAAATAAAATGGCAATTCCTAATCAGGCACCAATATTTGTTAATAAATATAACATAATTTTACATCCTTTCTAAATAAAACTGATATACTAACGGAATAAAATATAACGACCCACAAATTAAAATATTTTTTGTCTTATTCTGTAATAATAATTTTTTTCAATTTTTAACTTTATTATGAAAATTAATGTCCGTAATATCTCAGGACATTGGATGCTTAAAAGCAGTAATATACAAATTTGACCCAAAATGTTCTTTTAATAACATTAGATTTTGTAAATAATCTTTCTTTTGGGATGATGCATATAATACTAACACTTCATCATGGTTTAAATTATTTAACATTTCAAAGGTATGAATACAGGCACGAATTCCTTCTGGATTATGTGCACCGTCAATAATAAAATACGGATTTTTACTCAATTGGGTAAAACGACCCAAGACTGGATTTACTTTAAAAAGTGCATAATTAATTTTAAACTTAAAAACTGTCAGAAATTTAATTACTAGTCCAACATTAAATTCTTGATAATAATTAATTGCTTGCGGGTAAACTTCGCTTGTAATAATTCTATCCGAATTAAGATATTTTGCAATGACAGAAAAATATTTTTGACAACTTGCGCTAATAAAAAGTTGACAATCATTTTTAACAATACCAACTTTATTTTGAATAATACTTTCTAATCTTGTTCCTAAAACTTCAGTATGATCATAGTCAATTGAAGTTAATAACACTGCTAGTTGGTTATTAAAAACATTAGTTGCATCCAATCGCCCACCAATTCCAGCTTCAATAACAGCAACTTTAATTTGTTGTTCTAAAAAATATTTAATACAAATTAAAACTCAAATTTCAAAAAAAGTTAACTGATAAGTTTTAATCTCGTCTTTAATACTTTTAATAATTCGTTTTAAATCATTATCACTAATAAACTGATTATTAATTTTAATTCTTTCATTATGTTTTAAAAATGCGGGTGAAGTAAAAAGACCAACTTTTTTATAATTTAACATTAATTGTCGTTGCAAATAATTAGAAACAGAACCTTTCCCATTAGTTCCAACAACATTAACAACTTGAATTTTATCTTGAGCATTATGATATTTTTCTGCTAATAGTTTTCCTAAATTATATTCTTTCTTAAACAAAGCAGCTTTAAAAAGTTGTTTCTTAACATCCATCAATTATTTTTCCTTATTCAAAAGTGGCGTTAAATATTGTGCCGTATAACTAATATCACTTTTTACTGCAATTTGTTCTGGAGTTCCTGTCGCAATAACAGTTCCTCCGCCAACACCACCTTCTGGTCCTAAATCAATAATATAATCTGCCACTTTAATCACATCTAAGTTATGTTCAATTGTAACAACAGTATCGCCATTATCAACAATTTTATTTAAAACCAACAATAATCTTTTAACATCGTCAACATGTAAACCTGTTGTAGGTTCATCTAATAAAAATAATGTTTTTCCTGTTGTTCGTTTTAATAAGAAAGTTGATAACTTAACCCGTTGTGCTTCTCCCCCTGATAATTCGGTTGCTGATTGTCCTAACTTAATATAACCCAAACCAACTTCTTGCATTGTTGCTAACTTTTGGCTAATCTTTGGTTGCTTTGCAAAAAATTCACAAGCTTGATCAACTGTCATTTCTAAAATATCATAAATATTTTTATCTTTAAACTTAACTAATAATGTTTCATCATTATATCTTTTTCCTTCACAAACTTCGCAAGGAACATAAACTGTTGGTAAAAAGTGCATTGAGATTTTAATAATTCCATCACCTTGGCAATTCTCACAACGTCCACCAGGCACATTAAAAGAAAAGCGTCCTTTTAAATAACCTCGCGCCTTTGCTTCATTTGTACTTGCAAATAAATCACGTATATCGTCAAACACCGAAGTATATGTCGCTGGATTACTCCGTGGTGTTTTTCCAATTGGATCTTGTGAAATATTAATAACTTTATCAATGTTATCAATTCCAACAATCTTATCATGGGCACCAGGACGATCAGTTGCTAAACCAAGATTCTTTTTAATTCCTTTTCATAAAATTTCATTCATTAAAGTTGACTTTCCACTACCAGAAACTCCGGTTAAACAAACAAATTTATTCAAGGGAATTGTTATATTAATATTTTTTAAATTATTTTCACGTGCTCCTTTAATTTCTAATGTTAAACCATTACCACCACGACGTTTGCTTGGAACAGTAATTTCTAATTCACCAGTTAAATATTTTCCGGTAATTGAATTTGGGTTTTGTTTAATATCATCAATACTTCCGGCCGCAACAACTTCACCACCATTAATTCCTGCTTGTGGACCAATGTCAACAACATAATCACTAGCACGAATAGTGTCTTCATCATGTTCAACAACAATTAAAGTATTCCCTAAATCACGTAAACTTTTTAACGTTTCAATTAGTTTATCATTATCACGTTGGTGTAAACCAATTGATGGTTCATCTAATACATATAGGACTCCGGTTAGCTGACTTCCAATTTGTGTTGCTAATCTAATCCGTTGTGCTTCTCCCCCTGATAAAGTTGAGGCATTACGTGACAATGTTAAATAACTTAAACCAACACGATTTAAAAAATCAAGACGGTTAACTAATTCATTAATTACTAATCGGGCAATTTCTTGTTGTGATTCAGTTAAAACTAAATTTAAAATCTCTTTTAATTCATCTTCAACTGATAAGTCGGTAAAATCAGAAATACTAATATTATTAATTTTTACTGACAATGGAATTTCATTTAACCGTTTTCCCTGACAAGTTCCACATTTTTTATCGGTCATGAACTGTTTATAATATTCCCGAGCAGTTTCACTAGAAGTTTCAGTATAACGCCGCTCAATTAATTGACCAACTCCTTCAATATAATCATATCCACGCATAATATTACCACTTGCTGTTTTAAAATTATATTCAATTGGCTCATCACTACCACGCATTAAATATTCTAATTGCCCTTTTGTTAAATCGCTAACTGGTTGTTCTAAAACAATATGATAATGTTCTGCAAGAACTTTAAATTTTTGCCATTCAATATTTGTTGTGTTAACAATATTTTTTAAATAAACAATTGCCCCTTGTAAGATTGATAATGATCGATTCGGAATTAGTAAATCTTCATCAACTTCTAATTTTACTCCTAACCCTTTACATTCATTACAAGCCCCTGCTGGTGAATTAAAAGAAAATAATCGTGGTTCTAATTCTGGAATCACAAAACCACAAATATTACATGAATAATTTGTTGAAAATAATGTTTCTTTTTGCTGATCAACAAAATCAATTTTTACTAAGGCATTCCCATACTTTAAGGCAACTTCAATTGCATCATGAATCCGACTTAATAACTCTTCAGAATTCTTGTACACTAACCGGTCAATAATAATATCAATGTTTTGTCGTTTATTTTTATCTAACTCAATTTCTTCATCTAATGTTTTAATTTCACCATTAACTTTTACCCGAATAAAACTTTCTTGTTTTAAGCGTGCGAATAAATCTTTAAAACTCCCTTTTTTATCACGCACAACTGGTGATAAAATCATAAACTTTTCGCCTTCATTTAACAATTGTTTTAAATTATTAATAATCTCTTTGATCGTTACTGACTTAATAACACCATGGCCATTAATACAATAAGGAGTTCCAACCCGTGCATATAATAGTCGTAAATAATCATAGATTTCAGTTACTGTTCCAACTGTACTTCGTGGATTATGACTAGTTGTCTTTTGATCAATTGAAATTGCTGGTGATAACCCATCAATTGCATCAACATCTGGTTTTTCATTACCACCTAAAAATTGACGAGCATAACTCGACAAACTTTCAATATAACGGCGACGACCTTCCGCATAAATAGTATTAAAAGCTAGTGATGATTTTCCACTACCTGACAAACCAGTAAAAACAACTAATTTATCTTTTGGAATTTGAACATCAATATTCTTTAAATTGTTTTCACGTGCTCCTTTAACAACAATTCAATCTTTTTCCATTTTTTCACCTTCTTAATTATTATTTTGTAAAAGTAACATAGTAAAATAATATTATTTTTTAAAAATAATGCAAATATAGTTTAAAAAAATCTAACATTTGCTGTCAGATTAATAAAATTAGTTAAGTTCTGTAACAAATTGGCTTACTTTATTTTCAATAAAATAGGCATATTCTTTAACTAATTCTTCTTGTCCTTCTAAGAAGAATAAAATTTTCATGATTTTTTCTTTTAGTTCTGAAACTTCTTCATCACTGCTATAATTTTCAATAAAATAGATTTCAACTAATTGCTCAGCAATTTCTTCATCCGCAACTGATTGTTCATAATAGTTATTGTAATTAGCCTCATTTAAAATTTCACCAACAAAATCTCGAAAAATTTTATCATCATTAATTTTTGTTTTAATTTCTAATAATAATTCTTTTAATTCTGGTTTCATATTTTCCTCCCTTAATTTTGACTACTTATATTGTACTATATAAATTAATTATTTTCTTGTTTAAATAATTTGTTATATTGTTGCAAATAATTTTCTCGTTTAGTTATAGTTTCGGCTAAATATTTATCAATCATTGCTTGCTTTTCTAAAAATTGACTTTTTTCACTTTCAAATGGTTTTAATATTCGAATCACAATCTTTTGTAATCGTAATACTAATTCTTGGCTATCCACTAATTGGATTGAATTTGTTAGTATTTTCTCATAATTAAAACCAGCTAAAGAACTATTTACCGGTCCAACTAATTTTGTTCCATTTTTTAAAATCATCCGTTGCAAGCGTTCATATTCATCATCAAAATAATTTCGTTTAATGTAAAATTCAACTTCATTTTTAAATTCTTGACCATTCTTACCAACTTTACGGCGAAAAATATTCCGGTTATTACCTGTTGTATATCCCTTTGCCATTAAATTTGATAAGTCAGTTGTTAAATCAATATTTTGTTCAAGTTTTGCTTTTAAAATATAAAATACTCGTAAAACATAACCAATAAAAACCCGATTATTTTGATCACTAAAATCATAGTATTTTAAAATATCTAAGCAGATCATAATATCGTTTTGCAACGCTTGTGCTTGATAACGTTGATATAATTGTGTTAACTCATCAACTAAAACTTGAATATTGTTATCCATCCTACCTCCGCTTTAATATTCTTATTTTGATTTTACCACATCTGTTTTCATCGCAAAGGGTAAATCAATATTTTGTTTTCGTAAAAAATTAATTTTATCAACCCGCGATAACTGTTTAAAAGCTGCTTCGCGTTGCATCGCAACTGAACGTGTTTTATATTCCTCCCAATAAATTATTTTAACTGGTCTTCGTTTTGATAAGGCCGTATATTTGGCCCCTATTCCAAGGTTATGTTCTTGCTCACGGCGAACCAAATCAACCGTATATCCAGCATATAATGTTTTATCAGCACAAACCAACACATAAAAATAATGTTTTTTCACAATTAGTTCTTATACCATTTTCTCAAAGTCAAGCACTTTATCCGCTCAATTAACATTAAAATTAATATCATGGGTTGTAATTAAAACAGTTCCTTCAAACGCTTGAATTGCTTCTAATAATGCTTCCTTTGCCAAAACATCAATATGGTTTGTTGGCTCATCTAAAATTAATAAACTACACGGTTCTAATGATAATGCTGATAACCGAACTTTTGTTTGTTCACCTCCAGATAACTTTATCATTTGGTTCTGCATTAAAGTACTTTTAACCCCAAAGTTTGCTAAAATACTGCGAATCCGCCCTTCCTCAAGGTCAGGATATAAATTTTTTAAATATTCAATTGGTGTCATCTCCATGATTGCTTCAATTTGATGAAAATAAGCAATAACGACGCCATTGCCAAGTTTTAAAGTTCCCCCTAAACTTGGAAGATTTCCTGCTAAAGTATTTAAGAAAGTTGTTTTTCCAATCCCATTATACCCACGAACAATACATTTTTCTCCATCACGAATATCAAATGTTAAAGGTTGAATTAACGGAAACTGATAACCAATCTCTAATTTTTCAGCACTAATAATTGTTGTACTTGCTGGGCGTTTGTATTTAAAACTAAACTTTGGTTTCATCAACTCATGGCGTTTTTCAATAACTTCCATTTTATCAATTTGTTTCTGGCGTGACTGAGCACTTTTTGCTGTTGAAGCACGCGCTTTATTTTTTGCAACATAAGTTTCTAATTTTTTAATTAATCGTTCTTGTCCTTTTTGGGCCTTATCATATTGATCGTTTTTTAATTCACTTAATGCTAAATACTGTTGATAGTTTCCAACATAACGATTAATTGTTAAATTTTCAATCGCATAAATAACCTTTGCAACTTTATTAATAAAATCAATGTCATGGGAAACCACTAAAAAAGCTTTCTCGTAATTTTGTAAAAACCTTGCCAATCACTCAACTTGTTCCAAATCCAAAAAGTTAGTTGGTTCATCTAATAACAAAAAATCATTTTCTGATAATAATAATTTTGCCAAGATAACTTTCCCCCGTTGTCCTCCCGATAACTCTGATAACTTGGCATTTAACCTTGTTGAATCAATCCCTAATCCATCAACTAAACTGCGAATTTCTTTATCAATTGTTTCAAACCCATTTTGATCTAAATGTTCTTGTAATTTTAACGCTTTGACTAACTCATCTTCATCATAATTAACACTCATTTTTTCATAAATATCATGAATTTTTTGCTCAATATCAAATAAATGTTGATATGTTAATTTTAAAAACTGATCAACTGTTAAACTACCATCTAACGCTTGGTGTTGATCTAAATAACCAATCTTAACCTTTGGGTGTAATTCAATTATCCCTTCGTCAGGTGCAATTTTTCCATAAATAATACTTAATAAAGTAGTCTTCCCTGTTCCATTCGCCCCAATTAACGCTAGATGTTCCCCCTTATTGATTCGAACTGTTGCGTTTTTATATAAAATCTTTCCACCGTTAGCATGACTTAAATTTTCAATATTAATTAAACTCATTTTAACCTCAATCCCTTATTACAATTTATAATTATACCTTATTTTAAAATAGAAATAAAATAAAACTTTTATATGGAATAACACTAATACATAAATTGTTATATTTAGTAAAAAGTCAACTCTAATTTAAAAAAATTTGAAATTAATGTTTAAAAATGCATCTGTCAATATGTAATACTTAGTTTTACTAAAGGTGTTAAGTTCATTATGCCTTTACATTTTTAAAAAAAGTTATAAAATAAAGCCACAATAAGTATATAAAGGAGGTAGATTAATAATGTTAGCCATTGTTCATAATCTTAAAAACCCATGTATGATAAAAGCATTATTAATTAATCTCTTACATACAGAATGTCTATCGTTACTCAAAAAAGAGTACAAACCTCCATCAGTATAGACATCATAAAATAATTATAAAAATTAGAGAACTTAAAATACTAAGGAGGAAAATAACATGAAAAAGTTATTGAGTATTTTAGGGGCCGCCGGATTAACAATTACTAGCACAAACGGAATTCTTGCATGCAAGATTTATTCAAACACTAGTATTAATACAAACCAATTGTTAAAAGAAAACCATAAATTTTTAAATAGTAGAGAAATTGCTGATCGAGAAAACCGTGAATTTACACACTCAGAATTTAAACCAACTGGTTATTATTTACGAGCAAACAATACTTACACAGTAACATTAAATCGGAATTTGACAAACGATGAATTAGGACAGATTAAACTATCAGTTGGGCAATGAGGAAAATACAAAAACATAAATCAAAACAGAGAAGATGTTTTTAAACATATTTTAATTCCAACAAAAGCTAATTTTGTTACTTTTTATCTAGAAACTAATGGTGTGCTTTATCTTGCTGATAATAATCTAACTGATTTACAAGTAACTAGCGTAACAGCAGAAAATTCTAATCCTGTTATTAAAATGCCAACGTTTAAAATAAATGAATCTAATCAAAATGATTTTATTAATGATGTTTTAAATACAAGTTCACCTTTTGTTGAATTTGTATCCAATCATTTTCTTGCTACAATGCAAACAGAAATGATTATTAAGAAAGTGCTTCCCCGCCTAAAACATCATTTTAATGCTATTTTAGCAGGGTGAGATAAAACATGAAAATATACTAATGAAATTCTTGGTTTAAATGAAACAACTGATGGAATCAATAAAAAGTATCCACAATATATTCATATTGCTAATGAAGATGATAATGGTGATTATGCCAATGCTGGTAATGGTCGAATAATGTTTCCAAATAGTAGTTCCGCTGGACAAGATTTATTTTTAGATCAAATTTATGGCCAATGAGCACTATGACATGAAACTGGTCATACTTATCAAAGTTCACAATATAAATGAAATGATTTAACTGAAGTTACTAATAATATTAGTGCCCTATATGTCCAAGAACGCTTTAATGTTCCATTGCGAATTTTTAATTATATGGAAGAAATTGAATTATTTTTCCAAACTCCAATTAAAGAACGAGATTTTAATAAGATAAAACAAGAGCCTTTATGAGTTAAACTAGCAATGTTTTGACAATTAAGAATGGCATTTGGAGAAAACTTTTATCCACAATTAAATCAAACTTATCGAGCAATGCTTAATACTGAAAAAAATGGACTTTATAATGACCAAATTAAAATTCAACAATTCATTATTCATGCATCAGAAATATCAGGATATAATTTATCACCATTCTTTGAAGTGTGAGGTTTACGACCAACTAAAGAAACTGAAAATATTATTAATAAATATCAACAGTTAACAAAACCAATTTGAACTAATATCATTGATGCATCAACTAGAGAACATCCAATTGTGCAAAAAATTATACCAATAAAAAAAGTAACATCTACCAAAGAAATTGTTGCAAAAAATGTAACAATAAATTTTGGTGATGAATTTAAAACACTAGATGAAATTAAAAAAATTTTTACATTGCCTAATTTAACTGCCGATGAAAAAGTAACAGTAGCTGTTGATTATAATTCATCATTAAATTCATTTTTAGAAAATAAAAATAATTTATTTGTTGCTGTTGAGTTGCAAATTGCACAAAAAAATAAAATTCCAAATGTTCAAAGATATTTGTTTAAATTAAACAAATTAAATAATACAATAGTATTTCAAGGAATAGCTGATGAATATAAAGGAATTCTCGGTTTACATTCACAAGATAAATTAATTAAATTTTATGGTAATGCTGAAGAAATTCATTATCGCTTTAACCAAGAAATGTACTATACTATTAAAATAAGAAATAGTACTGGTAAATTAATAAAAAATATTGTTATTACTGGTGATCAAAGTTTCGCTGAAATTATTAAAAAATATGATTTAACCGATGGGATTAAATATGATGAAAATTATCAAATTTCCATTATTCCCGCCGAAGGAAATCGTGTTCGAATTTTTAATAATGACAAATATCAACCATTAAATGGCCCCAAAACATATATCATTAAAAATGATAATTTAGTTGAAATAGACTAAAGAAGGTAAATTAAAATGGGAAAGATTAATAATAATCTTTCCCATTTTTTAATTAAAGCAACTATTAAATAATATTAACTTGATAATTATGACAAACTGTTTTAACTATTAGAAGTAACATTAAATTTAGCTTCTACTGTATAATATGTTTTATTTGTCATTAAACGTGCCGCTTTATCACTGATTTCAAACAACCGTGATGCAGCTTTAGGAACCAGAGTTATAATCCCTGCATTATAATCGCTATTAATAATATTAATTTCATCATCTAAAATATCATTATATTTATTAATAAATTCTTGCCCTAAAGTTTTGCTAATTACTTTATTTCTAATAAAATTAAAATCATCGTTTGGTAAAAGCGTATAATTAATTTCTATTTTTATTACCGGCGGTATAAATTCACTGGGTACTTTCTCATTATTTACATTTAAATAATATTTGTTTTCACCAATAATAAATTTAAAATTAACTTTAAATGAAGAAGGACTAATAATTTCATTATTATTATAAGTTAAAGAAAATGTCCCATTCCTTTCAAACAATTCACAACTAAACTCTGCATGAAGCAAAATCATAGCAAAGGCTTTTTGGTAAATTGCAAAAGCCCGGTTACGATCACCAACATATTCCATTACTGTTGCCGCTAAAGCGATTGGTTTAACAACTTGACTTCTTTTAAAATCATTGTAAACTTTTTCATTAATTGTTATTGTTCCTAGTTGGGGTTCTTTAACTAATTGATCAAACGTTAAATTTTCATTAATAATATTAACTCCTCCAACAAAATTTCTTCCTTCTTTAGCAATAATTGTTGCAGAATGTTCATCTGGTTTTACTGAAACATCAACATCTTTGACCGTAAGAGCAGTTCCATTTAACAAGTTAATTGAGGCTAGAACTAAATTTTCATCATACACGCGCATATCCTTTAAACTATATGGCAATGAAGTTACTGTTAAAATTTTTGTTAAATCATTAGTTGTTCATTCTAAATTAATTTTTTTTGTTAGGTAATCTAAATTATTTTCATTTGGTAAATAACGAATCACAGCGCTTTTCATTCCTAATAGTACATCAACATCAAACTTATCAACATTAATATTTTCGTCATATTCTTTTAGAACTGCTTTTATTCCAGCAATTGTTGGAATTGTTTTTATTGTAGTAAGTTCCCAAGGTACATTATCATTAATTTTTTTATCGCTCGCTTTATTTGTACAACTAACTGGAAATAAACTTGCATTCCCAATTAAAGTAATACTGCCTAAAATGGTCAGTAATTTTTTCATTTCTTTTTCCTCCTTGAATTTGAATAATAAAAAATATTATTAACCAATAGGTGGAAATTTCCCCTTTTTAAATTCATTTAATAATTCTGTTTTTTGGAAATTATACGAGATCTCATGTTCAATAAATTGCTTTTTATCACCAATTAATAAGAATAACATTAAAAGTAAATAAATATTAAAAAACTTTAATATTTTATAATCTTCTAATAACATTGCCAAAATAAAA
Organism: Spiroplasma sp. NBRC 100390; assembly: GCF_001886495.1. Taxonomy (NCBI): domain Bacteria; kingdom Bacillati; phylum Mycoplasmatota; class Mollicutes; order Entomoplasmatales; family Spiroplasmataceae; genus Spiroplasma; species Spiroplasma sp. NBRC 100390. Next base: position 158,403 of record NZ_CP018022.1, on the reverse strand, counting down.
CTATTATTAATAATTAACATATAATTAATTTTTCCATAATATGAAAACCATAATTTTAAAAAAATTAAGTTAAGAATCGCAGAAATACTAGCTAATAAATAAACAACACAATATAAAATTATTAATTTAAAATAAAGTTCTTGATAAATAGATCCCAAATGATCAAATGATCAATAAACTTGAAAATTAATACTAATGTTATAGGTAAAATAGATAAAGTTAACAAGCCATAATATTACAAAGTAATACTTTTTGGCAAAAATAACTTTTAACTCTGATAATTGTAAATAAGATTGGTACTTCTTATTCATATAGAAATTATTTAAAAGAACACAACAATTAATAAGAATAATAGTAACACCAATTAAATAAACTGAATCTAAAATTAAAAGAATAAATGTTAATTTATGAATTGGATAAGTATTATATAAAATGGCAAGTAAAAATAAATAAACAATAAATAAACCAATAAAAATTTTAAAAAATATTAAACATAATTTTTTAACATAATTTACCATCTTTTACCAAATTACCTTTCTCAAAAGTGATATTTTTTCCATTATACAAAAAAAAAAAAAAAAACAATATAATAAGTTTGAGAAATTGTTTAATTTCTCAAACTTATTCCTATTTTTAAAAAACTATAATTTTAGTAAATTTAAATTATAGCTAAAATAGTTAAGATCTAATTAGTTTTTTCAAAATAAAAGTTATATTTTTAAAATATAACTTTTTTATTTTAATTTACAATATTTAAAAAATGATAAAAATTATTCATCATTTCTTATTAATAATTATTTTACTAATCCTAAAAAAGTCTGTGGTTCTAAACTAGCACCGCCAACTAAAGCACCATCAATATCGGGTTGTGCTAATAATTCTTTAATATTATCTGGTTTAACACTACCACCATATTGAATTCGAATTACATTTGCTACCACTTCATCATAAAGCGCAGCAATTTTAGCACGAATTATAGCACAAACTTTTTGAGCAATTTCAGCGGTTGCTGTTTTTCCAGTTCCAATTGCTCAAATTGGTTCATAAGCAATGACAACTGTTTTTGCATCTTCCAAATCAATTCCTTGGAATGCTTTTGTAATTTGATTTTCAACAACTTGTTGCGTTTCATTATTTTCATATTGGTCTAATGTTTCACCACAGCAAATAACTGGCACCATCCCCTTTGCTAATAATTTTTTTGCTTTTAAATTAACAGTCTCATCAGTTTCATTAAACATTTCACGACGCTCAGAATGACCAATAATAACATGTGTTATTTTTAGATCTTCTAACATATCAACTGAAATTTCACCGGTAAAAGCCCCAAAATCTTCATAATGACAGTTTTGTGCCGCAATAATCAAATTATTTGCATGTTGCTGTGCAACAGCTAAATTAACATATGGTACTGCTATTCCCGCTTCTACTGTTAAATTACCACAAACAGGATCAACTTGATTTAAAAATTCAATTGTTTCACTACTTGTTTTATGCATTTTTCAATTTCCAATAATAATTGGCTTTCGCATTTTCTTCCCTCGTTTCTATATAACATTTTAATTATATACTTAAATTTTACAGATTTCGTAGTAAAATAATAAGTTTCTTAATGTTATAATATATCACAAAGAGGTGAAAAAATGTTTTTTTCAGCATTTCAAATGAAATATAATACAAAATCAATTAAGAAATTACCAAAAATTAATAATTCTGAAAAATGGTTAATTATCGATGTTCGACCAAAAGAAGAATGATTGGAAAGTCATATTACCAATAGCATTAATATCCCTCATCATTTATTTCGTCTAATTTATTCAAAAAAAGTTATTAAAGATAAAAAAATTCTTTTTATTTCAAGTGCTGGCCATTCCCATCTTGATTTATATCAATTATTAAAAAAACATAATTTTAAAGTTTACATTCTTATGGGGGGCTGAAAAAAAGTTCACCAGACCGATGAACTTGATAAAATCTTAACTTATAACCCTATTGATTAATTTTATTCATCACTGGGGTTTTTATTTGGTATGGAACTGGGGGAGTTGTTTTGTTTAATAACAATTCATTAATTCCTCATAAAATTAAACTTCCTCCAATAATAATTGCTAAGCTATATAAAGTATTATGATTACTTTTAAAAGCAACAAAACTATAAATAATGTAACAAATTGAAACGAGTAACAAGAAGATAGCAAAGCCAGCATAATAATACATTCCTTTTACTTTCGTTACTTCAACCCGTTTTGTATAACGATTTACTCATACAGCAACAATTAAACTAATATAGCAAATAAAAGCAACAAAACTAACTGCATTGGAAGATATATCTAATAAATAAAGTGGGTCATCTTTAATTCCTAAACTAGTTCCCATAATGATTAAATTAAAACTAACCGTAATTGCCATTTGAATTAAGCCAATTTGGTGATAACTTAATTCTTTTTTGCCAATATAAACAAGACGTTCATCTTGAACAGTTTGGCCTAATGCTGGTGAAACAAATGTTAAACCATTAATACTCATTAGTGCGGTAATAACAATAAATCAGGTCAAAACACGAGCAATTGGTCCGCCAATAATATTATTAAATAAACTAAAAACACTTCCATCGTTTGTCCCTAAGAATAACGAAATAACTTGAATTAAATAAAAAACTGTAATAAAAACCATTGCAACAAATAGTGCTTTTGGCACAACATTTTTGTTAGAAACTTCTTTTTGTAATCCTGCGGCATAAATAAATCCATCAAAAGAAAATAACACGGGTAAAAGGCCCATAAAGAAATTCCCAAATTTTAATTCTTTAAAACTATCAAACACATTTCCATTCATTGGAATAATGAATCCAATAATTAAACTTACCAATAGTGGAATAAATTTAACAAAAGTTCCAATGGTCTGTACTCATTTTCCAACATTTCGTAAAAAAATATTTAATAAGTAAAACAAGATTAAAAGAATACTACCCACACTAATTGCAATTGCGTTTTGGGTTCCCTTTGTAATACTCTCAATTTCTAACGCATCAAACATTGCGTTAATACTAAAAATTGGGAAAATTCCTAATAAAATTGGAAAATAAAAAAAAATATAAAAAATTGAAAATAAACTTCCAACCTTACGACCAATTAAAACATTGGCTCATGATGCTAATGTTCCATTCCCACTCTTTGTATTAATAGAAGCAATTTCAATAAAAACCATAATCATCGCAATTCCTAAAATACCAACTAAAATTCATAATGCAATTGCTAAATATGGATTTTGGGTGAAATATAAAACGTGGCCCTCAGAAGTATCATTTTTTAAATAAATCCCAATTCCGATTGTAATTCCAACAGCCGTTGAAAAAACAGTTAAAAATTCAAAGAACTTAACATGTTTTTTCGTTTTTCCCATAATTTTTTCCTCCATTTTTTCAAATAAATAACCTTTAATAAACATATCTTATAAAAAAATATAAGTAAATTATAGCATATCTTACTTTTGATTTTCGTAATATTTTTTCTTAATTTCGCGGAAAAGATGATTAACGCCTGATTTTGAAATTTCTAAATTATGCTCACTCTCCAATAATAATGAAAGATCTTGCAATGATGCATCCGGATAGGCAATCCGTAAAAACGCAACTTTTCTTGTATTATCATTTAATTCATCAAATAAATTATGTTCTAACAAATAATTAATCATAATAACTTGTTCCTCTCCAGCTTTCATTGCTTTTTGCTGGTTTGAAATTTCAATGTTATTTAACCGATTAATACTGTTTACCATGTCCCGCGAAATGCGCGTATTTTCAAATGCTAAAACACTATTAATTGCATCAATTAATTTTAGAAAATCAGAAACTAAAATTGATCTTTTAAGATAGCAGACATATTTATCGTGGCGGGTAACTATCTTAAAAGGAAAATGAAATTTGTGTAATAATCTGCGAAAAGTTTGCGCTGAAATCTCATCAATAAACTGCACTTCTAAGTGATAGTTGCTTGTTTCGGGTGAATTAACACTACCACACGCCACAAAAATTCCCGCAATGTAAGCACGCTGTTGGCGTTCATTTCAATCAGCAGGAATTGTAATAATTTTTTGGTTGGTATCAGCATCAAAAATATTTAAGTCTTTTAGAATTTCTGCGGCACGTTCTTTAATTCGTAAAATAAACGTTTTATTTTTTTTTAATTTTGTTGTTTGCATAATAATAATGTCAATTTCAACTTGATATAAATTTTTAAGAAAAGAATAAATTGTACGAATAATTGCGTTACTAATTGAACTAACTTCAAAATTAAAATAATGGTTGCTAATATTTAATGTCATATTATATTTAACAAAACCACATAAAAAAGCTTTTTGACAAACTGGGTCAAATTCTTTTTTAATAATTTCCTCTTTAACTTCTAGCGCGAAACTCATTTTAATCCCTCTTTTATCTAATTTAATAGTACAGAAAAAACCACTAGCTTGGCATAGTGGTTTAGACAATTAACCTTTTTGTTTAAATTCACGAACTTCTTGTTCAGAATCTTGCATTGGTTCAACGCTCCCATCCTCAACTTTTCGGATTACAACATTTGCTAATTTAATAACAACTTCATGAGCAATTGATAATTGCATATGTTCAAACAATTTTGCTGCTTCTTCAACATACGCATGAAGCGGATTAGTTTGCGCATAACTACGTAAATAAATCCCACTTCGTAATTTACTTGCTTGGTCAATATGCTTTGTTCAATATTCATCAAAAGAAGAAATAATTGCATTCCGTTCAATCTGATTCATCACATCAGCAGGAACATCCTCTGTCCGTGCTTGATAAAAGACATTCATTTTTTCTGCAAGATATTTTGCAACTTCTTCGCGGGTCATTTTTTCCATTACTGTTTTATCTAATGCATTATTTGCAACAACTTTATCGTTGACCCCTTTAATTAACTCATCATAACGAATAAATCATTCACCATGTGATTCATTTCCAAACATTTTTGTTAAATCATATGCTGCTGAATATTGCATCTTTTTAATAATTGGTTTTAAATCAGAAGCAGTTAAAATTTGATCACGACGAGCATACATTGCTTCACGATGTTGCGCTAAAACATTATCATAATCTAAAATATGTTTTCGTTGATCAAAATTCATCCCTTCAACTTTTTTTTGCGCATTTGAAATTGCTCTTGTTAACATTCGTGATTGAATAAAATCTGACCCTAGTCTTGCAAAAATGCGACGTAATCGATCACCACCAAAACGCATCATTAACTCATCATCCATTGCAACATAGAAACGTGAAAATCCAGGATCTCCTTGTCGTCCTGAACGCCCACGTAACTGATTATCAATCCGACGCGCTTCATTTCTTTCAACCCCAAAAACAGCTAAACCGCCAAGGTTAGTAACTCCTTCCCCTAATTTAATGTCAGTTCCCCGTCCTGCCATATTCGTTGCTAAGGTAATGGCCTTTTTTTCTCCCGCTTGCGCAATAATATCCGCTTCGCGTTCATGGTTCTTAGCATTTAACATTTCAAACTTTAAATTAGCATTGCGTAAATAATGAGAAACAATTTCTGATGATTCAACCGAAGTTGTCCCAATTAGAATTGGTTGTCCTTTTTCATGCAAAGTCAAAATTTCTTTCATCATTGCTTGCATTTTTGCATCACGATTAGCGAACATATAGTCTGCTTCATCACGACGAATTAATGGACGATTAGTTGGAATTTGAATTACTCGCATATTATAAATTTTTACAAACTCTTCTTCTTCTGTTTTTGCCGTTCCGGTCATTCCACTTAATTTATTATATAAACGGAAAAAGTTTTGATAAGTAATAGTTGCCATCGTTACTGTTTCTTGTTCAATTTCAACATGTTCTTTTGCTTGTAATGATTGTTGTAAACCATCACTATATGCACGCCCCGGCATTAATCGTCCGGTAAACTGGTCAATTAGAATAATTTCATTGTTTTGAACAACATATTCAATTCCGTTTTTAAAAACAAAATTAGCCTTCAAAGCATTTAAAATTAAATGATATAATTCAGTATTTTTAATGTCAAATAATGAATTAATTGAGAAAATCTTTTCTGCTTTTAAAATTCCTTCTGGAGTTAAATAAACTTGTTTTGTTTCTAAATCAATTTCAAGATCATTTTCTCGTGACAATGATTTTGCAAAATGATCGGCTGCTTGATATTGTGGAATTCGATTTTGGCGACCTCCCGAAATAATTAATGGTGTTCTTGATTCATCAATTAAAATTGAATCAGCTTCATCAATAATAGCGTAGTTTAACCCGTGTTGTACTTTATCACTAAAGTTTTTAGCCATATTATCACGTAAATAGTCAAATCCTAATTCAGCGTTAGTTGTATAAGTAATATCACAACTATATGCTGCTCTTTTTTCGTCTTTATTTCCACTACGAGTGTTTAACCCAACTGTTAAACCTAAAAATGAAAACACTTGACCATTAATCTCTGAATCCCGTTTTGACAAATATTCATTAACAGTAACAATATGAACTCCTTTTCCAGTTAAACCATTTAAATATGTTGGCATTAACGCAGTTAAGGTTTTTCCTTCTCCGGTTTTCATTTCAGCAACATCACCCTCATGTAGAACAATTCCTCCAATTAATTGGACACGATAAGCATGCAAACCTAAAATACGGCGTGCTGCTTCTCGTGCCACCGCAAAAGCCTCAATTAAAATATCATCTAATGTTGCACCCTGCGCTAATCTCTCTTTAAATTCAGCTGTTTTTGCTTTTAATGCTTCATCAGACAATGCTTGCATTGTTCCATCTAAGGCTATGATTTTATCTGCTATTTTTCCATGTTTTTTTACAATATTACGATCGCTAACTGCCATGTAACTATCTCCTCTATTCTACACAATTATAAACAATCATTTTTATTCTATCATAAAAAATAATGTTCGCATAATTATTACACAATGTTAACAATTGTTCTTTTAGCGATAATTTTTATCCTCTGGTTTTCATGAATACGAGTCTCATAAAATCTCACTAATTAGATGATACTTAACATCTAAAATACCAGGATAACTCTCTAATTCACTAATAAAATTAATCATTTCTTTTCCTGATTGAAACCAACATTGAATTGCAAAATCTTGGTCATGCCAATGACGTGATAAATATGAAACATAAACTTTATTATGTAATCATTCTTGTAAAACTTTAATATCAACATCCTGATTAATTTTAAAAAAAATATCAACAAAATTAACATAACCGAAAGCATTTGGGTTGACAATGCAAACAGGTTTAACAATGTTTTGCGTCATCAACTTATTAATTCGCATTCGAATTGTTTTTTCAGAGATATTAATTGTTTTACTAATTTTACGCACTGAAATGCGACTATCTTTTTGTAACTGACCAATAATATCCCGATCTATTTCATCCAATCTAATCATACTATTACCTCTCAATTTAAATTAAAAAAACAAAATAACCTGATTTCATTCTAATAGGTCCTTATTTTAACTATTATTTTATAATTAAAATATTAATGCTACTGATTAAAATCCTTTGATGTCCTTTTTTATGCCTTAATCTTAACTTATTTCCGAAAAAAAATCCATTTTTTGCCTAATTAATTACAAAGTAATTGGAATTTTAATTTGTAAAATATTATTAGAAAAATATAATAAAAACAAAGAAAGGAGAATTACAATGAATCAATTACGACATTTTATTGATACCCAAGATTTTAGTAAAAATGAAATCTTAGATTTATTAACGCTAATGAAAAAACTAAAAACTGCGCGTTATAATGGGGCAATTCCGCCCTTATTACAAAATAAAACATTAGCAATGATTTTTGAAGAACCTTCAACAAGAACAAGAGTTTCTTTTGAAGCAGCAATGACATTATTAGGGGGGCATGCTCAATATTTAAAACCCGGCGAAATTCATCTTGGTCAAAAAGAGTCCCTTTATGATACAATTAAAGTTTTATCACACATGACCGATGGAATTTTAATCCGCGCCTGAAAACATGAAACAGTGGAAGCAATTGCTAAAAACGCTGATGTACCCGTTTTTAATGGTTTAAGTGATTACAATCATCCAACGCAAGCTTTATGTGATTTATTTACCATCCTTGAACATACTGATCCAATACTATATTTAAATAATGACTTTAGCAAATTAAAAATTGTTTTTATTGGTGATCGAACTAATGTTTGTAGTTCGTTAATGCACATTACTACAAAAATGGGGATGAACTTTGTCCATATTGCCCCTAAAAAATACCAATCACCAGCAGCATGAATTGATATTGCCAAAGCAAACATTAAGGAAAACAATGGTGGCAGTGTTTCAATCACCGAAGACTTAAATTATGTTAAAGATGCCAATATTATTTATACCGATTTATGATGATGAGTTGACCAAGAAGATGAAGCAAATGAACGCGTAAAAGCCTTTAAACCAACTTATCAAATTACTAATGCCTTAATGGCAAAAGCGGGACCACAAGCAAGATTTATGCACTGTTTGCCAGCTTCACGAAATATTGAGGTTATGGATGAAGTTATCGATGGAAACCAATCAATTGTGTTCCAACAAGCTGAAAACCGTTTGACAGCTCAGCTTGCCTTATTAGTTTATTTTATCTATCCACGCCTTGATATTGCCACAACAGCTACAAAAGCTTATCATGCTGGTGACATCACTAGTTGATTAGATGATATCCAACGCCCATGAAAACAACGTTATACTTTTAATCATCAAGAATAATCCTTATGAAAACAAAAAAATTAAAAATAACTGATATTATCCTTTTTACTTTTAGCGCCATTTTTGTTCTTGACTCATTTGCTGCTGCTGCTAAAATTGGATGATCATCAATTATTTATTGATTTTTATTAGCAATCTTTTATTTTCTTCCCTATGGTTTTATTAGTGCTGAATTAAGTTCAACCTTTGGTGCTGAAGGTGGAATGTATGTTTGAGTAAAAAAAGCATTTGGGCGAAAATGAGCTGCACGAACAAACTGATTATATTGAATTAACGTTGGACTATGAATGCCATCTGTTTACTTAGCTTTCTCAAGTACGTTATCGTTTGCCTTTTTTAATAATACATTAAACTTTTGAATTCAAATTGCAATTGCCTTATTGTTAACTTGAATTACAATTTTATTAAATTTTATTAGGTTAGAAAAACTAAAATGAATTCCGAACTTAACTTCAGTAGCAAAATTAATTGTAACAATTGCCTTAATTGCAGGAGCAATTTATTGGTTGGCAAATGGTAATTCTGTTTCAACTCCAATTAATGATGCTCAATTTGGTTTTTTACCTTCCTGGTCAACAGGTGTTATCTTTCTTCCGGTTATTATTTATAATTTTTCTGGATTTGAGTTGCAAAGTAATGCTACTGATAAAATTGATAATCCTCGTAAAACAATTCCTAAAAGTATTTTAATTAGTGGAATTATCATCATTATTTGCTATTTGATTGGAACAGCAGCTGTTAACATTATTGTTGATGTTAATCATCTTGATGAAGCAAATGGAATTATTCAATCAATTGGTGCCGCTTTTAAGGCCCCATGAGTCACAATGATTATTGCTATTTTTATCTTGTTTACTTTCTTTGGAACAATGATTACTTGAACATCTGGCGCAAACTTAGCAATTAAGGAGGCTGCTGAAGATGGTGAATTCCCAGCAATCTTTGCATCTAAATTAAAAAATGATACACCATTATGAGCATCAATTATTACGGGTATTATTTCAACGATTGTTATTTTAATTGGAGGAGCAATGCTATCAGCAACACCAAATGTTGCAAACTTATTTTGAACCTTATATGCTTTTTCATCGCTGATGTTTTTAGCCCCTTACTTTTTAATCTTTCCTGCTTATATTAAATTACGGCTTAGCAAACCTAATATTGAACGACCGTTTAAAATTAAAGGGCCCTTATGAGTGCAATGAATTATTGTTTTATTCCCAACCATTATTATTATTTTCTCTGTTATTTTGTTTATTTTTGGTAGTATTATTGTTAAGAATGATACGTGAGCTTTTAATGGTGGTGGACAACACGTTGCCTTTTGTATTGTTGGAAGTATTATCGTCATTATTATTGGGGAAATCTTAATTAGTTATAACAAATGAAAACACAAAAAAGGAGGAAACCAACAACATGAATAAATTACTAAAAACATTACCACAAGATGATGAATATTATATGCCCGGAGAATTTGAACCTCACCAAGGTTGTTGAATGATTTTCCCGGAACGAATTGATAATTGACGAAAAAATGCCGAACCTGCACAAGCTGTGTATGCAAAAGTTGCAAACACAATTAATAAATATGAACCCGTTATAATGATTACTTCTCCACGAACAAAAGAAATTGCCACAAAGTTATTGGATCCAACCATTAAGATTTTAGTATTTGAAAATGATGATGCCTGAATGCGTGATGTTGGACCAACATTTTTAAAAAACAAAAATGGTGACGTTCGTGCCGTTGATTGAATCTTTAATGCTTGGGGTGGCTTAAATGGTGGATTATATTATCCATGGGATAATGATGATAAAATTGCCGCTGAAGTATCTTCTTATTTGAAAATTGATCGTTACCGTACTTCATTTGTTTTAGAAGGAGGTAGTATTCATGTTGATGGCGAAGGAACTTTATATACTACTGAAGAATGTTTATTAAATCCTAATCGTAATCCACATTTATCAAAACTAGAAATTGAGGCAGCTTTAAAACAATACTTAAATGTTAAAAAAGTGATTTGATTACCTTATGGAATCTTTAATGATGAAACAAGTGGCCATGTTGACAATATGTTATGTGTTGTTAAACCAGGGACTGTTCTCTTAGCCTGAACTGATGATCAAAATGATCCCCAATATGAACGTAGTCGTGCTGCCCTTAAATTTCTAGAAGCAACAACCGATGCAAAGGGTCGTAAAATTGAAGTAATTAAATTACCAATTCCAACACCAATGTATACAACAAACGAAGACACCAGTGATATTATTGGCAAAGAACATGTTAAAGCACGATTAGAAAATACCCGCTTGGCCGGTAGTTATGTTAACTTCTATATTGCAAATGGAGCAATCATTTTACCAATTTTTAATTTGGCAACAGATCAGCAAGCAATCGATATTATTGGTGCTGCTTTTCCTCACTATAAGATTGAACCAATTTATGCTTATGAAATTTTATTAGGTGGTGGAAACATTCACTGTATTACACAACAACAAATTTAAAAAATAAAAAACGACAATACTGTCGTTTTTTTATGTTATTTATTTTGAACAGCTTCAATTCCCGGTAATAGTTTACCTTCCATATATTCTAAACTTGCTCCACCACCAGTTGAAATATGAGTAAATTTGTCTTTATAACCTAATTGAATTGCAGCAGCAGCTGAGTCACCCCCACCAATTAAAGTAAAGGCATCGTTTAATTCAGCAATTGCAGCACAAATCGCCTTTGTCCCAATACTATAGTTATTAAACTCAAACACTCCCATTGGTCCATTTCAAGCGACTGTCTTAGCACCAGCCAACTCTTTTTTAAACAATTCAATTGTTTTTGGTCCAATATCTAAGCCCATATACCCGTTGTCAATTTCAACACCATTAGTAACTTTTGCTGGAACATCAGCAAATTCTGGCGCTTCTAAAGCATCAATTGGTAAAATAATTTTCCCATTAGCTTTTGCCAAAAATTCTTTTGCAATATCAATTTTATCAGCTTCTAACAATGAATTCCCGATATTATGACCTTGTGCGGCAAAAAAAGTATATGCCATTCCTCCACCAATTAAAATCTTATCTGCTTTTGTCAATAAATGTTCAATTACCCCAATTTTATCCGAAACTTTTGCACCACCAATAATTGCAACAAATGGTCTAACTGGATTATCAACTCCTTGTGATAACATCTTTACTTCTTTTTCAACTAAAAATCCTAAACACGATTCACTAATATTTAAGGCAATTCCAACATTTGAAGCGTGAGCACGATGTACTGTTCCAAAAGCATCATTAACAAAAACATCACCTAGACTTGCTCAATATTTTCCTAATGCTGCATCATTTTTACTTTCTCGTTTTGCTTTTGCATTGCCATTATCATCAACATTAATTTGACCATCTTTATCAAGAATGTCAGCAAATCTTGTATTTTGAAATAAAATAACATCTTGTGCTTGCATTTCATTGATTGCTGTTTCCAATTCTTTTCCTTCAAAAGCATTAACAAATTTAACTGGCTGTCCTAATTTTTGTTCTAAAACTTTCGCAACAGGAGCCATATCACGTTTTTTTAAATCATCTGTTGTTTTTACTTTTCCTAAATGTGAAAACAAAATAACTTTTGCATCATGCTCTAATAAATATTTAATTGTTGGTAATGCGGCTGTAATTCGATTATCATCCGTTACTTGGCCATCTTTCATTGGCACATTAAAATCAACCCTAACTAAAACTTTTTTCCCATTAACTTCTACATCTTTTAATTCTTTTTTATTCATAATAAGTACTTTCTCGCTTTCTTTTTTGCTTTATCTAATATATATCTTATCGTAAATTCTTCCTTTTAATAGCAATTATCAAGATATTCTAAAGCAAATTGAGCTGCTTTTGCTCCATCACTAACAGCCGTCGCAATTTGCCGTAATGTGGTATTTGTAACATCACCAGCCGCATATAATCCTGGTACTTTTGTTAAACATTTATTATCCACAATAAAGTAACCATTTTCATCTAACACATCTAAATTTTTTGCAAAATCACTAATTGGAATTGCTCCAATATATGGAAAGACTGCACTAATTTCTAACTTTCTTATTTCATCAGTTTTAACATTTTTTACAACAATTGCTGTTACACGATTTGCATCAATATCTTTAATTTCTGTTACAATGCTATCAACAATAAAATTAATTTTAGGATTAGCTTTTGCTTTATTAACAATGTTAATGTCTGCACGAAATTGATCACGACGATGAACTAAATAAACTTTATTAACAAACCGCGCTAAATACATTGCTTCTTCAATTGCAGCATAACCACCACCAACAACAACGACATCTTTTCCTTTGTATAATGCTCCATCACAAACAGCACAGTATGAAACACCACGACTATTTAACTCTAATTCTCCGGGAATTCCCAATTTTCGTTCAACAGTTCCTGTTGCCACAATTACTACTTTAGCAAATAATTTACCTCCTGATAATAAATCTAATTCAAATAAATTATCTTTTTTAGTAATATTCGTTACTCGTTCTGCTAAGTAAGGAATGTTTAGTTTTTGGGTTTGTTCAAACATTTTTAATGCCAAATCTGGACCTTGAATACTATCAAACCCAGGATAGTTCTCAATTTCACTGGTTTTTGTTACTTTTCCCCCGGGGGCCCCTTTTTCAATCATTGCAATTTTAGCCATTGCTCGGGCTCCATAAATTGCTGCAGTTATACCCCCTGGTCCTGCGCCAATGATTAACATATCATATATTTCATTAGTATTGTTTTTCATACAATCATCCGCCTTTTCTTCATTTCATAACAGCTATTCACTGTGCAAACAATATTAAAATTAGGCCAATCCCAATCATTAAACTAAGAATAACATAATCAAGGACACGCATATTTTTAATAAATAAATCATGATCATCACGTTGTGTTTCTAAAACTATCCGAATAATATTATAACCAGCAATATACATTCCTGTTTGAACCCCACAACGTAAAATTTTTAATCGATGTGGATTTTCTACCTTTTCTAACTTCCGTCCATCAGCCTTTAAAATTTGTTTAAGGCGTGCCCCTTGATATTTAAAATTAGTTTTTATTACTTGTTTTTTTGTCATCTTATACTTATTCTTAAAATAGATTTTTTTTAAATTTTCTTCCTGTGATAGATTATTTACTATCATTGGATCGGGTTTAATATCATAATATCATTTTGCTCAAATCCCTTTTCACGATAATTTCGTAAAATCAGGTTCTTCTTTCTTGAACCGTCAATAATAACTATAACGAAATATTAACGGTAATGCAAACACAATTAAAATTCATAATAAAACATTAGCAAATGATTCATATAAAAAAATCGGTTGAAAATATTGTACATTATTAAAATCAGTTGGATTAACACGACCACCGCCAATTCCAACCGCATCAGTTGGATGAAAATTATTTGGAATTGGATTAGGAACATATCATTTAAACAAATTATCCCGAATAAAACTTGGTAGTCACATTAACTGCTCTCGTGCAACAGCGGCCCCCAATAACTCATGATTAAAAAAATTACCTCACCGACCAATTGCCTGCGCCAATAAAATATTTGGAACAATTAAATCAGCATAAACTCAAATTGAAATATTGTGTTTTCGTGATTCAAATCCAAATCAAACTCAACCTGTAATTAAACCAAAAATTAAACCTCCATGAATACTCATTCCTGGTTGCCAAAACGCAAACAAAGTAAAAAAGAAAATTGGATTTTTGACATCATATTTTCCAAAAAAACTAGCTCCTAATAAAGCAATTGGTGAAATAACAAAGATTCCTAAATATAATCCCTGCGTTGGAATATGACGCTTGCGAAAATTAACTCACGACAAAATAATTGTAATTGCAAAACCACAAAAAATTAAAAATCAATATGGTCGAAATCAATTCCCATACGTATCATGGGCAATTCATGTTGCTAAATTCACAAGCCCCTACTCCTTTTTCTATTTTGAATATTTTTTAAAACGATCTTGTAATGTTTTCATCGAAGAAATTCCTGCTGCTTCTAGTTTTAATTTTGAAACAGCTGTTTCAACTAATTCACTAACATTTCGTCCATACGTAACAGGAATCGTTACAATTGGAACTTGCGTATCCAAAATTTTAATATATTTATATTCTGAACCAAGACGGTCAATTGATTTATATTGTTCATCCTCTAAGTGAATTAATTCAATTACTAAATCAATTGCCGTTTCGTCTAATAAAACTTGCAAACCATAAATTTTACTTAAATCTAAAATTCCTAATCCACGAACCTCAATTAAATTTTTTAACATTTCATGTGATTGTCCATATAATTTATTGTTTCGTTGTTGAATAATAATACGATCATCACCAACAAACAAATGGTTTTTTTTAACTAACTCTAATGTCATTTCCGACTTTCCAATCCCAGATTTCCCTTTTAATAAAATTCCTTTCCCAAAAACATTAATTAATGACGCATGTTCTTCTATTATTGGAGCAAAGTGCTCATCAAAAAATTCTAGTACAACTTGATACAAACGACTTGTGGTAATATTTTTTGCTAAAACAACTGGGCAATTATGTTTTTCCGCAATTGTTAATAATAATTTATCAGTAAATTTTTCCGTTAAAATAATCATTGGAATGTTTTCGTTCAAAATATATTCATAACGTTCTTTTTTTACCGCATCACTTAATGTATTAACAAATAATTGTTCTTTATTTGATAATAAGACTACTCGACGATTAATATTATTTTTTTCAAAGTCAAATCCTGATAATTCTAAGCCCGGGCGATTAAGACCATAAACTTTAACCTCACGGTTAAGTCCCTTTGCTCCTGCTAAAATTTTATACTCAAATCTATCAACAATATCTTTTACAATAAACTTTTTCACCCTAAGTTCCTCCTCGTAGTTTAATACTATCACAATTTCTTATTCTGCTTCAATTTCAATGATAATATCGCGTAATTCCGCTGCTCGTTCAAAGTCAAGTTTTTTACTTGCTTCATACATTTCTTTTCGTAAATCGTATAGTAATGCTTCTTTTGCTGTTTTATATTCTTTTGATTTTTTATTTTTAATTTTTTGTAACTTATCATCATGGAGTTTAATGTTAGTATAATCACGAATACTTTTAATAATTGTTGTTGGAGTAATATGATATTTTCGATTATACTCTTCTTGAATTTGACGACGACGTGTTGTTTCCGCCATTGCTTTTGTCATTGCATCAGAAACATTATCCGCATATAAAATAACATGCCCACTAGCATTCCGTGCTGCTCGTCCTATTGTCTGAATTAAACTACGTTCATTACGTAAGAAACCTTGTTTATCAGCATCTAAAATACAAATTAGTGATACTTCTGGAATATCAATTCCTTCCCGAATCAAGTTAACCCCAACGATACAATCATAAACACCCTTCCGTAAGTCTAATAAAATTTGACTTCGCTCTAATGTTTTTAATTCACTATGTAAATAAGCAACTTTAACATTTTGTTCTTGTAAATAACTTGTTAAATCTTCTGACATCCGAATTGTTAAAGTTGTAATAAACACCCGTTCATTTTTTTCACGACGACTTTTAATTTGTGCAATAATATCATCAATTTGACCAACCGTCCCTTTGACCTCAACGGTTGGATCTAATAAACCAGTTGGACGAATAATTTGTTCAACTACTTTTTGATCAACTAATTCTAATTCATAATCACCTGGTGTTGCTGAAACATAAATGACATTCTTTAATTTTTGATTAAATTCATCAAAATTTAACGGGCGATTATCTTGTGCACTCTTTAACCGAAATCCAAAATTAACCAATGTTTCTTTCCGACTGCGATCAGTATTATACATTGCCCGAATTTGTGGTAATGACATATGGGATTCATCAATAATTGTTAAAAAATCATCACCAAAAAAATCAATTAAAGTATATGGAGCTTCTCCTTCATTTCGTAAATCTAAATGTCGTGAATAATTTTCAATCCCAGAACAAAGGCCACTTTCTCGTAATGAATCCAAATCATATTCTGTTCGTTGTTTTAATCGTTGGGTCTCAATAAGTTTTCCTTCCTGTTCTAATTCTACTAAACGAACTTTTAATTCTGCTTCAATCCGTTTGATTGCTTCTTCTAACCGTTCTGGTGAAGTAATATAATCTTGTGCTGGGAAAATTGTTAAGGTTGATAACCGCTGTGTCACATCTCCAGTTAGCCCATCAATATACGCCAAGTCTTCAATCTCATCACCAAATAAATCAATGCGAATAAAAGTTTTAATATTTCATCCTGGAACAATTTTAATAACATCTCCTTTTGCACTAAAACTCCCTGGAACTAATTCAATATCATTGCGAACATATCCTGATGATACTAAAAAATTTGCTAAATCTTTTTTACTAATTTTTTGGTTTCGATCAACTTGAAAAAAAGATTTTTTATATTCATCAGGATCTTGTGCTCCATAAATTGCGGCAACCGAAGCAACAACAATTACATCTTTACGCGTTGTCAAAGCATTAAAAGCACTCAAACGCATCATATCTAATTCCATATTTTGTCGTGCATCCTTATCAATATATAAATCTTTGCTGGGAACATATGCTTCTGGTTGATAAAAGTCAAAGTTTGAAACAAAATATTCCACTCGGTTTTCCGGAAACATTTCTTTTAACTCAACATATAATTGCATTGCCAATGTCTTGTTGTGAGCCATTACTAATGTTGGCTTTTGATAATTTTCAATAACATTTGCCATCGTAAAAGTTTTTCCAGTCCCAGTTGCTCCTAATAAAACTTGATGTTTTTTATTTGCAAATAAATTTGTTGTTAATTGTTCAATTGCTAATGGTTGATCACCCGCAGGCAAATAATTAGCTGTTAATTTAAACATCGTGACACTCCCCTTATACCGCTTTTCTGTTCTGTTTTAATTATATCAATCTTCGCTTTAAATATTTTAAAAATAAAAAAAGTAAAATTAATTTTACTTTTTATCCATTCGTAATATTAGCAACCGGAATATCAACTCCTGCTCAATAAATATCAATTGTTTCATTAGTTGTAAATTTCATAACTTGAATATTCATTTTATAAGTTCCTGTAACTTTACCACCACTTGGGGTAATTGTTACTGTATATTTTCCTTCAACTAAATTACCACCAACACTCCCACCAGCTGGTCGTACATCAATTGTTGTATCTAAAGTAACACCATTACGATATTCGCGTGGCATTCATTTTAAAACAGCTGCCTTAACTGCTGTTTCCAAGTCGTCTTCTTTATAATTACTATTTAAAAACGACGGTGCTGGAATTTTATTTGAAAATTTTGTTAAGTCTAAGTTAACAACTGGCTTATTTAAAATTCCAATTATAATTTCTAATTTTTTATCAACTGTTGTAGCTCCACTTTTTGCTGACGTAATAACTTTATATGGTTTTACTGCCAATGCCTTTGTATCATCAGTTTCATTTTCAACAGTATATTCAATTTCGGTTTTATTAACTGCTGGTGCAACAAATGCTTCAACATAACTTTTAACTGCCGCTTTTAAATCACTAACTTTATTGTCAACAGTTAAATCAACTGAAAAATATTTTGTTGGAATTGTTTCTAAATTAAATTTAAAATTAGCTTTATCAACAACATCAACTTTAAAGTTACCTAATCCTTGAATTGTTTTAGCCCCTTTTTTTGCTTCCAAAGTAAGTTCATAAGTTCCCACCGCTAATTTTCCCCCAGCAGTTCCACCACTTGGTCTCGTTTTAACAACTAACTCAACTTCAGCAGGATCAATTTTAATATTACTTTCCTTATCTAATTCAGCAATAACAACTTTTGCAATATCTGGTTCACTATCATCAGTTGTAAAAAAATCTTTTTTAAGTCAACCAAAATCAACAGCACTTAAATCAGGTAGCATTGAATAACCATACTCATGAATTTTTGCTTTTCCACTAATTTGATAGTAACCCATTAGCATTTTCTTTGCAGCAGGACTAACTGTTGCTTTTTTATACATTGCAGCATCAATAAAATCTGATGTTGGCACTAAATTTTGTGCGGTTTGAAATAATGTTCCATCTTTATTAGGCATAATTCTAGCAACAGCACCATTAACTCCGGAAGGTTTATCCTTACTATTTCCTAATAAAGTAATCGTATATAACGCTACCGCTAGCGAATTAACAGCCGTTGTCCCTTCATCATTGTTTGTTCATGGATTTAATGAAGGTTCTTCTAAGGAAGGATAGCGTTCTCATTGGTTCTGAAGAATATTTTGATAATTATAATAAAACTTATTGTCGGCAGCAGAAGTACCTTTAATATATAAAACATTATACATTAAAAAGTTATTAACAGCATTAATGACTGCTGGCGCCGCTGTCTTAGCAACTTGATTATTACCAGGAAAATCACCAAAATCATTTGTTTTACAACCAACAACATTAACTCCAACTGCTGCTGATAATGAAAAAGTTGTTAATAATGATAATAATTTTTTCATTTACTAGCCCTCCTTAATCAATTGAATTCCGTTCCATTTTTTTAATTTGTCTTTTACTTAATTTTGTATAAGAGTATTTTTCACTAATATTTGTAAACAATATTTCATTAACTTTTGCTTTAATTTCTTTTTTCTGCTCTTTTGTTAAAATCAATAACACGCTTCTTTTATGAGCATATTCTGCCGTGCTTTCAACTTGTGTCATTGCTTTATAAATAACACTCATTCGGCGTGTTCCATAATGGGCACGTAAGAATCGAATATGTAATGTCACTAATGTTATAACAACCATAACAATAGCCATTGCTAATAAGACTAAACAGTTTTTAATAATATCTGCTTGATAATATCATAATTGGCCAGCTCCTGATGCGATTCCATAAATAATATTCCCCATATTATGCATTGCATAAGTAAATGGCATAATATTTGACAATGCATTGTAGAATGGATTTGACATAAACGCTGGGAATAAAATTCATCCACAAGCAAAATTAAACATTAAAACAACCATATTTAATACCCGTGAAGAAACTTCATCGGGAATTGACAACCATATTCCACCAACAATAAAGGTAAAGATAAACCCGACATAAAGCGAGAATAAATATAGTAATCAAAATGCTGATCCTAATTGTCAAAATCCAATTGGTAATAACATTAATAGTAAAATTGAAACTTGAATAAACATGTTAACTTGTAAAATTAGCATTTTACATAAATAATGTTGATAAAACCTAGTATTAGGGGTTCGTGACCGACGATTATAAATAATCGTTGAGGCAAAGATTCCAATGAAAGTTGCAATTAAAATAAATGCTTCTCCCAATCCAATTCCATATTGACTATATTGTTTTCCAACTAAAGTATATGGCATTTTAAAAATATTTATTAAATTAGAACCTGTTTCAGTAAAACTTTTTGATGCTGCTGAAAATTCAGTGTAATTCATTTCTTTACGGTTAAAATTAACTTGATGTGTTAGAAAATCAATGTCAAATGCCGGTTTAGGATTTGGATTGTTAATTTGAAATAAGTCATTAACAATTGGCATTAACGAAATTGGTTGAATTCCCGTTAAGAACCGATAAATTTCATCAGCAATTTTTGAACTAATATAGTTTCCTGAAATTGCAACATCTAAAATATTTTTTAAAGCAATCGCTCTTTTTTGTACTGGAATGTAGTCGCTTAATTTAACGGGCAGCCCCGCAATTACCATTGGTGGAACCAATGATGGATCAAGAAATTCAAATAGAAAGCGATTAATATCAGCTTCTTGAATTGTTCGATCATTAGGATTTGTTGAATTTGGGGGATAATAACTAAACATTGTAAACAAAGTTGTCGCCATTAACTGTGGTAAAATTTGGGCACTTAACGCTTTTGTTAAATTTCCATAAAAATTACTAATCATCCCACTCGCAAAATTCTGACGAAATGTTCCTCAAAAAGTAATTCTGTTTTGGACAAATCAACGTAGTTCCTTGATAATAATACCATTTAATTCTGTTGCTGGTAAGACATGAGTTGGATCCCCATCTTTACAAACATTATTACTATCGAAACCAGCAAAACAAGCATAATTTGCTTTATTCATGTTAACAATTAATGAAGCTAAATGTTGTGTAAATCCTTGTGGGATTCGGATTTGAACTCAATATTTACTATCTAGTTCACTAACTTTTTCTCCTGAATAACGAACATAATCTCCTGAAACTTTTCCAACTTTTAAATCATAAGTAAAACGATTAGTGTCAGCATTATAGAAATTTAATTTTGTTACAGCTTCATCAGAAATACTTGTATAATAACCTATTTTTCCAACCATTTTTGCTTGTGAAATACAATCAGTTTGATTATTAACAGTATAATCAAAGGAAATTCCTTCTGCATTTAATAACGAATCAGTTCCATCGGTTGATGGTGGCAAGTTTTTATCATCTTTATAAATCATACAAACATTAGCATCTTGATTAACAATTGCCATTGGTATTCTTTGCAAATTTTGATACGGATTAAAGAAGGCTCAAATATAGAAAAACCCATAAATAAAAGTCATAAAGCAACCAACAATTGCGATTACTTTATTAAATGGTTTTTCAACAAAAAAAGCACGTAATTCGTTTTTTAAAATATCACTGAATTTTGGTTTAATATCAGTGTTATTCTTTTTATTGATTTTGTACTCATCGTTTTTCATTTCTAAGCCTCCTAATCTATTCCTTCGCGGTTATCATCATAAACATAATTTGTTTTTAATTTAACTAATTCCGCATTATATTTTGCAAATTTAAATTTATTAGTAATTTTATCTTTTTGCTGTTCAATAATTGAACGCAATTCACCTTCTAGATTTTCAATTTCATGATTAATATCCGTAATTTTAGTATTAATTTTATGAATCTTAATATTGTATATTTCATCTTTTGTAATTTTTGATAACTTATAATTTTTATCTTTTTCCGCATTTAATTCTTCTAACTGACGTTTTAATTTAACAATACGGTCTTCAATATGATGATTAACTTGTGTTTTATTTGCCTCTAAATCTTTAATATCATTTGCTAATATTAATAATTTTTCTTGACAAATTGCAATTACTCTTGATTCTGGTTTTGTTTGTTTTAAATGATTTAAGTGTTCTTTTTCTAAATTATATTGAACAATTAATTTATTAATTTTTTTATCGCGTGGATTATCAAAAACTGTTTTCTTTGTATTACTGTTTAACTCATCAATTTTCTTTTGTAGATATGCTAATTGTTGTCGTAAAGTATATACTTTTCTTAATTTTAGTCTTGAACTATTATCACTAATTGTTTGTGCCGCAAAAGTATATTTGTCTTTTAAATTATCAAATTGCTCACGTAATTTTAAAATACGTTCATAGTTTGGATTAGTTTTCAGCATTTCAATTTCTTTTCGTGCTGCTTTAATCTTTTCACCTAAAGTTTCTAATTTTTCTTTTAATTTTTGTGACTTACGAATATCATAACTATCATTTGTAATTTCAGCTTTTTGAACTAAAATAACATATTTTTGCTTAATTATTTCAAAACGATTTCGATACACTTCAAGCATTGCTTCTAATTTTTTAATTCGAACAACAGCAGGATCTTTATACAATGAATTAATTTTATCTTCTAAATCTTTAATTTTTTGTTCACGATGTTTTTCATCAATATATTCTTTAATTAATAAAGCATATTCTACACTTAAATTATTAATAACACGACGACTTCTAACAAATTCTTTTGTTGCATCAATATTATCCATTGTTTCATAAATTTCTTTTAAACTAAATGTTCCAAACATTTCAATTCGACGATAAATGTATGCTGTTCCTAAACCAATTCCTAAAAAGACCACTAAGAAGACCATTAACGCTCCAAAACATCCTAAAATTTCATTGTTGTACATACTAACAATTCCCTCGTTAGATGCAATTCCATAAACAATATTACTCATTCCAAAAATTGTATATTTAAATGGAACAATATAACTAATTGCTTGGAAAAAGCCATTTTGTAAAATAACTGGGAAACTTCCTCCTCCAGCTGTTAAATTAAAGACAGTATAGATAATAGATAAGAATCGTCCGACATTATCATCTGGCATTGAGTATCAGAGCGCCTGGGTTATCGTTGTTAAAACGGTCGCGGTGACAATCATCCACATCAGCATATAAACAATTGGTGATCCTAATTTTCCATAACCAACGGCTAGTAATCCTAAGAATAACAATAGCGTTTGGGCATAGGAAGTTATTAGCATTGTAAATCATTTTGAAAAATAGTGTTGATATCATTTTGCATTAGGCGTATAACTTTTTTTACGATAAATAAATGTTTGCGTAATAGCTCCAATTCATAATGAAATTGAAATAAAATATAATCCTAATCCATATCCATAAGTTCCAAATTCATAACCTTGGATATGTTTATTAACACTAGTTGATTTTGATACATTATTTAAAAAATATTGCGTTACAGATAATAATTTTGTTTTATAATCTGAGAAATAAACACGTTGCTCTCATCTTGGATCATTATCCTTTGGACTTCCTAAATCAGGAAACATAATTTGAAAAGCAAGTGGCAAAATATCTGCCATTTTTAATTCAATCATTCCACCAACAGAAATCATAACATCATTTTTAATATGACCAAACATTTTGTTAACAGACTCATATAATTTAGGATTATTTTGTTTTAAATGTTGTAATGCTTTATATAAGTTTGATGGCTCATTTGGTTTTGGTCCAGAACATACTGTCCCATCACAATCATATGTACTAATATTTTGAACAACAGCCATTATAAAATTATACATATTTTTTGGAATAATATAGTATTCACCAAAATGTGAACTACCACCACCGTTTGAACTTTCACCATGATCTTGACGTGATGCTAATCAAAACATTGTTTCTGGTGCTAATGTTGCTAAAATACTACTTGCTAAACTCCCAAAACCGGCTTGTAACATATTCATCATATTTCCAATCATAAAACTATGTTCATATGTTGCTCAAAATTCCATTTTATTTGCACTGAAATAATCCATTGTTTTAAAGAAATCATTCTCATCATCATCAGTGAAATTTGATTCACCAATTTGAGCTAATCCTCGCATTAATTTATAAGTATTTAAAGAATAGTCAGTTGGAATTTTTAATTGTACTCAGTATTTACTATTTGGTGCAAAATTAGTTTCTGATTCTTTTAAATATCTAATTGTTGTTGCAATGTCACCGATTGATGTTGTTAAAGTTTTTGAATTTTCATCATATTTGTTATTATTAGTAATAACACTATCAACCAATGAAGAATAACGATAATTAAGTTCATATTTATTTGGATCGAATCCTTCACTTTGGTATCATTTACTTGCTTGTCCATTACATTCTTCTGAACTTTTTGCTTCCAAATAACCAACTTTAATTGCATTATCAATAAATTCAGTTCCACCTTTACTATTGACATAAGCAACACAAGTTGCATCATCACGGTTTACAATCGCCATTGGTACTTTTGAAATATTAGCAACTGGATCTCAAACTCCAGTAATACAAATAATTCCATACAAAAAAGACATAAAACAAATTAATAAAAATCGTAGCAACTGTTTTTTATCGCGGGCAATAGAATTATATAATTCTGTCTTAAAAATTCCCCCAAATGTTGCGCGTCCATATTTAATGTTATCCGTAGTTTGTTTTTTCTCAGATTCAGGATCAACAATTTTATTCTGATCAGACGAATCGTTTGGATCAGTATTTTCACCAAGATCTTTTTCAATATCTTTATCCATGTTAAAATAACCCCTTTAAATAATTACACTCATTAATAAATCATAACATAAAAAGGGTTATTAATCAATATAAAAAATTGGCTAAAATGATACACGATATAAAAACAAATTGCAAGGAATCATTCTTTTATTTTTTTAAAATTTATAAATAAATTCTATTTTTTGACATTGTTAAATATAATTACATTTAAAAACTATTTTAAAAAAATTATTATAAATACGACCAGATTATTAAAAAATATGGTATTGTAAAAATATATGTAAAAAATGAGGAACAAAATGAGTACAAACAAATTAACAACCACTTCAACCCTATCACAACAAAAAAAATATACTGTAGAAAACCAAAAAATTTTAAATGAATTATTAGCAATGCGTTTAAATACACCAACAATTGAAAGACTATTGCTTTTTAAGAAAGGCCTAACACAAGACCAAAAACAATTGCTTTTGTCAATTACAAAAAATTTAACTCCAGAGCAAACTTTAATATCATCAAAAGCAAAAAAGAAAACTCCGAACAGTAAAATCAATAATAAAGAAGAAGAAATTGTTGCAATTAAACGACAACATGTTAAGCACCCTTCACAATTAGAATATATTAATGAACATAAACATAAACGAATTACGCAGAAAATTAAGAAAACTAATTACGCGGGTCGAACAATCCCAAAACAAGAAAATATTTATCAAATACCAATTAAAAAAGAAATAAAACGAACAGTCAAAAACGAAACTAGCAAAACAAAAAAAACTAGTTTAGAAAAGAAGGAAATTAAAATAGAACAACCAGTCAACAATAAAAAATATCAAATTACGAAAAACAGCCCCTTCTTCGACTATGATCCTGGGTATGTTCGACAATATAGTCGGGCAACACTATGATCTTTAGCTAAAACAAATTATAAAACTTGAAATAAAGTAAAATAACAATATATAGTAGTTGTTTAAAAACTACTATTTTAAAATTAAAAAGTTTGAGTTCTATTTTTTAATACAACTCAAACTTTTTAATAACTATTTTAGTATGTTATTTTTACTTAATATATTAAATGACCACTATTTTATTCCTTTAATTTTTTCTACTAATTTTTTAATTTTTTCATTACATTTTAGATAAACATCAGATAAACTACGTTTTTCAATCATTGCTCTAATCATTTGTGAAATTAAATCAGCAATTGAAATAACTTCTAACCCATCAAATAAACGTTCTTCATTAATATCAATGGTATTAGTAACAATGACTTTTTTAACAGTCCCATCATTAATGATTTCAGTTAGCCGTTCTTTTGCTGGTGGTGAAAAAACACCATGACAAGCTAATAAATATACTTCTTTTGCACCATTTTGTTTTAAAGCTTTAGCGGCATTGCAAATTGTTCCTGCCGTATCAATCATATCATCAACAATAAAACAAATCCGATCTTTAACATCTCCTAAAACAAATTGAACTTCACTAACATTTGGTTTTGGTCGACGTTTATCGATTACCGCAATATTCCCCGCTAAACTTCCTAAACGATTAGCAACATCACGAGCGCGAACTAATCCACCATGATCTGGTGAAACAATAGTTACTTCTTCAGTAATATGATTTTTTTCAATTTCACGAATGATTGTTTTTACTAATTCTTGTGTTGATCGTAGATCATCAACAGGAACATCAAAAAATCCCATTGATTGTGGTGAATGTAAATCAACAGTCATCACTCTTGTTGCTCCCGCCGTTGTTAACATATTAGCAACTAATTTACAAGTAATTGGTTGACGGCCACGCGCTTTACGGTCTTGTCGCGCATAACCAAAATAAGGAATAATTACATTAATACTTTGTGCACTTCCACGTTTTAAAGCATCAATTGCAATTAATAACTCCATTAAATTTTCATTAACTGGCCATGATGTTGATTGAATAATGTAAACATCTTTACCACGAACGGAATTCATTGCTCGTACTAGAATTTCTCCATCAGCAAAACGAACAGTTTCCATTTCCTCTCTTACAACACCTAACATATTACAAATTTCATCTGCTAACTTAACTCCAGCAGACAGACCATATATACTAAAACTTTTTTCTTCCATTAGTCCTCCTATAAAATTTTGGTATGAGATAAAAATTCAAATTGAATCCTTAATTATATTATATACTTATCCATAATGAATTAAACAATCTTTTATTAGAAAATAATAATGATATAATAAATAATGAAGGTGATAAAATGACACAAACAAATCAAGCAAAAGATATTATCGATAATCTTCGTCCCTATATTAACCAAGATGGTGGAGATATTGAATTTGTTGAAGTTAAAGATAATGTTGTTTATGTTCGATTAGCTGGGGCGTGTGTTGGCTGTGGATTAATTGATTCAACAATTAAAGATGGTGTTGAACAAATTGTTAAACAAGAAATGCCCGACATTAAAGCAGTAGAAGTTATTATGTAACTTCTTTTTTTATTCGCAAATATTCTTGTAAAACAATTTTTTGATCAACCTGCTGTGGAACAACCATTCCTACTAATTCAACCATTTTTTCTTCCACTTGTTTTGGATAATAGTACTCACCACTAATAAATTTAGCAGTAAAGCAAACAAGAATGATTAACCCAAAGGAACTAATGGCACATCCTAAATATAAGAATAAAAGCGTTGTTTTTAATGTTTTTAAAAACGCATCATTTTCAACAAATGGTAAATTTCAATTTAACTCTAAATTATTAAAAATACCAAGATGATTATTAGCAAATACACGAATTAAAAACTGAACTAAAAAAGTCATTAAAGAATTTAGGGCAGAAAAGCAACCAGTTACCGGACGATTTTGAATACGATAATTTCACATAATTGCTAATGAAAACAAGACACCAAATAATATTCCTAAAGCAAAACCATTTAAAAGTTGTAATCCTAATAAAACTTCTGGGACCGAAATTGTTGCTGTTAAAATAAAATATCCTCCTCATACAGCAAATGCTAGTATTAACGATTTTTTAATTCCTACCTTCTTAACAAAAAAATGATAAATTAATACTGTACCAATAATTTGTGCAATTCATCAAATTTCTTGTACCGAATGAATATATTGTTCGACAATTGTTTTGTTATGATACTTGACTCAAGTTTCTTGGGCTAATAATAAGTTTAAAAAATCACCTTGACTCAGTTCTCTTAAAATTGTTACAAAAAATAACAAAACAAAAATAATAATAACTTTTCATCACGAAAACCTACTAAGTTGTTTTAACACTGGTGGTTGAAAAGCACCAACATTACTTTTAATTTCTGGTAAATAAAAGCAAAAGATCATTGCAAATATTAATAAACTAAAAATAGTACCAAAGATAACATAATGCAGCGTTAAAGGATTTTGACTAAAATTTTTTACAAACATTAAAAAATTTGCTCCTGCCATATTAGCTAACAATACAACCGGCAAGTTTAAAGCAATTGTTAAAAATGGATTAGTTCGAAATAAATAAACTTCATTAAAGGTTAAATATCATATTGAATTGGTTGAAACACCAAAGCCAAACGCAAGTGTACAAGCAATCATTGCTTCTCAATTCCGTGGCAAGATTAAAACTAATAAAATTCCCAAAAACATTAATCCATATGAAATCCATAATCAGAGTTTTCGACTACGAACCAAAGCAGTGATTCAGGCTCCCGGGATAAAAAAAACTGCCGCATAAAACGAAGTACTAACTGCAAACAAAATTGCAATTGAAGTAATATTTTTTGTAAAATCAAAAATAATAAAATTATAATTTAAAGTTAACGCACATGATAAAGCTAATCAAAAACAAAAATGTTGAACAATAAAAGCTCATTGTCAAAAATATTTTGCTCCTTTTTTAACCAACCCAATAACATAACTAACCATTACTAATATCGTTAAAAAAGGATACAAAAGTAAACTATCTCAATTATTCATAAAAATAATTACAATTTATTAAGTTTATCAACACGAAACGCATGACGTCCCGCATCAAAAGTAGTATTTAAAAATGTTTCAACAATTCAAGTTGCATTTTGATTAGCAATCATACGGGCACCCAACGCTAAAACATTTGCATTATTGTGTTCACGTGCTAATTTAGCCAAAATTGTTTCATTACACAATGCTGCCCTTACCCCTTTTACTTTGTTCGCTGCAATTGAAATTCCAATTCCCGTTCCACAAATAACTATACCAAAACTATCTTTTTCTTGCATCACTTTCTCGCCAACTGCCTGACCCAAGTCTGGATAATCAACTGCTACATCACTATCTGTTCCCAAATTAATAACCTGATGTCCTTGAGCTTTTAAGTACTCAACAATTACGTTTTTCATTTCAACACCAGTATGATCATTTCCAATAAAAACTTTCATAGTTTCTTTTCTCCTTTGCCTATATTTTAACTATAACACATCTTGCTCACAAAGAGAATTTAGAACCTAATTTTTTGTAATAACATCAAGCAATTTATTTGGACTCATTGGTGTCACGGTCACAATTAAACGGTGTTGTTTTTCAACAACAACATACAAATTACCCTCTAAATCATCTAACTTAATATATAAATTATGCCTTGTTTCAATTCGTTCAGAAGAATTGTCAATCATTTTAATAATTTTTTCTTTAATAACCCAATCATTTTCTTCTTTAAAAAGTGGAATTCGCTCACGAATTCGTTGTAAACAATGAAAAGAAAAGCCAAGTTTATGTTGATAATAATAACCCATATTTCTTGCTCCTATTACTTCTATTATACATATAATTAAGAAAAAATTATAAAATATCGAGAAAAAGCATTACTTTTCTTTACACCTTTTTATCTATTTGCTATAATTCCTTTGTGTCTTAAAAAATGAAAGGAGACCTAACATGGCTAATATTAAATCACAAATTAAAAGAGTAAAAACAAATGCGAAAGCTAATTTAGCAAATAAATCTTTTAAATCTTCAGTAAAAACCGCAATCAAAAAAGCAGAGATTGCAATTAATACAAATGAAGCAAACGCAACAGAACTAGTTAACACAGCAGTTAGTTTAGTGGATAAAGCAGTTACTAAAGGAATTTATCATACTAATAAAGCCGCTCGTGTTAAAAGTAAATTAATGCTTAAAGCAAATTAATCACATATCCTTTTTAAAGAAGACAACAGTATTAAAAATAAAAAGTTTTCATAATTAATTATGAAAACTTTTTATTTTTAATTATCTTTCTTCCCGTCTGAATCATCTTTTTCAAAAACATTATCATCCTTAAATTCATCATCAAAAAGAGTTGGATCCATCTCGTATTTTTGACCACTCATCATTGCTGTTACTGCTTTTTGATACTCAGTATTGGCACGAATCAATTTATTACGATCTACTTTTGGTGCTAAAACAGCTAAAATAACAACCAGAATTCCTGCAATCAAACCAATAATCATTGAAATAACTGTAAAAATTCGTAAAATTTGATATGTTGTATTATTATACACCTCATTTATTAAACTCTTAATTGTTTCAGCCAAATCAGAATCTGGTAATAATAACCCACCAGTGATTGCTAATCCGGGGTCATTTTTAACAATTACCCCATTGTTAGGAACTGAAATTTTATTAAAATATTTTTCAACCATATTTGGTAACAAAACTTGGATTAATGATAATGCAGAATATAATAAAATGACGATTGATAACACAACTGGTCAAAAACGAACAACATAATTATCTCGTTTAAAACGTTTTTTTCCTAGTAATTCATAACCCAAGAAAATTCCCGGTAAAATTGATAAGATACCAGAAAATGTTTGTAAACCTGCGGACTGCATTATGGAAAAGTTGTACTGTGAACCAAAAGGAAATGCTTCCTTACTAAAATTATTATTTCCATTATGTAAAGCAGTATCTGCTCCTCCACCAACAATAATTCCAGAATTTGTTCCTGGAAGTGTATAAACAATTACTTTTGTATTTAAATGAATATTTAAATAAGAAGTTAAAAATCACAAAATTACTAATAAAAGCGAAGCTAAAATCACAACACCAGCAACAATTTTTTTCAAAAGTGGCATATATTTTGGTTTTGAAGTATAAAAATAAAAGCGAGGATCCAATCGCGGCGGAACTGGCATATTAGCCATTTGTTGCATCATCTGCGACATATCAAAATTATTTGGATCAGGAAAATTAGCACCCATACCTCCCATTGCACTTGTGCTACCAACCGTTGGCCCGGTTTGATCATGTAATTCAGCTAATTCTTTTTCATTAGATTTAATTTTTAATTTATCCTGTGCATTTTCAATTGCTTTTTCGTCAGTAAAATCAGCTGTTGCATCAATTAATTCATTTGTGATAACATTTTCTCTAGTAATATAACTTTTTTCAATTTCAAAATTTTGAACAATATATTGAACAAACTCAACATATTCTTCATCTAATGTGTTAAAAGTAGCACCATCAACTTTCTCAATTGTTTCTGATTCATTGGTAATATCGGCTAAGACTTGTGCAAATGAAAGGGTAAACTTATTATCATTTAAATTTGCATTAAATTCTTTCTCTAGTGTTAATAGATTACAAATTTGCTGAATTACTAATTTTTTAAAATCTGGATTAACGATTACTTGCGCCTTTATATTATCATCATTAAATGTATTGTATAATGTATAAACTATATGAGCATATAATTTATTTTCTTTCATTTGTTTCCCTCGTCTTTCTTTGCTATAGTTTAATTTATATCAAATAATTTAATTAAATACAAATCACTACTAATTTCTTTCCTTATTATACCCTTTTTTATATTATAATCAATTCAAAATAATTCCTTAATGATATTATTTGCTTTTTCAATACTAAAATTATGCATATGTTCAGCAATTTTTTTAACCCGAAAAGGATGAATTTGTAAGATTTCAGCAATTTGTGATGGTGTTTTCTTTAAGGTAGATAATACGATAATATCTCTTGTAAAAATAACACTATTAGTAATTAAAGCTAGCAAAGCAATACTGCTTAGTCCACGCTCTTGTAAATAATGATAATTGATTAAAAAATTATTTAAATCGTTTTTTAATAAATCATCAACTAATTTAAAAATGTCAGTATCCAAATATTTTGTCATATTATTTTCAATTAAATCATCAGTTATCACTTTATCAATTAACAATAATTTCTTTAGCTCATTTTTAATAATATATAAATTATTTGGCAAATATTCAACAATTTTATTAATTAAATTTTGCTTAATTGTCCCGTTATTTTTGGCAACATAATTATCAATAAATCTTGTTAGTTCGTTATACGATAAATTAGTTGCTTTTAAAACACTAGTTAACTCCAACATTTTTTTTGTTATTTTTAAACGATTACTAATATTATTTACTGGACAAATAAAAATAATAAAAGTACTTGGATTCGGAGTTAACAAATATTCCATTAAATGCGTTAAATGTTCCTTATTATCAATCTTTGCTTTAATTTTTTCTTCAGTAATAAAATAACTATCATTAATAATGATAATTCTTTTTTCAGAAAACAATGGTATCGTATTAGCATCATTTAAAATCCCTAGTAAAGAATCTTCTAAATAATTATACTCTTGTAAATCATATTCATCATCTGGATTAATTTTTTTTAAAACCTTATTTTTCTGCATTTTAATTAAAAAAGCATCTTCACCATATATCAAAAACATCTCCCGAAACTCCTTTAAAATGTGCTAAAACTATGTTAAAGTAATCTTATCATAAAAGGAGACAATTAAAATATCAACTTAAAATAATTTAAGCATTGGTTGTTTACCAATAATATTAAATTGAAGATTTTGTTTGTCACCAGTAAAATAAATTTGACAGTTAACAGTTTGTAAATTTTCTAAAACTGTTGCAGCAGGGTACTTTTGTTGTTTTGTTTTTTCACCGGAAATAAAACAAAATCTTGGCTGTATCCTTTGTAAAAAAAGGCAAGCTAGAACTCGTTGCCGAACCATGATGGCAACCTGTAATAAATTAACAGTACTTAAATCTTGGTTTAATAAATTAAGTTCAACTTTTTGACTAATATCTCCTGTCAATAGAATTTTAATATTATTAATTTTAACTAAAACAACTAAACTATTATTATTCTCATCAGCATCGTTAATACTTCGATGTAAAATCGTAAACTTCATTCCGCCAAATCAAATAGTTTTTAAGTTAGTGTTATTTTGAATAATTTGCTTAACTAAAAAATAGTTTTGAACTTCAAATAGATTATTATAATGATCATCATGTTGATGCGAAATAAAAACTGCATCAATCCAATTAATCCCTGCTCATCTTAAATAATTTCTTACTAATTGTTTTGACCGTCCCCTGCCAACACCAACATCATACAAAACAGTTTTTAAAGCTCGATGATCCTGAAGAACAATTGTCTGACCATTACCAACATTTAACATTGTTATAGAATAATTAACACTAAAAAAACTATTTTGAAAACTAGTACAAAGTAAAAAAAATATTAACATAAAAGTAAATAACTTTTTTCATCATCGAATGCTATTGATAATACTTAATAAAATAAGATAATATAAAACAATATAACCGATATTAACAACACCGACATTCCACATTAAATTAATTTTTGTACAAAGAGCAACATAGTTACTTAATAAAAAGTAAAAGAATTGATAAATAAAATAACAAGGTGGCAATCAGACAATTAAAAATGAAAGTAAATAGATTACCACTAAAATTGGTGTTAATAACAAATTAAACAACATGCTAGCAAAATTTAAATGATAATTAAAATAGATTGTTCAACCAAGTAATACAACAAAAATCATAAAATTATAATAAAATAATTTTTGATAAAAAGCATAATGTTTTGTTTTTGTCTGAAAAGTAAAAATAAATAAAGTTACGGTAAAGCTGTATCAAAAACCACTTGACAAAAAACTATACGGGAAAAATAATAAAACTAAAAAAACATTTAGTCCTCATATTTGATGTAATGATAATTTTTTTTGCAAAAAATGAGTATTAAATAATGAAAGGGTTAATAAAATAACGACTTTAACACTTGCAAAAGAATAGTTCAAAAGATACAAATAAAAAAACAGGAAACCATAAATAAAATAATAGTAAATCTTTCTTCGAAAGATTCGTTTAAACAATCTATCTAAAAAATAAAATAAAATATTAATATGATATCCAGAAACAATTAGCAAATGAATGACCCCCATTTTAACAAAATCATTATATAAATTAAATGTTGTTTTTGTTTTTTGACCAAACAAAATTAAATAAATTGTGTCTTTAGTTAAGTCATCATAATTATTAAAAAAATTTGTAATCTTAGCAAGAATACTAGTTCCCGTTTTAACTTCAATTACTTTTGTTAAATTAAACTGATAAAAAATATTGTTAGCATTTAATCAATGATGAAGATTTAATTCATAAATATTAGGTGATGAAGTAATCGCAGAATAATATCCTTGCAAATAAACTTGGTCATGCAACTCAAAATTAAGTGTTGTTTTTAAAAAATATTGTTTTCAACCAATTTGTAAATAATAATATCCGACCCCCTTTTTTTGAATTTGCCCAGAAGCAATTTGATTTTGATAAAAATTTGGATGCTTTAAATAATAAAATAAAATTGCTGATATAATAATTGCCAAAATTAAAACTCATAAGTAAATCTTTTGTTGCTGTCAAATTAAAATAAAAATTAGAATAAAAATAATTAAAATGGTATAGTAACTATTTATTAATAGTAAATAATTAAAAAGAATTATTCCTCCAAGCAAAATAAAATATTCCTTCTTTAAAAAATGACATATCTTTTTTAAATTAAAAAACACAAAATAACCTAATAATATTAAAATATTTTAAATAACTACCGCTTAAATATTGTTGTAATTTGGTAATAATAATCGTCGAAGAATTTATCCTATCTTGTAGCATTTTTATAACTTCTGGTTGGAGAAAATTTGGAATTGAAACTTGAGCTAAAAGCTGCTTTGTCACTAACTGTCGTGGATATCATTTAATGTACTGTGCTTTTGGAACTAGACCAATTGTTGTTATATGTTGATATTTTTTTTGTAACGTATTTTTATTAATTGGCACAAAAGAATTAAAATCAAATTGATAATTTAATAGAATTGCTTCAATTGTTCAACCAACCACCTCAGTAGAAAGTCAAACAGAAGCTGGAATTATTTTTGGTTGACTTAAGGGTAAATTATATTTATTTATAAAAATTATTTTATAATCATATTTTCGAAAATCTTTTTCTACAAAATTATTACCATTTATTCGTCAAGCAAATAAAAAATAAATTAAGGTAACTAAGATACCAAATAATATTGTAAAAATAAAATATCCTTTCTTTTTAACAAGAACCACCCGCCTTCAACTTATTATATAATCATTACCTTTTTATTTTCCTTGCAAGAAAAAAAGAGATAAAACATCTCTAATTTTTTCCAGCAATTAAAATATTATATTTATTTAAAAGATACGCGTCTAAGTCAGTTAACATAAATGGACCATCTGAAATTTGCGGCTTAGCAATATACTGTTGAAGAGTTTGATCAAATCTTGCTACTGGGACATAATCACGACGATAGTTAACCATTGCCCCCGAATCAGGATTATGACCATTACTATAATAGTTATAATTATTTTCATAATCCATTACTTGTTGATAAGGTGAAGTATAATTTGCTTCTTCTGTTAATGCTGTTGAATTTTGAACAACATAATTCATAAACTTATAGGCTAAATCTTTATGCCGAGCATTTTTTGCTAATACCATATTGTCACTTCAAATATTTGTTCCTTCAGTTGTTTGCGGTGTTCACTGTGTTGTTGCTCGTGGGCGAGTAATAATTAATTTTGTCCCACTAGCTTCTTTTCTACTATTTGCGAATAATGTGTCAGCATAAATAGCATCACCATTATACATAAAAGCAAAGTCAAAGTTTCCATCACCAACAGCATTAAGCAACTCATCGTTCATTAAAGCAACATTATTATATTTTAACAGTGTTGTTAGCTCATTATAATCTACGTCAACTTGACTTTGTGTTTTTGGAACTGGTTCAAAATAGTTTTTTTCATTCGCTAACATAAATAAATTTCGTGGATCATTATTTACTAGAACTCGTTTCTTAGCTGCCGCTGCTTGTCATAGAATATCTCATGAAATTCCATTTGAATAAACATTGTTGTAAGTAACTTCATTAATAGCAATTTGATCACGATTTATTGCAGAATCTCATTTTTCACGTTGATAACCAAATTTACCTTTTGCTTGTCCTGGTAAATTAACATTTGCTTTGGAAAAAATGTCTTGTAAAAAATCTAAGTTACTTTTTGTTGGATTAACAACTAACGAAACTTCTCCTCAAAAGTATGGTAAACTGTAATTTACAATTGTTTTGATATCAGCATTAGATTGGACCGCTAATTTGTCAGTAACCTTAACTTCGTTTTTATTTAAAATATTTAACAAACCATTATTTAATGACGCCGCATATGTTTTATCAAAACATTTTGATTGCGTTGGATCAATATTTGTCTCAATACAATTTTTATAAAATTCTGGATTTATCTTTTTGACTGCGGCAATATCAACATTCAAATCATTAAAATATTGATTACCAATTGTTCATTTACCTGAATTATTTTCATCATATGTTGGATTAGGTTTAATAATATTGAAGTTTTTATCAACACTATTTAATTTTTGATAGTCGATCTCTTCTAAGCGTCCTTCTTGTGCTAATTTATTAACCATATAATCACTTGGAACCATAACATCATAATGTGTTGTATATAGTTTGTTATACAATGTTTCATTACTATCATAAACACTATATTTAACTTTAACATTATATTTCTTTTCAAAGTTACTAATTAAGTCCGAAGTAATATAACCACCTCAGTTTGCAACTGCTAAGTCATAAATATTATTACTAATATAAACTCCTGTTAATAGTCCAATTGAACCAACTGAAATGATTGCTAACGTTGCTGGTTTTCAACTACGAGCAAATCAACGAAATTTTTTTCGTGACATCTTATTAATGTTTTCTTTAATTTCTTGTCGTTCAATAAAAGTTTGTTTTTTATTTTTAATTCATACTAAAGTTTTGTCATATTTTTTTTCTAATTTAATAATTTTTCAACGTAAATGTTCTTTTTGTTTTTCACTTTGAAATGTTTTGGTATTAAGTTGATGATAGAATAACGCTAATTTCTTTTCATAACGCATAATATCTTTATCTTTGTAGGTTCCTTTTAACATTTCACGACGTAAGCGATTGTAATTAATTTTATAAATGTTTCAACCGTTTCAACCAATAATAACAAAAGCAATAATTGCAATGCAAATTGTTCCAAATGCATTAATAAAAGGTTTGATCCGTTTCATTGTGTAAATGAATGTTGCAACGTTAACATCATCACCC
Organism: Spiroplasma sp. NBRC 100390; assembly: GCF_001886495.1. Classification (NCBI taxonomy): domain Bacteria; kingdom Bacillati; phylum Mycoplasmatota; class Mollicutes; order Entomoplasmatales; family Spiroplasmataceae; genus Spiroplasma; species Spiroplasma sp. NBRC 100390. Next base: position 121,324 of record NZ_CP018022.1, on the reverse strand, counting down.
CCCGTGAAATATGAAATAATAAAATCATCAAAACTCATTGCAAAAGCAATTGCAGCAGCAGCAATTATTGCTGGTTTTAAAATTGGCAAAATAATTTTTCGTAATGTTTGTGATGGTTTTGCTCCTAAATCTAATGATGCTTCAAGTAATTTTGGATCAACTTTTCGTAACCGTGGTAAAACGGTAATAATTACATAAGGAACATCAAACGAAATATGGGCCATTACTAAGGTAAGCATCCCAAAGTTAGCTCCCAACGCAATAAATAACATCATTAACGAAACAGCCGTAATAATATCAGCATTAATTAATGGAATATTAGTAATTGATAATGTCATTTTTTGTGTAATTTTGCGGGCACGACTTAAACCAATCGCTGCTAATGTACCAATTACAACCGAAATTACTGTTGCAATAACAGCGGTAAAAACAGAAACAATAATACTTTGAAGAAATGGTTGCTCATTGGCAAGTTGCTTATATCAACGATCAGAAAAACCATTAAAGATACTCATACTCTCTCCACTGTTAAATGAAAACAAAATTAAAATCATAATTGGAACATAAATAAACAACATAATTAATGCCATATAAGATGATTTAAGAAATTTTTTCATTACGACGCCCCTTTCTTGTTTCAAAATATCTTGATAATAAGTTTGATAACACAATAATTAGAAAAACAATAATTGCTAAAATAACTGAAATTGCGGCACCAATTCCAAAGTTTTCTCCTTTAAAGAAATACGATTCAATTACATCAACAATTAAATTAATACGGCCATTCCCCATAAACTTCACAATAATCAAAGAGGTTGCTGCTTGAACTAATAACAACGTTCCTCCAGCAATAATTCCTGGAATTGATTGGCGAAAAACAACTTTTCAAAATGTCTTAAAACCATTTGCCCCCAAATCTTTTGAAGCTTCAATTAATGATTTATCAATTTTATCTAAACTGTTATAAATTGGCAAAATTACAAACGGTAAAAAAGCATATACCATTCCGATTACAACTGAAATTGGGGTTCCCAATAATCCTGGGGCAATAATATTAAATAAAGTTTGTAATCCAATAATTTTTAGTAACATATTAATTCAAATTGGTAAAGTTACCAGAATTCAAATATTTTTTGATAATAGTTTTGACTTACAAAAGGCCATTACATAAGCAACCGGATACGCGATTACAATTGCAATTAGCGCCGCAATAAATGAATAACCTAGTGCTAATAATAATGCAATTACAAATTTTCGTTCTGATAAAAAAGTTACAAAATTTTTAAAATTAATTTCAAAAACTAAACTATTTCCGGTTGGTTGAATAAATGAATATAATAAGATAATTAGTAATGGAACAACAATTAATAAAATCATAATAATGATGTAAGGTCATAAAATTGGATTTAAACCTCGCTTAAATCATTTACTTTGTTTTGTTTGATAAGAAATATTAAGATATTTTGTTCGACATCAAGCCGCAAAATGCTGACTAAGTGATTTAATACGACTAGTTTGTTTTTTAAATCAAGTTTTAACTTTCCCTGGCGGTTTTTCTTTGTTTGTCATCATATCCTCCTCTTAATCATCAATCTCTTTTCACATAACATGAATATCTTCAACATTTCATGAAATATCAACTTTTTCATCTTCTTCAACTTTATCGGTTGAATGAATTAAATACTTTCGCTCTTTACATTCAACAATGATTTCTCAATGAACACCCTTAAAATTAACACTAGTTACTACACCAGTGAAAAATCCTTTTCCAACTGGAACAATATCAATATCTTCAGGGCGAATCATAATATCAATTTGATCTTCTTTTTCACCAAAACCACGGTCAACACATTCAAATTTTTTTCCATCAAATTGAACAAAATTATCTTTTAAAAAAATGGCATTTGAAATAATATTTGAATCACCAATAAATTGCGCTGTTCAAATATTTTCTGGTTCATTATAAATTTCAGTTGGTGTTCCAACTTGTTGGATTGCTCCATCATTCATTACAATAATTCGATCAGACATGGTTAATGCTTCTTCTTGGTCATGAGTTACTAAAATAAAAGTAATGCCAATTTCTCCTTGTAGTGCTTTTAATTCAGCTTGCATTTTTTTTCGTAATTTTACATCTAACGCTGCCATTGGTTCATCTAATAATAAGACCTTCGGTTTATTAATTAAAGCCCGCGCTAAAGCTACCCGCTGACGTTGTCCTCCCGATAATAGCTCAACTGACTTATCTTCAAAACCTTCTAATCCTACTAAGAGAAGAAACTTTTTAACTTCCTTTTCTAAAATATCATATTTAGTTCGCTTAATCTTTAAACCATAGGCAATGTTATCAAAAACAGTTAAATGTGGAAATAAAGCATAGTTTTGAAAAACTGTATTAACTTCTCGTTTATGAACAGGAGTTTTAAGATAGTCTTTCCCTAAAAATAATAATTCACCACTATTTGGTTGCTCAAATCCAGCAATAATTCTTAATGTTGTTGTTTTTCCGCATCCTGATGGCCCTAATAATGTAACAAATTCCCCTTCTTTAATGTTCAAATTAATTCCTTTTAAAACAACTTTACCATCATATTGTTTTGAAATGTTACGTAATTCTAAAATATTTTTTTCCAATTTTTTTCTTCCTTTCTACTAATTTAAAATGTTGGTGGTGTTGATATTCACAATACTTCAACAATATCAGCTGTCTCATTTTTTAAATAATGTTGGTTATTTCCATATAAATAAAAACTATCTTTTGCCTGTGCTTTTTGCGCTTTTTGTCCGGAGTAAACCATTACTGTTCCCTCTAAAACATATCCAAAAATCTCACCTTCAAATGGTAAAATTCGTTCAGATTCACTATATGGTTTAATCTGAATTAAAATTGGCTCTAATTCGTTTGCCTGTGCATTTGGAACTAACCATTCAATACGATAATTATCTTGTTCAACTTCATAGTGGTCATCTCCTTGGTAAACAAACTTTTTGTTTTTTTCTGGTTTAAAAAAATCTGCTAAGTTGGTGCCTAAAACTTCTAAAATATTTTGAAGTGTTTCAATACTGGGCGAAGAAATATCTCGTTCAAGTTGACTAATAAAACCTTTTGTTAATTCACAGCGATTAGCTAATTCCTCAATTGTTAAATTGTTTTTCTGACGTAACAACTTAATCCTTTCACCTAATATCATATGCACCCCTCCTTTTTGTAATTTTGTTTAGTTATACTAAACTTTTTGTTTTTGAATTACAACCATAATAATTATAGGGAAAACAAAAAAAATATCAATACTTTTTTGATATTTTTTACTTTTTAAAATACTTATTAATTGCTTTCGCAACCCCCGAACGACGATAATGGGCTGTTACATCATCTGAAATGTCTTTAATATGGTTCTTTGCATTTCCCATTGCAATTCCAAGGCCAGCTCATTTTAACATTTCATAATCATTTGAACTATCCCCCATTGCAATAACTTCAGATGGTTGAATATTATATATTTTTGTCACATACTCTAAAGCATCTTTTTTATCACTATTTTTTGGACTAATTTCTAAATTTAAACTTTGATTCATTAAATATGATGAATCAAAAACATTGAATTCATATTTTACTAAAATTTTTGCTTTAAATTTTAAAACATTTTCTTTTTTCCCACTAACAACAAACTTATACGCTTGATCATGTAAAGTATTACTATTTTTTACTAAGATTCTTTTTCGCTTTGTATGAATACTCATCCATTTTACCATAAAGCCACGGTTAGTATTAACATAGGCTAAATGATCATTAGCAACCGAATAAGCTCATAATTGAATTCGATATTCATTAGCAATATTAAAAACCGTAATTAATTCTTCATTTGTAAAAGCATTTTGTTGGATAATTTTTTCTTTTGCAAAATCATAAATAATCCCACCATTAAAACCAACCACTGGCATTTGCTTTTCGATAATTCCTAATTTTTTTGCCACTTTCCGAATTGCACCAATACTACGTCCAGTTGCAATAATAACTTTAATGTCATTTGCTAATGCTCATTTAATTGCAGCAATATTTTGTTTTGAAATACGATTTCGACTAGCCGTTGTTCCATCTAAATCAAGAGCAATTAACTTATATTCCATTAGTTTTTTCTCCTTATTTTCTTTATTTTAATTATATCTAAAAATTAAGAAACCAGTAGATATTTTACTAAACTTTGGACTTTATCTAGTTTTTCTCAAGGTAATTCACTATGATAACGACCAAAGTGACCATAAGCTGCTGTCTGCTGATAAATTGGTTTTTGTAATTCTAATTTTGTAATCATTGCTTGTGGTTGAAAATCAAAGTTTTCTTTAATGGCAGTTAAAATTACATCATTAGAAACTAAGTTTGTTCCAAATGTCTCAACAAAAATTGAAATTGGTTCAGCAACCCCAATCGCATAGGACAATTGAATTTCACAACGTTCTGTTAATCCTGCTGCAACAATATTTTTAGCAACATAACGGGCCATATAGGCAGCTGAACGATCAACTTTTGTCCCATCCTTTCCAGAAAAAGCACCTCCCCCATGACGAGCATAACCACCATATGTATCAACAATAATTTTACGACCAGTTAAGCCAGCATCGCCCTTTGGCCCACCAATGACAAAACGCCCAGTTGGATTAATTAATACTTTAAAATCTAAGTTCATTTTAAATTCTTTTACAACTGGTTCCATAATTTCGGTAATGATAAATTCTTTAAATTTTTTTTCATCAATGTCTTCATCATGTTGAACTGACATTAGAATTGTATCAATAAAAATATTTTTAGAATTTGTTAAATCTAATGTTACTTGTGATTTCATATCAGGACGTGCTCCTTGAAAAATTCCTTCTTTTCGTAGAATACTTGCTCTTTTAACTAGGGCGTGGGCTAATGAAATAGCCAACGGCATGTAATTATCTGATTCATTGGTTGCATAGCCAAACATAATGCCTTGATCACCAGCACCAAAATTATCAACTCCTTGTGAAATATCTGGTGACTGTGTTTTAATTAAAACCTCAATTTCACAAGTTTCTCAATCAATTCCTCATTCAGCATTATTATAACCAATTTCTTTTAACACTTTGCGCGCTACTGCTGCATAATCAACATTTGCTTTTGTTGTAATTTCACCGCCAATAATAACACGATTAGTTGTAACGAAACACTCACAAGCAACGCGTGAAAACGGATCTTCTTGTAAACAAGCATCTAACACAGCATCAGAAATTTGATCACAAATTTTATCGGGGTGCCCTTCTGATACTGATTCTGAAGTAAATAAAATTCTTTCTTTTTTCATACCTTTTCTCCTTAATCATAAATAAAACCACATCATAATAATGTGGCATTAATAGCAATATGTTTACACTTAAATTAATAGTTAACTTTATTCAATAACTAACAAATCTTATTGGTAGCATATCATCTTGCCCTGCTAAAAGCACCTTCTAATTAAATATAGGGTTGCTAGTGGATCATCGTTTAGCGTACTAACCACTTCTAAATAAGTTTTATGTTGTTACTTGACAACATATTTATTATAACTTAAAATTAACTAATTTTGTTTTAAATTAATAATTTCTGTAAAAATTTTATCATTAATATTTTTATCAGTAAAAAGATAATGTTTTTCTGTTGCAATATTGACAGTGTTAATCATTTTATTATTAATTAAGTTTGCTTTTTTAATATTATAAAATTTATCATTTTCTGCTTGAATAATTAAAGTTGCTAGTTTTATTTTATTAAGTTGCTTAAGAAGTTTTTTATTTAAATTATTAAATTGTAAAATTTGATTTAAAAAATAAGTTTGTTCTTTTTGCAACATTAATTGATTATAATTTTCATTTTGACTTAAAACTTGATAATCAATATGAATTTTAAGTAATTTATCTAAATTAAAAATAAAACCAAACCCAATTCCAATTTTACTACTAATTGAGAAACGAATTCCTTTCTGATTAGTAACTGGATTAACTAAGATAACTTTTTCAATTAATGGTTGTTTTTTTAACAATAAGCCAATTAAATTACTAGAAAACCCTTCTAATAACAAAATAATTTTCTGTTGTTCGTATTTATTTTTTAATGCTATAATAACATCAAAAATATCATTAACTAAAACCCCAACATTTTTAATACAAGCTGGCACATTATCTTTAACATTTCGTTGGTTAAAAGTAATAATGCTTATTTTATTTTTTAATAACTTGTCATTATTAATTAATCCCGCAAAATTTTCTTTTGCACCATATAAGTCATGCACTGCTAAAATAATATATTCACTATCTTTATTAATTGCTCCCAATGTTGCTAATTCATACTGATCAGCAGTAAGAAAATGCTTATTCTCAATATATTCTGGTAATTGAATTTGCCCTGGTTTCGCTTTTTTATTTAACAGGCGGTAAAACCGAAAAAACAAAAAACAACAAAGAAAAATTCCTAAAATGGTGCAAACAATAATAATGATAAGATCTGTTTTAATAAAACTAGCCATTTAAATTTCTCCTTTTTTATCCTAAAAAGTCTGCTTCGTTTTCGGGACGAATTAAAATTCGTTCAATTTTAACTGCTTTATCTGTTTTGTCATCAACTTCTAATAAAGCAGCAGAAAAAATTAATTGATCATCATTTTCTGCTGGTTCAAACCGTACTGGTAATCCCGTTTTTTCTTTAATAATAATTTCATCTGGATTAGCACCAATAATTGAATTATAACTACCACACATTCCAACATCAGTAATATATGCTGTTCCTTGCGGTAATAATCGATTATCTGCTGTTTGCACATGCGTATGTGTCCCAAAAAAACCAGTAATAATACCATCGTAATTCCAAGCAAATGCCAATTTTTCAGCACTAGCTTCTGCATGGAAATCAACAAAATGTAAATCACTATCATCATTTGCAATAATTTCTTCAAAAATAGTATACGGATTATCAACAGGGTCCATAAAACTACGCCCCATTAAATTAGTTATCCGGATTTTCTTATTATCAACTTTAATCGTAACAGTCCCGTTTCCCGGTGTAAATGAATTCATATTTGCTGGTTTCAATAAATCATTAACTTCCTCAATATAGTTTAATACTTCGGGATTACGAAAAATATGATTACCAGATGTAATAATATTAATACCATATGATTTTAATTCATTGTAATGATACTTTGAAATCGATTTTCCATGAGTTGTATTTTCACCATTTGCAATAACTAAATGTACTTGATATTTTTTTACTATTAAGGGCAAATATTTATTGACTGCTATTCGGCCAGCCTTCCCATAAATATCACCAATCATTAAAATTTTCATTAGAGTTTCTCCTTAATCATTATCAATTTCTTTTAACTTTTTTATTAATGGAACACATTCATCAACTTTATCAAACTGTTGACAAATAACTTCACGTTGTTGTTGTTTATATCCTAATTGCAAGTTTTTCTCAAATTTATGCAAAGCATTTGTAATTTTTAATAATGAATCATAAACTGCGTTACGAGAAACATTTTTTTGTCCAGCAATTTCACTTAAAGAATAATCATCAAAAAAATATAATTCAAAATATTCAATTTGCTTAGGGGTTAGTAACGAACTATATAAATCATATAAAATAATTAATTCATTTGATTTTTCTAAATCTTTCATTATGCCTCATCCATTTCGTCATGATTAAATAAATCCTTTGTTAGATTATAAATATATTGTTCAATATCAAACTCTTGTAAATCTTCTGGTTGCTCACCAAGACCAATTAATTTAACTGGAATATTTAATTGGTCTTTGATTGCTAAGACAACACCGCCTTTAGCAGTTCCATCCATCTTCGTTAAAACAATCCCAGTTACATCTGTTACTTCCGAAAAATTCTTTGCTTGTGAAATGCCATTTTGGCCAGTCACTCCATCAATCACTAATAATGTTTCATGCGGAGCATCAGGAATTTCACGTTTAATAATACGATTAATTTTATTTAACTCATTCATTAAATTAACTTTATTTTGTAAACGACCAGCAGTATCAATTAAAACAACATTAACTTGCTCATTTTTTGCCTTTATTAAACCATCATAGATTACGCTGGCTGGATCCTGTCCTTCTTTAACTGGTTTAACAATATTAACATTTAAACGTGCTGCTCATTGATTTAATTGTTCAACTGCTCCAGCACGGAACGTATCACCGGCAACTAATAAAACGGTTTTACCTTGGTCAAGAAATTGTTTAGTTAATTTAGCAATTGTCGTTGTCTTTCCAGAACCATTAACACCAACCATTAAAATAACATTTAAACGGTTGTCTTTTAAATTTAATTGGTTTTGTTTACTTTTGGGATCATTATATAAATCCATAATTACTTCAACCAAATAGTCATTAGTATCATCAATACTTCATCCTTTTTGCACTTTTTTTCGAATCTGATCAGTAATTTGCAAAACCATATTCATTCCCATATCACTAGCAATTAAAATTGTTTCTAAATCTTCTAAATATTCATCATCATATTCTTTATATTTATTTGCTAATTTTTTAATATCACTTGAAAAAGTTAACCTTGTTTTACGTAACGCCTTTTCTAATTTAATTTGTTTTTTTTCTTCTCGTTTTGCTTTTAATCTTTGGAAAAAACCCATTTTTAACTTCACCCTATTCTATTTCTTGCTATAACTTCACCATAACTTTAAACATATCTTTGTCCATAAAAGCTTCATACGCTTGTAAAACTTGATTCTTATTAAAGGCTTTTGTCACTAACTGCATTGGTGAAATTTCTTTTGTTTCAATTTTTGCAACTAATTCATCAAGGGTGTAAACATTTAAAATCCCAGTGTGAACAGTAATGTTTTGGTATCATAATTGTTGTAAATTAAAAACAACAGATTTATTAAAAACACCGATTGTAATAATTGTACCATTAAAATTAACCATTTGTTGAGCTTGTTCAAAGGTTCCACGATCATTACCAACACATTCAATCACCAAATCATATTTAATATCAAAACTAGTTTTGGTACTATTATATCCCTTATGTGCTCCTAGTTTTTCAAAATAATCTAACTTTTTACTATGATGACCATATACATCAACTTCTTTATTATATTTATTTATTAATAAAAGAATCCCAAGTCCAATTGGTCCATCACCAATAATTGCAATATTATTAATATTTTGAAAATCAACTTTTTTAATAACATTTTCATAACCCGTTGGTAAAACATCACTAAGCATTAACGCATCCGCTAAATTCATTGCTGAAGAAATTTTGATTACACTATTATCACCATATGGTATACGAACGAATTCAGCATGCGTCCCATTAATTTTTGTTCCCAAAATAAAACCACCATTAACACACTTGGCAAAAGCTTTTCGAAGACACCACTGACAAATGTTACAATGAATAATACATCCAATCGCAACACGATCACCAACCTGAAGATTAATAACACTACCCCCAACAGCAGTAATAACGCCAACTCCTTCGTGTCCCATAATTGTATCAGGAGCAACACTATCATCTTGGCCCAAATAAGGACGATAATCGGCATGCGAAAAAGTAAACCCTTCAATTTTTACTATAATATCCGTTGGTTCAATAATAACTGGTTCCATAGTTTCTGTTCATTCAATTTTATCTTTTCCTTTGAAAATTAACGCTTTCATATTTTTGCCCTCTCTTCTTTCTACCTATGATTATACCCAAATAATAACAATATCAAACAAAAAAAAGAACAAGCTAAAACAACTTTAAATAACATTGTTTTAACTTATTCTGAAACTTGTAATGTTCCTTGTTCGATTTTTAATGCAATATTGGGATCAACTAAATCAGTAAATAATCGTTGATGTGGCATTTTAGTGTTAAAATACTGACGAGAATTTTTTCGAATCAATTCTTGATTCTCATCACTTAAATTTACAAAAACCCATGCATCAGTACAAACTGGTAAGTTATTAAACATAATAACTTCTGCAGCATACATTTCTGCTAACTGGACACTATCTTTAACACCATCATCAAAAGGAACTAAAAAATTATCTTCTAAATCATAAATTTTTGCTTCCGAAGGATCATTTGCAATTCCAATCCCAACCCTTACTTCTTTTACCGTTTGATGTTTTTCATATAAAGTATAGTTAATAATTTTAACAGTCGTATTAATATAATTAGCAATTTCAATTAAATAATCCAGATCACCATCATCTTCATATAATGCTAAATAAATATCTTCATGGCGATGAATCCCAACAATATCTTCTGCCATCTTTAGTGAATTTAAAATTGTTTCTTCTAAACTAGTCACAATTCATTGGTAGGTTTCTTTATCATATGTTTTTTTAATTTCTTTTTCATTAATGAAACGAACAACAACGGATGACAACGACTGATTATTATTTTCTTTGACATAAAAAGGTGGCAATTGTAGATTTGACAAAGCAACTCGATTACGATATTCATCAATTCGATTTTTACTATAAACATATTCTTTTAATATTTCAATCGTTTGCTGTGGATCTCATTTCATATTGTTTACCCCTTAGTTAGAAAATTTACCATATTAATTATACTACAAAATGCAACTAAAAGAAAGATACTAGGTAACTGAAATATCAACCTACAAATTGCTTTAAAATAAAAAAATACCACCCAAAGATATCTTTTTAATCTGTTTATTAACGTTGTTGACGTAATCGTTCATTATCACGTTGCTTAATTAATTCTCGTTTATCATAATTCTTTTTCCCACGAACCAGACCAATTTCTAATTTAGCATAGTTATTTTTTAAATATAACTTTAATGGTACCATTGTTAATCGCTCTAATTTAATTCGCTGCAAAATCTTTTTAATTTCAGATTTATGTAAAAGTAGTTTTCTAGTACGATCAGCATCAGGAGAATAAGCTGTTGAAAATTTATACTGCGCAATCACCATATTAATAACAAACGCTTCATTTTTACGAATAATAACAAACGCTTCATTAATAGAAACATCATTATTTCGAATTGATTTAATTTCACTTCCTGTCAAAGCAAGGCCCGCTTCATAAGTTTCAAGAATTTCATAATTATATCGTGCTTTTTTATTAATTGTAATTATTAACATTGTCCTCAACTCCTTGCTTAGTTAACTAATTCAAAATCAATTTGTCGTAATTTCTTACTTGCTTTCTTAACTCTTACTCGTACTTTTTGTCCTAAAAAATATTCTTTTCGTTTTCGTTCTCCAATTAATTTTAAACTTTTTTCATCAAAAAGATAATAGTCATCATTCAAATCCGTAATGTGGACTAATCCTTCAATCGTATTTGGTAACTCAACAAAAATCCCAAATGCCGTTACACCAGCCACAATCCCATCATATTGATAACCAATTTTATCCTCCATATATTCAGCTTCTTTCATTTTATCAACTTCTCGCTCACATTCCATTGCTCGTAACTCTGCTAATGATGACTGTTGACTAGCGTGGCCAACCAACATACGTGTTTGTTCTAAATCAGTAACTTTAACTTTTGCTTGAAACAAATATTCTTTTAATAACCGGTGCACAATTAAATCAGGATAACGACGAATTGGTGAAGTAAAATGTGTATAACACCAAGAGGCTAATCCAAAGTGGCCATCATTAATTGGACTATACTTTGCTTTTTCCATACTGCGTAAAACTAATGCTGAAATAACTTTGAAGTTTTCTTTGTCTTTTAATTTATTCAGAATTTGTTGTAAATCTTTTGAATGAATATTTTCCATCTTGCCTTTAATATTTAGTCCTAAATAAGATAACTGGGTATATAAATCAAATAATTTTTTTGGTTTTGGTTTATTATGCACACGATAAACAAATGGTAAGTCCATTCAGTAAATAGTTTCAGCAACTGTTTCATTTGCACGAATCATAAAACTTTCAATTAACTTTTCAGCATCAGCGCGCTCGCGGGCAATAATATCTTTAATTTTGCCATTTTTATCAACAATAAATTTTGGTTCATCTAAATCAAAATCAACAACACCATCTTGTTGTTTTTTTCTTACTAAAATTTGGTACAACTTATGCGCCAAAGAAAGCATTTTTGTTAACTCAAGGGGAATTTGATTTTTTTCATTTTGAAAAAACTTATTGACTTCATCATAAGTTAACCGTGCTTTTGAAATAATAACCGCCTCATAAATGCTTGAAGTAACAACATGTCCTTCTCCATCAATTTCTATTTCACAAGTTAATGTTAACCGTGGTTCAAAAGGATTTAATGAACAAATTCCGTTACTTAATTTTTCTGGTAACATTGGCACAACCCGATCAATTAAGTAAACAGAGCAACCCCGGTCAAATGCCTCTTTATCAAGTGCACTGTTCAATGGAACATAGTGGGCAACATCAGCAATTGCAACTGATAGTAAATAATTTCCTTTTGCATTTTGCTTAACTAAAATCGCATCATCAAAGTCTTTTGAATCATTACCATCAATTGTAACAAACATTTCATTTTGCAAATCACGGCGTGATTTATTTTTTAATGCTTCTGTCACATCAAGGTCTTGTTTAATTTGGTTAGCTTCACATAAGACTTGTTCATTAAATTTAGTAGGAATATTAAATTCATGTAAAATTGCTAAAACATCAACACCAACTTGATTAGCATTTCCAATAATTTCATTAATCTTAACTTGCATTAAATTTGTCTTACTATTAATATTAACAATACTACCTTTGATAATTGTATTTTCAATTGCTTCTTTGAAATTAATAATTTCAGCTCGATACTGTGTTAATTTATTATTTAAAATTTCTAGATACTTCTGATTATTACGATTTTTTTTAACAATCCCAACAACATATTCATTATTTCGTTTAACAACTTTAATAACCTGTGCCTCAATTTTTTTGGCATTATTATTATGTTTATGTTTTTTTAAAATAAATAAAACAGTATCTTGGTCTAATGCATTATTCAAATCATCTTGCTTAATAAAATATTCTTCTTGGCCATCGGCAACCTTAACAAAACCAAATCCTTTTTTATTAACACTAACAATTCCTTGCAAATAGACTTTTGGATCTAAATAATAAAAGCAATTGTGATTTGTAACCGCAATAATATTATCGTTTTCTAGTTCAACTAAGGTTTTTAACATCATCTTGTTATCATCAACATTATTAATTGCCAATAGTTGTGCCAATTCAATTGTATCAAGTGGTTTTGCTTGTTTTCTTAAGATTGCAATGATTTGTTCATGCATACAACTTCCCCCTAAATGAAAAAAGAGACATTTTTAAATCTCTTTAAAATTAATGCCATTATTAGTAATCTACTTTTTAAAATAATACTTTGGTCAATAAACTTATTAATAATGTAATAATTAATAATGTTGATCCAAAGCTTAACATAAAAATTGATAATGTGCGGTCTAATCCTCTTTCTTTACTATTAGCAAATAATTCATCATTACCACCATTTAAAGCACTTAAGCCAGTTTGGGCTTTTTTATTTTGTAGCAAACCAATAATAATCATAATAATTGAAACAATTAATGCAACAATTTCAAAAGCATAAATAATTGTATTAGCTGTTTGTGAATCAATTGCTAAAAGCATTACATTTGATAGGCTCATTAAAACCGTCCTCTCTAACTTAATTTATGTCCTTATTAATCATACTATAATATCAAAAAAATTATAGTATTTTAACGGTAATTTTTAATTATTTTGTTCAATTTTATTTAAATAATGATAAATTCCACCAGTATTATTACTACCAGTAACATCAAAAGCTAACTTTAACACTTCCAGCGGTGCATGTTCCATTGCAATAGCATATGGTAAAAGTTTAAAAGCAGAACGATCATTATAGTTATCACCAAAGTACAAAACATTTTCAATTTTAATATTTGTCTCTTGGGTTTGATTTAAAATATCAACTAAATGTAAAATTGCTTGGCCTTTGTTTGACTGAGCATGAACAATATCACAACCATAATCAGATAATCGTTCAACATTGATATTTTGAATTTGTCTTAACACCTGAAATATTTCTGCAAAAACTGTTGTTGAAGTATGCTTAGCAACAATTTTATTTGCGCGTTTAATTTTATCAAGTTGAAATGGTCTTGCTATTTTCATTCCATCTAAAAAAGCACCTGGTTCAGATTTTATTTTTAAAAGCATTTCCCCAGCACAATATAAAGTGTCATCATTTTCATATGAAATGCTAAACTCACACTGATATTTTAATAAAATTGTGACAACAGTTTGAACATCATTAATAGACATTAAATTACTATAAGCAATTTTGCTGTTTTTTGCATCATAAACCAATGAACCATTTGCCCCAATTACATACCGTGAGTAATCCTTAATTTTTAATGCGGTTGTATAATCATCAAAACCCAATGGCATTCGTCCTGATGCAATTGAAACATAAACCCCTTGTTCTTGCAAAACAATTAATTTATTTTGGACCATAACTGGCAACTCTTGTTGATCTGTAATCAATGTTCCATCAACATCAGTGACAATTAACTTAATTTCATGATTATTAATTTTTAACATTTGGACCTCATTTTCTATTTTAAGATAGTGTTATAAAGATAATCAGCAATCCCAGCATCATTATTATCTTTCCTTGTAACAGCTGTTGCAATTTCTTTTAGTTGTGGCGTTGCATTAGCTAATGCAATACCATATTTTGCATTTTTAATCATTTCATAATCATTCATTTGATCGCCAAAACACATTATTTCATCTCAATCAATATGAATATTTGCATTATCTTTCAACGCTGCAATTAATCGTAAAATTCCTTGCCATTTATTAACGTTCTTAGGAATAATTTCAATAAAACCATAACCTGTAACCTCGGTACGTAAGGTAGAACTAACTACAATTTGTTGTCGTAACCAATTTTGTTTTTCTTCATCATGACAAGAAATAACAACTTTTCGCATTTGTGGAATGTTATTTCAATCAAGTAGTTCTGGTTTGATATCACTATTTCGAAATAAAAAAGTATCCTCTTCAATAACATTTTTTCGCGAAACAAAAGCTTTTTGTTCATCAAGGGGAGCTAAGTAAAAATCATAACCAAATGTTTTTACAATTGCCATTGCTCATAACGTATCTTCATATGAAATTACTTCATCATAAACATACTCTTTAGTTTTCAAATTTAAAACAGCACCACCATTACTACCAACAACATACTGACAATTATCAACAATTCCTAACGCCATAGCATAATCATATAAACTACTTGGTACTCGTCCTGATGCAATTGTTACTAAAATCCCAGCAGCTTGGGCCTTTTTTAATGCTTCAATATTAGCTAATGGAATCATTTTTTCTTTATCCGTTACCAATGTTCCATCAATATCACAAACAATCATTTTTACTGCCATAGGAATTCCCACTTTCTATTACCTATTACTTATTATCTTATCGTGTTTTTACTATAATTAACATAAAAAATCTCAAAAAGAGATTTTATTTTTTCTTATTTAATTAATAATTTCAACTTCATCAGTTAGAATCTTAACAAATTCTTGTTCAACTTGTAAAATTCCTCCACCAATGCTTAATTTATGCTCTTGATTATTAATTTTATATGACATTTCCGATGGAATAAGCGTTGAAACAAGAGGAATATGACCATACAAAATTCCCATATAACCAGTAATTGTTCTTACTGTTACAATATCAACTGGATTATCAACAATTACCCCTTGTGGAGTAATAATTTTTAAAGCAATTTGATTAGCCATCTTAACTATGTTTTAAAGCTTCTGCTGCTTTAATAACCTCATCAATTGTTCCAACATATAAAAACGCTTGCTCTGGTAAATCATCATATTTTCCCGCTAATATTTCTTTAAAAGCACGAATTGTTTCAACAACAGGAACATACTTTCCTTGTTTTCCTGAAAATTTCTCAGCAACAAAAAACGGTTGTGATAAGAAGTTTCGAATTTTTCGTGCTCGCGCAACAGCCAACTTATCTTCATCTGATAGCTCATCCATTCCTAAAATAGCAATAATTGATTGTAATTCTTTAAATTTTTGTAAATTCTCTTGGACACCCCGCGCAACTTCATAATGTTCTTCACCAACTACCAATGGATCTAATAGCCGCGATGAACTTCCTAATGGATCAACCGCTGGATAAATTCCTAACGCCGCAATTTCACGATCTAAAACAACTTTAGCATCTAAGTGAGCAAACGTTGTTGCAGGTGCTGGATCGGTTAAATCATCCGCTGGAACATAAACAGCTTGGACCGAAGTAATACTTCCTTTTTTGGTTGAAGTAATTCGTTCTTGTAATGCTCCCATTTCAGTTGCTAATGTTGGTTGGTAACCAACCGCCGAAGGCATACGACCTAGTAAAGCTGAAACTTCAGAACCAGCTTGTGTAAAACGAAAAATATTATCAATAAATAATAGAACATCTTGGTTTTTATCATCACGGAAATATTCCGCAATTGTTAACCCTGTTAAAGCAACCCGCATACGAGCACCTGGTGTTTCATTCATTTGGCCAAACACTAATGCTGTTTTATCAATAACACCAGCTTCAATCATTTCATAATACAAATCATTACCTTCACGAGTTCGTTCACCAACACCAGCAAATACAGAAATTCCACCGTGTGCTTTGGCAACATTATTAATTAACTCTTGCACTAAAACAGTTTTTCCAACTCCGGCTCCACCAAACAACCCAATTTTTCCCCCTTTTGCAAAAGGGACTAATAAATCAACAACTTTAATTCCTGTTTCTAAAATCTCAGCAGTTGTTTGTTGTTCTTCATAAGACGGTGCTTCACGATGAATTGGTCGCATTAGTTTTGTTTTTGGTTGTGGTTTTTCATCAATTGCCTCACCAAGCACGTTAAACATTCTTCCTAATACTTCTTCACCAACAGGAACCGTAATCGGAGCTTTTGTATCAATAACTTCCATTCCCCGCACCATTCCTTCCGTTGGTCCTAACGCAATTGTCCGCACAGTATCATCACCAATATGTTGAACAACTTCTAACACCAATTTAGTTCCATTATTATCGACCATAATCGCATTATACAATTCGGGTAAATATTCTTCGGCAAACCGCGCATCAACAACAGGTCCTAATACCTGCACTACTTTTCCATTTTTCTCCATTTTTCTAATCACCTCTTAATTTTCTTGTGCGCCTGCTCCGGCAACAATTTCAGTAATTTCTTGAGTAATTGCTGCTTGACGCTTACGATTATATAATAATGATAACTTTTCTAACATTGCGTTAGCATTATCAGTTGCATTTTCCATTGCCACTCTTCGTGATGCTTGTTCAGAAACTTGCGACTCAACAATTGTTGAAAATAAAATTGTGTTTAAATACATTGGTACTGCATTTTCTAAAATTGTTGCTGGATCTGGTTCAAATTCAGTAATAACATGGAGATGTTTAGTTTCTTCTGTACTACTTGCTTTAACAATTGGCAACAATTGTAAAATGGTTGGTTCAAAAGTAACATTGTTAATAAATTTTGTATAAGCAATTTTAATTTCATCATAAGTATTACTATTGAAACCAGATAGAATTTCTTGCGCAAATTCACGAGCATCATCATAAGAAAAATTAATATCAATATCTTTTCTTGTATGCATAATTTTAAAATTTTTATGAAGATAAAATGATTCTGCTTTTGAACCAATTGCAATAATACAATCATTTGATCGCAACTCTTTTAAAACTAATTTATTAATATTAATATTATAACCACCACACAAACCAAGATTTGAATTAACAACAATTCAACAAGTTTTAATACTAGCTTTAGTTGGGTCTTTTTTTTGATAAATTGAATCATCCGCTTTACTAATAATATCGTTAAAAACCGTATAAACTTCAGCAAAATATGGTTTTGCATTTGAAATTCGTTTTCCAATTTTTTTTAATTTTGCGGTAGCTACTAACTTCATCGCTTGTGTTATTTTTGAAGTTGAATTAATTGAAGTAATTTGTTTTTTTAAACCTGTTCCGACTGCCATTTTGAATAACCTTTTTTATCGTCCCAGTGTATTTCATTCTTCAATTCGCCCAAATCGTTCTGGATTATAATCAGCAATTTTGTTAGTAACTTTTTTCACAACACTAATAATTTCATGATCAACATTTACCATTAAAGTTTCACTATAAGCTTTTTCTTTCGCTAATTCAGCATAACATTCTTTTGCTTTTGTATTAAAATGTTCAATAATTTCTTCTTTAAATTCCTGAATTTTATCAACTGGAATTCAACGAATTCTTTTTTTATTAACTGCTAATAAAATAATTGCTTGGTCAATTTGTGAAAGAGGGGCGTATTGTTTTTGTTTTAAAATTTCAATTACCCGTTTTCCGTGTTCTAACACTTCCTTGGTTGTATCATCTAAATCCGAACCAAATTGTGCAAAAGCTTGTAATTCACGATATTGTGCTAATTCTAATTTTAAAGAACCCGCTACTTGTTTCATTGCTTTGATTTGTGCAGCTGACCCTACCCGTGACACTGATAATCCAGCATCAACAGCAGGACGAATTCCAGCATTAAATTGATCATTATTTAAAAATATTTGACCATCTGTAATTGAAATAACATTTGTTGGAATATAAGCAGAAATATCACCCGCTTGCGTTTCTACAATTGGCAGGGCTGTAATACTTCCACCCCCATATTCTTTTGTTACTCGTGCTGCTCGTTCTAATAAACGGCTATGTAAATAGAAAACATCCCCCGGATACGCTTCACGACCTGGTGGGCGGTGCAATAACAAGGCCATTGTTCGATAAGCAACCGCATGTTTGGAAAGATCATCATAAATAATAATAACATTATCTCCCGATTCCATTCATTCTTCTCCAATTGTCACACCAGTATAAGGTGCTAAATATTGTAATGGCGCTAATTCACTTGCTGTTGCTGAAACGACAGTTGTATATTCCATTGCTCCTGCCGCACGTAATTTTTCAACAATTTGAGCAACAGTTGACGCTTTTTGCCCAATCGCAACATAAATACATTTTACATGTTTCCCTTTTTGATTTAAGATTGTATCAATTCCAATTGCTGTTTTTCCTGTTTGACGATCACCAATAATTAATTCCCGTTGTCCTTTTCCAATTGGAATCATAGCATCAATTGTCATAATTCCTGTTTCCATTGGTTGGTCAACTGATTTTCTGGTCATAACTCCTGGGGCAATTCTTTCAACTGGTCTTGTTTTTGTTGCTTTCAATGGTCCTTTCCCATCAATTGGTTGACCTAAAGCATTAACAACACGTCCTAATAGGACATCACCAACAGGAGTTTCAACAATTTTTCCTGAACGACGAACTTGGTCACCTTCACGGACAGTTGTGTCATCCCCCATTAAAACAGCACCAACGGCTCCTTCTTCTAAGTTTAAGACCATCCCATAAATTTCATTTGGAAAAATTAATAACTCACTCATCATCGCATTATCAAGTCCATCAATTAAAGCAATTCCATCTCCAACGGTTACAACAGTTCCTTCTTCATGAATTTCAATTTTCTTTCCATATTCCTTAATCTGTTTTTTAATTATTTCAGAAATTTCATTTATATTTAAAGCCACTTCTTCCACCCCATCTTCTATTTATTATGTATTGCTTTTTGACGCATTGTTTCTAATTGTCCAGCAATTGATCCATCAATAATTTCATGTTTAATTTTAACGCGAACACCACCAAGTAGTGATGGATCAATTTTGTTAACTAACTCAATATGGTATCCAAATTTTTTACTTAATTTATTTTCAATTGTTTCAATTTGTTTTTTTGTTAATGGCTGTGTTGAAAAAATATTCCCATATTGAACATCATAACTAATATTAATAATTTTTCGTAAACGCTTAAAAATTCTTCGTACATAGCAAAAGGCTTCTCGATCAATTAATAAAAAAAGCGCATTTAGAATTAATGGATCGACCGCTTTCTGAAATGGTTTTGCTAAAATTTTTTTGCGTTCTTCTTTAAGAAGATCAGCATTCATCATTAATTTAATATAATCTGGACTCCGTTTAAATAATTCCACAATCATATTACTTACTTCTAAATAATGATCAAGTCTTTTTGTTTCAACAGCTAAATCCATTAAAGCCGCGGCATAATTATCAACAAATTTCTCACTAACTAACATAATATTCTAATCTAAATCCTTAATGAAATCTTCAACTAATTTCTCATTTTTTTCTTTTGTGATTTCTTTTTCTAATAATTGTTCCGCTGCATTAAACGCAATATTAATGATCGATTTTCGAATATCATCTTTATATTGTTCTTTTTCTTTTTGTATTTCTTTATGCGCTTGTTCATTTAAACGAACTACTTCCGCTTTTGCTGTTTCTAATACTTGATGTCGCTTTGATTCTGCTTCAGTACGAGCGTCAGCAAGAATACCATTAGCTTCTACTTTTGCTGTTGTTAATAATTTTGAAGCTTCCTTTTGGTCAATTGTTGCTTTTGCTTGCTTATCAGCAGCATCTTGAATTAATTCACGAATTTTATTACGACGAGAACGCATTGCCTTACGGAATGGGTTGTATACTCATTTTGATAATAAAATTAGTAAAATAACTGTTGCAATAACATGGGCAATAAAAATTCATAAATTCGGAAATAGTTGATTAATAATTTCTGCTGGTTCAATTGGTTTTGACATTAATCATAACATAAGACATCCAAACCTTTCTGTTTTAAAATTCTTTTAATATTATCAATTCTTAACCAGTAACAAATGCTAAAATAATTGCAATAACTAATGCATAAATTGACCCTGATTCTGTAATAGCAGCAGCAATAATATATTGGGTACGAACTTTCCCCTCAACTTCTGGATTACGAGCAATCGCTTCAACTGCTTTCCCCCCAGTGTATCCTTGTCCAATTCCTGAACCACAACATCCAATCGCAGCTAACCCTGCTCCTAATAAGGACATTCCTTTGGTAAAACCATCATTAATTCCTGCCATTAATCATACGCCAATCATATTTGACATTAAATCTAACATATTGTAATTCTCCTCTTCTTTAAAAATATATAATTTTATTTTAATACTTTTTTATCCATTTAAGTGGACATTTTGAACATTTTTTCTTTTTTTATGTTTTTTTAATTTAATTGTTTTTTCTTTATCTGGTTCTTCATCCGTGTGCATTTCCATTGCTCAATACGCAATTGTTAAAATAGAAAAAATATACGCCTGAATTAAACCATCAAAAACATCAAAATAAATGCTTAAGAATGGTAAAAATACTCCCGCTAATAAATCAACTGGCCCAATATAAGGAATTTGCCCTCAAATAAAGCCCATCAAAGCAGTAAACAAAGCAATAATAACTGTTCCTCCCAAAATGTTTCCAAACAAACGAAACGAAATTGAAATTAACGGCACAAATTGCGTTAATAATTCTAATGGATTAACAAATTTTTTAAAATACATCATTTTTTGATATTTAATCCCAAAATAATATATCCCAATAAAAGTAACTAATCCCATTGATAATGGTACTGTATAAGCGGTTGCAAGTGAATCAAATCCAACAACACTCATTAAATTACCAATGCCAATATACAATAATAAGTACATAACATAAACTGTTAAGAATTTATATTTTGGTCCCATTAAATCCACAACTTGTTTTTCAACTCATTTAATTGCAATTTCAGCAAAAAGGACTAAGCCTGTTGGAACATCAGTTGGACCAATTTTTTTTAACCGTTTATAATAACCAATTGATAAAAGCATAATAATAAAAGTAGTTAATACTATCGTTATTAGTTGTGGTAATAAAATTGTATAACTTCATGCTTCCATTCCAGTTTTATTTGGATCAGGAACCAAATTCATTGCAAAAAGTTGATAAAAATTAGCTTTCATCACCATTTATCCCTTCCTTTCTGTGCTTATGACTTGGAAATTTAATATTAACAAATAATGACGATAATGGGCAAAGACTAATCCCCACAATTACCGTATATATACTAAAAAAACTAGTATTCTTAGCATAAATGACTATTGGTATAGCATAAATAACTAAGCGAACTAGGTACAATAAGATAAAAAAGTACTTATTTAAACTTATACTTAACAATCATCCCGCAAAGCAAATGATTAAGAAACCTATAAGAGAAAACAAATACCCTAAGACTAATCCCGAGTATAAAGTTCAGTCTTGTTTTAATGTCAAATATATAATCGCCAATATCGCAAATATTCCCAAAAACATAATTAAACTTATTATTGACATTTTATATTCTACACCTTTAAAATGTTTTTTTCAATGCAATTTATTTTTTTTATTTAGTTCCAAAAATACGGTCTCCTGCGTCACCCAGACCGGGAATAATATAACCATGTTCATCTAATCGTTCATCTAAAGCAGCAACATAAATATCAATATCAGGATGGTGTTGTTCAATATATCCTTTACCTTCTGGTGCAGCAACTAAGCATACTAATTTAATATTTGTTGCACCTCATTCTTTTACTTTTTGAATCGCAAGATTAGCACTACCTCCCGTTGCTAACATTGGATCTAAAACTAAAACATTTGCTTTCATAATATTTTCTGGTTTTTTAGCAAAATATTCATGGGGTTCTAGTGTTTTTTCATCACGATACATTCCAATGTGACCAATTTTAGCATTTGGAACTAAATTAATGATTCCATCAACCATTCCTAATCCAGCTCTTAAAATTGGAAACAAAACAATATCATTCGCAATTTTATATCCCTTTGTTTTTGCTACTGGTGTATCAATTTCAAATTCTTTTAATTCAATCTCACGAAATATTTCATAAGCCATTAATTGTGCAATTTCATCTAAATTTTCCTTAAACACCTTTGAGTTACTTTCTTTCTTCCGCATCCTTGTTAATTTATCTAAAATTAGGGGATGTTTTATTACCGTAAATGACATTAATTATTTTTCCTCCTTAATTTATTAGATTTTAACATAAATTAAGAAAAGATACCAAGATTTAATAAACAATTAACAACAAAAAATAAAAAAACCTTAACAAGTCATTAAGATTTTTTTACTAAATTAAAACTAAACTCACGATTGGGCATTAAACAGTCAACAATATTTCATTCACTTTTGTCCAACTGTCCAACTCAATTTCGAATTCCATCATTTACCATTTGTTTGCTAATAATTTGTAATTCTCCGCGATAATTCTGTGCCTTATTATTTAAAATGACAATATCACCTTTCTCAAAATATTTTCCCTCAAAATGACGAGGAGGAATATCATGATCATGATATTTTAATCGAGAAAAAGTACTCCTAATCATATATTCTGCCAAATCCGGACGAACAAAATGGACACTTTGATCACTTAAAATTGTTTTTTCTGCTGGAGTAATTTCAATCGATGGTTTTAAATTTAATGTTATTTTATTTAAATTAATACTATTTAATATCATCAATTCTTCATCATTTAGAAATTGGGTTGAAACAATAATATCATCAACACCTAGGGCAACAAAATGACGAATTTGAAAATCTAATGATAAATCCCGGTGCATTTCAATACTTGGTAATTTATCATTATGTTGTCAAGGACCTTGGGCATCAGAACGTTGTAAAGCAACAAAGGCCTGTGATAAAATCCCTGCTGCTTTCAAGGTTCTTGTTTTTTCAACAAAGTATGACAATGAACTAGCAGTATAACGTTGCGGATAAAAATTTCAACATGCTACTAAATTACTCTTCTTTGCTTGTAATGAAAGTAAATACGGGATTTCTTGGGCTGGATTTGAACTATTTAAAATAATTTTAATATCCGCACAATTATGTGTTAATTTTGCAATTCCTTCGGCACTAACTCCGGCATCAAATCGAATTCCTTTTAATCCTAATTCTGTTGTAAAAAAATGCATAATTTCTTCGCGATTATTTTTATCCAATTTAAATTCATCATAAACCGTATTATCAACATCCCCATAAACTTCCATGCCTAACTTGTTAGCTATTTTCGTTAAGGTGATAAAACGCTGAAATAACTCTTTGTCACCTTTTTTAATATTAATTAAAGTAGTAAAAATAACTTTAATCTGTGCTTTTGCACACTTTGTTAAATACCCTTCTAACTCATAGTTTGCTTCAATCAAATGTGGATATAAACTAATACCAAGACGCATAATAATTAATCTAAAACCTTTTTTGCTTGCAATTTATCATATAAATCGATAAATTCTTTTGCAAGTTCAATAACCATCTGCGCTGTCATCATTTGATCTTCGGCATGAATAAATAACACCGGAACTTGGTGTTTAACACCTTGGGCTTCTTGTTGAATAATACTCATATGTTGTTTTTCGGCCTCAATAATGTTTTGTTCTGCTTCAGTAATTAAATTATTTGCATTTTCAATGCTTCCTTCTTTTGCTGTTTTAATCGCAATTAAAGCATTTGACTTTGCCATTCCAGCAAAAGTAATAATACCAAATGATACTTCCTCAAAATTTACTTGTTCCATAATAATTTTCTCCTTTTCTTTATTTTACCTCATTCATCTTTGAAAGAGCATAATATCCTGTTCCATACATTCCTGCTTTATCTTGTAAATTAGAAATTTCAATTTTAAAAGTTTTTAACATAAAATCACCAATTCGCGCTTTAACTAAATTTTCAAGAATTTGTTTTAATTTTATACCCAAATTAGTAACCCCTCCTGCTAAAATAATCACCTCGGGGTTTAAAATATAAAGCATTGTAACAATGTGGTATGCCAACGGAATTAATCCTTCCGTAATGGTTACAATTGTAATTTCATCATTTTTATCAAACAACGGTTTAATATCAACTAATCTTAAATCACGTTGTAATTCATTTTTTAAAGTAGCTAACAAACTTTCTGACTTTTCATCAGCCACTTGATTAATTAATCTTGTTAGTCCTGTTGCAGATGAAACTGGTTCAATGCAATGCGGTAATCCACAAGTACAAGCAAAGCGGTCTTGGAAATAACCACCATGACCAAATTCACCAGCATAGCCATTTGCACCAGTTCATAGTTTACCATCTAAAACAATTCCACCACCAATACCAGTTCCTAAAGTATATAATACTAATGATTCTTTTTTATCATAAATTCGATCTCAATATTCAGCTAATGCGGCCGCATTAGCATCATTAATAATATGAACTGGTTTTTGAAAAATCTTTTCTGCTTCGTCTTTAATATTAAAATAATGTCAATTTAAATTACCTGCTAAAACAACAATTCCCTTTTTTTCATCTAAAAAACCAGGAATAGCAAAACCAATTTGTCCTATTGTTGTTCAATCAATTTGATATTTAATTAATTGTTCATCAATTTCTGTTTTTAAATTTTGCAAAATTGCTCCTTTTTTTGTTGCAACTTTAAATTCACAAAGAATTGCTTTTTTTGCTGAAAAGACCGCACATTTCGAACTAGTCCCCCCTAAATCAATTGCCAAAACATTCATAATAATTTATTTCCTTTCTATAACTCAATAATTTGTTTATCATTAGTATTATTAGTTAATTCTAGAATTTTAATAATTTCTAGTGAAATAGCTTTTGTGACAATGTCTGATTCTATTTTTTGGTTTTTTCATAGTTCGTAAATATGTTCAATTTCAAAGCATAACCCCTCGCCATTGGTTACTAATTGTTTATCAACATTTTTAATTAAATTTCCTTGTAAATCATAAACTTGATAAGTATATGCCATATGGCACGAATCTTTATGATAATCAACATTATATTTTTGTAAATTACCACCTAATTTAATATAGCCTGCTGTTCCTAAAATTTGAGCAGATAAATCACTTGATAAATTATCACTTGATAAAATTGTTGAAATACCATTATTTTTATGACGAAGATTCAAAACAGAAGTTGAAATCGCAGGATGTGTTGGATAAGCATTATTTAAATGGGTTATTAATTGGACTGGTCCTAATAAATCAAGACCAATAAATAAAGCATACATCCCTCCGGCGAGATGTAACCCAACAAATCTTGGATCATTTGGAATTGGTTGCGGTTTCTTACCACTAGTTGAAACCTTAGCATGACTAGCATTTAAATACTCAATTGTTCCAATTAGACCAGTTTCAATATCTTTACGCATCAAGCGATAGACTGGCGAAAAACCAGTTTTAATACCATCAAATAATAAAACATTATTACTCCTTGCCAAATCATATAATTCTTTTGCAGTTTGATATGATAAAGTTAACGGTTTTTCACAAAAAACATTAATTTTATTAGTTAACAATTGCTTTGCAATTTCATAATGGGTTGCATCACTTGTTCCAATATAGGCTAAATCAAAGTTTGCTGCATCTTGAAGAACATCATCTAACGATTGATAAACTTTTTGAATTTGATATTCAGTCTGGTAGTGCACCGCTTTCTCATATGTTAAATTATAAATCCCAAATAATGTTATTTTATCGTGATACTTTGTATTTTTTAAATCATCTAAAAATCATTTTACAATTCGCCCTGCGCCAATAAAGACTATTTTCATTTAAACCTCCCTATTGATACCAAAAATCTCATGTTGATAATTCCGTTTTTAATAGCTCTGTTAAGGTCTCATCATCATTAAAGGCTAAATTTTTTCCCTGCGAAGCAATTACCCGTTTATATCAAACATAAGATAATTTCGGTGTCCGTGTTTTAACTTTGCTATTAAAATCAACCGAAACTAGACCATAGTCTTTTCGATAGCCACCACTTGGTGAAAAAATGTCACAGTAAGTTCATAATGAATATCCAATTAAATTAACACCCCGTTCAATCGCCTTCAAAACTTCTGCCAAATGGAGACTTAAATAACGAATGCGATCTTTATCAAGAATTAATTGTCCCGTTTTATCATCAAAATCACCCATCCCGTTTTCAATAATCATAATGGGTTTCTGATATTCTTTTCATAAAATTTCAGCCCCCGTTGCTAGCATTGATGGATCAATAATCCAGTTCCATTTTGTATATTCAATATCTTTTGGAAAGACTTGTTTAAAACCAGAAACAAAGAAAGTATGACTCTTTTGATGAAGTAGTTTTAAATCATCTTTGTTTTGATCGTTTGTAATATAACAGGGGCGATAATAATTTCACCCAATTAAATCTAACCGGTTTTTTGCTAATAATGCTAAATCTTGTTCTGAAATAACAAAATTAATTTTTTCATCTTGTAATCATTGAAAAAAAACATCTGGATAAGTTCCTTTTAAGTTTGGATCTAAGAAAAAGTCTTTAAATCATGCATTATATTTTTCCACTGCAGTTTCATCACCGGTTTGGTATTGGTGTGGTGGTGCTCAATCATGATCAATTCCTAATAAAGCATCTTTTGCAATATAACCAGCTTCTTTTGCTAATTCGAATTCTTCTTTGGCAATCGCCGCACTAAGATTTAAATGATGAATAGCTTTAACAAAAGCTGTTTTGTTATTTTTTGCTGGTGGTAAATAGTCACTTAAATATCCATCTAAAGTAAAACTTGAATTTTCATCATTAACAAATCATAAATCACTATATTTCCCTAAATAACGAAAAACAATTTTTACATAGTTTCGAAATCATTCTATCACATCCCGATTCTCAAAACCACCTTGAACTTCTGCTCACATTGGAGTATCTCAATGATATAAGATTGGGATTGGTTTAACCCCATTTTCAAGTAATGTCTTGAAAACATCATCATAAAACTTAAGTCCTTCTGGATTAAAATCTGTACTATTTTTTGGAAAAATTCGTGTTCAATCCATATTATAAACAAACCCTTGCAATCCCATCCGTTTCATAATACGCGCATCAGTCTTATATTTACTATAAAAATCAGCTGCCACTGCAATTGAATTAATTTCACGTTCTGCTTTTCCTAATGGCGGAATTGAAAAATTACGTTTTGTAAACTCATCTCAAATTGAATCTGTTCGTCCTCCTAAATTGCGGCCACCTTCAATTTGAAAAGCACATGTTGATGCAGCAAAAATAAATTTTTTTTCAGTCATAATTTCCCTCTTTCTAAACCTTATTGTTGTTTTCTCAATTTTATTTCGTTAAGATTATATAAGGTGATTAAAAATGTCGACACAATATATTGTCATAATTATAGCGGTAATCTTCTTTGTTATTCCTTTTATTGTTTGAACAATAACAAGATTTCGAACAAGAGTATTACAACGTTATTCAGCATGACACAAAATTGCTTTAATTGTCTCTTATAGTGTTTGTCTTAGCATTTTTCTAATTTTATTAATTCTAGCAGTAACTGTTTTTGCTTAAAATAATTTATCAGAAAAATTGAAAAGCACCAACCACTAATTAGTTAGCAGTAGGCGCATTATATTATTTCTTAGCAGAACGATGTTCTGCTTTTTTTGCTTCACGAGCTTTTTTAAGATCAATTTTTGCTTGATTTTTTTCTGCTTTTGCTTCTGCTTTAACTTGATTCCGATATGTTTTATCATGTAAGTATTTCATTTCTTCTTCATATGCAACTGGATCAGTTTTTTTTAATTTACGATAATATGTCATATTATCTAACAAAATAAACGGAATCCAAATTGCTGTCGAAACAACAAAACATATTAATGCAATAAGAATTGCCATTGGATCAACTGTGGCGAGAATCGCCCCTAAGAATCACGGCGTTGTCCAAGGAACAGTAACATAAACAACATTAACAAGATGTAATGGTCCTGTTGCAACTCACCCAATTAACATCGCTGTCATTGGTGATAAAATAAACGGTGCCAAATAAGTCGGATTTAATACTAACGGAAACCCAAAGATAACTGGCTCATTAATGTTAAAACATCCAGCAGGTAAAGCATATTTAGAAACCTCTTTTAGTTCACGACGACGTGATAGAATCAGAACCATAATTAGTAATCCTAATGTTGCTCCTGAACCTCCAATATTCATATAGATATCAAAGAATGGTTTCCCAAATATTCCAACTTGATCATTTAAATTCGTTCTTGCTGATAACCCCGCTGAAATTAATGCGGTATTAACACCAATAATCATTCATCAAATTGGTTCAAAAATAGCAGCCATAATGTTTGAACCATGAACTCCAAAAAATCAGAAGAATGAAATAAAGAAAACATAAATAACAGCTAAACCTAGTCCACCGTTACCAGTTGCAAAACCAATGAATCATGAAGTAAAGAAGCGATAAATTGCTGCTCCAAACCCAAATGCATTAGCTCCAATTGGAACAGTTACATAACGTTCTGAAATTGTCAAGAACGCTTCACCAGCAGCATTTGTTGAAAAGAACATATTTGCTGATAAAAATTCAATGCCTTTATTACCACCGATGATACCACCATGGTTACCACCTTGTGCTAAAATAAATTGTCCTAGTGAATTTCACCCTGTTGAAGACATTAATCCACCAGCATTCTTTGGATCAAAGTTAGCGAATCAAGCTTCCATTGTTGCTTGATTTCCTACTCCAAAGTTACCAAAAGCTGCTTGAACAGCTGTGATATCGGCTTGACCAAAAATCATTGCTCAACCCGCTCCTTTTGCTGTAAAGTCTCAGCCACCATTAATTTTTTGAAAAATTTCCACACCATAAGTCGATGATAAGAAATTAGCAAAATTGTTAAGTGTTACGTTCCCACTCATATTTGCATTTCATAAGTTTCCTGAAGAAACTAATGTATTTCATTGTTCAACCTCAAAACCAATATTTGGTAGGGCAATTGCTGGTGCTAAAAATAAAATATTAAAAACACCAATAATACTTAAGGTAAAAACCATTGGTAAAAATACCGCAAATGATTTTCCAACAGCTGGTGGTACACCAGCAGGTAATTGAATCTCTAATTTTTTCATATTTCCAAACCAGACAAAAAGTTCAGTTGTGGCGATCCCAATAATTAAAGCAGTAAATAATCCTTTTGAATCCATAAAGAATGAAACTTGTCCCATACTTGCAATAATAAACCCGGCAAAAGATGCTAAACCAGCAATAACCGGTGATTTATAATTTCTTGATAAAGCTAAAAAATAGCCTAATAAGAAAGCAAAATATAATGACATTGCCCCAATTGTTGCAATTTGAATTTGCCCAAAAGCTAAAGCCCCAATTTGAGATGCTTTTCCCCAACTAGTTGTTGTGTCAGCAAATAATGCCCCAATTGAATCTCAACTATATCCTGCTGCTCTGGCAAAAAGTCCTAATAAAGATACTTTCCCAGAACCAGCACCCCCAAATATAATCGCATCAATTAATAAACCGATCCCTCCGGCAATAATCAACGGAATCATCGTTCCAAATGAATCACGAATTGCTGATAAGTGTCGTTGGTTTCCTAATTTTGACATTGTTGGTAATGCTTTATTATTCCACCAAGTTTTAAAAGCTACCTTGTGCTCTTTTTTAACCTTATCAGGAGTAAACTTATCATTATTTTTTTCCATTATATATTGAATTCCTTCCTAATTCTTTCTTAATGGTAATCTAGAATTAAGCAATTATAATTTTAAAGCTAATTCTAAGGCCTCTTTCCCTTTTCCTAAAGCATAAATCTTAGGATCAATAACTGAAACAGGTTTTTTTGTCATACTTTTAATATTATTTTCAATATATTTTACTTGTGGACCAAGTAAAATAACATCTCAATCTTCTAAAACCGATTGTGCTTCAGCCATTGCTTTTGCTTCTATTTCAACATCAATATCCATATTTTCAGCCGCTTCCTTCATTTTTTTAACTAAAATTGAAGTACTCATTCCAGCTGAACATACTAGTAAAATTTTTTTCATAACAACGCTACCTTTCTATTGAAGTTACCTTCTTTTTTATTATATACTAGGAAATAATAATAAAGCAATATTTTTTAAACTTTCTATAAAATTAAGAAAATTATTCTATTTTTTGATATAATAATAAGATAGAGAGGTAAAAAGAGATATGACACCATCTTTTTATATTTATTTTGCATTTATTCCTGCTGCTGTCTTTTTTATCATTTGAATGATAATTCGTGTTATTGAAAAACACTTTCATCGGTATTTATATTATAAAAACCATATTCTTTTTATTTCTGGTGCAGTTTGTAGTTTAGCAGTGTTAATTATTATTATTGTTTCTTTTTTTATTAAATAAATTAAAAAAAGATATATTTGACATTGTCAATTAATATATCTTTTTTTAATTTACTTTGAAAATAAGCGAATACTTCCCAAACGTTCTTTTCAACTACTCATTTTAATTTGATAATTCTCTACTTGTTTTGGTGATAATACTGCTAAGTTTTTCTTTAACTCATACATTTGCATATCAAAACGAATAACCTCTGCTTTAATATAATTATTTCGCATAATTTGTTCTAAGTATCCAGTTTTTGCTTTTAAACTTTTAACAATTTCTAAATAAATAATTTTTGTTGTTTTACCTTTATTTTTACTAACAAAACGAAAATTTTTGCTAATCCAAGCTTCTGGAGTAAATCATTCTAAAGTAACTTCTTTATTTTCATGAAAAGCAGCTAAATGCATTTCTCGTTTTTTATCCTTTGTTCCGGCACGATAAAATGCGCCATCTTCTAAATCATCATAGGTTAAATTTCCGTTCATATCTTTCGCTAACATTGTTAGTAATGTCTGAAAAGTTTCATCCAATGGTTTTTTTACTTTTACAACACGAATTAACTTTAAAATCCGTGATGACTCACTATAACGAGAAACATAAACTTGTTGATTAAACTTGGCATGATTATCATCATATTCTTTTCGTAACGCATCCAAATGCTCTTGGTTTGTAATCTTCATTATAAAACCTTTAAATTAATTCGCTATCATATTCAAAAGTACCTGTCTTGGCCACTTTTGCAATAAAGATTGCTGATTTTTTTAAAACTCGTTTTGCATTATTTTCTAAATCTAATTGAACAAAACCATAACGATTTTTATAAGCATTCATTCATGATCAGTTATCAATATAAGCTCAAGAATGATAACCAAAACAATTTGATCCTTCGCTAATTGCCTTATGAACTCATGCCAAATGTTCTTTGACAAAATCAATTCGATATTGGTCATTAATAACTCCATTGTCTAAAAACCGTTCTTCATTTTCAACTCCCATACCATTTTCAGAAATATAGACAGGAATATTACCATAATTTTCTTTTAAATTCATTAAGGCCAAATAAATTGCTTTTGGGAAAATCTCTCACCCACGGTAAGGATTCATCCGACGTCCCGGCATTTCATATGGTTGATAAAAGTAATGTGGTGTAATTGCTCCATTGGCAAAATCTGGAATAAAATCAACACATTTTACTCGCATTGGCTGATAAAAATTAATTCCTAAAAAATCAAGTTTCAAATTTTCGTCCTTAATTAAGTCTTCATCTCCGGCTGTAATGTTTCACATAAAATGATATTTTTCCGCCACTTCTTTTAACTCTTGGGGATAAATGTTTTTAACCATCGGGTCTAAAAAGCTATTAGTTGTGAACAAATCATATCATTTTGCTGCTTGCAAATCTGCTTTGTTTTGACTGCGAGGAATCGATGGTGAAATACTTAAAATCGCTCCAATTTGTCCTGGCAATTTTAAATTACGATATTCTTTAACTGCTTTTAAGTGAGCAATTAAACTATTCCATTGTGCTTGCATCCCTGCTTGCATATTAACTTCATTTGGTCGATGTCAATCATATCAATATCCGCCTTCAATAACAACAATTGGTTCGTTGAAAGTTGTAAACATTTCAACACGATCACCAAATAGTTCAAAGCAAGTTCTAGCATAAAAAACAAAAGCATCAACTACTTCGCGTGATAACCATCCACCTTTTTCTTGTGCTCAATGTGGCATATCAAAATGAAATAAGTTAATAATTGGTTTAATGTTATTTTTTAACATCTCATTGATAACATTATTATAAAACTCAACCCCTTTTGGGTTAATTGTTTTACCATCTGGAATTAATCTAGTTCATTGAATTGATGTTCGTAATGAATTAAAATTTAATTCTTTCGCAATTTTAATATCTTCTGGATAACGATGGTAAAAATCATTTAAGCACGGTTGCTGATTGAAAAAACGATATTTTTCAATTTTAAATCAATGATCTCAATTTGAAGCGGATTTACCGTCTTCAAAAAAAGCACTTTCTGTTTGTGGTCCTGAAAAGGCACTCCCTCATAAAAAATTTTTTTCAAAATTATACTGTCCCATCAGAAATCTCCTCTCTAAATACAAGTCTTATTATATCCATTATATTTAAAGAAACAATACAAACAATAAGAATTATTTTAATAAAAAATAATCTCTTTCCTAGTTGACTTTGTCTTCCTATCCCCAAATTATTTGTTGTAATTAAAAAAAATCCATAACGGATTTATTTTCTAATTTTTGGTTTTAATTCTAAATACTGTTTTCACAATTCCAATGCTCGTTCATGCTCAAAAATAAATTTTTTATTTTTAATTAGATATTTTAAATTATCAATTTCTGTTCAAATCACATTAATAATATCACGTGTATATTTTCAGGCAATTCGATTCCGATTAAATTCTTTTAAATCTAAAATTTTATAACTTCCATCAGTAAAAACTTTAATATCTAAATCATAATCAATATATTTAATTGTCTTTTGATCCATAATAAATGGTGATGCAATATTACAATAATAATTAATCCCGGTTTCTTTGAACATACAAATGATATTACTTCAATTTTTGCGATTAAAAATCCAAATTGCTGGCTCATTTGTTTTTCATTTTCTTCCGTTTAATTCAGTCACGGTCACATCTTCATTTACTAAAACAATATATTCCTCTTCTAATAATAAAACAACAGCTGATTCTCAACTACGATAAACCGAACCATTATGTTTGTAAGCATGTACTAAAACGCTATCTCCAACTTGTAACGTGTCCATTATGCTGCCTCCCTATTAATCCATTAATAAAAATTACAACAAAAAACAATTAAAAATAACACAATAAAAAGATGTTTGTAAAATTATAAGTTGCCATAATATAAAATTTTGTTTTTTGATATTAATTAATTTAAAATAAAAATTATTTTAAATACGTCAACACAATAATTATAACAGTTATATTTATTAAGTAAATAAAAAAGCAGTAACTAGCGCGAAAAAAAGTCTTGGTCATTTAACAAATTTACAAAAAAAAAAAAAAAAACTACTCATCTGTAGTTAAAAAATGGGGCGGCTGATGGGACTTGAACCCACGAGTGCCGGAGCCACAATCCGGAGCGTTAACCTCTTCGCCACAACCGCCACGTGTGATTAAACAAATAACCTTATTTATTATAACTTAAAACAAGAAAATGTAAATAGAAAATTTCCTAAGTGTTTTTATTTTGTGATAATTTTATAATAACTATCAAGCAAAAATTTCTAGACTTACGTTTTAATTTTGGAAAAAATAAAAAACTCTCTTATATAATTAGTTTACTAATATCTTATCTTTATTCATAAAAACCTTTCTTACCCTATCTTGTACTTTCCTTTTAAGAGAAAGTATTTTATTTGGAGAAGAAAGGTTTTATTAATGTTTTCAATAGTTTTAAAAATATCAGAATGGTTAATTTTATTTTTTAATATAATTAATTAAAAAACCCATCAACTTTTTAAATAATTTGTCGCAGATGAAATATAATGTCCAGCAGTTTTTACCGATTCACTAGTAAAATATTTGATATTATCTCAATGGTGATAAGCATAATAACCACCATAAATAACGGCTCCAATTGCTAATGAAATACCCAAAGTTTCAGCCGCCGTTCCCAATGAACCCACAAGAATACCATTTTCAAGTGTTGCTGTTTCTGCAACCGCTAAACTATCTGCTGCTAATCAATCAAGCACCAAAGCATTTTCAGCTGCAATTTGATTTTCTAGTCAAGCAGCAAAATTTGTTTTAGCTGCTGTCAATTCTAATCAGACGTCAAGATCAACATATTTTGGAATTGTAGATAATCATTGATCGACAATCATGTCTTCTACTGCTGTAGCACTTGCCGCAGTACCAACACCGCTACTAATAATTCCAATTGAACCCAAAAGACTTAATAATGTTCCCATAATTTTTTCCTTCTTTCCGATATTAAATTTTTATTATACATTTTTGATAGATTAGATAAGGTTATATCAAAACCTTTACCTAGTTTATTTATAACTCTACTTTAATAAAAAAACAATAATGTTTTAGAACAGTATTGCTCTTTTATTTGTTTGATGTGAAAATTTATGGTAAATATTTTATTCGATAATAACTTTATATTTTTAATTATCTAAAATGATTTTAATTAAAATATAACTTTATTTAGAGTTTAAATTTCTTAAGTGCATGTTTCATTTTGTCTAATACTTTTTTATAAATGTTTTATAATAATTTAAATATATTAATTATTCTTTGAAGCTCTAAATTAAAGGATCCTAGTTTCACAATTTGCATATTTTAACATTTTATTATTTTGCAGAGGATCATAACTCTTTCTAGTTTCTCAAAATTTTCTTTTCGTTAACCCAAACATTTTAAAAGTATTAGGTTGTCAATAAATCTTATCCATAGTTTTATATTATAATGTATTAGGTACATATATACAGTACCCAAAGGAGTGCGAATGGAAGAAGAATAACTACATGTATATAATTAAAAAGAACAAAATTTTAACTAAAGAACTAATAATTCAAAATGTTAAATTCCTTTGTTTCGCTAGTTACGTTCAAACAGAGACAGATGTTATTAACTTCTTAAAAAAGTATAAAAATAAAAAGGCAAACCATAACGCATATGCATATGTCATTGGCAGTAGACGTGAAAATATTTATAAAACTGATAATGGTGAAGTGCGACATATCGCTGGAAAAACTATTTTGGAAAACATTATTGACAAAAATTTAACAAATATTATTGTCTTAGTTCATCGGTATTATAATCCCATTTATAATTTACCCGAAGACTGAATTAAGAATGGGTATGCAACCATCACCCGTATTATTTTAACTTCCGCCCAATTAGAAAAAATAAATGAACAAATTAAAATTGGAATTTTATTACGCCCACTGAACGAAGTATTCGTACGAGAACTTTTAGACAAATATGAAATCAATATTGTATCTAGACTAATTTATCGTGGTGACTTAATTTTTACTATAATCATCGATCGTAACAACAGTGTTTTAATCGAATTAGATAATTTAATTATTAAAGGAATAATATATAGTTATAAAATTTTAAAGAATTAAAAAATCTTATTAATAAATATTAATAAGATTTTTTTATGATAAAGTAATTAATTCTGGTGATTCCAAAATTTCTTTTAAACGTGTTAAGAAAATTCCCGCTTCAGCTGCATCAATAATTCGTTGATCAACTGTTAAAGCAATGTTCATCATTGAACGAATTACTAACTTATCACCTTTAATAACAACTGGCTTACGAACAATTCGACCAATTCCAATTACCGCTGAGTTTGGATAAAAAATCGTTGGTGTCGCATTAACAGCACCGACAGTCCCATAGTTTGCAATTGTAATCGTACTTCCTTGTAATTCATAATCATATAATTCACCTTGACGTAAACGTTCAATTGTTTCTTGAATATTAATTGCAATTTGTTTTAAACTCATTCGTTCTGCAAACTTAATAACTGGAATAACTAAACCTTCACTAGTTTCTGTTGCTAAACCAATATGTTGTGAATTTTTAATAACAATTTGATTTGTTTTTGAATCATAATATGAATTTAATTTTGGATACTCACTTAATGCTAATGAAACAGCTTTAACAAGAAAACTCATTGTTGAAAAACGAACACCAGACTCCGTATTAGCGTTTTTCAATTTTCGTTGTTGATCAATAATTGAAGACATATCAATTTCAGCATTAATTGTTAATGGTGGTACATGCGTTTGTGACATAATCATTGATTGAATAGCTGGATATCTTGTCGCTTTAATTTCTTCTCTTGTTTCTAATCCTTGTGGTTCAATATTACTATTCGTATTAACAATATTTAAATTATTGTTTAATGGTTGAACTAAATTTCCATAAGTATTGGGAATTGAACTTGTTTCGTTATTAAACTTTTTAACTTGTAAGTTATTACCATTAGAAGTATTTTCAATTCCTTGGTTAAGAATTTGTTTATTATTTAAATTAAATTCTTTCAGCATTTCTTTTACCATTGGATCTGGTTCGTTCATTGTTTTTAACATTTGTTGTACTAACATATATTGCATCATTTTATCCAAGTTGTTAGTATTATTGTTTTGATTCATATTATTATTTGCTTCTCGTAAACCTTGGATTTCACGTAGCAATTCATTTTGACGATTATTTTGTTCTTGATTTGATAGTTTTTCTTTTAAAACAGCTAACTCAACAAGCATGTTATTATCACTTGTTGATTGTTGAACTGGTGGACACTGATAGTTATTTGTGATTGGCGGTACAGTAACTGTTCCCTGTTTTCCATCAAAGTTTACCTGTCCATATGGTGGTTGGTTTTTATTTTGAATAGCAGAATCTTGTTGATAATTTGTTGATGATTGATCTGGCTGATTCTCATTACCATAATATTCATTATCCAACATTTCGTATTGTGATTCAATTTCTTCAAAAGAAGGACGACGATAATTATTAATTTCCCCTAATACTGAATCAACTTCAACATTCCCTTTTGCAATTTGTTCCATTCTTTTTTTAATTAATTCGCGTTGGTTTCTTGTTTTTAAAATTTTTTCACGTTGTCCCCCATCATTTAATTTTTCATACAAACGATCACGATAAGATTTTAAAGGTGAAAAATAACCTGGTTTTTTCGGAGTTGCCTTTTCCGAGTCCTTAGGGTCAATCGTATAGCCATCAGCTGAAATATAAACTTCATCAGATAAGTCTTCATCCTTAGCA
Source organism: Spiroplasma sp. NBRC 100390 (assembly GCF_001886495.1). Classification (NCBI taxonomy): domain Bacteria; kingdom Bacillati; phylum Mycoplasmatota; class Mollicutes; order Entomoplasmatales; family Spiroplasmataceae; genus Spiroplasma; species Spiroplasma sp. NBRC 100390. The sequence goes on along the minus strand of NZ_CP018022.1, from coordinate 83,342 downwards.
CGATAATCCGGTTGGTCATAACCATAAGCGCTACTTCCACCATGACTACTTAACATTTCTGGGGTTGCATTCCTTTTAATTAAATCATTCATCCTTCCTTGCACAATATTACGTAAAATTTTTGGTCGCCCATCTTCATCTAAAAAATCCATTGAATTTTTTGAATTATCACTTTCTAATGACAATTCATGAAAATCATTTTTATTATGTAACTGTTGACGACGTTGATTCACAAGATTACGAAAACTACTATTCTCCGCTTGACCCCCAAAAAGAACTGCTGCATTAGCTGGCATTTCATCTTGCTGTTTTGTTTCATTTACTAAATACTTAGCATATTCTTTTGCTTGATTTTCTTCTTCTAATTTTTTTTGCCCAATTGGAACAGCATTAGCAATAATATTTTGCCCAGTTGATTGTGTATTGACACCAAAACTGCTAACTGATGAATCAAAGTTATTTTCTTTCATAACATCATTTATATTAGGCATATTAACCATCGTATTATCTCCTCCACTCTTCACATTTTGATTAGTCGGTTGTTTAATTGTATCAATTGAAGGAATTTTCGCACGGTTATTAATAATATGATCATCATCAATTTTTAAATCTTTAAAAGAAAGTCGACGAGTTTTTTTAGGGCCAAATGTTAGCTCTGTTTCATCTCATCTTTTGATTTCAGTTGGTTTAGTTTCTAAAACTGTTTCTTGTTCACTTGCTGGTGTTGTTTGAACAGTTGCATTAGAACCAAAATCTTGCCCTTGTTGACCCATATTATTTTGTGATTGTGCAAAATTATTCGCAATTAAATTAGAATTATTAATATTTTGTCCTGGTTGATTAAATTCCATTCCTTCTGATAATGATTGACTTAAATTATTTTGTTCAAAGCCTTGTCTTAAACTTTCATTTAGAAAAGGTTGTTCATTAATTAGCTCTGCTTTAGAATTAATATTCATTTCATTGGCCATAGGTTGCATTGGTCTACCGCTACTTTGTCCTTGTTGTTGATCTAATAATGGTGGTGTAAAAGCGGGATTTAAAGTATTTGGTTTAATAAAATCAGCACCAGAATAATCATCCTCTTCTATTTCTTTTCATTTTGTTCCAAATTCACCATTTTTTGTTGTTGTAAATGTAACACCCTTTTTATCTAAATGACTAAATTCATCACTTTCAAGATGTTTAAAATAATATTTTTCAATTTCAGCTTCTGTTGTTAATAAATGAGCAATAACAGCATTTTTCTTAATTTTGCTGCCGGCTTTAATTGGTTTAACAATGACTCCATCCATTGGGGCTTTAATAATAGCTTCACCATTGTCGCTTTCAATCAGGGCGATATCATCCCCCGCTTTGACAGCAACATCTTGATATAAGAATTCTTTTAAAATTCCTTTTTTTTCTAAAAATGATACTTTAATTTTTTCCATTGTTCCAATTTACCCCATTCAAAAAAATTTAATTTGTTTTATTAAATTTTGCCTAGCCGTTTTTCTACCCATTCTTATTACAAGATAATTATATCATATATTCCCTATTTATACCTGCCAAAATTAAAAATAATATTATACACAAAAAATAAAAAAATGCAAAATTTTTAAATTTCTTTTGCATTTTCTTTTAATTCTTTTACTTTATTATCAAATTCAGTAATATGTTTTGCTGCTGTTAGATTTTTAACTCATTTTTTGCGACTTAAAATTACGATTGCTCAAATTGCTTTTAAACTATCTACTGTTTGCATAATTAAAACAATATAAACAATATCTAAATTTGATGTAAAAATTAAAATTGCTAATAATGGAACAGGGAGTAATCATGTAAATAAAGCATCTAAGATAAATGCATTCATAACTGCCCCACCGGTTCTAATAATCGCGTAACTTGTTGCAGCAATCATCAAGCAAGGATATCAAAGTCCATAAGCAAAGAGCATTCAATGGGCAATTCTAAATGTTTCTGGAGTATTATTTCTAAATAATAATTCTGGTAAAAATCAACCCCCCGCAACTAAAATTAAACCTGAAATAATTCCAACAAAGAAGGCTAAAATCACTAAATGTTTTCCATTATATTCTGCTTCTTCTAAATTATTAGCTCCCAACCGGCTTCCAACCAGTACCGAAGTTCCAGCCGAGAACCCATGATATAATGGTGTGTACAAAGCAGCAATTATTGTTGAAAAAATTGCATTTGCTGTTAAAGCATCTAAACTATAATATGCTCGTAGTTTAACTTGTAAAACCATTCCAACTGATCAAAAGATTTCATTTAATACAATTGGCCATGCTTTTTGAAAAGCGCGGCGGGTAACATAGCCATCAAAACGATATCAATTACGCGGAATAAATTCATAGCGTTTATATCAAAACAAAAGAATAATAAAAACAAGCTGTAATATTCGTGAAGCAGAGGTCGCAATTGCTGCGCCCTGAACACCAATTCCTTTAAAGTCGCCAAGAAAATGTGGCTCAATTAAAAAAGGATTCATAAAACAATTTGTACTTAAAGCAATAACTGAAATTCAAACCGCCAAACCAGCTCGCCCCGTTTCTCGAAGTGTTGTAATAAAAGCAATATTAATTGCTAATAGTGGATATGATAAAGCAATAATTTTAAAATACTCTGCTCCTTCTTGCGTTGAAATTGTTGCTGCTTGATATTCAAAGTACTTAAACCATTGAATTGCTAAATCTTTATCACCTGGTTGTAATTGTTTAAAAACATCTGGTCGTGGGGCATATTTAGGTGTTGTCGTAAAACTAATTAACTGATAACCACAAAGTTGCGATAAAATTAACACAATAAAACAAATAATTAAACAAACATAAATTTTTAATAAGGTAACTTCTTGTAGTTCCTTGTATTTTTGCGCTCCAAAATATTGTGCATTAAAAACACCAAATCCATAACAAGTTCCACTTAAAATAGCAAACATAATAAAATAAAGTTGATTTGAAGCAGCAACTCCATTCATTGCTAATTGGCCTGCCGTATAATGAAACCCAACATAGTTTCCTAAGCCTCATTGTTCTCAAACTTCTTTTACATTATAAACATCATCCGCTCCAAAAATAGTTTTAATGTCATCAGCTAAATGTTGAAAACCATGCACGTTACTTTTAATTGAACTTGCAAAAAAATTATCAACTAAATCTGTTGACTCCATAATAATCTCTTGCAGTGTTGCTAATAAAATTAAAACTAAGGCTGTCGCATATCACTTTTTGGAAGCAAAAAATTTTGGTCGTCTTTTGCTTTGAATTTGTGTCATTGTATCCCCCTTTCCATCCAGCTTAAATTACACTGCAAATATTATAATATAAAAAAATAAAAAAACATTATTTTTTTATTTTTTTTGAACGGTATTTTTGGTATAATTGATTACTTAGTAAATTACGATATGTTCATTCATCTTTTGAAAACCCCAATTTATTGTTCTTTGTTCGAATTAATTGTGCTGTATGGTTATTAAAGTTAACTTGATACCACTGTCCACAAGCATTTAGCATTAAATGACCGCTAATTGTTCCCAATGCCCCTAAAGTAAATAACGGGATAATTTGAGATGGATAACCACCCAGTCAATCACGAACATTAGTGCCACCAAAACTTCAACCACCTTTACCCATATATTGAAAATTCTCATTTAAAACTGCTGAAAATAGGAATGCAGTTAGAGCATATATTAAAAACATTATTAAACTTCCTAAAATTTGTTTTTTATCATAACTTGGTGTTCCATAAAGATGCATTCACCAACAAACAGCAATAATTAAAGCGTGATTCCCATAATGCGCTCAATAATAATAATTCCCAAAAGTATAAGCATCTGGTGGAAAAACTAATGCCAAGATTGGTAATCACACTCCCCACGGCGCATAATATGAATACAACCTTCTAGTTACTTTATTATTTTGCGGACACAATAATAAGATTCCATAAATTAAATTTAATCATTTACATAACTCTAATGGTACAGCATCCGTTCAATTATCGGCACGAATTGTTGAACCACTAGAAATTGTTTCATAAACACCCGGACTAACTAATCTGAGTTTAACTCAAGCTTTGTAAATTGGTAAGTGCAAACGATCAACAGTTCCAGTGTCAAAAAAATGCGCATATAATTGACCTTGATATTCTACAATATTATTTTGTCCATATTCTAAACCATTAATTAAGATATTATTATCATTAAACATTAAACCTGGAATAACTTTATAATAATAAATAACTTTTAACAATCAAAAAATTAATCACGCAAAAATTAAATAACTACCCAGACCATAACGAAAGGCGTTTTTTGCTGCTAACTTAGCATTAAACTTTGGCAACAAAAACACTATTAATAATAAAACAACAACCATACTTAAACCAATTCCAAATTCAATCCCAAAAGTAACAGGTCCCTTGGGTTGTGCTCATTGACTACCTAAAGGGTCAAAAAAACCTCATGGCCCCTTTCATCCACCAAAACTATAACTCGTGAAATTCATTAGTGCCTCCATTTTTACTATTTTTGTTTTTTCTTTTCCGTTTTTTTCTTAATTGCTAGTTTTTTTGCTTTCTTATTCTTACGGTTTTTATGAATTTTTTGTCATAAACTTTCAACCGCAACCTTTTCACCATGATTTTCAATTTGATCTGTTTTTCGTTTAAAGAACAAAACAAGTCCAACAACAACTGTTAAAATTACAATGACAATTAATAATGCTGCTCATCACGGAAGAACATCAAACAATGATTTTACCATTAACATAATTTAATTTCCTCCTTTGTAATATCTTCCATTATACACAAAAATAAAAAATTAATAACATACGTTATTAATTTTTTACTTGTTTAGTTTCGCTTTGAAGATTGTTTTTTAGCAATGTTATTTTTGTTTTCTTTTTTAGCTGCTTTGATTTTTTTATCAGCAGCAACTTTATCGGAACGTGTTTTTAAAACAAATTGTTTCATTGAAATTGTTTCACCTGTACGTTTTTTATCTGCAATTTGTCAAAATCCGTACATAAAGGCAGTAATTAACGCTCCAATCGCCATAAATAAGAATGCTAATAATGTTCATCCTCAAGCACCAGCTCAACCATAAACTCCAGTATCACCATTTCCACGACCTAAAGCTGACAAGAATCCAACAATTGGACCACCATGACCCGCTAAATCAGCAATACCTACTGCTCCAGCTAAACCACCAGCAATTGCTGAACCAACAATGTTACTTGGAATAACACGTTTTGGATCATTTACTGCAAACGGGATAGCTCCTTCTGAGATTCCGATGCAACCCATAAAGAATGCTGTTGAACCCATTGTTCGTTGTTCTTCATTATAGAATGGTTTAAATATTCATGTTGCAATTCCCATTCCCATTGGTGCAACTGGAATAGCAACTGCCATTGCTCCCATTGGAGTATAAATTTTCGAACCAATTAATCCAGTACATGCTAAGAAAGCAACTTTATTAACTGGTCCTCCCATATCAAATCCAGCCATTGCTCCAATTAATAAACCAAAGGCTAATCCAATTGCTACATTAGCAGCATTTGTAGTATTTCCTCATGTTTTTGAAATTCAATCTTGGAATTTTCCCATTACTCATCCAACTGTTGAACCAATTACGAACATCATAATCATTCCATAGACAAATCCAACAACAATTGGAATAAAGAAGATTGGCATTACTGGTTTTAAACCTTTTGGTACGTTTCATGTATTAATCCATTTAACCGTATAACCAACAGCTAATCCCGCCGCAATCGCTCCAATAAATCCGGTCGGAGTATTAACTGCTTCAATCCCGGGCAAAGGATAAAAGTTAGCAGCATTGTTACCAATAAATGATACAACAATTGCTGGTGCAATTGCAGAACGACCAGCAATTGAGTTAGCAATAAATGCTCCTAAAACAGGAATCATTAAGGTAAATGCTGATGCCCCCAAGATATTTAAATAATAGAAAAAGTTTTTAGGATCAGTTAATGGATCAGTATAGAATAACTCTCCTCAATGTGCTGTTTTTCCTGTTGGGTCAGGAATTCAACCCATTCCTTTTGAAGAACCATGGAAGTTCTCATAGTTAGGACCATAAATTGCTTTAGCCAATCCTAATGAGATGGCAATAAAAATCCCCCCCAAGATAACAATTGGCACCATATATGAAACCCCTGCCATCAAGTGTTTCATGATTCCAACTTTTTGACCATTGTTACCGGCACTTTTTGTTGCAAATTCTCCAACTGGTTCGGTTTTTCCCTCTTTTAAAGCAGCGTTAATAACTCCTTCGGGGTCTTTAATTGCTTTAGCAACAGGACAAATATATACTTTTTTCCCACCAAATCTTGCCATATCAAGACCAATATCAGTTGCCGCAATAATTACTTCCGCACGTTTAATTTCTGCTTCAGTAAAATCATTGCGAATTCCTTCTGCCCCATGCGTTTCAACTTTAATGTCATATCCTAATTTTGGACCAGTTTGATTTAATTTATCAGCAGCTAAGAAAGTATGTGCTACTCCCGTTGCACAAGCGGTCATTGCTAAAATCAACGGTTTTTCGCCAGTTGGTTTTAATGGTTTTTTAGGATCATTTTGATCAGAACCACCCAACAGTGCTGCTTGAATCTTAGCCTTATTTGTTTCAACTTTCATTTCTTTTTTAAAGTTTTCATCCATTAATTTCCGTGCAACTTCACTTAAAATTCCTAAATGAATATCACCTGATTTAGCTTCAGGAATAATTAAAGCAATTGCAACTTTTGTTGGTTTTCCATCCATTGCTTTTCAATCAACAGAATCTTTGAAACGAATAAATAATACTGCTTCTTTTTTAACTGCTTCAATCCGTGCATGCGGAATTGCAAAACCATCTTCAAAACCTGTCGAAGATTCTTTTTCACGAGCCTCAAAACCCTTAACAAGTTCGTTGGGGTCAGAAACATATCCTAATGTTTCAGCCAACTTAGCAAGTTCTAAAAAAGCATCTTCTTTAGTTTTTGCAGCTGAATCTAAAATGATATGTTTCTCATTAAAAATTTCATTATACATATAGTTTTTTCCTTTCTATAAGTAGTTTATTATGTTAAACATTAAAAAGCAATAAAATACTTAAAAAAATCTATTTTTTTAAATAAACTGGAACTTTTTTCTATAAAAAAAAAAAAAAAAACAGTTTCGCCTAAACCATTTATTTTTTATAACTTAATAGTGCTTTACCATTAACAGTAACAGTAATCTTCTGATTTAAATCAACAATAATTGCTGATTCACCGGCTTTAAGGTTTACTGTCCCAATAATAATTTCCCCTTCGACAACTGTTACTTGTCCTCATTTTACGGATGATAAATCAAGTTCTTGCGTTTTTGTTAGTAAATGTAAAGTAAAATATTGATTATCAACCAAAATTCCTTCTATAATATGTTGTACTTGCTCATTTGAATCGGGAACTGTTGTTACATCAAAACATTCTTGCAAATGCAAGGGGCGCAAGTTTCCATCTTTATCCATACGATCAAAATCATAAAAACGATATGTAACATCTGATGAACGTTGTAACTCAAAAACAGTTACCCCCGGTGTTATTGCATGTACTTTCCCCGGTGGAACATATAAAAAATCCCCCTTTTGAACTTTTACTTCGGTAAATAATTGCTTCCATGCTTTTTGTTCAACCATTGTAATTAATTCAGCTTTTGTTTGTGCTTGATGTCCATAAATCATCTTAGCATCAGGTGGACAATCAAGAATATATCAACATTCTGGTTTTCCTAACATTTTATTATGTTTTAAACTGTATTCATCATCAGGATGCACTTGCACTGATAAATAATCATTTGCCGTTATAATTTTTGACAATAACGGAAATTCTTTTTCCGTAGTGCCAAAATATTCAGGATGGTTTTGATAAAAGGATTTTAAAGAAACCCCTTGTTCTTTTCCACTTGCAATATAACTCATTCCATTATCTAAAGCACTAATAACTCATGCTTCGCCATATAAATCATTTGTTGGTAATTGAAACCCAAAATCAGCCAACTTGTGGCCACCTCATAATCGTTCCGAAAAAAACGGGGTTACTTTAATCACTTTATACATAAATGTCCTCCTCAAGTTTTCCATTTATATTTAACCATAAAAACCGAAAAAATAATATTATCTTATAAATTTATAGTAAGATATAACCAACTAGCAGAAAAGGAGTTCAGAATGGAAATTATTAATATTCGTAGTTATCTTAAAAAAATAAAATGACATTTATTATGGCTTCTTGCCGCTTTGGGTTTGGTTACAATTATTTTTCTAATTATCTTTTTATTACAAAAAAAAATGTCCGCCCAAGATAAATTAATGTACTGCTCAATTTTTATTGTCATTAATCTACTATTATTATTTATTAACTATTTAATTATTAAAAACCCCTTTGTTTTTTCAAAAATTTATCACTATGATAATGATAAAAATAGATTAAGTTTAAGCTTGTACTTTTATATTTTTGTTTTTATTATTACCCTTGTTTTTTTCTTCTTAACAATTGTTTCAATACAATTAATTTTAAAAACAACTTTTAATAATGCAATTAAACAGTTATGATATGCTGGTTTAGGCTATGCTTTATGAAGTTGTTCTATTATCGGTGGTTTTAACACTGTTAATCTAATTATTTTAAACCGACCAATTCCCCCATCAAAAACTACTGCTTAAAATCATACGCTTCAATTCATTGTAATGATCTTAATAATCATTCTAGGTCCTTACAAATAACATTAATAACATTCGTTATTGCTTCTTGGTAAGTTCCAACAAAAGAAAATCCAAGTAAGCAGCCAGTTATATCATTAAAACTATTCACATTGTAATTGCTAAAAACAATTGTAATATATCCCCCATTAAATTGCATTAAGGGGATTTTTTTATTGTCATTAGCTAATTCGATTAGGTTAACGATTACCTTTGGTGTTAATAACTTTCGAATTAAAATTTGATCATTTGCATTAACAGCAAATATTTTTTCGAATTCTGTTGATTCCAAATCAGTATTATCTTTTGATTTAAAGATTTTTAAAAAAGTCCGCATGGCTTTAATTGTTGCAACTAAGTCTCATGCTTCATTAACATCAATTGTTAAATATGGATAACGAGTATAAATAATATCTTTACTTTTACCAGCATCAATTACTTCTTTTCTTGTTAAAGTTCCAAATGAATAATTCACATTTGTTGTTTGAAAATTAATAACATAATCTTGTCTAATTTCACTTTTTGATGGCACCCCAACACGAGGAAAAAGGTTAAACTCTTTTTTAACTGTATCAACTTGATATTTCTTTGTTGCAATAGCATCCATCGCTATTTGATAGAATTCTGCAAGAGGTAATTCTTGAATGATAAGTTTCTGTAATTTTATTGCTTTTCAATATTTAAATGTTAGGTATCCCGCACAACTTAATGTAACTAAACTTACAAGAATAAGAATAACTTGTCCAATCACTCCCAAGGAACTTAATACAGTTAAAAAGGAGAATCGAATATTAATAAAACTGATTATTAACAAAAATCATAATAAAAAAGTAATTGTCATTAAAAATCAATTTAAATACATATAGCGTTTTTTTAAATACTTAAAATTAATGTTTGTTAGTTTATGTTTCATAACCAGTTCAGTAAATTTCTCTGTAACAACCGCTTCTAAAGATGTTATATTATTTTCCATTTGCTAATTTTAATTCCTTCATTAATTTAAAAAATAGAATTAGAAACAATTAATTATTGTCCTAAATCTATTTTAACATCTTGGCGATCAGCAACATCTGCTTCAAAATATAAGAACGTATTCAAACGTAATGAACTTGCCGCAACATTTGATGGCCAAGTTTTTAAACTGGCATTAAAATCACGAACTGCTGAATTATAAAAACGACGAGCAGCTGCAATATTATCTTCACAATCTTTAATTCCTGTTTGTAACTCAATAACACTGTTGTTTGCTTTTAAATCTGGATAATTTTCTAATAAAACATTAATTTTTCCTGCTTGACTAGTAATTGCATTATTAACCTTGTCTAATTCTTTCACATTTAAGTTTTGATTAGTTTGACTTCTTAATTCAACAATTGTTGTTAAGGTATCTTTTTCATACTTCATATATTGTTTTGTGCTATCAATTAACTTTGTTAACATATCAACTCTTCGTTTTAATTGTACATCAATATCTGATGCTGTTTCTTCAATTTTTTCTTTATTACGAATCAAATTATTTCTTGATAAAATAAATAAGAAAATTGGAAAAATTAAAATAAACCAAATATAAACAAAGAATTTGCCTAGAAAACTACTTTTCGCTGCAACTTCTGCATTATTTACTGTTGGATTATATCCCATTTTTGCTCCTCCTTTACGGGCCTATTTGTAAGTTATTATATAAGAAAACAATAATAAAAACAAGATATAAACTTTTAAATAATAAAAAATAGCTCTTAAGCGAGCTATTTTTAAAAAGTTAATTATTTAATGATTGAAACAACTGTTCCAGCACCGATTGTACGACCACCTTCACGAATTGAGAATTTTGTTCCTTCTTCAATCGCAACTGGGGCAATTAATTCAACTGTCATTTCAACATTATCAGCTGGCATAACCATTTCTACTCCGGCTGGTAATTTAATTGAACCCGTAACATCAGTTGTACGGAAATAAAATTGGGGACGGTAGTTTCCAAAGAATGGCGTATGACGCCCTCCTTCTTCTTTACTTAAAACATAAACTTGTGCTTTAAATTCTTTATGTGGTTTAACTGAACCTGGTTTTGCAATAACTTGTCCACGTTCAACATCGTCACGGTTTACTCCACGTAATAAAACCCCAACATTGTCTCCAGCTTTAGCGTCATCTAATAATTTTCTGAACATTTCTAAACCTGTTGCAACAACTTTTTTTGTTTCTTCTTTTAATCCAATAATTTCAACTTCTTCATTAACTTTAACAACCCCACGTTCAACACGTCCTGTTGCAACTGTTCCACGTCCTGTAATTGTGAAAACATCTTCAACTGGCATCATAAATGGTTTTGCAATATCTCTTTCTGGTTCGTCAATTCATTCATCAATTGCCTTCATTAATTCCATAATTTTTTCTTCTCATTGAGGATCACCTTCAAGTGCTTTTAATGCTGATCCTCTAATAACTGGGGTATTTTCTCCATCAAATCCATATTCACTTAATAAGTCTCTAACTTCCATTTCAACTAAGTCGATCATTTCAGTATCGTCACCCATCATATCACATTTGTTTAAGAAAACAACCATTTTTGGTACACCAACTTGTCTTGATAATAAGATATGTTCTCTTGTTTGAGGCATTGGCCCATCAGTTGCAGCAACAACTAAAATCGCACCATCCATTTGTGCAGCCCCTGTAATCATGTTTTTAACATAATCGGCATGCCCTGGACAGTCAACATGAGCATAGTGTCTTTTATCAGTACGGTATTCAACGTGTGAAGTATTAATTGTAATTCCACGTTCTTTTTCTTCAGGCGCTTTATCGATATTATCATATCCTTGTGCTTCTGCAAATCCTTTTTTAGCTAATACAGTTGTAATAGCCGCTGTTAAAGTTGTTTTACCATGGTCAACGTGACCAATTGTTCCAACATTTACGTGTGGTAAACTTCTATCAAATTTTTGTTTTGCCATTTTAATCTTTTCCTCCTATATTTAATAGACAAATGTCATAACTATTGTAAATTAATTTGTCTTGCTTTGCAATCCTTTTTTTATAATGGTGGATGAAACCATGTTTTTAATAAACTTACTCGGCTGATTTTCCAGCTTTTTTAATAATTTCTTCAGTAACTGATTTTGGTGCTTCTTGATAGTGTGAGAATAACATTGTGTATGTTCCTCGCCCTTGGGTAAAGCTTCGTAAATCAGTTGCATATCCAAACATTTCTGATAATGGAACTTTTGCCTTAACAACTTGAGCATTTCCACGTTGGTCGTTTCCTTCGATTTGACCACGACGTGATGATAAGTTCCCCATTACATCTCCATAGTATTCTTCTGGAACAGTAACTTCAACGGCCATAATTGGTTCTAAAATAACTGGTTTACATTTTTTTGCTGCTTCCTTTAATGCTAAACTAGCAGCAAATTCGTAAGCCATTTGTGATGAATCGACATCATGGTAAGACCCATCATATAAAGTTGCTTTAATATCAATCATTGGATAACCAGCTAATTTCCCAGTTTGCATTGATTCTTCAATTCCTTTTTTAACTGATCCAATAAATTCTTTTGGGATTTTTCCTCCAACAATTCCATCAACAAATTCAAAACCTTTATCATGGTTTGGTTCAAACTTAATTCATACGTGTCCATATTGTCCACGTCCCCCTGATTGCTTAATGTATTTTCCTTCTACATCTGCACTATCTTTAAAGGTTTCACGATATGAAACTTGTGGTGCTCCAACATTGGTTTCCACTTTAAATTCACGCTTCATTCGATCAACTAGAATGTCTAAGTGTAACTCACCCATTCCAGCAATAATTGTTTGCCCCGTTTCTTCATCTGTTCATGTTCTAAATGTTGGATCTTCTTCCGCTAATTTTTGTAATGCTAAACTCATTTTTTCTTGGTCTGCTTTTGTTTTTGGTTCTAGGGCTAAACTAATAACTGGTTCTGGAAAGACCATTGATTCTAAGATTACTTCATTTTTTTCATCACAAAGTGTATCTCCCGTTGTTGTTAATTTTAGTCCAACTGCTGCTGCAATATCACCAGCATAAACTTCCTCAATTTCTTCACGATTATTAGCATGCATTTTTAATAACCGTCCAATTCGTTCACTCTTATCTTTTGTTGAATTTAAGATAGAACTTCCTTTTTTTAACACTCCTGAATAAACACGGAAAAATGTTAATTTTCCAACAAAAGGATCGGTCATAATTTTAAATGCTAAAGCCGAAAATGGTTCACTATCATCAGCATGACGTTCAACTTCGGTTCCGTCTTCTAAAACCCCTTTAATCGATGGAATATCAACTGGTGAAGGCAAGTAATCAATTACCCCATCCAACATTAATTTAACTCCTTTATTTTTAAAGGCACTTCCACAAAAGACTGGAAAAAACTCTCCGGTTAATGTTGCGGCACGAATTGCACTTTTAATTTCAGGAACTGAAATTTCATTTCCATCTAAGTATTTTAGCATTAACTCTTCATTAAAGTTAACAACTGCTTCAACTAATTTCGTACGATATTCTTCCACTAAATCTTTTAAATCATCAGGAATTGGAATTTCTTGAGCATCCTCATTCGCTGCACCATCGTAATGATAAGCTTTTCGTTCTATGATATCAATAATTCCTGAAAATTGATCTTCAGCTCCAATTGGAATTTGCACTGGATGTGCATTTGCTTGTAAACGATCATGAATTGTTTTTACTGAATATAAAAAGTCAGCTCCAATTTTGTCCATTTTATTAACAAAGACAACACGTGGCACCCCATAAGTTGATGCTTGTCTTCAAACAGTTTCTGTCTGGGGTTCAACTCCTGACTGTCCATCAAGAACTGCAACGGCCCCATCTAGTACTCGTAATGACCTTTCCACTTCCACGGTAAAGTCAACGTGACCTGGAGTATCAATAATATTTAATCGCATATTTTTTCAAAAGGCTGTTGTTGCCGCTGAAGTAATTGTAATCCCACGTTCTTGTTCTTGAGCCATTCAATCCATCTGACTAGCCCCATCATGTGTTTCTCCAATTTTATGAATTTTACCAGTATGGAATAAAATCCGCTCTGTTGTTGTGGTTTTTCCAGCATCAATGTGCGCCATAATTCCAATATTTCTCGTATTTTCTAGAGAATATTCTCTTGCCATTTTTATATTCCTTTCTATGTCTCTTATCAACGATAATGGGCGAAAGCTTTATTTGCTTCGGCCATTTTATGAGTATCATCTTTTTTCTTTACTGCTCCACCAATTCCATTTGATGCATCAATAATTTCCCTCGCTAAGCGATCAATCATACTATTTTCATTACGCAATCTTGCATAACTAATTAATCATCTTAATCCTAAAGTAACTTTACGATCATCATTTACTTCAACTGGAACTTGGTAATTAGCTCCCCCAATTCGACGAACTTTTAATTCTAAATGTGGTGTAATGTTTTCAATTGCTTTATTAAACACATCTAATGGATTACTATTTGTTTCTTCTTTTATCATATCAAATGCACCATATAAAATTGTTTGAGCATTTCCTTTTTTCCCATCAACCATAATTTTGTTAATTGTACGAGTCACTAATTTTGAATTATAAATTGGATCTGGTAAAACATCTCTTTTTTCTGCTTGGCGTTTACGCATAAAATTCCTCCTTTCTTTTTAACTAAGCTTTCGCTGCTTTTGGTCTTTTTGTACCATATAGTGATCTTCCTTGTTGACGGTTATTAACTCCGGCAGTATCTAATGTTCCACGAATAATATGGTAACGTACCCCTGGTAAGTCTTTAACCCTTCCTCCACGGATTAAGACAACACTATGTTCTTGTAAGTTATGTCCTTCACCTGGAATATATGCTGTTACTTCCATTCCGTTTGTTAAACGAACACGGGCATATTTTCGTAACGCTGAGTTTGGTTTTTTTGGTGTCATTGTAGCAACACGTGTACAAACCCCTCTTTTTTGTGGTGAGGTTATATTAGTTGGTTTCTTTTGCAAAGAATTTAACCCTCTATTTAAAGCGGGGGCTTTTGTTTTTCACACTTTATCTTTACGTGGTTTACGAACTAATTGGTTAATTGTTGGCATTAAACTTGCTCCTTTCTTTTTCACATATCCGAGTGTATCAAAGAATACAATCCATATATAATATTACATAAAACCCAAAATTAAGTCAATAATTATTTAACGGTTTATTAGAAAAAAGACCATACGGTCTTTTCTCTAATATTCTTCAGCTTTAGCAGCAATTCCGGCGGTAATAATATCTTTGGGATTTTTTAATCCTGTTCCAGCTGGAATTAAATGTCCTAACATAATATTTTCTTTTAAGCCTTCTAAACGATCAACTTTTCCTTTGATAATCGCTTTAACTAATACCCGCGTTGTATCCTGGAATGAAGCTGACGATAAGAATGACTCTGATTCTAATGGTGCTTTTTTAATTCCAAAAATAACATGTTTAGCTGTTGGTGGTTTTTTCATTGAGCGGACAGCTTTAATTGTTTCATTACGATAACGTTTAATTGTCACAATCTCACCTGGTAATAATTCAGTATCTCCCGCATCAATAATTTTAACTTTATTCAACATTTGTTTAACAATAATTTCAATATATTTGTCTGAAATTTCAATTCCTTGTAAACGATAAACACGTTGCACTTCTTTTAAAATATAATTGTGAACATCTTCAATTTTAGCAACTTCTAATAATTCTTTAATGTTAATTGAACCTTCCGTTAATTTTTGACCACGGACAACTTTATCACCAATTTTAACTCTTAAAACAGCATTATATTGTGTTTTATATTTTCGTTCATCACTATCTGACGCAACATAAATGGTATGGATTCCACTTTCATCACGAATGTCACTAATAACACCATCAATTTCTGAAATAACAGCAATTGATCCTTTTGGTGTTGTAACATCTAATAATTCTTTAATCCGTGGTAACCCTTGAGTAATATCAGCTCCCCCGGCAACCCCTCCAGTATGGAAAGTACGCATTGTTAACTGTGTCCCTGGTTCTCCAATTGATTGTGCGGCAATTGTTCCAACTGCTTCACCAATTTCAACTTCCATTCCTGTTGCAAGGTTTTTCCCATAACAACGTTGGCAAATTCCTTTTTCAGCTTCACAAGTTAAAACAGAACGAATAATTACTTCTTTAATATCACTAGCAACAATCGCTGCACTATCTTCTTCTGATAACAATGTATTAGCTGGAATTACTTTACCATTTTTTAATTTAATGTCTTTTAAATTATAACGTCCGACTAGGCGATCAAATAATGGCACAATAATATTTGAGTGCTTTTGTTCAATAATATCAGAAACAACAAAACCACGACGAGCATTACAATCTTTTATTGTAATAATAATTTCTTGTGAAACATCAACCAAACGTCTTGTTAAATAACCTGAATCGGCGGTTTTCAACGCCACATCAGCCATTCCTTTTCGCGCCCCATGGGTTGAAATAAAGAACTCTGATACGGTTAATCCTTCTCGGAACGAAGACTTAATTGGTAATTCAATAATATCTCCTTTAGGGTTATTCATTAAGCCCCGCATTCCAACTAACTGTGTAAAGTTTGAAACATTCCCCCGTGCTCCTGAATCAGCCATCATAAAGATTGGATTCTTAGGGTCTTCTCGTAAAACATGCTCTAATTCTGTTTGAATATTATCTTTTACTTTTGATCACACATTAATAATTCGGTGTTGTTTTTCACGACTTGTTAACATTCCCATTTTAAAGTATTCATTAATTTCTTTAACCTTATTATCTGCTTCTTTAAACTCTTCTTGTTTTTTATCATAAACCTTAACATCGCCCGCTGAAACAGTTACTCCTGATTTTCCTGAGTATTTAAACCCTAGATTTTTCATATTATCTAACATTTCAGCAGTTTTGTTAGCACCATAAATTTTAAAATAACGATCAATAATATTTGATAAATCTTTTTTCTTAAATGGTGGATTTACTTCCCATTTTTCTAAATATTCAATTAAATTAACATTATCTTTAATCAATGAACGGGCTGGTAATGCTGATAAGTTTTCAACATTTGGTTCATTTAAATATGGGAACTCTTCTTTAAAAATTTGGTTAAAAATAATTTTTCCTGGTGTTGTAATGATGTAATCATTCATTTCCTCAGATTTAAATTTTTTATTAACAAAACCACTAGCAGGAATTGCAACTAAGGCATGTAAAGCTACAGCTCCAGTTTCATAAGCAATAACTGCTTCGTTTAAATCTTTAAAAATTGTTCCTTCCCCCAACTGTCCTTTTTCCTCGTATGTTAAGTAATAATTTCCTAACACCATATCTTGGGTTGGCGTTACAATTGGTTTCCCATCTTTTGGTCCTAAAATATTACGACTTCCTAACATTAAACTACGTGCTTCAGCAACTGCTTCATCTGTAATTGGCACATGAACCGCCATTTGGTCACCATCAAAGTCAGCATTAAAAGCTGTTGTTACTAAGGGGTGCAAACGGATTGCTTTTCCTTTAACTAATTTTGGTTCAAAAGCCTGAATTCCTAAACGGTGCAATGTTGGGGCACGGTTTAATAACACTGGTCGTGATTTAATTACTTCTTCTAAAACTTCTCATACTTTGTCATCTTGGTTTAAAATTAATTTTTCCGCAACTTTAATATTTGCTGCTAAACCATCTTTTACTAATTTACTAATAACAAATGGCTTAAACAATGTAATTGCCATATCACGAGGTAACCCACATTGATACATTTTTAAATCGGGACCAATCGCAATAACTGAACGCCCTGAATAATCAACTCTTTTTCCTAATAAGTTTTGACGGAAACGACCTTGTTTTCCTTTTAAAATACTTGTTAATGATTTTAATGGTCGTTTGTCTTTTCCGGTTACTGGACGTGCTTTTCGTTCATTATCTAATAATGCATCAACAGCTTCTTGTAACATCCTTTTTTCATTATTAACAATAACACTTGGAGCCCCCATTGCTTTAACTTTTTTTAATCGTTCATTTCGAATAATAATACGACGATATAAATCATTAATTTCTGAAGTAGTAAAACGACCACCATCTAATTGAATAATTGGACGAATATCTGGTGGAATAACTGGAACTGCTCGTAAAATCATTCATTCTGGGCGTGAACCTGATTTTTTTAATGAGTCTAACACTTCTAAACGTTTCATTAATTTATTTTGATCTAATTGCGTTTTTTTATCCTTTAAATCTTGTTTAATTTTTTCAATCTCATCATCAATATTTAAATTTTTTAATAATATTTCAACTGCTTCAGCTCCAATTCCAAATCGAGCATTAGTATGACGATTAATAAACTGGGCACATTCATCCATTGAAAAAGGTAATGAAGTATTTTTTAAATCTTCAATCATTGTTTCACCAGCTTCATAAGCAATAGTGCCTTGTTCTAATGTATCTAAAATTTCTCGTAAGGTTTTTGTTAAACGTTGACGAGTTGCCGCCGAAGTTTTAGCATTTCCTAAATCTAAAACCATTTTTTGTTTTAATGATTTAGCATCACCAGAATCTAAAACGATATACGACACAAAATAAACAACTTCTTCTAGTTCTTTTGTTTTCATATCTAAAATTAACGCAATTCGACTTGGCGCTGCTTTTAACATTCAAATATGACTAACTGGTTCTTCTAATTCAATGTGTCCCATTCGTTCACGGCGAACAATTGCTTCAGTGATTTCAACCCCACAACGTTCACAAATTTTTCCTTTATTTTTTGATTTTTTATACTTTCCACAAGCACATTCAAAATTTTTAGTTGGCCCAAAAAT
The DNA here is from genome assembly GCF_001886495.1 of Spiroplasma sp. NBRC 100390. Classification (NCBI taxonomy): domain Bacteria; kingdom Bacillati; phylum Mycoplasmatota; class Mollicutes; order Entomoplasmatales; family Spiroplasmataceae; genus Spiroplasma; species Spiroplasma sp. NBRC 100390. The sequence goes on along the minus strand of NZ_CP018022.1, from coordinate 64,780 downwards.
CTTTTCATCAAATAAACCATCTCGTTCTGGTTTTAAAGTTTTATAATTAATTGTTTCTGGTTTTTTTACTTCTCCATATGATCAACTGCGAATATCTTCGGGGTTCGCTAAACCGATCTTAATCATACGATTATTTTTTTCATTATTTTCAATCATTTTTTTCTTTCCCCCTTAATTTAATTCTTCTTGATCATCAACATAATCAACTTCACTTTCAATATCACCGTTACCATAAGAATCTTCTTCTAAATTATCTTGCAAATCAAACTCATCTTCGATTTTAGCAAAGCCATCTAAAATGTCATCTTGTTGTGGTTCACGATTTGTATTTAAAATAAAATTGTCAATATCAAATTCATCTTCAAATTCATCACTATCTGTTAATAAGTCTTCATCAACATAATCTGATTCATCATAACTTTTAATATTTTTAATGTTTCCTTCTTCATCAATCATATGAATATTAAATCCTAACCCTTGAATTTCACGAGTTAGAACATTAAATGATTCTGGAATACCTGGTTCAGGAATTTTTTTATCTTTTACAATTGATTCATAAGCACGAGTTCTTCCTTTAATATCATCTGATTTAATTGTTAAAATTTCTCGTAATGTATGTGCCGCTCCATAAGCTTCTAACGCTCATACTTCCATTTCTCCAAAACGTTGTCCCCCATTTTGGGCTTTTCCTCCTAATGGTTGTTGGGTAATTAATGAGTATGGTCCAACATTTCGGGCATGTAATTTATCATCAACCATATGTGATAATTTCAACATATACATTACTCCAACCGAAACTGGATTATCAAATTTTTCACCACTACGACCATCAATTAAAACTTCTTTCCCAAAGTTTTTCATATTAGCTTTTTCCATAATTTCAATTAATTCTTCATTTGTCATTCCATCAAAAACAGGAGTAGAAACTTTTTGTCCTAATTTTTTGGCAGCCATTCCTAAGTGAATTTCTAACACCTGACCAATATTCATCCGTGATGGTACTCCTAATGGATTTAACATAATATCAATTGGTGTTCCGTCTTCCATATGTGGCATATCTTCTAATGGTAAAATTTTCGAAATAACCCCTTTGTTCCCATGACGTCCGGCCATTTTGTCTCCCTCTTGGATTTTTCGTTTTTGAACAATATAAATTTTAATTACTTCTAAAACATCAGCAGATAGTTCATATTTTTCACGCGGAAAGCGTTTAATTGCTTGAATAATTCCTTCCCCACCATTTGGTACTCGTAATGAATTATCTTTAACATTTTTTGATTTTTCACCAAAAATTGCTTGTAACAATTTATCTTCTGGTGATAATTGTGTTTGACCTTTTGGGGTTACTTTTCCAACTAAAATGTCACCTGGTTTAACTTCTGTTCCAATAATAACTAAACCATCATCATCTAAGAATTTACGAGCATTTTCTGAAATATTTGGAATTTCACGGGTAATTTCTTCTGACCCTTGTTTTGTTTGACGACGTTCAATTGTATATTCTTCAATATGAATCGATGTAAAAACATCTTCTGATACTAAACGTTCAGAAACAATGATAGCATCCTCATAGTTATAACCATTTCAAGTCGTAAAGGCAACAACAACATTTTGCCCTAACGCTAACTCACCCTTATCAATTGATGGTCCATCAGCTAAAACTTGGCCTTTTTCAACTTTTTGCCCATGTTTTACTAATGGAACATGTGTTAATGAAGTTCCTTGATTACTACGCACAAAAGTATCTAAATTATAGTTCTTTAGACCTTCTTTTGTTTTTAAAACAATTCTTGTTGCATCAACATAATCAACACTACCATCATATTGTGACACAATTGCTAATCCTGAATCACGTGCCGCCGCATATTCAACCCCTGTTCCAACATATGGTGAATTTGGCGAAATTAAAGGAATTGCTTGACGTTGCATATTGGCTCCCATTAACGCACGGTTAGCATCATCATTTTCTAAAAAAGGAATACAACTTGTCGCAATTGAAACAATTTGCTTTGGCGAAACATCAACATAGTCAACATCATTACGTGTTGCAATAATATTTTCTCCCTGGAACCGTGCAACTACTTGCTCGTCTAGAATTTCTCCTTTATCGCTTAAACGAATATTTGCTTGCGCAACAACATAATTTTTTTCTTGATCTGCTGTTAAATAATCATTTTCAGCAGTAACCTTACAATCAATCACACGACGGTATGGTGTTTCAATAAACCCAAAGGCATTAATCTTAGCATATGTTGCTAAATTATTAATTAACCCAATATTCGGTCCTTCTGGTGTTTCAATTGGACAAATTCGACCATAATGTGAATAATGGACATCCCGCACTTCTAATCCAGCACGTTCTCTTGATAACCCCCCTGGTCCTAAAGCTGTTAAACGACGTTTATTTGTCAACTCTGCTAATGGATTTGTCTGATCCATAAATTGTGATAACTGTGACAAATTGAAAAATTCTCCAATAATAGCAGACAACGGTTTATTATTAATAATATTTGATGGTTTCATTTTAAATAAGTTTGATGTTGACATTTTTTCTTTAACATTTTTTTCAATTCTTAATAAACCAATACGAAATTGATTTTGTAACAATTCCCCGATTGTTCGAACACGACGGTTTCCTAAATGATCAATATCATCAACTTCACCAACTCCATCTGTTAAATTTAATAAGTATGAAAATGTTGCCAAAATGTCTGGTACAGTAACATATTCATCTGTTGCATTTGGATCGATTCCAATAATATTCGCTACGCGAGTGCGAACCTCATTATCAACATAAACTTTAATTTTTTGGATTTTATTTGAACAAAAAATTTCATCACTAAATTTCACTTCTTCTAAACAAGCTCCTGCTTTTAAAATTCCTTTTAATTTATTAATGGCCTCTTTATCCATTAAAGTTCCTTCTTTAAAAACAACTTTACCATTAACATCTTTAATATCTTCAGCTAAAACTTTATTATAAATTCGGTTTTCAACTGATAATTTTTGAACTAATTTAAAGCGTCCCGCTTTTGTTAAATCATATTTACGTTTATCAAATAATAATCCATATAAATATTTTGTTGCTCCATCAGGGGTTGCTGTCTCTCCCGAACGAATTTTTTTATAAATTTCTTGAACAGCAACACTTTGATCATATGCAATATCACCAGTATATGGGTCTAATTCATAAGTACTTTTTACTAGTTTATTATCCCCAAAGATATCTAACGCATCTTCTTTAATAATTCCTAATGCTGTTAAGAAATTAGCAACCGAAACTTTTCGTGATTTATCAATTTTTACATAAAAAACATTATCAAAGCGTTCTTCTTTCCCAACTTTAATTTTTTTATGATCTGATTCAAACTCTAACCATGTTCCTCGCGATGGAATTAAATCAACATAATAAACGTTTTCTCCATTTTTACGGTTTAAATCAATTTTATAATATGCTCCTGGTGAACGAACTAATTGTGAAACAACAACTTTTTCTGAACCATTAACAATAAAAGTTCCTTTTCCAGTCATTAATGGAAAGTCGCCAAAAAAGACCTCTCCTTCTTTTTCAATTGTAATATCCACTAATAACTTATCTTCTAGTCTTTCCTTAATTGTTACCGTACATGTTGCTGTTTCATCGCCAGAGTGAATATCATAATAAATAACATCTGTTGATTTTTTTAAAATTGTGATCATGTGCCCAACACGTTCTTCAATTCATGATTTAATTAATTCTGGTTCCCCTTTAACAATTAATTTTTCTACTTCTAAATCTTTTGAATTAATTGTTAATTTTAAATTGGAATAAATTGGTGCTTCAAAAATTTTTGATTCATCTTTTGCTTGAGAAATAGTTCGTCGTGGCTCTCTAAATTCTCAATTTAACATCTCTAAAACAATATTTCCCTCATGTCCCACAATTGGAAATACCTCACTGAACACTTCGCTGATACCGATTTTCTTAAATCAATCATATGTTTCGGTTTGAATTTCAATTAAGTTTGGTAAATCTAAATTCCCACTTACTTTCGTATAATCAATTCTTTTAGCGTAATGCCCAAATTCTTTTTCTTTTAATGCCATTAATTATTAACCTCACTTTTCACAATATACGCTTATAAATTTTATATTGGTTTAAAAGAAAAGTCAATCATTTTTGTTATTTCATTATTTTTTTTATAAGTTTTTTATTCCTTCTTGTTGTGATAATTAAAAAAAGCACATTGTGCTTTTTTTAATTATCACAAGTTTTATTACTTATGACGATCACAGACAAAAATCTCATCATCAACTGAACCAACCATTGCTTGTTTCATCTTTCCAAATAAAACTCCTGCTGCGCCGCCAGCGACACCTTGTTTTTCTTGTTCTGCAACACATTTAAAACATTTTGGATTAAAATTTGCCATCTGTTTTACCTCCTTTAAGGTCTCCTTAATTTTACTAAAAAATAATTAAGTTTAGTAACTTAATTATTTATCAATTAAAATTCATGCTCATCATCCGTGTTGTACCTTAATATCCCCCGCATTTGAACCATATGCCGTATAAAAAATTGAATTTATCCGATCTTGTCCAAAAGCAAATGCTAAACAAAATGACCCGTTTTTAAAATTGAAAACTATTTTGTCTCGAATTGATTCATAATCATTTTGCCCCCCAATCCACAATGGTTTGTCTTTAACTAGGTTATACATATTAAATAACCCAAGGTCAGGTAATTCTTTTGCCATCTGACTACGTTTAAAATTAGTCAGAAGTTTTTTAAAGATTGCATTTGCACTGCTAATATCATTTTTAAATTCTGTAAAGATATCACCAACATGGAAGACACTACTATTTTTAAAATTACTAGCATCATTGCTTCCAAGAACTCGTTTTTTCAACTCAATATTATAATATTGATGAAATGCTACAATAATTTTTCCAAAATTAATTAATTTGTTTTCTAACCCTTGCCGACTAATTAAAATATTACTTTCAAAAGTTTGATTATTAATTTTTAAAGCCCCCGCTAATGGTAAGCCATATAATGAAATATAATTTAAATTAACATTTAATTTTGCTAACATCATATTGTTGTGATCAACATTAAAAATTGGCAGACTTTTCTTATATGCTGTCACAAAGTTCTCTGCTGTTAAACCAGGTGGATTAACACCTTCACCCGCTCAAAGCGCAGGTTGATAATTTCCAATATCCGCCTTTTCTGGAATTTGGCCGGAATTTTCTGCTGTTATTGTTCCAGAAACTAAGCGCATTAATCTTTTATTGCCATTATCGTCAAATACAATCGCATCACGAACTGCCTGCTCAATCTCAGAATCTTCTCTAATCATCTTCTTTAAATTATTAACAAAAATCTCATCCAATGGTTTCACATCTGTATTATAATTAATCTGAAAATTAGTATAAAGTAAGCGAAACTTGTCATCGTTATCAATAACCACTTTTTGATAATTATTAAAGAATTTAATTAAAATTTTAGTTACTACTTGAATCGAATTTTGTAAAAGTTTTTGAATTTCTTCTGGTTTATTTGTAATAATATAGGTCACAGTAAAAGGCATCAGTTGGTTTAAATTTTTAAAACTTAAATTTAATACAAACTTGTATTGTAATTGTACCGCTTTAACACCTGCTACTGGGATATTGGTTAATTTACCAATTTTATCTAAATCAATATAATTTAGGACAAACTTAGTTTGGTTTTTGTCAAAAGTTAATGGCACCGTATCTAAATAATAATTCGAATACTCACGAATGATTTCAAAATTTAGATTATCAAAAACAGAACGAAAACCATTCTCAATATTTTCTAACCCCGAACTAATATTTGGATTTGTTTGATCAAGTTCAACGGTCGACTGATCTTTGTTAACTAAATCATAAAACGCTGTTAATTCTGGAAAGGCATTTGAATCCTTTACATTACCATTGTTATCATAATCAGTAATAACAGAACTAACTTTACTAGCAATTTTAGTTAAACTTATCATATCATTTTGCAAATTCGAATTGTCATAATCATTAACAACATTTTTCTTATAACAACCAACCATATTGACTGTTCCACTAGTTGTTATAACCGAAATGGTTAAAATAGTTAATAGTTTTCTCATACTTTATTTCCTCCAAAAAGAATACCTTTTCTATATTATAAAAAAAAAAAAAAAAAGCAAGGAAATGAACAATAATTAATAAAAAAACAACCAATGGTTGTTTTTTAACGAAGGGACTTGTCAAAAGGAATTCCTGATGCTTTTGGAATTTTAGAGTATTTGGAGAACGCGACCATTGTTACTAATGCTAAAACAAATGGTAAGATTTTTAGCAATTGGTTTGATGGGTCAGCAATATTTCAACCAGTAAATCGTCATAATGTTCCTGCTAACGCAATTAGGAAACTAAATAAAACGGCCCCCAAAGTGATGTATTGAATTCTTCACTGACCGAAAATCATAATTGCTAAGGCAATATAACCTTGTCCTTGCACATCGCCACGAAATTGACCTGAAACATAATGGGTAAACATTGCTCCTGCCAAACCAGCTAAACATCCTGAAATAATAACTGCTTTATATCTTGTTTTAATCACATTGATTCCAGCAGCATCAATTGCATTTGGGTTTTCTCCACACCCAGCATAACGAATTCCTGTTTTAGTAAATTTAAAGAAGACAAAGGTAAAAATGGCTAGAATAATTGCAATAATTAAGAAAATATTAATAATTTGCGCTCGATCAATCCCAATTGTACTAAAACCAGTTTGAATCATATTTCCGGCAGCTAAAGCTGGAATACTGACAAAGAATAATCCTAATCCAGTTGCTAATAAGTTTAAGGCTGTCCCCGAAATTACTTGTTGTGCTTTTAAAGTAATTGAAGCAAAACCATGTAATAAGGCAAATGCTCCGCCAGCGATCGTTGCAATTAGTAAAGCAATAATTTGCATACCATTGCCATATTGCGAAAGAAATTTTCCTAATAGAGCATAAACTAAAGCCCCAATAATCATCATTCCATCAATCGCAATATTCACAACACCGGCTCGTTCAGAATATAATCCAGCCATTGCAGCAATTAATAGTACAGCAAAAAGGACTGAACCATTGGCAAATAATTGTGAAACTGCTTCCATTAGTTTTTTCCTCCTTCTTGCATTAATTTATGATATGCCGTCTTTTGACGAAGATACTCTGTTTTTAAAATTTTATTATCTTCACCAACAGCCGTAATAATTGTATTTAACTTTTGATTTAATTCATTTCTTCATTGTGGTAAATTTAGACGATGTTTTTCTTGAGCAACTTTATTTTCAGCATTAAATTGTTGTTTCATTGTTGCTAATTGTGTTGTTAAGTTTTGTTTTAACACCATCACTTCTTTTTGAACACCAGGATCATTTCTTAATTTAACATCAATTGTTTTTAATTCCTGCTTAATTTCTTTTCGCACCTGACGATTTGTTATTTTAAACTGATGCATTTCTTGCCGCTGTTGTTGTTTTAGTTTTTTGATTTCTTGATTTAATTGTTTAATAACAACCTTTTCTTTACTTTGCAATGTTTTAAAATCAGTTAAATATTTTTGTTGAATTTCATCAAAGACAGGATAATAACTTTCTCGTAATTTTTTAATAACTTCTTCTTGTCTTAAGACTAAATCACCATATTGTGTTTGTAATTGCGCTAATTTAGCATATAAATCTTTTTTAGGCAAACTATAAAGCTGTGAAAGTTCCTGTCTTGTTTGTCCTTTGCATTTTTTAACTGCTTGAGCATAATTTCGTTTTAAAAAAGTGGCTTCTTGTTTTTTTACTAAATACTCGTTTTTTACTTGCACAAAATGATCCATTGCTGAACCAAGAGCAATAAAAACAGCTAAATCATATTTTGTTTTAATTCCTCGTTGACCAATTTTTGCCGCTTCTTTATATTTTGAATTTTTAAAAAAACGCATTTCTGTTTTTAAAGTTGTAATCTTCCCAACATATAATGTTAACTGATCATTAATTTCATTTCGATAATTTTTAATTAGTTCCTTATCCCCTTGTTGTTTTAATTTATGAATTTGAGCCCGATAGGTTTTATTAAGCGCTTTAATCTCTTTTTCATATGTTCTAATTTGTTGTTTATATTCATCATATTCCTGTTTTCAATCAACATGATGCCGAATATTTCACCAACGACGAATTCAAAAGATTGGTTTAAAGTAAATAAACAATGCCGAAATCGCAGTCATATAAATAATAATTCCAAAGATTAACTGTCCCATTTGTTTTGACATTTGAAAATCTGGTAATTGTGTTGCTTGTAAAGCTGCTGTCTTAATAATTCCTCATAATAAGGCAATTGGTAAAATTGCAACTCCATTGGTAAAAGCAACTAACGCAACAGCAATCGCATCAAACCCGACCACTGGTAAAGCATCCGTTGTAAACTGTAAAACTGTTGATTGGGTCATATAATATAACATTCCCAAGACCCCAGCCAGACCACCTGATAAGGCCATTGAAACAATCATATAGGCACGAACATTTGTTCCAGCATATAATGATGCATTTTTTGATTTTCCAACCGCTTTAATGCGGAATCCTAATACTGTGTAATTCATAATAAAAATAATTGTTACTAACAATAATATTGCAATAATAAACGGAATGATCCATGTTTGACCATTTAATATTAAATTAAAATTAGGTGCTGCTGTAACAATGTCAATTGTTGAGTTATGATTTGAATTTCACATTCCATGAGCTGGATTCATAAACATTCATTTCATTACATATCAAACAATTCAGTTTAACATAATTGTTGAAACTACTTCATGAATATTAAAATACGCTTTTAATGCTCCAGCAATCGCTGCTAAAGCTGCTCCAACTAAAATTGAAATAAGTAACGCTCCAACAACACCAGCCCCTTGACTAATAGCTGGGTTTTTTAGTCCTAAAACAATCGTCATACTACCAGCAAGTAGCATTTGTCCAGGAACTCCAATATTAAATAATCCCGCTTTAAACCCTACCGCAACAGCTAATCCTGCAACAATATAAATTGCTCAATATGTTAACGTTTGATCTTTTAATAAAGGATGAAAAGCTAAACGAAAAACATAACTAAAAAATAGCAATGGATTTGAAGCATTTATACCAATAATAATAAAACTAAGAATAGCTCCAGCAATAATGGCACAAATAGATGCCTTAAAATAATTCATTTTTGTTTTGAATTCATTTGAACGAAAGAAAATTTTAGTTTTTTGTCTTAACAATCAACCATAACTTTTAATTTGTTTTTGCATCAATTTGACTTCCTTTCTGTTGATATGTGCCAGCCATCATTAGCCCAATTTCTTCACGTTTAACCTTGTTTCCAAAAACTTCTCCTGTCACCCGACCATTATGTAAAACAACAATCCGATCAGCTAAACTGATAATTTCTTCTAATTCATAAGAAACAAGGAGAACTGCTTTACCTTGTGCCTTTTCTTCTAAAATTTTATTATGAATATATTCAATCGCCCCAACATCTAATCCCCGCGTTGGTTGAACAACAACTAAAATATTATGTTGGCGTGATAATTCACGACCAATAATTAATTTTTGCTGATTACCACCTGATAACCCTCTTGTCATAGCAAAACCTGAATTCGCCCCTCGGACATCATATTTTGTAACAATTTGTTGGGCATATAACTGAATTGCAGCTTTATCTAATAACCCATAATTCGAAAATGGTTTTTGATTAATATTTTGTAACACAACATTATCAATTACATTAAAATCCAAAATCAAACCATATTTATGACGATCTTCAGGAATATGTGACATTCCATTTTGATAATGTTCATAAATACTTTTTTTTGTAACATTAATATCATTAAAAATTATTTTTCCTGATGTTACTTTTTCTAATCCTGCTAAAGCATTAACTAACTCAGTTTGACCATTTCCTTCAACACCAGCAATAGCAACAATTTCACCAGCTTGGACTGTCAAATTAAAATCATCCAAAGCCATTAGACGGGTTAAACCTTTTTTCTTTACTGACAAATTTTCAATTTTTAATAAGGTTTCCTTTCGTGGTGCTTTTCCAGCATTTTTAATGGCAACCAAATTTCGCCCCACCATTGCTTCTGCAATTTCTTTTTCATTTTTATCTTTAACATCAAATGTTTCAATAACTTTTCCACGCCGAATAACAGTTGCCCGATCAGCAATTTTTTTAACTTCATCTAATTTATGCGAAATAAAAATAATTGTTTTTCCATCCTTTTTTAAATCTAACATAATTTTTAATAACCCCTCAATTTCTTGCGGTGTTAAAACTGCTGTTGGTTCATCAAACACTAAAATATCAGCACCACGATATAAGATTTTTAAAATTTCTACTCGTTGTTGCATTCCAACTGAAATATTGGCAATTTTCGAACGAAAATCAACTTGTAAATTATATTTAATCGCAATTTGTGCAATATCTCGTGTTTCTTTTTGTCGATCAAGAAACACTTTACCAACTACTTTTTCATGCCCTAATGTAATATTGTCTAAAACAGTAAAAATATCAATTAATTTAAAATGTTGGTGAACCATTCCAATTCCTAATTTGTTTGCTTTAATTGGATCACTAATATATTCGGGTTTACCATTAACAAGGATTTCACCTTTAGTTGGTTCATATAACCCAAATAAAATACTCATTAAGGTTGATTTCCCAGCACCATTTTCACCAATTAAAGCATGAATTTCACCTTTTTTAACTTTCAGGGTAATATCATCATTTGCAATTAAATCACCAAAAACTTTTGTAATTGACTTCATTTCAATTGCATATTCATTATTATTTGCCATTATTATGTCCTTTCTTAACTATAAAGCTGCTTCAATTGCATTTAAAATATAATCTTTTAATTTATCACTACTTTGGTAAGTATTTGTTAATGTATGTGAAAATGCTTCAGCAGCAACTGGTGGCTGCCCGCTAATTCCGCGTGAATAAACATCTTGTAATACTTCAACGATTTTATCAAAAACAGTATCTTTTGCGTGTTCATCTGTTTCATTATGAATGAACGCAACAGTATCTGCATTAATTGCTTTTGTTTTTTCAATTCCCGTTCAAGTTGGATGCTGAATTGATGATTGATCAGTATTAATTCAACAATCAGAAGTTGCTTTACTATTATCTCATGTTTTATTATTTTCTTGATAACCACATGTTGATGAATAAATATTTTTTAATGCTTCTGAAGTTGAAGTTGCAATTTCTTTTAAAGCACTTGTCACAATAATTTCTTCCCCATAAATTTTTGATTGCTCAGTATCAACTCCAATAACTTTTGCCATTGATTTATTATATTTAATGCGATCAATTGTGTCTTGTGTTTGGGGTCCAGCAACTGGGAAAATAATATTTGCTTTACGGGAAATTAATTCGTCAGAAATATCTTTTCCATGTCCAACCTCAAATGATTGTGAAAACCACGATTCATTACTCTTAACAACATTTTGAACTTTGCCAATTGGTTGTAATGTGTTAACCTTTGGATTCATTTTTTGAACTTGTTTTAAAACATCATTTTTAATCTGATGTAGTTTCGGAAAACTACTATTATTAATAATAGTATTAAAGATATCAGCTGCAACAATAAAACCTCACATATAGTTTGAAACAGCACCAGGGTTATCCATTCCACCATAAGTTGCAATTTTTAAACCATCAGGATATCTTTCTTGATTAGCATTCAATCACAAGGCTGCTGCAATTCCAGCAAAGAAACCAGAAGATTCAGCTTCATAAGTTATTCCAATAATATTTTTCGCTAATGGTCTTGTTGCATCCATTCCCAAGTGAATGTTTTGACTGCTTCCATCAATATAAATAATATTTTGTGCCACTTCTGCTGCCCAACCAATTGTATTACCATGGGCAAACCCTGGTAAAATCATAGTTTTAGCTCCAGCAATGTTTGCTGTTACATAGGCCGCTCTAAAGTCAGAAGGGGTTTGACTTGCTGGTTCAAAATAACTAGCCCGTCAATTACTTTTTTTCCAATCTGCAGCGGAAACTTTCGGGTCTTTTTGTGAAACAACATATTTACTTGCTCCATCTCATGCCGATTCATTAAATGATGCGTCAGTAATTGTTCCAGCATCAGTAATAACCCAAATATCACTATCAAAAGTGTATTTTTTTGCACAAGCGACAAGAGAAATACCTGAAGTAGTTACTAACGTTGCTGCCGTTAAAAAACTGAGCAATTTTCTCATCGTGTATTTCCTCCTATTATATTTTTAATTTTCTTTTGGCAATTGAATATTTTCTTTTATATTATATTTATGATTTTTGACGCCCCAACAATGTAATATATCATTGCTAATTTATTTTTAACATATTTTTAAAAGAAAGAAAAGCAAATAATTTTACTTTCTGCTAATAAAAAATAAATCCATCTTAATCTGGATTTATTTTTTGATAAATTTATTATTATTTTAACTATTTGCCAAAAATAACATAATTTATAACAAAAAATTAAAAAATATTGCATTATTATTAAAATTTATATATAATTAATTTGTGGTTAAAAAAATGACTTTACCAGTCAAATAAACTACGATTCTCAGTCAGGTTTCCAAAGCGACTGAGTTTTTTATTAGGTTAATTTAGTTAATATTCATATTAATACAAACATTAACAACATGATTTTGTAATTTAACTGGTAAAGCCATTAATGAAGGGAAGTTCATACATAACACCTCCATTAATGTAGATATCCTGATTATCTACTAAGGTAAGTATAACAGAAAAAAATAAAATTGTCAAATTTACTATTTTTTATGGTATAATATTCCATTTTAAAATTATAATAAATTACCTTAATAAAAAAATACCTTAGATAAAACTAGGGTATTTTTTATTTACTATTCTTTTTGCAAAATGGACAATTGGTCTCAAAAGGAATATCTTGTTTTGTATATTTTGAAATATTATGTAAATTAAGATGATTATAATCGACACGTTGATTATTATTTATCATCACTTCATCTTGTCCTGATGAAGGATTCTTTGCACGATAATAACTTCCCAAACCATACGGGACATCACTAGCACTAGCTGCGCCATATGTATTTGAATATCCCTTTTTATTGTATAAATTATAACGTGTTGAAGCTAAGTTAAGATTATCAATTTGTGGATAAAACTGATCAATTGGAACTACCCCATGATAATTAATATATTTTTTTGTTTCAACATCGGCAATTTTTTTTGCAAAATCAACTGCTTTTGTCTCCAATGTTTCCACTTTTAAAGTTAAACTAGTTAAATATTCTTGTACTTCACCTAGTGTTTTTGTATGTGCTGATTGTAAATCAATTGAATTTTTAATTAAGTCTTCCAGTTTTTCAAATCGACATTCAAGATTATTATCACCTTCTGGTTGAGATGGTACTGGCACCTGTTCTGGTCCTAGTTCTTGTTTCATTGTTGTTTTGGCCACTGGTGCGGCTACTTGCTCAGTTTCATATTCAATTACTTCATCATCAAGATTTGAAAAATCACCATTCAAAATTTTATTATCTAATTCATCTAAACTATATGATATTTCATCATCTAAAATTGGTTTAATTTCTGATGGTGATGATTTAATTGGTCCACTTAAAACCAAATCATCTAATAACTCACCTTCATTATCGACATTGTTCATAACTAACTTATCTTTAATATGTTCCAAATTATTTACTGTTGCTGCTTCTGTTGGAAAAGATGCTATTTTACTATCGGTAACTGTTGCGCTAAAACTTGCTATTTTTTCAGTAGTTGCTGTGGTCGTTTCTGGCTCAACAGGAGATTCTGGCTGTTCGGGTAAACTTGAATCATTTACATTTCCGGCTGCTTCTTTTGACATTTCTTCAACATGTTCATCATTTTTCAATGTTGCAACTTTATCATCATCAAATTTATTTGCAGTTACAATTGAATCTGCTTCATTATTAAAATCATCTAATCCTTCTAATTCAGCAAATGTATAACCATGGCTATCATCAACATAATTAATAACTTCCTTCGTCTGATTATCTGAAGTTTGAATATCCGATAATAATTCCCCTTCCAATTTATCAATATTATATTTTTTTGGAATAAAGGTAAGATCTTCTTGTGGACTATCTTGTGCTGTTTCTACTGCAACAGTTGTTTCAAGAATAACTGCATCATTTTTAGAATTTTCTATTGTAGTAGCATCACTACCATCATTGAATTCATCAAGCACTAGATCATCTGTTTTTATTGAACTATCAACAACATTATTATCTTCTTCCCTAGCAATTGTTTCATTAGAAATGTTATCTAAAAGATCATCGGTTGGTGCAATAACGTTTTCGTTAAGAAAATCAGTTGTTGCTTGTGAATTATCCCCGAAGATTTCAGCAATATGCATTATTTCCAAATGCTGGTCAGCCCCCAATTTTAACTTTGTTACCAACCCATTTGCTTCTTTCGCAATTAAATTATAAATTTTAGTTTTCTTTTTAATTGATTTAGTTGGCGCATTATTATTTTGAACTTCTTCTTCTATCAAGTTTTTGATATTAAGAGCTTGTTGGTACATTTCACTTCATTTATTGTAAAGTTTTTTCTCTTTTTTTGTTAATACTCTTGCATCAGATACTGATGAAGGATTTAATAATTCATCGTTTAAGAAATCAAAATCAATTTCTTTAGCTGCCGTTGAATCTTCTTTTGACCCCTCATCACTTAAGTTATCATTTTCTTCTAAAGCTGTTGTTTTATCAACAAAAAACTCAACATCAGCATTAACTGCATAATCAGCGTTAATATTAGTTTCTTTGTTAAAGACATTAACATCTTTATTTTCTAACGTACTTGCCTCAGGTTCAACATCTGCTGTTGGTGCAACCGATAGTTCTTCCGCCTTTGCTGTTTCTATTGTTACATCCTTAACAATATCTGTTGGCAATGGTGGTTTTGTTAAATCATTAGGTTTATTCAATTCTGAATTAGAAGTACTAGACACTGTGTGTGTCATATCACTAATTAAATTAGCTAATTCATTTTCATCAACATCATTTTTACCGGAATTAAATAAATTATTTAATTCATTTGATGTAAAAATTGCATTTGATTTCTGCGTAAATAATTTTTTATTATCATCCACGTTTACGTAATCATTGTCTTTGAAATTTTTTCCGGTATCTTCGATCCCTGCGGTAGTCGCGCCAACTCCCATAGTTGCGCTTCCATGATACTTTCCCTCTTTATTTACCTCTCTTTCAAGTTTTTTATCCTGATGGTAAATAACAATCATGTTTCGTTCTTCAACAAAATTTTGTAAAGCTTCTACATCAAATAATGATGATTCAATAAATAATAAACCAAGAAAGATGAATGCAGCAAGAACTAAAACAGCTACTTTTCCATATACTAATGAAGCAATAATTAATGCCACAAAAATCATCTTAATATATGGTTTTGCAATTCGTTGTCCTTTTTTAACGCGGTTAATTTGAAATGATACTAATGTAATTGTTGCTAAAGCAACAAAGATTGATAATGCGATAATAGTATATGCTCATGCATCCCCAGTTAACTGGTTTAAAATTTCTTCTTGTTTAAAAATTGATGTTTGAAAAATATCGTTTATTGAATTTAAAATTGTTGGAAGCGCAACTTGTTGAATTACCAAAAGATTTAATATTGCCGCAAAAATTTGAACTATTGCGCCAATTATGATTAGGACTCATCCTAAAGTTACTAAAAATGTAAACATATCAACTTATCCTCCTCTAATTTACTTTCCGCCACGCATAGCTCAATAATCAAACCCAATTGTGTCGTCATCTTCTTCCTCTTCAACTGGGGCAAAATTTTGCATTGAATGCTGCGTCTCTTCTTCTACTTTTGATGTTACTTTTTCTACAGAACTACCTTCATCATCATCCCTAATAATATAGCATTTATTAAAAACACTAATTTCATGTTTTATTAATTGGTCCGTTAAATTATTACCATAAATTTGTTTAACATAAGTTTCAATTAAGACTGGATTCAATGCAACAATAAACTTGAATTGAATAATTCCTTTAAAAATTGCGTGCACTAAACTAAAAACCGTTTTAAACTTAGCATATCCAACTAAATCAATGTTATTAAAAATTATTACAATATTATCTTTAATTTCATATGCTCGTAAAATTTCTTCAAATTCTTTCTTAATATATTCTAGTGGATCATCAAATTCTAATTCATTAATAATTACCACTGAATTTGAATCATTAGTTTGTTCTGATAATTCATTGTTTTTTAAAGTTCTTGCAAACAATTTAACACGATCTCATAAAACTTTTTTATCTTCTAAACTAACTTTTGGTAACCCTTTAATAATTCTTTTAAGCAAGAATAAGAATGGTGAAGCATATAACTCAATACGTAACAAATCAATATTAACCAGTGGCATTGAAAAAAATGAACTAACAATTTCGGGCATTGAATCTTGATGTTGATTATCAACTATTGTTAAGAAAAACTGCATCTCATTATTTTTTTCTTTAAATGTTTTTATTAAATCACGAACAATTTCATAATTTGATAATACCATGCCATCAATCTTACCTAATTCTTCTTCGTTTTTATTTTTTTTAACCTCATGACCACTATTTTTAAATAACTCTACTGTCATATCTTTGTCCCCATTAACAACCTGTGTTGAATTCATTTTTTGTTCATTGTTCTTTGAATTATTTGGTTTTGTTTCTTCTGTATTTAATTTTAAATTTTTCATTCGTTCGAATGGATTGATGTACATGTTTAGCCCTCCTGCATCATTTCTCCATATTTAAATTATATCATATTTACTAAAAAAACTTATAAAAAAAATTGCAATTTAAAGTGCAATTTGGTATGATATTATTCTTTTTTTATAAAATTAATCTTCTTCCTCTTTTTTTAACTCGGCTAGTTCTTTTTCTAATTGCTTAATTTTTTCTGCTTTTGATTCTTTATTTTTATCTTTTTTACGGTAATCATCAAATAACTTTCTTGTTCCATCTTTAATGTTTTCTTTATTCATAAATAAAAAATGGCCCATAAAATAACCAGTTACTCAAATTCCTAGCAACAAGACGCTAATTAAAAATGCAATTGTATATTTTTTTTGATTAATTACAAACAACACTGTAAAAACAATAGTTAAAATAATTAAAATAATTAAAACAACAAGATTAACAATTTTATATCATGATCATTTTTTTAGTTTTGATTCTTTTGTCATTGTTTACCTCTTATCTAATAAATTCTTTGGTTAAAGAATTGTAAATTTTTGAAGGACGATTATCTAAATACCCATCATTGACAATAATATCAACATCAAATTTTTTTAATTCATTAAATTCTTTGGCATAATTTTGCCCACTGATATTAACACTTGTCCCATAAATTGGTCCTACTTTTTTAATAATTTTTTGTAATCATTTTGATTTTGTAATTCGAAGTCCAATTGTATTATCATTAGTAATATTATAACGACTATTAATTTCACTATTTATGTTACCTATTATAGTAATAGTTTCATTTTTTCTAAAAATTTTTAAGTCTTCGCGGGTTAAATCAATAAATTTTTTTGCCATTCGAACAGAGCTAACGATTACTGATAAATACATTCTTTCTGAACGACCTTTAACTTTAAAAATTCTTGCTTTTGCTGTTTGTGAACCAATAATACATGTCATCCCATAAATTGTATCGGTTGGAATAATAATTACATTTTCTGCCAAATAACCCGCAATGACCTCTTTACGATCTTTTATTGTATATACTTTCATTATCTATCTAGCCTCCCATCTTATAAGTTTTTAGAATTCACTTTAATTTGTTCCTCCCGATTATTATTACTTTTAATTTTTGAAATATGTGAAATCGCAATAATTGATAACACACTAATAAAAGAAGATAATAAAATACCACTTGCAATTAATTCACTTCCTTGCAGTCAAAAATAATCTAGTTTAGTAGTTCCAAAAAGTGGTTTCATAACTGTCTCTTTAAAATGTTGATCTTGACTATTTCAATAGTCAACTGCTTGTGTCATTTGATACTGTGAAATTAAAAACATTACCAAGGACGCTCCAGTTACAATTAAAAAACTAATATAAAAACTAATAAATCCTTTTTTGGTTAAATTTGGTTTTTTAATCATTACAAAACTAAATGCAAATAACATTGAAATAATTAAAGATGAGAAAATAATTGGGGCAATATTAATGAAAAATGGCGATCCTGGCATTTTACTTGTCATATGAAAGTAATCAAGATTTGGCTGATCTAAAATACTATTTGTCCCAGGAATAATAACATTAATCGTTAATTCTGGATATAAATAAGAATACAAAATAAATCGATTTGCATCTGTAAAACTGCTACCTACAATGATTGTATAAATTAATTGTGGAATAAAAGCCATACTAGAAAAGAAAATAACTCATAATGAAATGTTAAATTCATTTGGAATTAAAAATAGACTAATAATTTTTTTAGCAACACTCTGATTAAACGTATCTTTTAAGACAACTAATTCTTCCTTTTTTCCTAGGTTAACATTAGTATTTAATAATCACTCCAATTTAAAACCAACTTTTAACATAATAAAAATAACAAAAATCATTTGTAAACCTGTAATTCATCAAATTACATTAATTCCAATTCATGTTAACGGATAAGGGTTTTTCGTTCCAGGACCTGTTGCTAAGTTAATTAACGCTGCAATAATCGCATCGCGATTAGGAGTCCCTGGTTTAATCATATTATTAATGTTTTCAATGTAATCTGGTCCAGAATATCCCCCTTTTAAGGAACGACATCATTCGGTAAATAAATCATAGTAATACTCGGCAAATGAAAACAATAAACACGTAATAAAGATAAAAGAAGTAATAGTAATTGTTCCAATTAATAACATACGATTATTAAAATTAATTGTTCGTTTTTGATAATAAATATAGAAAACGGTACTAATAATTGCACACGCTAAAGTTGCTAAAGCAATATAGGGCAAACCAAAAATTAAAAATCGGTTTGGTAAATCAGATGTCGTAAAAGTTTCTAACACATCTTTTGGTGTTGCTTCAGTAAATACAAAGAAATTATTTAAGATACTATCCCTGTGCGAAACAACAATAAAAACAAAATATGGCATCATAATAAATAAAACTACTAAAAATGCAATACTAGTAATGCGGATTCTTTTAATATTTTTAATCTTATCATCCATACTTTCACCTCACACCTGAGCTCCTCTTATTTTACTACAAAATATTAACAAATAACATTCGTCATTTTTTATTTATATCTTTTCTAAAATAATATCTTTGGTTTGGAAAATATTCTTTAACTAACTTTTCTAATGCCTTTTTTTGATCATATCCATGTTCAAAACATAAAAAACCATTTTTGTTAACAATTTTTTGTCAATTCTGAAAAATTTGACGATAAAAATATAAGCCATCATTATCACCGAATAAAGCAACATGCGGTTCATAATTTTTAACACGATGACTAATTTGTTGGTTTTTTGGTATATAAGGTGGGTTACATACTAAAATATCAGCTTTAATCTTATTCTTAAGAAAAGGTTCTAACATATCGCCTTTTAATAATTGAACATTACGACAATTTAATTGCTTAATATTTCTTTTTGCAACATCCAAAGCTAACGGCGAAATATCACTAGCATAAATTGTTAAATTTGGATTTTCTAGTCCCAAACTAATTGCGATTGCCCCGCTACCAGTTCCAACATCAATTAAAGTTAATGGTTTTTTGCCTTCAAGAAAAATATCATCAATTAAAACATTAATATTATCCACCAATTCTTCTGTCTCATACCGAGGAATAAGAACATTGTCGTCAACATAAAAATCATAACCATAAAAACTCTGTAAGTTAGTAATATGTTGAATTGGTTTTCCATTTTGATATTCAACTAATTTTTGCCAATAATCATCAACCTTAAAATTAATTTTTTCATTTTGAACAGCATACAATTTGGCTAAGGATATTTTCATAAAAAATGCTATTAAAGTTTTAACATCAGCAAGATAATTAACAATATTAGATTCTTTCAGATAATCTTCTGATTTTTCAATTAATTCGTTAACTGTCATTAGTTACCTTCCATTTTCAGTCTTTGTTCTTCATTAATTAAAGCTGTAATAATTTCGTCAAGATTACCTTCCATGATTTGATCTAATTTTTGCAAAGTTAAATTAATGCGATGATCCGTAACCCGATTTTGTGGATAATTATATGTACGAATCTTTTCACTGCGATCACCAGTTCCTACTGCATCTTTCCGCAATGTTCCTCGTTCTTCATTAATTTTGCGTTGTTGTTCTTCATATAATTTACTACGTAAATGCTGCATTGCTAATGCTTTATTATCGTGTTGACTACGACCATCTTGTGATGTAACTACAACACCGGTTGGCAAATGTGTAATTCGTACCGCTGAATCAGTTGTATTGACATGTTGCCCTCCGGCACCAGAAGCACGATATGTATCGATTTTTAAATCCACTGTTTTAATTTCAAAATCCACTTCTTCAATTTCAGGCAAAACAGCAACCGTTGCTGTTGAAGTATGAACCCGTCCTTTACTTTCTGTTTTTGGAATTCGTTGTACCCGATGCGCACCCGATTCAAATTTCATTTTTGAATAAACACGATCACCTTTAACAATAAATGAAATTGTTGAAAACCCACCTGCTTCTGATTCATTTTCCTCAATTACTTCAATTTTTCACTTTTGCTGTTCAGCATATTTTAGATACATTCGATATAAATCACCGGCAAAAATATTTCCCTCATCACCACCAGCAGCACCTCGAATTTCAAAAATAACATTTTTTTCATCATTAGGGTCTTTTGGCAATAACATCACTTTTAACTGTGCCGTAATTTGTTCTTTTCTAATTTCTGAAGCCTTTATTTCATCTTTAGCTAAATCAATTAGTTCTTCATCCTTTTCATTTTCTAAAATTGCTTTTGCCTCATTAATATTATTTAAAACATTTTTATAATTTAAATACAAAGCAACAGTATCTTCTAATTGTGATTGTTCTTTTGCCAAACTAGTTAATTTTTTTACATCATTAACTATTTCTGGCTTTGTTAATTCTTCATTAATTAAATTCGATCGTTTTAACATTGCCTCTAATCGTTCAACTGTTTTTTGATTCATTTTACCACCTCTACCTATTCAAACACCTAACAATTATTATAATATATTTTAAATCATAATGTCCGATTTAATCTATTATATAAAAATAAATCATAATAATTAATGATTTATTTACTGGTTCGCAATAATTTCTTGAAATTTTGGCAATTTTCTTAATTGGTCAAGTAAAGTTAAACGATATTCACAACTTTCAAAAGTTTTTTTAACGGGATGTTTACTAATAATCTTCTGACTAATTTTAAAAACATTTCCATTAACAACAACATTATCGTTTTCCTTAACCACTAAATCTTCCATAATTGTAATTTTAGAATTAACTGGTAAATTTTCAACAAAATATGCTTTAAGTTTAATAACTGTTTTTGGTCTACTATTTGTAATAAAATATGCTTCTGCATTTAATCCTGCTTTTGTTAACATTTTTTCTCCTCCCCAAGTTAATATGTTACTTCGTGGCAATGACGACAACGTGCCTCATATTTATCTTTTTCACCGATTAAAACAATGGGGTCGTGATAATTAGCTGGTTTACCATTGATTAAACGTTGAGTACGATTTGCTAAATTCCCACATTTAACACAAATTGCATGTAATTTTTTAACCTCTTCTGCTCGGGTCATTAATTGTTCAACATTTAGAAATGATTCTCCACGAAAATCTTTATCTAAACCATTAACAATGACAATAATTCCTTTATCTGCTAACGAATCTGCAACTTTAACAATATTGTTATCAAAAAATTGAATCTCATCAATTCCAATCACATTTGTTGCTGAATCAACTTGCGCTAATAATGCTGCTGAATCTTTCACTGGGATTGCTTCAACTGAATTTTGGCTATGACTAACAACTTTATTCTCACTATAACGATTATCAATTTCAGGCTTAAAAACTTGAATTTTAAATTTAGCATAACTTAATCGTACTAAACGGCGAATAAACTCTTCTGTTTTTCCCGCAAACATACAACCAGTAATTACTTCAATCCACCCCATCTGTGCCTTATTATTTAAAAAATACATTATTGACCTCCCACATATTTAACATTATTTTTAATTAAAAGACTTAAATCAGTTAGAACTTTCTCAGTATCTTTTCACTGATAAATCTTAGCCCCACTTGCCAATTGATGACCTCCACCATGGTATTTTTCAGCAACGCCATTAACAATATAAGTATTGCTTCGAATACTAATATTAATATAACCTTCTACTTTATTTTCAATTAAGAACATTCAAATTTTAAATTCCTTAACATTAGCCATAATATTAACTCACGGTTTAACAGTTTCATAATCCATTTGATGTTCTTTTAACATTTCATCTGTTATTTTAACATAACTAATTTGATCATCATAAATCATTACTTGTGATAATAAATAATTTTTAAAACAAACATTTGCTCATTGTTCTTCATATAAATTTTGATAAATATTTTGTAAATCAAATCCTTTTGCAACTAATTGACCTGCTAACATAAAGGTTTCACCACAAGTTTTATTATACATGAAGCGATTAGAATCAGTTACAATCCCCGTAAAGATTAATCTTGCCGCTGCTGCTGAAACTTCTAATTTTGATGTTAAAACAAACTCAGCAATCATTTCACTAGCTGCAATTTTCTTTTCATCAACTCATTGTAAATCTCCATATGGTGTTACATTTGGATGATGATCAATTTTAATAATTTCCTTTCCTTCCTGCCAATATTTGCTATCAATCCGTTCAACATTAGCCGTATCTGTCACAATTACTAAAGCCCCACGATAATCTTCTTGTTTAACAAAATCAGGTGTTGCTAAAAAAGCCAAATACTTATTTGATTCACCATCAACCAAAACTTTTTTAGAAGGAAAATTATCCTTAATAAATTGTGCTAACCCAAACGCCGAACCATATGCATCACCATCTGGTGAAATATGACGTAAGCAAATAATAGTATTATAATCTTTAATTTTTTGTAAAATTGCTTTTTTTAAATCTTGCATTTAAAATTTCCTCACTTTAAATATTAACAACTAAATTATTGTTAATTTTATCATAAATTAATAAGGCGTGCTTATCAAAATATATTGTAGTCATTTTTTTCAAATTTAATTCTTTTTCAGGAACTAAGACTTTAAAAACTACTTCACTATTAGTTTCAAAAAAACAAACAATTGACTTAACAATTTTTTTAATTGTTTTAACTTGTCCTTTATACATTAAATATAAATCCTTATTAAATAATTTTGTTTTTTCAAAAGAAATTAAATTTGGGTTAATAGCCAATGAATAGTCCTTTTGATCAACTAATTTAATCTCTTTTGGTAACTTAATCTTAATTTTTTCATTTACAAGCATATTATCTTTTTCAAAATATTGCACTGAAAAAATATTTTCAGAGCTGTTGTACATTGTTTGATATAAGTGCATTGTTTCAGGAAAAAACTCAGCCTGTTCTTTTGACATTAATTTATAATTATTGTTTTCATCAAAGAACAATAATTTAGTAACATAGTTTTTAATATTTTCAATATTTCTTGTTAAAACTAAAAACGTTATTTGTGGATTATAATTTTTTAGAGTCAATAAAATTTCATTTAATTCAATAGCTTCATTATGTGTTAAATTATCAAAAGTATTGTGTAAAATAATCAATTCCTTATTAGTTAAAATTGCGTTAATTAATCTAATTTTTGTATGATCAAAACTACTTAAATTTTTAGTAATTTTAAATCAATTCATTTTAATATTTAAATTACTCATTAATTCTTTTACTTGTTCAAACGCCTGATTATAAACTGTTACAATTTTTTCGTTTGCTGCAGCAATCGCAAGAGAATTATCCTCTTCACGTTGGATTAATTTATTATTCAATAATGCTAAATGATACTTATGAAAATATTCTAAAACTTTTCCTTTAATAATTGTTGCTTCATCTGGCAACAAATTAGAAATTAGTTGCTCTTGTTTTTGATTATAATTAAACCATTGGTCTTCTGCTAATTTTAATCAAGTAACAACATTAACAGAATTACTTTTATGCAAAATCCCTTTAATAATATTTTTTCGTTCACTATCACGCATAACGGTGTTAAGAACATTAAGGCGATATTTTTTTAAAGCTTTCCTTGCTTTAATTAACTTATATCGTTCATAAAGAATTTCAGTTTGTAAAATTTTTAAATACTTTTCGCATACAAGTTTTGCCCCAGTAAATCCAAATTTTTTATTTTTAATTTTTCTTTTTTTGGCAATTTCATAACAATCACATAAGTAATCTAATTCTGAAATATAATAAATCTTATCTCATAAGGCTTGCAAAAACGCAAGAAAACCTTCGTAAACACGAATCTCTTCTTTTTTATAAGTATACGTATGTAAACTTTGAATTAAAATTGAATCCTTATCATCTTCAAAAATTTTGGCAATTTCCTTTTTATGAAATTCACTAATTTGTGTTAAATAGGTTTCGATTCATTCTTCCTTAATTCGAATTGAATTATGAAAATACTCATTAATAATTTTATCTGTTTTTAATATTAAGTCTTTTTTATTTAAATCATTACCTATAAAAACTAAATTTTTATAACGGTATTTATTTTTGATGTATTTTAAAGAACTATCATGTAAAAATTTTGGTGTTTTTAAAATATGATAAGCTAATCGTAACTTAGTTGGTAAAAACCCTAATCGTAGTGTTCCTGGTGAAACATAACCAATTTTTCGCTCTTTTGGAAGTAAAGCGGTAATGTTTCGACTATTTAAATAAATTTTCCCACTGCGAGGTTTTTTCTTTCCTAGTAGAAGTTTTAAAAAATATAACTGTGAAAATTTATTTTCAAAATAAGTTCCTAAAACTTCTTGACTGTTAACCTCAAAACTTAAATCAGTAAAAATATTTTTTTTATAGCGTTTATATTTTAAATTACTAATTTTTAATCCCATTTAAACACCACTCTTCTAATTATTTTTATTATACCCAAATAAAAATAATAAAAAAACACTTATTATTAAGTTAATGATTTTATTAACCTCCGTAGTGTTTTACGTAACTTACATAATTTTATATCTAATTTCCATCCCCAAATTTAATCGTGGATGATAATTTAGTCCTTCAATATTTAACGTAAAATTAAATGTTGTATTAATTTTTACTAAACTATTAGAAGGCTCATCTAAACTCTTAATTTGATTACCTTTTGGTGGAATAATTTTTTTAAGATTAAGTTTTTTGTCAAGCCCTGAATTTTTACTAATAAAAGTATTAATGAAAGTAGTTGCTTCTTCTTGCAAATACTTTGTATTTGCAACATTATCTAAATCATTAAAATCTAATTTGCTTTTATCAATTTTAATCTCATTTTGCCCAATATATTCATTATATTTTTTAAAAATAAATTTATTTAACTCATCAGCTTCATTTGGAATAATTGGAATTTTAAAAGTTATTTTTTGTTCAACATTCATATCAGTAAAACGCATTTTCCAAACTCCACTCTCTAATCATTTTTCTGCTACTTTTAAACACTTTACAGCCAAAGTAACATTAACCATTTGATTTTCATCAAGTGTCAATTCTTGATCACTAAGAATGGTAAAAGTTGCCGCAAATTGATATTCTAAATAAAATCGAAAATCCTTAATAGTTGCAACATCCTTTGCAAATCCTAATGGGGCAATTTTACGTTGTGGCAAATTTAAAAAAAGGGTACTCAATTGATCACTTGTGGGTTTAAAAAAGTATTTTTGAGTTCCCTCTTGTTTACTAATACCAAAAGAGGGATAAATATCACCTTGTATAATTGTAAAATAATTTGGTAAGGTTGGTAAATCTTCTTCATTTTTATCTTCGTTGCTTGTATTATTTTGATTTAAATTTTGACAACTAATTAAACTTGTTGTTGATGTTAAGCTCAACGATAAAACTAATAAATTAGTTAATATTTTTTTCATAATTATTGAAAACCCCTTTCTTAAAAAGGATAAATAGGATTATTATTTAAATTAAATCTTAGTTAAAACAAAATCAAATAATTGATCTTGTTCTCAAACATCACGAAAAATTAGACCATCAATTCCAACTGAACAATAATTTGCTGGATTAGTATTAAACTTACAAAATGGATGTGTGCTTGAGTAAATCGCTCAATAATTCTTATTAAAATCTGTTGTTCTATTGTCAACTCTAATTAATAAACGTCCAAATGATGTTTCGTTAAGTCCAAAAAAATCCGAATCTGATGCTAACATATCACCTAAACTTACTAATGAATTATAAAAAGTAACTGTATCAACAACTGCTCCACTTTCATTTTTTACTGTGATTTTAACACTATTAACATGGTACCCATCAGTATTCTTTTGTAATAATTTCTCACCACTTAACGAAGTTGCTTGTTGCATCGTAACATTTGCTATAGTTGTTGTACTCACTGTTAAACTTGTTAATACAGTCAAAATATTTTTAACCATTTTCTTTTCTCCTTTTGTTTTTATGCTTATATTTTTATTTTATTTCCAAAATAAATTAATCCTATTTACCTAGTAGGACTCTTATTAAATTTATAAGGACGGTCTACTGGCTTTACTTCATCCTACTAGTTAATCCTTCCCAAATATGTTATTCAGTGGTTTATTTAACATTCGTCAGTTTTACAGTTGCTAGGACAGCTTAAGACTTGCACTTAATTCCCTTTAATCCTTTATAAACTTTTAAAGTAGTCTATTTTCATTATAACGAAAAAAATAAAATGACCTAGAATTATTCTTAAAAAAAAAAAAAAAAACTTTTATCTTATTAAGATAAAAGTTTTCCCCCATTATTCTGCTTTTTGATTATCAGATTTTGGTTTTGCTGTTTTTTTATTAAGTTCTTTTTGTACTTTTGATGCTTCTTCTGTTTGCTTCGCTAATTTTTCTTTTTTATTAAATTTAGATTTAAAGCGTTCAACACGTCCTGCGGCATTAGCAAATTGCTGATTACCTGTATAGAAGGGATGGCATGAAGAACAAGTATCAACTTTTAATTCTTCCCCCTTAGTAGAACCACTCATCCGCTCTGTTCCACAAGTTGTACACATAATTTTAGTATCAAAATATTTTGGATGGATTCCTTCTCTTGCCATATAATTCACCTCTCTTTTAATAATATGGATGCATATTATTTGCACGTAAATAATGATAACACATATTGTCAATAAAAACAAAAATTATTTAATAATCTTTACAAATTCATTAAAATCAATCCTTACTCGTGGTAAACTTGTCTTTTCATCTGTTTCATCATAATATCCTAAAGCTAAAACTAACACCGAATGTAATTTAGTTTGATCAAAAAAACAATGTTGTGATAATAAATCGTTACATTTTTTAACATTAAAGCCTCCCATAATTGTTGACCCAATTTTTAAGTCCGCAGCTTGCAGAGTAATAAAACTAGTTACAATGTGGGCTTGTTCTGACACAAAGGCAAACAAATTTTCTTTTTGCGTTAAAAAAGTTTGATATTTATCAATTGTTATTTTTAACACATCAGGTTGAATAATATTTCGTTCCAATCGTTTTGTTAAAAATTCCGTTGAAACTAAATGTTCTGGATTAACCCCAGCAACAATCATAATACAGTTAGCATCTTGAACTTTTTCCTGATTTGAGCCACTCATGACCTCTTCTGCAAACTTAGTTTTTAATTCTTTGTTAGTAATGGTCACAACATTAGTAACTTCTAAACCTAATGAACACGGTGCCAAACGTCCTGCTTCAATAATTGTTGATAAATCATTATTGTTAATAGTTTTACTACTATCATATTTTTTAATTGTTTTTCGTCAATTAATAGCATTTTTTACTGTCATTTAATACCTTTTTCTCCTTTTTTAGTTTTCATTAATCTTCGCTAAAACAACATTTAATACATCAACACTTTTTGCAAATGGTGGCGAATATGGTAAATCCAAATATTCAATTTCATTAATTTTAGTTTTTGTTCAAATTAATGGAATTAAAGCATTGATTCTTAAACTAGCTTTATTATAACCAAAGATTTGCGCTCCCACAATAATTTTTGCTTTTTGATCATAAATAACCTTAACTGTAACTAGTTTAGCATCAGCAACATAATGGGTATGATCAGTTCCC
Source organism: Spiroplasma sp. NBRC 100390 (assembly GCF_001886495.1). Taxonomy (NCBI): domain Bacteria; kingdom Bacillati; phylum Mycoplasmatota; class Mollicutes; order Entomoplasmatales; family Spiroplasmataceae; genus Spiroplasma; species Spiroplasma sp. NBRC 100390. Next base: position 36,401 of record NZ_CP018022.1, on the reverse strand, counting down.
GTAATTACGACTTCTTTAACAGTAAAACCATTTGCAATTGCTTGTTCCTTTGTATATCCTGTCCGCGCAATTTCACTATCGAAAACTTGGATAATAGCAGTTCCAATTGCTCCTGGAAAATGGTCTTTTTTTCCTGCTAAAATATTACCTAAAACCTTCCCATTTTTTGCAGCAACAGTTGCCAACGAAATATATTGTAACTTATTATCAATTACATTTTTTGTCATAACACAATCACCAACAGCATAAACATCTTTAATATTAGTTTCAAACTGGTCATTAACTAAAATTGCACCAAATTCATTCATTTTTAAATCTGTTTCTTTCAAAAAAGCAGTACTTGGTGTAACTCCGATCCCAACTAAAACTAAGTCTGTTGCAATCTCTTCTTCAGATGCTAATCTAACTTTTTTTACTTTATTGTTTTCAATAATAAATTCCGCTACTTTAGCATTTGTCTTAATTTTAATTCCCTTATTTTCTAAATCCGCTACTAATAATTGTGCGATATCTTCATCAATTAATTTTCGTGAAACTCATTTATCAGCTTCAATTAACGTAATATTTTTCCCAGCCAAACAAAAACTTTCACAAAATTCTAGCCCAATAAAACCACCACCAATAATAGTAACATTCTTAATTTTTGTTAAACTATCACGAAGCGCTACTGCTGCTTCTAAAGTTGTTCCTGTAAAAACATTTGATGCTTCTTCACCCATTAAATTTAATTTGCGTGGTGTTGCTCCGACACTAATAATTAACTTGTCATAAGTATCAATAAATTCTTCATTTGTTTCAAGATTGATTCCATAAACTGTTTTTGTTTTAAAATCAACTTTTGTTACTTCACATGAAGTTTTTACAAAAATTCTATTATTCTCAAATTGTTCAACAGTTCGTGCAATCATCCTTTCTGGGTTATCAAAATGTTTCCCCACATAATAAGGAATCCCACAACTACCCAGCGATGGATATTTTAATTTTTGATAAGCAATAATTTCAACATTATCTTTTAAAGTTCGTTTTAACTTACTAGCTGCTGTCATTCCGGCGGTTGACCCACCAATTATAATTACCTTCATCTTTTTCCCTTCTTTCTGTCTTATTAATAATATTATAACCTTTCCCCTTTAAAATAAAAATAAAGGTAGCACCTTTATTCTTGTTTTGACTCTTTTTTTCTGTTTCGTTTTCGCCGTAAACGTGATCATTTAAACAGAATTAACTCTTCGTTTTCTAAACAATTTGTTAACCGGGCGGCAATTGTTGTTGCTTGTAATCCTCCCGCAACATTTACTGCTGTTCGACCCATATCAAATAAACCATCTAATGCCCCAATAATTGCATAAACAGGAACATATAAAGTCCCTAAGCCAAGCCCCCCCAGCACTCCAGCTGTGACAACACTAGCTGTTCCTGGAACACCAGCAATTCCTAATGATGCAACAACAACAACAATTAAAGCAATAAAGAAATTAGCAACTGTTAAGTCAAATAATCCTGCTGTTACAATAAATGAAACAATAATCCCTGCTTGTACCCCTGCACAAGCAGTTAAGCCCATTGTCGTTGTTAATGGTGCGGAAATCCCAACTAAATTTTCTTTCACTTTTATCTCATCTTTTAAAACTTCCATTGTTAAAGGCAACGTCGCATTTGAAGACTGTGTTGTAAATCCTTGAATTACTGGCTTAATAGCATATTTTCATCATTTAAATGGATTAATTCCTGATAATGTTAATAACAATGAATGTCAAACTAAAGCAACCGCTAAACATAAGTAACCAACCCCAATTACAATTCCAATTTGAGCTAAATATCCAATTGGACGTGAAACAATAGCATAGGTAATCATTGACATTACAGCATAAGGCATTAACTTAATAATAAACATTAAACATGACATGATAACTGTTCATCAACGGTCAAATCCATCACGAATTTTTTGCATATCTTCAGGGTGTCTTTTTGATGATTTTTTAACCGCAAGACCAATTAATCCGGCAACAACCATTACTGGAATAATTGCTCCCAAAAAGAATGGCGAAACAAAGTTTGAAGGTACATAATCTCAAATAATTTCTGGCAATGGTTTAGACGCCGCTTTATCGTAACTACCACTTCCTGAAATTGTAAAACCATTCCCAATATTAAAAGCAATTCCAATAAATAATGTAATAATAAACATTGCTGCAACATTCAATAATAAAATCGCAATTGTAATAATTGTTCCTTTTTTTGACGCTGCATCTTTTCCTGGTTTTGATACTGCTCGTGCAATTGCTAGGAAAACAACTGGGACAGTCATTAGTAAAATCGCATTTAAGAAGATCATTCTAAACAAGTTAACTCAAATTGAAAATTCATGAACTCATAGGACATAAATATCATTTGGAATTGTCTTCTTAGGATCAGTTGGACTTGGATCTGGAATCGTTGGATTAATCATTGAACCTGATGGATCAGCTGTATTATATGGGAAACCATTAATTGCTTGAACAATAATCCCAAAAACTAAACCAAGAGCTAACCCTAATAAAACACGAAAAATAAAACGCATTTTTGTTTTCTTAATTCAAAATCATAGTAAAAGCATAATCCCAAAGAAAAGAAAAATACTAACAAATGATTGCCAAGTTGAAATTGACAAAAAGTCATGTAAAGGGTTACTATTATCTGTACTATATAATAAATTTAAATACATTTGACTTTCTCTCTTTCATAAAATAAATTAGTATTTAAATAATACCATAAAATAGCTGGTGATTCATTTAAAAAAGAAGGCAAAAAATATTAAGATTACCTGTACAATTATTTATGTTGCTTTTTTAACTGCTTTTTTGTTTGTTTCGCTAATAATTGGACTGCTACTTCTGCTTTTATTAGAATTTGTTCTTCTACTGTTAAATAGTTTAAGGTACTAATACTTTTTTCATAATCCTTAATATTATCAATGTTATTCATTGCCTGATAAATTGTTTTTACTCTAATTGTTCCATATTTCATTTTTAAGAAACGATAGTAGGTTCCTACTAATCCAATTATAACAAAAGCAATAACCCAAATGAATAGAATCCCCATATTTTTGACAATTTCAGTTTGATATTCACCAATACCAATACTTGTTGGCGAAGATAAGCCATATATTATCGTGCCAATATTATGCAAACCATAGCGGAATGGTGATATATATGATAAAACATCAAAAAATTTATTTTGCATAAATGATGGAAATGTTCCTCATCCAGCTGATAAATTAATAATTAGATAAATAACAGCAATAAAACGGCCGATCATTTCGTCTGGAATTGCTAACCAAATAGAACAAATAATAACATTGAAAAGTGAACCTAAAAAGAGCATTCATAGCCACAGCAAAGCATAAGTTGGACCAATTTGTCCAAAACCTAAAATTAATAATGAAAGCATCATAATTGTAACTTGAATTCAGGATGTAGATAACATTAAAAGTAATTTACTAAAATAATGTTGATAAGATAATGTGTTTTTGGTTCTTCCTTTACGGTCATAAACAAATGTTTGTGTTAAAGCTCCGACTCAAACACCAATTAACATAAACAATTCTCCCAATCCAATTCCATATTTATTATACTGATAACCCTGAACATTATATGGGATATCAATAATGCTCCCAACATCTTTTAAGTGTTTCCCCAATTCATTACTATTAGTAAAATATTGGTCCTTACTAACAACATTTTCTGAGCCAAAAATAAATTGTACTAATTGTCCTTTTACTAGACCAAATACTTTTAACAACGAAGTAATAATCTTCCCTTGGGCTGAAGTTAATTTACCTTGATTAACTAAATTATTTGTTTCATTAATTAAATTACTTGTCTTAATACTTTTAACATAATCATCATAAGTAGTGCGGTTTACTGTTCCATCAGGATTAGACAAAATGGTATAAAGCATTGGCAGAATCAGTTGGGGGACAGCTTCACGAACAAAACTTTCTCGTAAATTGGTAAAAGTTGTTGCAAAATAACCAATTAAAAAGTTTTGTTTATAAGTAGCTCACAAGTTAATTGGATTATTGCTCATTCAAGTAATATCGGTTAAAAATTGATTATGGTCAAATGATGAATTAGCAATGTTTTTTAAAATATTAATTAGATGAACAGAATAATTTTCAGGAATTCGTAATTGGACTCAATATTTGTCAGTTGGTTCAAAATTAGTGGTTTTATTTTTTAAATAATTTAATTTTAATGTAATAGTGCTAACATCTATCTTAACATTATTATGTTCTTTATCATAATAGTTTGGACCAGTAACAACATTATCACTAACACTTGTAAAACGTGCAATTTCGTTTGGTTTAACTGCAGCGTTGCAACTTGCTTCATCGGTTACATTAACATAATGAATATCAGTTCCATTTGCAATTGATTGATCAGTAGCGTTTTTAGGTTTATAAATCACACATAAGTTTGCATCATGATTAACAATTGCCATTGGAATTTGGTCTGTTTTAAGAAATGGATTTCAAAAAGCTCAAACACAAAAGAAACCATACAAAAATGGCACAATACAGATTGCAATGAATTTTGTAATTCGTTTCTTATTTTTAACTGTTTGTTCTTGTCATTCTTTTTTAAAAATTTCTTTAAAAGTTGGCAAATTATTTTTGTTATCCATAACTTTTCTCCTCAACAATAATTATATTATGCTATCGCGGTCTTCCTCTTCTGTTTCAATTGAATAACCTTTTGCTTTAATTTTTTTAATTTTATATAAATATTTTGGATTTCTTGTAAGATCAAATTTTATTTCCATCCGCTTTATCTTTTGACTCTTTTGTTCTTCAAATGTTTGATATTGACTTATTAGAACTTGTTCTTTTACTATTTCAACTTCTTGATTACTTAAATTATTCAAAGTACGAGCAACATTTTTATTAATATTGATATTGTTTTCCATTAATACTTTTTTTAATGCTCTCAAGTTAAAAGTTCCATATTTTTCTTTTTGTCGTCATAAATAAGTTAAACTTAAACTAATTACTAATAAAATTGGAATTCAAATTAATAATATTCCCATATTTTGTAAAATTTCAGTTTGATATTGAATTAATGAACCTTCTCCTGTTCCAATTCCATAAATAATATTGCCCATTCCATGGATTGCATACTTGAACGGGGTTAAGAATGAAACAACATTGAAGAAACCAGCTTGCATAAATGATGGGAATGTTCCTCAACCTGCCGTTAAATTTAAAATTAAGTAAATAACAATTAAATATTTTCCAACATCACCATCAGCAGGAGCAAACCAAATTGCATGCTCAATAATAGTAAAAATAAGGCTGCATAATAATAATCAAACATACAATAAACCAAAACTAGCTCCTATCTTGCTATATCCTAATATTGCTAACGAAATAGCTAAAATTGTTGTTTGAATTGTTGTTGTAATTAACATTAATAATAATTTTGAAAAATAATGTTGATATCATTTTGCCCGTTTTGTACGGCAAGTACGGTCAAAAATAAATGTTTGCATTAAAACACCAACCCACATCGCAATGGCAATAAAAAATTCTCCTAAACCAATTCCGTATTCACCATATTGATAACCTTGAATGTGCACAGGAATTTGGAAAAGCGATGAATTTAAATTTGTTCAATCTCGAATTACGCGCTGTGCTTTCTCACTATATTCAGGTCAAGTAACATGGGCATCTAAATTAGGAAAAATCTCACGAACAAACTCATCAAGAAATTGTTTTCCAGTTGTTTCCACTAATTCTAAAACTTTCTTAGCAATATCATAATATTGTGGATGATTATCTTGCACATAATTTAAAATTGCTTTTCCAATTGCTGTATTTGGACCAATAATTAATAAAATATTTTCTAAATAATTACTAAAATCACGACCAGTTAAATAGTGAACATTGGCTGTTTCATCTCATTTTGCAAAAGCCCAAAACATTGAAGTTCCTAAAACTTCTGGTAAAGCCGAATGCACCAGAGCTGTCTTAATTTGAGTAAAAGTATATAAAACTTGTCCCGCTAAAAAGTTTTGTTTATATGTTGATCAAAACTGTGGCATATTACTAATCAAATATTCTAAACTCTTAATAACTTCGGTTGGACTATGATTACCAACTGCACGCATTAGTTTAAAGATATTTTCTGTAAACCCAGGACTAACTTGTAATTGGGCCCAATATTTGTCTGCTGGTTTAAAACTAGTTTCACGATCATGTAAATAGTTTAATTTAATTGTCATTCCATTTTGTTTTAATTCTAATGCTTTTGAATTAACATTATAAAATTCATTATTAGTCACTGATAAATTAACCATACTATCAAAACGATATTGTAATTTATAAATATTTTTATCAATCTTTGAATTATTGTCAAACCATTCTTGGCTTTTTTCTTGACACTCTGCGGCATTATCGACATGCAAATATTCAACAAATGGCGATGTTAATAAATTATTTTCATCAGTACCAGTTTTTTTAACGGCATAAGCAACACAAGGAGGATTGTCATTATCAACAATTGCCATTGGAATACTCCCAATTTTAGCTAATGGATTCCAAAAAGCTCATGCACAAATAAAACCATATAAAAATGGTACAAAACAAATTAAGATGTACTTAATTATTTGTAACCGACTCTTCCCCATTTTCTCTTTTGCTTCTGTTTTAAAAACATTACTAAACTTTGGATTCTCTATCATAATGTCATCCCTTAACTTTTTTTACTGTGCCTTACATCATATTAATTCTACACTAAAAAAGAAAAAATACTTATTTTTGTAAGTATTTTTAATCAATAACAAATGGTAATAATGCCATTTGACGTGCTCTCTTAATTGCTATCGCTAACATTCTTTGATTTTTAGCTGTTGTTCCAGTAACTCTTTTTGGCAAAATTTGTCCATTACCAGAAATAAATTTTTTTAATAATTCAATATCTTTGTAATCAATATATGTTATCTTATTTTTTGTAAAATAACATTGTTTTTTAAAACGTTTAAATTTTGGATTCATTATTTGTTTCCTTTCCTTTTAATCTCATAAAATTGCATCATCACCATCAAAACTAATACTATCATTGTTATTATTATCTTGTGATTCTGTTTGATTGAAAGAAGTCATATTATTAAAATCATTAGGATTTGGAGCTGGGGTTCCCATATTAGCAGCAGTTCCTGTTCCTCGTGAATCTAAAAACGAAACAGTTTCTGCAACTACTTGCATAATTGTTGTCATTTGTCCATTAACATTATCTGACCTTGTTTGTAAACGACCATCTAAAGCAATTAATGAACCTTTTTTTAAATAACGGGCCATATTTTCTGCTGTCTTATTTCAAGCGAAACATGAAATAAATGATGCTTGATCATTAAAATTATTATTTACTGCTAAGGTAAAAGCTACAAAAGGCTTATTATTAACAGAATTTTTTAATTCTAAATCACGTGTTATTCTTCCTACTAATGAAACTCGATTTAACATAACTCTTTCACCCTCCTCAATTATTCTTTTGCTTCAACTGGTTTTGTTGCTTTAGGTTCTTCACCTTCAACGCGTTGTTCATTACGTCTGTAATAATCTGGTCTTTTATTTCCTGGTTTGCGTTCACGATCTGGTTTATCATTCTTAACTTCTGTTTTTGCATAAACAGTTGATTGAATATATCCTTTTTCTTTTTCAGTATTAATTACTAAAATTCGTAATACATCTTGCTCAATGTGACTGATACGAACAAACTCATCAATATTTTCTGATGTCGTATTAACAATTAATACACCATAATATCCTTTTGTTTTCTTTTTAATCGGATATTCTAGAGTTCTAATTCCTCATTTACCGTGTTCTTCAATTCCTCCACCATTAGCTTCTAAAATTTTATGTAGACGACCTTCTAATTCGTTTAAATTATTTGCTTCTGGGTTTAAGATATACATAACTTCGTACTTGCGCACTTTATTTTCCTCCTCTTGGTCTAGGTCCTATTCGGACAAGGAGCTAATAATCATCATTAAAGCATTATTAACTCGTTGTCAATTATACCTTATATTATCTATAATTGTAAGGTTTATTTACCTAAATTTAATAATTTTAAATCATCTAAATAAGTTATTTTAATATTTTGCTTTTCTCCTAGTATTGTATGAATCTCCGTTTTTTCAGCAAATAATTCAACTAAATAACTATCATCATAAATTATTTTCTTATTTTTAGTATGAAAATATTCATCATAAACATTATATAATAATGTTGTTTTAAAAACTTGTGGTGTTTGAATTGTAAAATACTCGTCTCGGTTAATTGTTTTTTCAACAAGACAATTATTAACTTTTTTAAGCGTTTCTGTTATTGGCAACATTGGAACTAAAGCTTCATAATTTGCTTTGGAAAAAGTTTGATTTAATTTATTAATAAAATCTAAACTAACAAAACAACGAACACCATCATGAATCATCACCATTTCATTTTTAATTTTATGATTAATTAAACAATGATAAATTGTATCAACCCGTTCTAAACCACCTATCACAAAGTGAAGTTTTTGAGATTGATAATTTTTCTTTAATAAAAAGTTTAAGATTTCATCATTAACACCTACAATAATTTCCGTACAAAAAGGATCGCTTAAAAATAATGCTAATGTTTTTTCAATAACTGTATTAGTATCATTAATTTTATATAATAGTTTATTATTTGTTTGTTTAAACCGCGATGAATTCCCTGCCGCTACAATAATTGCCGTATAATTTTTCATCTATAAAATATCAATTCCATTTTTTTCAGCATATTCTAAAAAATCATCACTTCAAACTGAAGCAATTACTTCTCCAATATGTTGTTTTTCTAATAAAAACAAATCTAACTGTGATTTATAAAGACCAAATGATAATGTCACTGGTAGTTCATCTGTTGCTACTTTTGCATCATATTCTGTTTTTAACTTAGTTGTCTCTTTTGTTACAGCTAGTTGTTCTTTTAAAACATCACGATTAACACTAGCAGCACAATAACCAATACAGATTGCTTTTTCTAAAACAAAATCATAAACAAAAATTTTTGCATATAATTCTCAATTAAAAACATCTTGTGATTCACTAATCCCAATTGTATTGTTCGTAATAACTTTTTTTAATCCATATAAAATTGTCGCCCCATGTTCTCGTGTATAACGGTTTAAACGTTCCTGATGACTTAATAACCGCATTGCTTTTTGCAATTCAGTATGGCTTGTTCAATTTAATTTCTTTCCAAATTTTTTGTTTAATTGCGGAAATTTTAATAATAAAATATCTTCAACTTCACTAATAATATTAACTGCTTTATCAATTGTTTCTTGGATTTTTAATAACGTTATCTTTTTCTCATCTAATAATAAGTCAAACCCAATTTCACTAAAAGTTACGGCCTGACTATTTGATTGTTTAATATCACGTCTAAGCACCATTGCTGTTGTTAAAATTCCTTCATTTTCATTTAACTCATAACGAACAATTGCACTTCTTCGTCATTTATTGTGTGATTGCAAAATTTCACCAACTAAATTACTTGGTGAAATATCAAAATCAATTGGCCGCTCTGTCATTTGAAAATCATCATTTAATCCTTTTTCTTCGCTACTAATTAAAGGAGCATCAACTTTTAAAAGATTAAATTGAATAATAAAACGACGAACCAATTCACGTTTAGCTAAACTAATTGCTTCTACTGTTTCACGTAATGTTAAAATTGAACTATATCCAATTTGGATATCATATGCCATATAATCACCTATTTTCCTCTTGGACGCATGTGAGGGAATAATAAGACATCCTTAATTGAGTCTTGTCCTGTTAGTAACATAACTAAACGATCAATTCCAATTCCTAAACCACCTGTTGGTGGCATTCCATATTCCAATGCTTCAACAAAATCAATATCTAACTCTTGTGCCTCATCATTACCGTTGTCACGTTCTGCTAACTGACTAACAAAACGGTCATATTGTTCAACCGGATTATTTAATTCTGAATAAGCATTCGCATATTCACGACCTTTAATAAACAATTCAAAACGGTCAGTAAAACGAGGATCCTCTGCATTTGTTTTTGCTAATGGTGAAACTTCAACAGGATGACCATAAATAAATGTTGGTTGTATTAATTTATCTTCAACAAATTCTTCAAAAAATAAATTAATAATATGACCGACTGAAGTATGAAATTTCTCAATTGGAACATTTTTTTCTTTAGCAATTTTTTTTGCTTCTTCAAAAGTCATTCGTTCTCAAAAATCAACTCCAACAATTTCTTTAATTGCATCAACCATATGTCAACGCTTCCAAGGTTGCTTAAATGAAATTGTTACTCCACCATATTCTGTTTCATCTTTATTTAAAATGTTTTTTGCAATATAACAAATTGTATCTTCTGTTAGTTGCATTAGAAAACTCATATCTTGGTATGCAACATAAATTTCAACTGTTGTAAATTCTGGATTATGACGAGTATCCATTCCTTCATTTCTAAATAAACGCCCAATTTCATATACCCCTTCAAAACCACCAACAATTAATCGTTTTAATGGTAATTCAGTTGCTACTCGTAAATAAAAATTCATATCTAATGTATTATGATGCGTTGTAAATGGCTTTGCTGCAGCCCCGCCATGAATTGGTTGAAGAACTGGTGTTTCGACTTCTAAATATCCTTTGTTATTAAAAAAGTCGCGCATTAAAGCAATTATTTTACTTCGTTTAATAAAAATATCTTTTGTTTCAGCTGACATAATCAAATCAACATAACGACGACGATATTTTTCTTCAATATCAGTCATTCCATAGTACTTATCTGGTAATGGACGTAACGCTTTTGATAATAACACAAAGTCTTCTACCCGAACTGTTAATTCACCAGTATTTGTTTTCATCATTATCCCGCTAACACCAATGATATCACCTAAATCAAAGTCAATAAATTCTTGGTACTTTTCATCACCAACTTCATCATTACGAACATAAATTTGAAAAATGCCATTTTGATCTTGTAATGTTGCAAAAGTAGCTTTTCCTGCTTCACGAAATGTCTTAATTCGTCCGGCAATTTTTACTACTGTTTTACCAACAATTGCACTTAATTCTTCCTTCGACAAATTATTAAATTGTTCATTAATCTCTTTACTAGTATGTGTTCGTTCAAACTTTGCAATTATAAAAGGATTATGACCATCTTTAACTAACTTTTCTAATTTATCGCGTCTAATTTGTTCTTGTTCTGTAAAATCACGTTTCTCCATTTTAACTCTCCTTTTATTATTTAACAAAACTACTACTATTATAATAGTCAATATATTCATTAACAAGCGTTTTTAACTCAAATATTGTATTTATTTGTGTTGCACGTGTTTTATAACTTGTTGCCTCTGGTTTTCCTTTAAAATAAAATGCTAAATTTTTTCGCATTTCACTAGCAGCAACACGTTCTCCTTTTAAATTTAACAATAATTCAGCATGACGGAAAATAATTTTTTGTCATTCATCTAATGGCGGTTGTTCAATTTTTTCACCAGTATCAAGAAAATGTTGAATTTGTTTAAATATTCAGGGATTTCCCTGCGCACCGCGAGCTAACATAATCGCATCACACCCCGTTTCGTCTAGCATTCGTCTAGCATCTTCACAACTAAAAACATCGCCATTGCCAATAACTGGAATACTAACATTTTCTTTTACTTTTTTAATTCAACTTCAATCAGCTTTTCCTGAATAAAATTGATTACGGGTACGAGCATGCACTGCAATTGCTTTTGCTCCTGCTTGTTCACAATACTTTGCGATTTCTACACAATTAATATTTTCCTCATCTCAACCAATGCGAATTTTAACTGTTACTGGTTTACTAACGTTTTCAACAACTGCTTTAACAACTTCATAAACACGTTGGGGATGTTTTAATAAAAATGACCCTGCTTGCGATTTAATTGCAATTTTGGGTGCCGGACAGCCCATATTAATATCAATAATATCACAGTCACTATTTTGATCAACATATTTAGCTGCTTCAACAAATGTTTCAACGTCAGTACCAAAAATCTGCATTGAGATTGGGTGTTCTAATTTATTTACTTTAATCATTTGTAAAGTTCGTTCATTTCGTTGCAAAATTGCTTTATCGCTAACCATTTCAGCATAAACTAATCCTGCCCCTAATTCATGACAAATAATCCGAAATGCCTCATTTGTAATCCCTGCCATTGGTGCTAAAAAAACTTGCCCCTTAATTTCAATATTCCCTATTTTCATCTTTTTAATTCCTTCTTTAATTAATAGTCATTAGATAAATCTTAATAAAAAATAACTACAAATTCAATAAATATAGAGTTATTTTTAATATTAATTTAAACAACATTAAAAATAGTTTTAATAATATTGTTATTAAAACTATTTTAATTAGTTCTTTTTTATAATAACAAAGTAATTTTAATTAGTAATTTCTGTTACTCGTCGCTTTTTAATTGAATTCATTGCAACAAATCACGATGTTAATAAAATAATAGTAATAATAGCTAAAGCAATTAATGGGCCTTTAATATCAATTGGAATATTTAAAACAATTTTAAAAAGACTGTAAATTAAAACCCCAATCCCTTGTCAAATTAATATTGAAGCAATCCAAGCAACAACAAAAGTAATAACAACTCCAATGACATAACTACCCATAACAACAAAGTTAATTTTACCATTGTTATATCCAATTGCTTTCATTGTTAAAATAATTGGAATTAACTCATCAATAATAACCATTACTACAACTACTAATAAGATTAAAATAATTAACGCAACTAATAATTCAAACATCAACATTGAACTATTCATTTTTGTTAACATCTCATCAACTGATGTTCGAAGAATATTTAATGGCAACATTCCAAAATCATTCCCTGTTGTTCCTGCCCCTGCCATGTTGCTGATTAAGGTAGCGGTTACTGTTTTCGTATTGATGTTAAGTAACGCGTCTCAAATTGATTGATTATGCGTAGCGGCAATTACTAAATTATTGCCAATAAATTTTAAATTTTTAATTGATTGTGCCATATTTTTTAAATCAATTTTACCATGATACATTTTTTGTTGTGAATACAAACCATTATAAATATTTGTTTCTGGTTGTTTCGGATCAATTGTATTTGCAACAAATAAATTATACATAACATTATTATAACTAGTATAAATGTCATCAGTAACCGTATTATTTTTAATGACCCCAACAACTTCAACTTCAACACTAGTTTTATTTGGTGTCTCTGTTTTTACTTTAAAAGTATCACCAACTTTATAGTTAGCATTCCGTGCTAATTTGTAAGAGATCAGTCCTTTAATTTTATTTGGTGCATTTGTTGATTTAAAAATTTCATCAACTTGTTGTTGGGAAACTCCCTCTCAATTTAATGCATTATTATAATAACCTCCAACACTACCATTATTATTAAGTCCCTTAATTGTCATCCCTGGTTCATCAAGATTGCTGTCTAAAACAACTGGTAGTGAATAGAAAGTTGTTTCTTGGTTAGGGTTGTATCAAAAATCATTAAAGGTTACAACTGGATTAGTACTATCATCCATCATAATTGCATTCAACATTAAACTCATTAAGTTTGGATAAATACTTGGATCAATTCTATTTTGAAGAAAAATATTATTAATATTCATTACACTAAAAATTGTTTTTAAATCTTTTAAATACAGATATTGATTATCACCACTTTGGTTTTGAACATTATATTTTTGTAGTAAAACAATATATTGTTGTCCTGCCGTTGGTGAAGTTGGATCAATTTTATTAAAGGCATCATGAAAATTCGCTGCTGTCTGGTTGGTTTTTGTAATATCACTAAGGTTATGATAAGTTTTAAACTTAAAATCATATTGGTGATATTCTTGATCATTAACAACCAATTGCCCATTTGTCTGACCATTTCCGTTAATTCGTGGGAAATTATTAAATGTTAAAGTATGATCTAATTTACTATTTAACATATTAAACATCCCACCAGTAATTGATTTAGCAATGTTTGTTGCGCCCAACATTAATATTAATAATAATGATGAAAAGAAAAATAAAATAATTGTTAAAGTAAATTTACCTTTATTCCGAGAAGTAAAAGCAAGTTGTAACCGTCAAGTAAATGCTTTGCCGCGTTTTGACAATGACCGTGATATAATACCAGCACGAACTGCCTTATTACTTTTTGCAACATTATTTACTAATGATAGAATTGGCTCTTTAATATATAAAAAGGTTGTAATATACGAAGCAATGGTGAAGAAGACAGGAACTACGATAAAAATTATTCCCATGAATCCTCATCCAGCATAAACTTTATCATAACTAATGGTTACCATTGTTTCAAATTGCCCATACATGTAAATTTGCAACGGAATTGAAAGTAAATATCCAAAAATTAGACCACCCATAATCGTTATTAATGTTTTAACAGTAAAAATTCAAACCAACTCACTAGTACGATATCCTAGTGCTTTAAAAATTCCTAATTGTTTTCTTGTTTTATTCATTTCTTTTTTCATCACGAAGCTAATAAAAATAAATGCTAAAACAATCATTCCAATTCCTAATAAAGTGTAAATTGTTGTTGTTACTTTCATTGAACTAATCTTTGAAACTGGCCCTAATGAATCATAGGCCGTTAAAACACCACTACTTGCTAAATAAACTGATTTATCAAAGTTATTTTTTTGAGCAAAAGCATTACGCAAAGTAACAAATGATGAATTATTTAAAAAATTAACTTTTTGATTTATTCCAAAATTAAAACCTTTTAATTTGTTTTGACTTAGTCAAACCTTTTGATACATTGTATTTAAAATATTGTCATTAACAAAAACTGCAGCATATTTAGAAGCATCACCAGTCATTGAAAAATAATCGGCTTGTGATAAAGTATCGACTTTTGTTCCAAATCCACTAATAACTGGATGATTTAATTCTGGAACCAATGTTCCTAAACTATAAAAATTAATTTTGTCATTTAACTGATAATTATTATCTTTTGCAAATTTATCAGTAACAACAATTTCATTATTTTGTGTTTTATTTTCTCCTTTTAACATAACTAAATTATTAATTCATTTTCCTAAAATAGGATTAACCTTTTTAGTTCCACTTGTAATATAATAATAACCATCCGGGGTGATTGTTGTTGGGGTTGGATATGATTCATAATAAAATTCTAAATCAACTGATAATTCAAATTGATTTTGATATGTTTCCATAATCTTACTATTAACATAATAAGATGCATCATTATAATAATTTTTAATGATGTTTTTAAAAACATCATTAAAAACTTCGCTAGCTAATAATGTTCTTCCCCCATAACTAAGATTAGTTGGTGTTTCGGGATAATTAAAATAATTATTTAAAATATTTTTTAAATCTTCTCCCCATGCCAATTGGTTTTCAACATTTCCAATTGGATCATTATCTTTACTTTTTAAAGCATCATAACCAACTTGTGATAAAATTCCTAATCCATTTGGATCTTTAATTGGTGCTAAATTATAGGCTGTTGATTCACTAACAAAATAATTATACGTAAACTCATTTTCAAATTTGGTTGGTGAACTAATTAAACTATAATTTCAAGTATTTGCTTCTCGATTAATACTTTTGTTTTTACCTGACAACTGTAATGGTGATGCTAAAATTCCAATTACTGCCAAAGATAAAATTGTCACAAATAAAATTAAACCTAATGATTCAACTCATTGTTTAAGATAGGTTCTAATATAACTTTTTAAAACTTTCTTCATCTTTTTTTCCTCTTTTCTTAAATTTTTACTAAAAAATAAGAAAAAATTAATTTCGTAAAGTTAACTTTCAACCATTAATAATAATTTTTGTTTCTTTAATACTATTATCATTTTGTGTTAATAATAACTCACATTTTTCGTTAAGATTATCTTCATCATTTAGATTAACTTTGCTATTCTTATCATTAATCAAACTATTAAGATAAATTAAAAAGAAATCCATTGCATATGTTGTTGCTAATGTTTTTGCCGTTGCTTGTTGCATTTTAAGTAAGCAAAAGATTGTTTTTTCCATTTTATTAGCACTAATCTTGGTAATTACTTTTTGCAGTAAATTTAAGAAACATAATTTTACCATTAATAAAACAACAAGCATAAAACATAATACTAAGATACTACGTAGAATGTTAGTTAAGACATTAAATAAAATAAAATTCAAAAGGTAATTAATAGTTTTAAATGATACTAAAAATGTTCATGGTGTTAAAATTAAAAATAAAATAATTAACAAAATTGTTTTTGTAATTAAAAAGAAAAAATTGTTTTTAGTTAAAATGGCAGTAATCCATAAAATTCAGGTTGGAATAAAAAAATATCAAAAATATGTGTGTAATAAAAAAGTTGCACTTTCAAATTTTATTCGTGTAAAAAAAACACTGGCATTAAGAAGACAAAATACAACTATAAAAATAATATTAAAAAAATAATTTACTTGGTTAAAATTTTGGTTCTTATGATTATTATATTTAAACATTGACTTGGAGTTGATTAATAAAGTAACTCCCGTAATGATTAGAAAAGAAGCAACATAAAAAGCATAACTACCAATATTAGAAGAATAAGGAACATCATTATTTCAAATCATTTTTTCATTAACATAATCTTGATACAATCTCATTATTGACACTACTCCTTTCCTTTTTGTTTTTAAACATTTATATTTATTATAATAAAAAAATCTATAAAACGCTAATAATAGCGTTTCATAGATTAAGATCAATCAATTTCACTTGGTTTTTTTGGATGTGTATTTTTCTTAATTTGATCAATTAATCCATTACGAACATGAATAACTGTATTTGCAATATCAGCAATATTTGGGTTATGAGTAACAATAATAACTGTTGTTTTATATTTTTTATTAACATCAACTAAAATCTCAAGTACTTTCCGACCCATTTCTTCATCTAAAGCTCCCGTTGGTTCATCACCAAATAGAATGTCAGGATTTTTTGCTAATGCTCTAGCAATCGAAACCCGTTGTTGTTGACCACCCGACATTTGATGAGGATACTTGTTCATTTGTTCTTCCATTCCAATTGTCTCAAAGATATCTTTAATTGTCATATCTTTATTTTTATTTTTACTTAGGTTTTCACCAACTTCGGCATTTTCTTTTGCAGTTAAATTAGTTAATAAGTTATATTGTTGAAAAATAAAACCAACATTATCTCTTCGGAATTTTGTTAAATCAACATCTTTTAATAAAGACAAATTATAACCAATAACAAAAACATCACCACTTGAAACTTTATCTAATCCTGAAATAATATTTAGCAAGGTTGTTTTCCCTGATCCAGAAGGACCCAAGATAACAATGAAATCTCCTTTTTCTAATTTTAAATCAATTCCTTTTAAAACTGGTGTTTCAACTTCTCCGGTAATATATGATTTTTTAACATCTACTAACTCAATAACATACTTACTTGTATCTGGTTTTGTACTAGTTGTTGAAATTACTTCCCCTTTTAAAATTTGTTTTGAATATAATTTAGTTTGTTTCTTTTGTTCTTTTAGTTTTTGTTTAAATTCTTTAACTGCAGTATAATCGATTTTTTCTTTTTTCTCTTTTGGTTCTTTTACTTTAGACTGCTTTCCTTTAGTTTTTGTTTCTTCTGTATTAGGTGCTTTTCCCATTTCAGCCATTTTGTTTTTTCCTCCCCTGGTAAATATCACATTACATTTTGCAATTAATTTTTATCATATTAATATCATAACAAAATTATTTTAATTTTATCAACTTATTTATATTTATTAAAGTTATTCTTTTAAAAGACTTTTTAAGTCAGCAGCTTTAATTGCATATTTTTTACGACAAAAATCACACACAATTTCAACTTCGCTATTTTTTTCTAAAATTTCATTCAATTGTTCATCACCTAATAATTTAGCTGATGACAAGGCTTTTTCATATGAACAACTACATTCAAATGCCACAGAATCAGTTTCCAATACTTTTGCATTTTCATCAATTAATTTAAAAATATTAGTTAGATCACTTTCGGTAATCAACTTCTGACTAATACTTTCTAAATTACCAACTTTTTCTTCTAAATAATCAATATCTTCATCCTTATGTTCTGGTAATAATTGCGCATAAAAGCCAATTGCTTTAGCAATTGTATTATCATCATTCATTTTAATTGAACAAGCAATTACTGATTTAATCTGTTCACTTTGTGCTAAATAATAAGTAAAATCTAAATTAATTTCACCAGAAATCAATTCAATTTGACCAGAAAAGCTGTCTTTCATTCCCAAGTCTTTCATTACTCGTAAATAACCATCAGTTCCCACTACTTGCGAGATTACGTTGTTACTACGATCAATTTGTTCAACATCAAATTGCGGATTCCCACAAAAAGCACGAACTTTATGACCAGTATATTCTGCCATAATTGTTCCAATTGGGCCATTTCCATTAATAATAGCTGTCATTTTATCCGTTGCATTTTTCATATCACTACCAATTAAAATTGTTGCTAATACAACTCTTGACAAAGCAATTGTTGCTAATGGATTAGTTTCATGTAATTTGATAATGTTATTTAGTGCTTCAGTTGCATCCACAACAGTCATTTTTACATTGTGGGAATTACTAATTGCCTTAATTACTTTATCTTTACTCATTTTATCAAACTCCTTCATAATTCTGTTCACTCTGCAATTATAGTACAACTATTTTTAAAAGTAAAATAAAGAGTAGGTTTTGATTATTCCTACTCTTTATCATCTGATTCTTTTTTATTTTCTTCTTCAGGATGATCTTTTTTTCGTTCTTTTGGTTTAACTTCTAAAATTTCACCTTTTTCTTCTTTTTCTTTATGTCTAGCTGCACGCTCTTTTTCACGAATTACTTCATCTGGTACTTTATTATATTTATTAATATATTCAATTTGCTCAGCAGTAATTATTTCTAACACTTTTAAACTCTCAGCAATTAAATCTAATAACTCACGATTTTCTGAGATTAATGCTTTTGCTGTAACATAACAGTCATCTAAAATTTTACGAACTTCCGTATCAATTTTAGCAGCAACATCTTCTGAATAACGTTTTGTTGCACCAGTGTATTCATCTTTTGGTGATTCAAATTGCACTAATCCTAATGAACTCATTCCATATTCAGTAACCATATGACGAGCAATATTTGTTGCTTTTTCTAAGTCATCATGTGCTCCAGTTGTTATCTTAGTTTTTCCAAAAATAATTTCTTCTGAAGCACGCCCACCCAAGTAACCAGTAATTGTTGCATATAAGTTTTCTTTACTATGAAACATTGTTTCTTCTTTTGGTGTCATGATTGTATATCCACCAGCTTGTCCACGTGGAATAATTGTTACCTTTTGAACTTTACTAGCTGCTTCTAATTTTAATCCAATTAAAGCATGTCCAGCTTCATGATATGAGACAATGTCTTTGTCCATAACTGAATATTTACGTGATTCTTTTGCTGGTCCCCCAACAACACGATCAATCGCTTCATCAATAATATTAATTGTAATAATTTTTAAATTATTACGAACACATAAAATTGCTGCTTCGTTTAAGACGTTTTCTAATTGAGCTCCCGAAAAACCAGGTGTTCTTTCTGCAATTCGTCTAAAATCAACTTCAGTTGAAACAGCTTTATTACGGGCATGTAATTTTAAAATTGCTTCACGTTCATTAATATCTGGCAATGAAATTTGAATTTGGCGGTCAAAACGACCAGGTCTTAATAACGCTGAATCTAAAACATCAACACGGTTTGTTGCTGCCATCACAATAACTCCGGTATTAGTGCCAAAACCGTCCATTTCAACTAATAATTGGTTTAATGTTTGTTCATTAGCACCACTACCAATTGAAACAGTTCTTTTTCGCCCAACAGCATCAATTTCATCAATAAAGATAATACATGGGGCTGCTTTTTTTGCCGCAATAAACATTTCACGAATTCTTGAAGCACCAACCCCAACAAACATTTCTTCAAATTCAGAACCTGAGATTGAAAAGAAGGGCACTCCTGCTTCACCAGCAACAGCTTTTGCTAACAAGGTTTTACCCGTTCCCGGTGGACCTTCCATTAATACTCCTTTTGGTGCACGTGCTCCCATACTTGAATACTTTTGTGGATTTTTTAAGTAATCAACTAACTCAACTAATTCTGTTTTTTCTTCGTTAATTCCAGCAACATCCGAAAACTTAACTGTTGATTGAATTTGACGAGCTTTATTTTTCCCCATTGAGAATGGATTTGCGCCACCCATTCCACCTGACATTTTTGATAATCGCATAACCATAAAGACAGCAACTCCTATTAATAGTAACCATGGAATTAACTGAATTAACATTACTTGTCATGGTGGGACAAATTCACGGTCAACTGAAACAAGACCACCTTTTAATTTATCAGCAAAGTTTTTATCTCAAGTGTTTTGAGTTTGACCTGTTGGATAAGAATAATTGTTAAATCCTTCACGATTTCACTCTGAGCTATAACGAACAGTTTTTGTAACACCATTGTCAACATATTTAATAACACCTGACATTTGAACACTATTACGACCAACACCAGCAGTAATAGTGATTTCCTCAATTTGGTTATCATTATACTTTTGCGTATTACCAATGGTTCTCATATCGCCTTCACTAATTTTTGTAACATCTGAGCGTGTTCATAACAGAATTGTTAACACAATTAACCCAATAAAAATAAATGAACTTATAACAGCAAACCACATTCTTTTTTTATTCATAATCATTTCCTCTCCATCAAGACTCTGAAACTAATCTTTTTAAGTCATTTAAAATAATGACCCAATTCTAAACTATTTTATCATAAAAAAAAATAAATTGTGTTTTTCCGGTCAAGTATTATTAATAAATTTATTAATTTTTAAATCAATCAAATTATTAACATAAACAAGTTTATTTTGAGCATCCAAAATAAAATAACTTTTTCGAGCTAAAATTGGGATCTTATTTTTAATAAACCATCGATTCAAAGGTGTTTTTGCAAGAATCACTTTCTGTAAAAAAAGAACATCATTTGTAATTGTTAATGGAAATTGATCGACTCCTATTTTAAAAGCATAACTTTTGTTTGTTCCTTGCGAAATTATCTTTTCTTTTCATTTAATAGGAAACTTTGTTGTCATTGTAATTTTAACAGTTATTGGCTGTAAAGCATTATTATTAATAATTTCAACATTATCATATGATTTAACTAAAGAATAATCATTATTAACTTTAATAATAATATTTGGTTTTTCACTTTTTAGTTCTTTAATTATTTCATTTAAAAATTTTCTTTTTTTATTGCTAATTAACTGAACAAGATTATTCATTTTAAAATAATTAAAAATAATAATCTTTTGCAATTGCATATTATTAATAATATTAAAACTAGCAACATTAATTTGTCCAAAATTATCAATTAAATAATTTTTTGCCATTAATTTCAATTGCTCATTTTCACTATTTTTTTGGTTAATTTCTAATAACATATCTTGTAAATTAATTTGTTGAATTTCATTTCTAATAATATTACGATTATAAATTCCTAGAATATTAGTTGAATCAATTGCATAGTTAACTTGATTATGAAAAAGATATTCAATAATTTCTTCTCTAGTTATTTGCAACATTATTCGAATTATTTTAAGTTCAGAACCTAATAAGTGTGAATGATAATAACTAATTTGATTTAAACCATAATGTTCAACAATTCCGTTGCGTTGTTTTTGCAAGATGTATGTTTCAATATGATCAGTCAAATTATGAGCAATTAAAACACCCTGACAGTGATGTTTTTTACTAATTTGGAAAAAAAAATCATAACGAATATCACGAGCAATATTTTGAAAATTATGAGAAATTGTTTGGTACTGATCGTAATCTGCTGGTGTTACTCTTTTAACATAAATTTTAATATTTCGTTTTTTACAATATTCAATAACAATTTGTTCATCATAATCACTATCCTCTCGTTTTTGATAATTTATTAAACAAACAATAAAATTATTAATATCTAATTCAGGATTATGATAAATGTTGTCAAGCAAAAACATACTATCTGGACCACCTGATACCCCAATAATATATTTTTCATTACGATTTAAAAGTTTGTCATCCATTTTAATCACCTATTTTCGAAATAATTTTAAAACTGTGTCACTATATTGATAATCATTATTATGTACTATAATTGGTCTTTCAATAATAAGACCATCGCCACCTTGAAACCGTGCTTCAATTAAAACATTATTAGCTTCACTTTCTTGAAACGGATGAATAAATTGTAACCGTTTAATGTTAAAACCATTTTTAGTTAATAAAGTAGTAATTTCAAATAGTCTTGTTGTGCGATGAATTATTGTAAAATAACCCCGGTTAGCAATTAATTTCTTTGCAGCTAAAATAATATCTTCTAATGTTAAAGTTGTTTCATGCCGTGCTGGAATTAGTAATTTACTTTTTTCATTTAATTTTGATTCACCAATTTTAAAAAATGGTGGATTACATAAAATCAAATCATATTTAAAATTCGCATTTATCTTAACATATTCGTTAATATCATCATGAACAATTCTAATTTGCGTGGTCTTTTGATTCAATACCACATTTTCTTCTGCTAATTGAACTGCTTCTTGTTGTAACTCAATTCCAGTAATTTCTGCTGAAGTTAATTTTGATAAAATTAATGGAATTGCAGCATTATTAGTTCCAATATCAAGAATTTTTTTAGTTTTAGCATTTAAAGTTGCAAACCGTGCCAATAAAACAGTATCTAATGAAAAGTTAAACATATCTGTTCGTTGGTTAATTTTAATTCCTTCATAATCTAACAAATCATTTAAAACTTTCACTTTACACCTCGTTATATAAATCAATCAATCCTTTTTCTAAAACTAACTCTTTATTTAAATTCTCTAACAATAAATTAGCAATCGTATAAGAAATTTCAATTAATTTAGTATTTTTATCATTTAATTTTTTAATTAAAGTTTGATCTATAATTTCATATTTACTTCATTCTTTTCTTTTTAAAATATTAGCAATCTCTAAAAAAAGTTGACGAGACTCTAAATGATCATAACCATTTAATTGACGAATATGAATAAAATTATTTTCTGGTGTGCTTGCAAAATTTTTAAAGAAAGTTTGAATAAACTTTGTTTTAAAGTCATCAATATCTAATTCATCAGCTGTGTTTTCTAAAATAACATTTAAGCAACGTGATTTGATTGTATCAATGACTTTTGTTTTATTTGTTGTTAATAAAAAAGCATATGTATTTTTACTAGGCTCTTCTAAAAATTTCAATAATGAATTAGCAGCTTCTAATGTTAATAAATCTGCACCATTAATAACATATACTTTAATTCCAGTTTGTTCTAATGCTGAATAACTAAAAGTTTGAATGATTTCTTGAATCGTCTCTTTTTTAATTGTTGTTTCAAAATCGCCACTAATTTTTAAATCATAATAGGTTTTATTATTGATACGTTGACAAGTTTCACATTGACAATCAGAATCTTTTTTCTCTTGACATAATAAAAACTTAATGATTTCAGTTGTAAAAGTTTCTAACTTAATTTTATTATTACAAGAAATTAAAAGTTGATTTGATAAATTATTTTTTAAAATTAAATTTTTAAATAATGCCATTTTCTCTGCATCACTTTGCGAAAATAAATTATTCATTTTTCTTATCCTTTATTTTCTGAATTATTTCATCAACATAATAATAAACCTGTTCTAAAACTTCGTTAACTGACTTACGAGCATCAACTACTTTAATTCGCTCAGAATGTTCGCTAATTAAAACTTGATACCCTTCATATACTTTTTCATGAAATGATTCTTGTTCCAAGTCTAAACGATTCATTTCACTTTCATTTCTAACTTTCATCCTTTCATTTGCCATTGCTGGTTCAATATCAAAAAACAAAGTTAAATCTGGTTTTGTCGTTCCTAAAACAATTGATTGAACTTCATCTAATGTCCGAATTCCTAAACCACGAGCATAACCTTGATAAGCTGATGTTGAATCCATAAAACGATCACAAATAACAATCGCCCCTTCTTTCAACGCTGGCAAAATATCTTCCATAACATGTTGTTTTCGTGCAGCAATATATAATAAAGCTTCTGTCCACGGATCCATTCCTAAATTATGTTTGCTCAAAATAACATTTCGAATTTGTTCAGCAATTTCATTGCCTCCTGGTTCTCTTGTTAAAACAACTTGGTATCCTTCTGAACGTAGTTTTTCTTTTAGTAATTTTGAAATTGTTGTCTTTCCAGAACCATCAATTCCTTCTAATGTTATAAATAGCATTATTACACACTCTCCGTTCTTAAATATCTTTTCGACCTTCTAATGCTTGTTTTAAAGTTACTTCATCAACATAATCTAACGATCCTCCAATTGGAATTCCTCGAGCCAAACGTGATATTTTCACATTAAAAGACTGCAAGACTGTTTTTAAATATTGTGCTGTTACTTCACCTTCAAAAGTAGCACCAACAGCAATAATAACCTCTTTTATAATTTTATCATTCATTCGAGATTCTAAAACAGGAAAAGTTAATTTATCCGGTGCAATACCATTTTTAACATTAATTTCGCCATTTAAAACATGATAAACACCATTAAAAACTTTTGTTGCTTCAATTTTTATTACATCAAAAAAATTACTAACAACACAAAGTTTTGTTTGATCTCGTAAATCATTTTGACAAAATAAACAAATATTATTTTGCATTAATGTTGAACATATTGGACATTGTTGAAAGTTATCTTTTATTTCTTTAAAAACGTTCTCTAACGAGTCAAATAATTCTGGCTTAATAATTAACTTATTAAAAATTCTTTCTGCCACTTTTTTACCAACACCTAAAGTAGTTTTTAATTCCATAACTAATTCTTCGTAAGTCATAATTAAGTCTCCTATAAATTAATCAATTATCTTAATATTATCAAAAATTTGCTTTCCTGTCTCAAGGAGATCTTTATGATCATCATAATTATCAATTTGTTTAACCAATAAATTTTGATAAAATTCCTCCACATCCGTTAGCGTTGCTTCTGGTAATTTGTTTGCTTGACGAATTTTAACATAATCATCACGGACATTATTTCATTCACTTTCGCTTAAAGCAATGATAACAAAATCAAAATCAAATGCCTGAAATATTTTATTGCGGAACTCTCAATCACACATTTCAAAACTAATTCAATTCGCTTCTGGTTTCGTATTTGTTACAATGATTAAACCTTGTTCTGATGCAGCAGCATATTTAACATCATAAAAACTAATTAGTTTATCTAATTTAACAACTTTTCCTTTTTCATTGATTAATTCCATAAACTTACTTTCAAACTTTTCTCGTTCTTCTTTATTAGCTTTAATTAAAATATTAAAAATTTGATTAATTGAGTAATTAATGTTAGTAAGTTCATAAATATTAATTTTATTTTTCATATCATCACGATACTTCTGCAAATCAGTTATACCTTCTAACTCTTTCCCATGTGGAGTTTGTTCTAATTCTGTTGGAAAACTATTTTCCTGTTGAGAACCTTTACTAGCATTAAATTCTGTCATAATATCCTCAGTTATTTTTCCTGATGTTGATGGTGCTGGTTGTGTAAAAGAAACATTGTTTGATTCTTCATCATCAAATAATGAAATATTACGAAATAACGGTTGTGAATTTGGTATTTTTCTTTCTGAATGATGTTCAACATTTTCAGCATTTTTTTCCTTAACTTGTTGTGGCTCTGAAAGTGTTTCACTAATGGTTTTATTACTATCGGAATTATTTTCCATTATTTCTATATTTTTGGTAATTATATCTGAATTATCCATTTTACTATCTGCTACTTTTTCAACACCAGTAGCAATAGTAAGATCACTTAATTCCAGATCATCTAAGTTTTTAACATTACCTTCAAACATGGCTAAAGCTTTTAACAAGATTAATTCAAAATACATTTCTTGTGTTCTGCTACTACGCATTTTGGTTGATGCCTCCGTAAATAAATCAAGTAACATTAATAACTCTTCTGAGGTTACTTTATTTGCAAATACTTTTGCTTGATTTTCTGATAATAAATTTAAAAAAACAATATTCCCAGTTTGTTTATATTCAAAAACTTCTTTTAAAATATCTAACAAATTTAATGTTAAAATTTCAAAATCAGAACCAGCCTCATAAATTTTTTTACTAGTTAGTAAAACCTCTTCTGTTTTATCTTCTAAAATATCTTTTAATAATTTTAACTTAACATTTTTTGAAACTGTTGCAAAAATGATATTAACACTCTCTAGGGTAATATTACGATCAGAAAACATAATTACTTGTTCTAAAATACTTAATGAATCACGTGCGCTCCCATCTGCTAGAATTGCAATTTCTTTGATTGCAACTAAGTCATAATTGATTCCTTCTTTTCGTAAGATTTCAATTATGTTATTTTCTAATTCAACTTTTGGTATTTTTCGAAAATTATATTGTTGACAACGTGAAATAATTGTTGCCGGAATTTTGTGGCTCTCTGTTGTTGCCAAAATAAAGACAACATGTTGAGGTGGTTCTTCTAATGTTTTTAGCAAGGCATTAAAAGCTGAATTAGTTAACATATGAATTTCATCAATAATGTAAACTTTATATTTTGCCATTGTTGGTAATAACTGGACATTATTTCTGATTTCTCTAATTTCATCAACACCATTATTTGAAGCCGCATCAATCTCAAAAACATCAACTGCTCCACCACGATTAATTTCATTACAACTTGAACAAGTATTGCAAGGATTACCATTATCTAAACTAGTACAATTAATTGCTTTTGCAAATATTTTTGCAATCGAAGTTTTCCCTGTACCACGTGGGCCAGAAAATAAATAAGCATGTGAAAAAGTGTTGTTAGTAATTGCATTTTTCAAAGCTTTTCTAATTTCAACTTGACCAACAATTTTATCAAAAGTATTTGGTCGATATTTACGATATAACGAAATATAATCCATTTCCTTACCCCCATAATTATTATTTATAGTTTTATTTTACTCTTTTAATTTAAAATATTCTATCTTAATTGCTCAAAGAATTTTTTCATTAAATTTTTAAACATTATATTTTCTTCATTTTTTCGAACATGGTGAACTTTCATTTTTGATAAGTCAAAAGTATGATTTGATTTTACGAAACCAAATTTTTCATTTGATAAATAATAATTAATAACTTTAATTCCTGAATTAATTATTGCTCCTAAACACATCATGCATGGTTCAACAGTCACTCAAATTGAACAATCATTAATTTTATTTGTTCTTTTTTTGCGACAAGCTTTATTTAAAGCATAAATCTCAGCATGTGTTGTAACTGAGTTTTTTGTTGTTTTATTATAACCGATTGCAATAATTTTACCTTTTTGATCAACAACTAATGCAGAAATTGGAACATGTTTTTTCTTGTATGCTCGTTGTGATAATTTATATAATTTATTAAAAATTAGTTCGCTTTCCTTCATAAACTCACCCTTATCATAAAAAATGTCATTACACATAGTCCTTAGTCTTATGGCTGCTACCTTCCGGTCCTGACCAGTTTCAAATGTAACTATTGTAATGACATAAATAATTATAACATATAATTTTTGTTTGACTATGTTTTAATTAAAATAGTCAAATGTTTCACGTGAAACATTTATGTTGTTTAAACTACTATTGTCTTAAAATGTTTCACGTGAAACATTTTAAGCAATAACTGTTTGCCCTTGTAAATAACTTTGTATTTTCTGGGGAATATTAATAGTTCCATCTTCATTTTGATAATTTTCTAAAATTGCTGCAATTAAACGATCAACGGCCAATCCTGAACCATTTAAAGTGTGAACAAAGTTTGTTTCATTATTATCATCGCGATAACGCATTTTCATTCTTCGTGCCTGAAAGTCAAGACAATTTGAACATGATGAAATTTCACGATATTTATTTTGCCCTGGCATTCATACTTCAATATCATATGTTTTTGCCGAAGAAAACCCCATATCACCTGAGCATAATAATATTACTCGATATGGAATTTCTAATAATTGTAAAATATTTTCGGCATCTAGGACCATTTTTTCTAATTCATCAAATGAACTTTCTGGTTTAGTAAACTTAACCATTTCAACTTTTCTGAATTGGTGTAAACGAATGATCCCTTTTGTATCACGCCCTGCTGACCCAGCTTCTTGTCGAAAACATGGTGTATAAGCAGTATGATAAATTGGTAAATCTTTTCCTGCCAAGATTTCCTCACGATATAAATTAGTTAACGGTACTTCTGCCGTTGGAATTAAATACAAATTATCTTTTTCAATATAATATGTATCTTCCTTAAATTTTGGTAAATTTCCTGTACCATACATAATTTGTGGTTGTACTAACACTGGTGGCTCAATTTCAACATACCCCCGTTTTGTGTGCTCATCTAACATAAAATTCATTAAAGCCCGTTCTAATTTAGCTCCCATGCCTTTATAAACAACAAAACGTGATCCTGATAATTTTGTACCTCTTTCAAAATCAATAATATCTAATTTTGAAGCTACTTCTCAATGTTCTTTTATGTTTAGGTTTGATGTGGCTTTCCCTCATTTTCGAATTTCAAGATTATCATTTTCATCTTGACCAGTTGGAACTGAATCATCCGGAATGTTTGGCGTAACTTCCAAGATTGCTTTAATTTTTTCTTCGACTTGGTTTAATTGATCATCAACTATTTCCATTTCTTTTTTCATTGTAACAATTAATTCTTTAATTTTTTCCGCTTCATGATCTTTTTTTTCAGCAACTAATGCTCCAACTTTTTTTGACTCAAGATTTCGTTGTTCTTTTAATTTCTCTGATTTAACAATAAGTTCACGACGTTGTTCTGATAATTTTTTAACATCTTGTAAATATGAAAAATCATCTTGACGACGACTTAACTTTTTGATTATTTCGTCAAGGTTTTCAACCACTTTTTTTTGATCTAACATTGTTTTGTTCTCCTTATTCACTACTATCTTTCTTTTTTAAAATTTCAATAACTTCTAATTTATCATCTTGATCTAATCGCATAATTTTAACACCCGATGTTGTTCGACCAAACAACGGAATTTGTTCTAATGAAACACGAATAACATTTCCATTCTTTGTTCCTACCAAAAGATCTTCATCCCCAACAACTGTTTGAGCAAATTTTAAATATCCTGTTTTTCCTGTTAAGTTTATTGACTTAACACCTTTTGTATTTCTCCCTGTCAACCTGTAATCTTCAATTGGTGTTTTTTTTGCATAACCATTTTCTGTTACAGATAACACATATTTTACGGATCGGCCAGAACTTACCCCAATTGTTATCCCTGATTTATCGTTAGAAATTCCCTTAACTCCAACAGATTGGCGACTCATGGCCCTAATTTCTTTTTCATTAAAACGAATTACTTTCCCAATGTTGTTTCCAATGATAATATCATCAGTTCCTTTTGTAATAATAACACTTACTAATTCGTCTTTTTCCTTTAATTCAATAGCAACTTTCCCTGTTTGGCGAATTTGATTAAATTCACTTAATTTTGTTTTTTTAATCAATCCTTTTTTTGTTACAAAGAATAAGTTATCTTGTTCGGAAATTGTTTCATCTAAAGCTAGAATTGTTTGAATATTTTCAGTTTTATCAATTGCAATTAAATTAATAATTGGTAATCCTCGTGCATGTCGTGAATAAGTTTCAATTTGATACGCTCGCAGTTTATAAACCTTCCCAAAATTTGAAAAAATCAATAAAGAATCAATACTATTAGCACTAACAATTTTTTTCAAACTATCTTCCATATTTGCTAAACCAGTAATCCCTTTTCCACCACGATTTTGTAATTTAAATGTATCATCAGCAACACGTTTAACATAACCATCTTGGGTTAACATAATTAAAATATCTTCCCGACGGATTAATTCTTCTGGATCAATTTCAGTTAGTTCCTCTTTAATAATTTGACTACGACGTTCATCACCGTATTTTTTCTTAATTTCAATTAGCTCATTAATCATAATTTCAATTTGTTTTTCATTATTATTAATAATTTCTTCTAATGCTATAATTGCAAGTTTAATTTCCCTAGTTTCATTATTAATTTTTTCAATTTCCAAACCTGTTAAACGTTGTAAACGCATTTCTAAAATTGCTCGTGCTTGTTCAGTAACTAACTTAAACTGATCAATTAAAGATTCTAAAGCAATTTGTGTTGTCTGCGATTTTTTAATTATTGTAATTACTTCGTCAATGTGATCAAGGGCAATTTTTAATCCTTCTAAAATCACTAACCGATTCTGATTTTTATGCAATTCAAACTGACTACGCTTAACAATAATATCAATTTGGTGTTCAATAAAATATTTTAAAATTTGCTTTAACCCCATTACTTTTGGCTGATTTTTATACAAAGCTAAAATATTTAACGAAAAATTAGTTTGTAATGGCGTTAATTTATATAATTTATTTAAAATAACATTTTCTTGGGCGTCACGTTTTAATTCCAAAACAACACGAACCCCTTCCATATTTGATTCATCACGAAGATCAGAAATACCATTAATAATTTTATCGCGTACTAATTCTGCAATTCGTTCTAATAATTTTGCTTTATTCACTTGATATGGAATTTCAGAAACAATAATTCGACGTTTATTATTATTTTCTTCAATATCAATTTTTGAACGAATTGTAATTGTCCCATTCCCTGTCTCATAAGCTTTAATTAGACTATTTCCAGCAGTAATTAAAGCTCCTGTTGGAAAGTCTGGTCCCTTAATAACTTTCATTAATTCAACTGTTGTAATATCCATATTTTTTGTAAGAGCAATAACACCATCAATTACTTCATTTAAATTATGCGGTGGAATATTAGTTGCCATTCCAACAGCAATTCCGCTTGCACCATTAACTAGTAAATTTGGAAAATAACCTGGTAAAAAAGTTGGTTCTTGTTCACTACCATCATAATTATCAATAAAAATTGTTGTTTCTTTTTCAATATCCTTAATTAATTCACCAGCAATTTTACTCATTCTTGCTTCAGTATATCGCATTGCCGCTGGCGCATCACCATCCATTGATCCAAAATTACCATGACCATCAATTAAAGGATAACGATAAGAAAAATCTTGTGCCATTCGCACCATTGCTTCATATACAGCAGTATCACCATGGGGATGATATTTCCCAATTACTTCCCCAACAATTCGCGCTGATTTTTTATGTTGTTTATCATATGTCATATTTAAGTCTCACATTGCATAAATAATTCGACGATGAACAGGTTTTAATCCATCACGAACATCAGGAATTGCACGTGAAACAATAACTGACATTGCATAATCTAAAAAGCCACTTTTCATTTCATCAGCAATATCAATATCACGGATTTTACCATTATAATCATATGTATCGTTCTCTGGGTTCAATTTACTCACCTCCTCTTATATATCTAAATTTTTAACATATTTTGCATTTTCACGAATAAATTTTTTACGTGGTTCAACATTTTCTCCCATTAATTCATTACAAATTAAATTTGCCTCAAAGGCATTATTGACCGAGACTTTTAATAATAATCGTCGCTCTGGATCCATTGTTGTTTCTCATAATTGCTCGGGATTCATTTCCCCTAATCCTTTGTAGCGTTGAATCATATAATTTTTAATATTTTTTACTAATAATTCTTCTTTATAAGTTTCTAATTCATTATCAGTATAAGCATAACGAATATTATTACCATTTTGAATTTTATATAATGGTGGCTGTGCAATATAAACATTTCCATTTTCAATTAAATCTTTCATATAGCGATAAAAGAACGTTAATAGTAAAATCCGAATATGAGCACCATCAACATCAGCATCAGTCATAATAATTACTTTTTGATAACGTAGTTTTTTTTCATTAAAACTGTCTTTAACACCAGCCCCTAATGCTGTAATAATTGAATTAATTTCATTATTTTCAAAAACTTTTAATTGTTTTGCTTTTTCAACATTTAATATTTTTCCTCTTAATGGTAGAATTGCCTGAAATCTTCGATTTCGTCCAGCCTTTGCACTTCCTCCCGCAGAATCTCCTTCGACAATATAAAGTTCAGCAATATTAGAATCTTTTGTTTCACAATCAGCTAATTTCCCTGGTAGAGAAAAACTATCCATTACTGTTTTTCGGCGAGTTGTTTCTTTTGCTCGTTGTGCCGCAATTCGTGCTTTTAAAGACAAGTTTATTTTCTCAATAATATTTTTAGCATCTTCTGGATTTTCCAATAAATAACTATTTAATCCTTTCCCGACAATATTTGACACAATTTTTTTAACTTCACTATTCCCTAATTTTGTTTTTGTTTGTCCTTCATATTGTGGATCAGGATGGCGAATTGAAATAATTGTTGTCATTCCTTCTTTTACATCATCTCAAGTAAATTTATCTTCATTTCCCTTATTATTTTTATTAATATTTTTAAAGTAATTATTTAATTCGCGCACAATTGCTAACTTTGTTCCTTCTTCGTGTGTTCCTCCCTCGTGGGTATTAATATTATTACAAAAAGAAAAAATATTTTCAGAATAATTATCATTATATTGTAACCCAAATTCAACGATAATATTATCTTCAATGCCTTCCACATAAAAAACATCATTCAATGGCGTTCCAATTGTTTTATTTAACTCTAAAACATAATCTTTAATTCCATTATTAAATTGATAAACAACTGATTTTTCTTCATCTTCTTCACGTAAATCAACTAATGATATTTCTAACCCTTTGTTTAAAAAAGCCAATTGTTTAATCCGATTTTGAATTGTTGAAAAACTAAAAATTGTTGTTTCTTTAAAAATTTTTTCATCCGGTAAGAAAGTAACTGTTGTCCCAGTTTCATTGGTTGTCCCAACTTCTTTAATTGGTGTTAAAATTTGACCGCCATTATGAAATTCCATTAAATATTGTTTATTATTTTTTTTAACTTCAATTTTTAAGTATTTACTTAAAGCATTAACAACACTAGCTCCTACTCCATGTAGACCTCCAGAAATTTTATAAGTGTTTGAATCAAATTTTCCTCCTGCATGTAACACAGTGAAAACAGTTTCTAAGGTTGAAACTTTTGTTTTTGGATGGATTTCGATTGGAATTCCCCGCCCATTATCAGTAACTGTAATTGACTCATCTTTATTAATTGTAATTGTAATTTTATTCGCAAAATTTGCTAATACTTCATCAATAGAATTATCAACAACTTCTCAAACTAAATGATGTAAACCCCTTACATTAGTAGCTCCAATATACATTCCAGGACGTTTACGAACTGCTTCTAAACCTTCTAAAACTTGAATCGAACCTGAATTATAATTATCGCTCATATAATTTTCTCCATTTCTGTTCAATATTATTTTACCATTATTACCTAATTTTAGGGTTAAATTATCAAATATATTTTAAAATATATTAAAAAATATATTTTTTATTTTTAGTGTCTAATTTTACCCTTTAAAAAACTTATAAAATAAAAAATAAAAGGTCAAGTTTCTATTTTTAATATAACTTAACCTTTTATTAATTTTATTTCCTATCATTTAAATTGTTTATTATTTCAATTTTTAATATGATCGAATTGGTAAAACCAATTGTTGCAATGAATCATCTTCATTTGCCGTAATAATCAATGGTTTTGTCTCATCAATCATTTTAATAGTAATTTCTTTTGTTTTAAATGCTTTTAAAGCATCTAAAATATATTTTGAATTAAAAGCAATTGTTTGATCTGAACCTTCAATTTTAAATTCTTTAATTTCCTCTTCAGTATTTCCAATTTCTTGCGTAAATGAAGTGACTAAAACTTTTTGTTCTTTAATTTTTAATGTTACAATTGTTGTCATTGCTTCATTTGATAAAACACTAGCTCGTTCAATAATTTTGATTAATTCACGGTTATTAATTGTTAATGAAGTATTAAAGGTTTCTGGAATAACTTTACTTGTATCAGGATATTTTCCCTCAATAATTTTTGTTTGAACAATTGTATTATTAATAATAACACTAACTGATTTATCTGTAATTTTCATTCTAATTTCTTGATCATTTTCTGAAATTAATCGCCCAATTTCATTGATAAACTTTCCTGGAATAATAACATCAAAATCATAACTATTGTTATAACTAATTTTTTTACATGACAATCGGAATGAATCAGTTGCTGTAATCACTAATTGTTTATTATTTTGATCAGTTTTAATATTTAAACCATTAAAAACAATTCTTTTTTCTTTTTCTCCAATTGCAAAACTTGTTTGTGAAATAATTTCTT
This sequence comes from Spiroplasma sp. NBRC 100390, assembly GCF_001886495.1. Taxonomy (NCBI): domain Bacteria; kingdom Bacillati; phylum Mycoplasmatota; class Mollicutes; order Entomoplasmatales; family Spiroplasmataceae; genus Spiroplasma; species Spiroplasma sp. NBRC 100390. The sequence continues at coordinate 1,928 of NZ_CP018022.1, read as the reverse complement.
TTAATAAAACACTAGTAAAAATTATTTCTTTCCCTTCTGTATCAAACGATAAATGCGGATAATCAATTGCATTTAAAGTATTTAAAATTGAGTCAAAGTTATTTGCTTTAATTTTAATTAAACTACCTTCCACTGCTTCTAAGGTAATAAAATCATCCTCAATCTTACGAATAACTTCAATAATAAATTTATTCTTTATTAAGACATTTCCAATTGATTTAATAACTAAATCATTTCCCACCAATATTTCTGATTTAATTGATGTATCACCATCAGAAGTAGTAAAAGTAATTTTATCTTTTTTAACTTCAATTAGAATTCCTAATAATGATGGAATTAATGTTTTTTGAGAAATTATTCGACTTACTTTTAATAATTCGTCTAATATTTTATCTCTTTTAATGCTTACAATCATTTTGTTACTCCTTACTAAACATATAGTATACTTAAATTATATACTATTGTTAAAAATTGTTTTTTATTTATTATTATTATAATGTAGAAAATGTGGAAAACTTTACAAAATTTTGAATAATATAATTTTTTCTGGGAAAAAAGCGGTGGAAAACATTGTGTTATTTTCCTTCAATTTTCTTACGAATCGTATTTACTAAATGTTTAAATTCTTTATTTGTTGCAATTTGAGATTCAACTTTTTTTACACTATTCATTACTGTTGTATGGTCTTTTCCCCCAAATTCAGTTCCAATTCTTGTAAAAGGATCATCTAATAATGTTCGGCAAAAATACATTGCTAATTGCCGAGCTTGCATTACGTTGCTAACTCGAGATTTACTCATCATTGCTTTAACAGTAATATTATAGTTGTCAGCAACAATTTGTTTAATTTTTTTTGGGGTAATCTTTTCATTATTTTGCAAAGGAGCATTTTTAAAGGCTTTTTCAACATCAACTAATGTAATAATTTCATCTGGTTTTTTATTCATAACTGCTAAAAATAATAAACGTTTAATTGCCCCTTCCAATTTTCGAACATCACTATTAAAATTTAAGGCAATAAATTCTAATGATTCTTCAGAAAACAATGCTAAGTTATTTTGATATTTTAATTTTTGTTCTAGTATTTTAAGAGCAGTTTCAAAATCAGGTGAATCTAAACCAATACTTAAGCCATATGAAAAACGAGAAATAATTCTAGCCTCAAAACCGCCAAGATCATCAGGATATTTATCTGAAGTAATAACAATTTGTTTGTTTTTTTCAATATATGAGTTAAAAATATGAAAAAATAATTCATTTGTTTTATTTCGTTTTGCTAATAATTGAATGTCATCAATTAGTAAACAATCATAAATATCATATGATGTTTTAAAAGCTTCTATAATTTCGTGACCTTGATTTAAAATATCCATTGCAATTTTTCCAAATTCATCAGCTTTTAAATATTTAACCTTAGTATTTGTTTTATAAATTTCATTTACTTTATTTTCAATTGCATGTAATAAATGTGTTTTTCCCAATCCAGAATCACCATAAATAAATAGAGGGTTTCATTTTTTTCCCAAATCTAACGCAACAGCTAGTGCTGCTTGCATTGCTTCACGATTAGAATCACCACGAACAAAGTTTTCAAAGGTATAATTTTCATAATAAGTACTATTATTATTTTCCTTTAAGGTATCAATATTATTAATAACAGATGCTTGTTTGTTAATATTCTTTTCTAATTCAAAAGAAATGTTATATTCAATTCCAGTTAATTTTTTTAAGATATTTTTAATTTTATCATTTAATCCTGCTTCAAAAACTCCAATTGCAATTTCTGATTTTGTTGTAATTAAGCAATTATTATCAGATACGGTATATAGATTAGTATCACTAATATAATAATTATAAATTTCTGGGGAAACTGATTCATCGCGGGATAGAATTTCTTTAACCTCACTTCATAATTCTTTTGTGTTCAT